>CAXTNX010000024.1:0-42321 GCA_964245815.1 uncultured Sphingomonadaceae bacterium | reverse complement strand
GTTCACCAGCGGCGCGAACATCGCCGACTATGTCCTGATGCTGACCCGCACCGATGCCACGGCCGCCAAGCACAAGGGGCTGACGATGTTCATCGTGCCGTTGAAGGCCGAGGGCGTCGCGATCCAGCCGGTTTACACCTTTCAGGACGAACGGACGAACATCACCTATTACGACGGTGTGACCATACCCGACAGCTACCGCCTGGGCGAGGTCGGCGGAGGGCTCAAGGTGATGGCGGCGACCCTCGAGCTGGAGCATGGCGGGGGCTTCATCGTCACCCAGCGCCACATGCTGCATGCCGCCGAACAATTCTGCCGCCAGACGAGGCGGCGGGGCGCGGAGATGATCCAGGATCTCGGTGTCGCCACACGGCTGGCCAGAGTAGCGACCCATACGGAGGTGAGTTCGGTGATCTGCGACCGCGCGCTCTGGGTCGCCGCGGAAAAGAAGCAGAACCTGGCCTATGGTCCCGCGGCCAAGCTATTCTCCTCGGAGAGGTTCCGCACCGATTCGGCCGACCTTCTCGACCTGTGCGCGCCCGAGACGCTCGCGAAGCGGGACGGCCCTGCGGCGTTCATCAATCAATGCTTCCGTCATTCGCAAGGTACGACGATCTATGGCGGCACCAGCGAAGTGCACCGCAGCATGATCGCGGAACGCCAGCTCGGCCTTCCGCGCACGCGCGGCTGAACCCCGGAAAACACGACGGTTCCCGATGCCGGCGGATGATCGTCCGACGGCATCGAGAGGCAGCCGGTCAGGCCGCGGAGTTGCCGGCATGGGCGGCATGCTTGGCGGCGACGTATCCCCAGGTGAACGACGGCCCGACGCTCGATCCCGCACCGGGATAGGCGCGCCCCATCACGGACGCGGTCGAGACCCCGGTGGCGTAGAGACCGGGTATGACCGAGCCATCCTCCCGCAGCACCCGCGCCTCGGTATCGGTGACGACGCCGCCATATGTACCGACATCGCCCGGATAGACCCGATAGGCGTAGAACGGACCCGCCTCGACCGTGCCCAGCGTACTCGACGGCTTATGCGCGGGATCGCCGAGGAACTGGCCGTACTCGCCCTCGCCTCGATGGAAGTCCTGGTCTTTGCCCTTCCGGACGAAACCGTTGAAACGCGCGACGGACGCCGTCAGCTTTGCGGGATCCATCTCGCATGCCCGGGCAAGTGCTTCGAGCGTATCGGCTCGGCGCAGAAAGCCGCTGTCATACCACGCCTTGGGCTTCTTGGAGCCCGGCATCGTCCCGGCGACCATGTACCTGGACAGGTAGCGGCTATCCATCACCAGCCAGCTCGGTACCGCAGGCGCGATCTTGTTGCGCTCGAAGACCTGCTGGCAGAACGACATATAGGATTGCGCCTCGCTCAGATAGCGCACCCCGGTCTGGTCGACGATCAGCGAATGCGGCTTGGCGAGTTCAGGCTGCACCATGTGGTGAATCTCGGGCTTTTCGGGCGCGAACGCCATCTGGTTGCCGACCATCTGGTCCATCTGCGCGACGGCGGCGCCGATCCGGATCATCTCCTCGATCATCTCGCCGGTGTCGGCGGAGATCGTGTTGGTCCACGCCGCCGAAGTGCCGGGCTGATACTTGTCGCGCATCGCCTGGTTGTGCGCGAACCCCCCCGCGTTGACGAGGACGCCGTTGCGCGCGGCGAACTCCCGCTCCTCGCCATCGATCCTCGCCATCACGCCGGTGACTCGGCCATCGGTATCGACGACGAGACGCTCGACCGCCGCGTTGGTCCGCATGTCGACGCCCGCCTTCAGCGCGGCCTGCAACATGCGGCCTTGCAGCGCGGCGCCGCCCGTCACCCAATTCTTGCCGGTCAATTTCGACGTGATCATGCGCAGCCCGATCCGCGCCATCGCCACTTTGCCGGCCCAGGTCGTCTTCAGCAAAGGCACCTTCCACGCTTCTTCGGTATGCGCGGGGATCTGCATGTAATTGGGGCGCAGGCTGGCCTTCGCATCGCCCAGTTCGTTGGCGTTGAAGAGCACCGCGCCGACCGAACGTCCATGCGCGATGCCGCCCGGGCGGCTGTCGTAATAATCCGGCCAATGGGTGAAGCGGTGCAACTTGATACCTTGCGACACCAGGAAATCGATCATCCGGGGCGCTTCGGTCACATAGGCCATACGCCGCTCGCGGGTCGCGCCCGGCGCGCCTTCGTCACGGGGTCCGACGACATTGTCGAGGTAGGTCATCGCTTTTTCCGGGCCGTCCTCGATACCCGCCTCCGCCAGGAATCGGTTGTCCGGGATCCACATGACGCCGCCGGACCGCGCGGTCGTGCCCCCAAACAGATCGGTCTTTTCGAGAATGAGAGCGGTCTTGCCCACGGATTTCATGAACAGCGCGGCGCACATCGATCCGCCGCCACTGCCTACCACGATATAATCGAATGTTTCGACGTCAGACATCGCGCGCTCCCAAACCTTGTGTTCTGCAATATCCAACCGTGCACCAGGCGTCATCGCCCGGTGAAGTCGGGTCTGCGCTTCTCCAGAAATGCCGTCACCGCCTCACGGTGGTCGTCGCGCAGCTGCGACATCGTCTCCAGTCCCAGATGGGCGTCCATATAGGCGGCGGCCTGCTGGCGGACGGCCATATTGAGTGCGCGCTTGGTGCCGGTGATCGCGTGCGTTGCGCCGAGGCACATCTTCTTCACCCACCTGTCGACCACGTCATCAAAGCTATCCAGCGGGGCGCTGATCGTCACCAGCCCCGCGGCGGCGGCCTCGGCGCCATCGAGCAGATCGCCGGTGAGAAGGTAGCGCCGCGCCTGTGTCAGCCCGACGAGCGCCGGCCACAACAGCGCTCCTCCGTCGCCCGCGACCAGGCCCATCCGGACGTGGCTGTCGCCGATCCTCGCCGTGTCCAGCATGATCGTGATATCGCAGCACAGCGCCAGGGTCGCGCCAAGACCGAGCGCGTCACCGTTGATCCGGCCGATGACCGGCTTGTCGCAGTCGAGCATGTCGGTGACGAGCGTGCGGGCTTCGGTCATCGTCAGCAGCCAGTCCGCGCGGTCGTCGAGCATGGCGCGCATCCGCCGGATGTCCCCCCCGGCCGAGAATATCTCGCCGGCGCCGGTCAGCACGACGCAGCGGGCATCGGGATCACCGGCGACCTCGCGGAAGATGCGGTCGAAATCCGCACGGAGCGCGGGCGTCGAGGCGTTGACCGGGGGATTGTCGATGGTCAGCCAGACCGCGGCACCGCGCCGCTCGACGCGCAGCGCATCATAGCCTTCGTAGATCTTCAAGGCCGCACCCGGGCGGGCGATGGTCGCCCGCTCATGTCTCGAGCGCCGCGATGTACCGATCGACCATGCGGTGCAGGTTCCGGCAGCGCAGTTCGCTATATTGACCGAACTGGAGGACGCCGTCGCCGAGTGCCTCGAGTCCCTGCTGCAAGGGCAGGAAATTGGCTTGATCCTGGTCGAAGACCGGCCCCAGATAGCCCAGTTCGGTCGCGTCCTTCCACGGTTGGTCGTCCGCCAGGAAACGGAGCTTCGCCGGCGGCGGCGCATCGCCCGAGGCCGGCCGTGGGACGAACAGGAATATCTCCATGAGGGTCCGGTCGACGCGGCCCTCCCACGGGCGCCACCGGTAGCCGATATGCGTGCCGATCCCCCCCCACAGACCAAAGGCCGGAAACATCTGGTAGGAGATCGCGTCGATCAGATCGGTCTCGCTGACGTTGGAATAATCGTTTCCGGTGCGCTCCTGCCACGTGCGCCGCGCGATCCGCGCGGCGAACGCGCGTGGCGTCTGTCCGTCCTTGAACACGTCATCCTCGCCGGCGGGTCCCGCACGGCTGCCCTTCGAGAACCAGTTCTCGACGATTTTCGCCGGAGTGAGGTTTGCATTCTCGATCAGCGGGCTTGGCGTTCCAAGCGGCGTGATGAAGCGGCACACATGATCCGACAGAATGTCGTACTGCGAATTGGCATCTCCCGTATAGGTCGAGATCTGGGGATGAACCATCAGGACGTGATGCGATTCGATGAATGCCTCGATCGCCGCCTTCCAGTTTACCGGCACGACCTTCGCCACGTGCGCCGACTGATAGCAATTCTCGATCTGCCAATGCTCGAAGTGAGCCGGCATGGGACTGGCGACCGAACCCAGCGACGGCGCGTTCGGATCGAAATTGATGAAGATGAAACCGCCCCAGCTATCGATCGCGATTTCAGGCAAGCTGAACGTCGCCTCCTCGATCTGGGGGAAATCCCACTTCAGGGGGTTCTTGCGAAAACTGCCGTCGATGTTCCAGGTGAAGCCATGGAACGGACAACTGAGCTGCGTCTGGCATGAATTGCGCGTAACCAGCTTCCGACCGCGGTGCAGACAGACGTTTTGAAAGGCCTTGAGGCCGCCGTCCTTTTGCCGGACGACGATGGCCGACCGTCCGACGAGATCGAAGACGTGAACGTCGCCGGGGTCGGGCATCTCCTCCTGACGGCAGACATATTGCCACGTCTTCAGCCAGACGGCCTTTACTTCCCGGTCGAAGAACGCCTTGCTGGTATACCGGTCGGCCCGGATCGGCGCGACGCCGAGATCGGTCGCCGCTTCGAACTGCATGAAGGGAGGCGACGGCAATGGATCCTGCTGGAGCAGCTCCTGATAGCTCACGGCCTCGCAGCGATTGACGCCCTTGATGACGGAGGGAAGAACGGTCATGCTTGCGATCCTCAGTTGATACCGACGACGGATCCCCCATCGACGCGGTAGTTGGCGCCCGTCACATATGATGCGCGGTCCGAGGCCAGGAATGCGACGACCGACGCAACCTCGGCCGCTTCGCCAGCACGCGCCAGGACCAGCCCGGGCTTGAACTTGCGAAAGAAATCCGCTTTCACCGCCTCGATCGTACGACCCTGCTCGGTGGCATTGCGCGCGAAATCGTCCTCTATGCCGGGGGTCGCGATCAGGCCCGGCGCGACGGCGTTGACCAGAATGCCATCGCGCGCGAGCGCCTTCGACAGCGATTTCGTGAGGTTCAGTTCGGCCGCCTTGGCGGCGTTGTAATGCTGGAATACCCGTTCGGGCTGGGTCGATGCCTCGGAGACGATGTTGATGATCCGTCCCCAATGATGCTCCCGCATACTCGGCAGCACCGCCCGGACGGCACGGACGACGGACAGGACGTTGTCCTCATAGGCCTCGAGAAAGTCCTGATCGGTAAGACCGTCGAAGCCCGCGCGCTTGCGCTGACCGCCGGCATTGTTCACGAGGATGTCGACCTTGCCGAACCGCCGCACCGCGCCTTCCACGAGGGCGGGCGCGGCATCGGGTTCGGCCATGTTCGCGACGATGCCAAGGGCCGTGCCGCCAGCCGCCGCGATGGCGGCGACCGCCTCGTCGAGCGCCCCGGCGCCGCGGGCGGCGACGACGACGCTGGCGCCTTCCTGCGCCAGGGTCATGGCGATCTCAAGGCCGATACCCCTGCTCCCCCCCGTGACGATCGCGACCCTGCCCTGCAGCCCCAGGTTCATCCGCCTGTCCTTCCCGGGGCGGCATGGGCAAGCAGCCGCGCGCTCTGGTCGTCCAGCCCGCCGATCAGCCGCGCGAGCACATGCGCACGCTTGAGGAAGATATGCGCGTCGCACTCCGCGGTAAAGCCCATGCCGCCGTGCACCTGGATTGCGGCAGACCCGTTGGCCCGCGCCGCGCGCGTCGCCACATGGGCGGCGGCGATGATCTGGAACGTCGCGTCGTCGCTGTCCTGCGCCGCGGACACGGCCGCCATGAGCAGCTGCGCCTCGGCGGAAAAGGCCGCGACCGCCATGTCGGCGCAGCGATGCTTCACCGCCTGGAAGGCGCCGATCGGCTGTCCGAACTGCTCGCGCGTCGCGGCATGCGCCACCGCCAGTTCGGTCGTCGCCTTGGCGATGCCGGCCAGCATGGCCGCGGTGAGCAGCGTCGCGCGCGCGCTCCCCCGAACGGCGAGGAGACGCGAGGCATCCAGCCGTCCCTTGTGCATCGTCAGCGTTTCATCCAACCCCGACACCATCGCGCCGGTGAAGGCTTCCGCCGGATAGAATTCCAGCCGATCGCCATCGACCAGCACGACGATGCTCGACCCGTCATGGTCGAAACAATAGACGCCGTCGCCGGAGGCGATCGCGATCGCGGCCCGGTCGCGGCCGTCGAGCAGCCGGACGCACGCGTCGCCATCGACCACGGATACCGCGAGCGTCGTGGCGAGAATGGCGGGGGACAGGAGAAACTGTCCGGCTTGCACATACAGCACCGCTTCCTCCGCGACGCCGAGCCCCACGCCGCCCGCCTCTTCGGGCAAGCCTATCCCGAACCAACCCCATTCCGCGAGAAGCCGGTGCACATCCAGCGGCGCTCCCGATGGCCGCAGGCGGGCGATCGGGCTGTACTCCGCCAGCAACCCGGCCGCACCATCGACGATGTCGCGCTGCTGATCGCTGAGACCGAGCTGGATCATCCTTTCCGCCCCTTGGGCAGCGCAAGGACCCGCTCACCGATGATGTTGCGCTGGATCTCGGACGTGCCGCCGGCGATCGTGTGCTTCAGATCGATGAGGTAATGCCTGGGCCATCCCCGCGCCGCACCCCGCTCCAGGCTTTCGGCGCCCAGGATGTCCATGGCGATGTTGGAGATGCGCTGCGCCAGTTCGGTCAGATAAAGCCGCACCAGCGATCCGAGCGATCCCGGATGCGCTTCGCCGGAGTCGCGCGCGATCATCAGATAGACCATGGATTTCGCCGCCGCGACATCGGCGCGCGCGCGCGCGAGCCGGGCGGGAATGGTCCCGTCTCCGGTCGTTCCGGAGGTTTTCGAACCGGCCAGGTCGATCAGCGCTTCGACGTCGCGGGCCAATTCCATGACCTGCGGGATTGACGCCGCGCCACGCTCGAAGCCCAGTGTCGACATGGCGACGTCCCAGCCATTGCCGATGCCGCCGACGATATTGGCGAGAGGGATGCGCACCTCATCGTAGAACACCTCGCAGAAATCGTCATCGCCCGCCAGGTTCCGGATCGGGCGGATATCTATCCCGGGGCTGTCCATGGGGCAGATCACCCAGGTCAGGCCCTTGTGCCGCGACGATCCCGGATCGGTGCGGACGAGCAGTTCCTGGTGCGCCGCGTAGCGTCCGAAGCTGGTCCAGACCTTCTGTCCCGTGACGATCAGGCTGTCGCCGTCCACCTCGCCGCGCGTCCGGATCGCAGCCAGATCCGATCCGGCGCCGGGTTCGGAAAACCCCTGGCACCAGATCGCCTCGCCGTTCAGGATCTTCGGCAGGTGAAACGCCTTCTGCGCCTCGTCGCCCCGCGCGATCAGCGTCGGCCCGGCGTGCTGAAGCGCGACGAAATACATGTCGACATGTCCGGGCGCGCCCGCGCGCGCCGCTTCTTCGTACCATATCAGCTGGAGCGCCAGCGGGAGGCCCCTGCCGCCATAGATTTCGGGCCAGGCGATATGACCCCAGCCGCCCTCGAACTGGCGTGCCCGCCAGGCGGCGTCGAAATCGCGCTGCGCATCGCCGCCCGCTTCCGGGCGTCGCTGTCCAGGCACGTTCGACTCCAGCCAGTCCCGCACCTCCGCCCGAAACAAGGCTTCCTCTCGGGACTCACCTATGTTCACTGATCGCTTTCGTCCCTGACAAGCATGTTCGTGGCCATGCGGATTTTGTCGTCGTCATCGCCAACGATCAGCTGGTGGCTCGTGTCGTCTCGCGCTGAAGGCTCGGTCCGGTCTCACGCGCGTTCGCTGGCGCCCGAGTATCGTCTATCTATGTCCGTAGCCTTGATCGTTCAAGCCTTGAATTCCGTGTCTGAAGGTGCGAATGTCCCGGTCCTAGGCGAGTAGGCCGCGCAAGGCCTGCCGGATTGCGAGACGCTCGCGGCGCGGCCGGCGCCCTGCCGCGCCAGTCTCGCCGGCCGTTAAGCGGGCGGGCCCGAGGGCAGGAGATGAGCTTGGAAAGCGTGGACGAGACTTTCGACTTCGTCATCGTCGGCAGCGGTGGCGGGTCGATGTGCGCGGCACTCTACATGAAGTCCGTCGGCAAGACCGCGCTCATCCTGGAAAAGACCGACATGTTCGGCGGGACGACCGCCCGGTCGGGCGGCGCGATGTGGATCCCGAACAATCGCTTCATGAAGCCGGCCGGGGTCGAGGACAGTTTCGACAACGCGATGCTGTATCTCGACAACGTCGTCGGGGATGCGCCCGACACCCCCGGAGCAACCCGCGAGCGCCGGGCGAGCTACGTCACCGAAGCGCCCCGGATGGTTGATTTCCTCGTAAGCCAGGGCGTCAAGCTCGGTCGATACGGCTACTGGCCCGATTATTACGACGACTTGCCCGGCGGAACCGAGGGTCGCTCGGTCGTCGCCGACCTGTTCGACCTGAACGAACTCGGCGAGGCAAAGGCGCTGATGCGTCCGAGTCGGATGAGCTATCCCGGCTGGAACCGCGAAGTGATGAAGGTGCTGCGGTTCAAGACGACGTGGGCGGGCAAGTGGGCCATGTTCCGCATCGGGCTCAGGATGATGACGTCGCGGGTCACCGGGCGCAAATGGGTATCGGCGGGCACCGCGCTCCAGGGTCGGATGTTCCTGGCGGCGCGCAAGGCCAAGGTCGATATGCGCCTGAACGCCGCGGTCAAACGTCTCATCGTCGACGAGCGCGGGGTCGTCAGGGGGGTCGTCGCCGACGTCGGCGGCAAGGAGCGGTCGTTCGGCGCCCGCGACGGTGTCCTGGTCAACGCCGGCGGCTTCTCGCGAAACCAGGCGATGCGCGATAAATACCAGCCCGGGACGAGAGCCGAATGGTCGAACACGGCGCCCGGCGACACCGGCGAGATGATCGAGGAGATGATGCGGCTGGGCGCGGCGGTCGCGCAGATGGACGAGATGATCGGATTGCAGATAACCCTGCGCCCCGACAAGCCGGAGCTCAATGCGATGGTCCAGGGCGACCTCTCGAGCCCTCACTCGATCATCGTCGACCAGAGCGGCGTGCGCTACATGCGCGAAGCCCAGTCCTACATGGCGTTCTGCAAAGGCATGTTCGAGCGCAACAAGACCGTCCCGGCGGTGCCGAGCTGGCTGGTGCTCGACAGCGAGTTCATGGCGAAATACATGCTCGCGAACACGTTTCCCGGCCTGAAGACCAAGCCGAAGGACTGGCTGGAGAACGGCTTCCTCAAGACCGGGAAAACGATCGACGAGCTTGCGCGGGCCTGCGGTATGGATCCCGCGACGCTGGTATCGACGGTCGAACGCTTCAACGGTTTCGCCCGCGCGGGCAAGGACGACGACTTTCATCGGGGCGATCGGCGATACGACAACTTCCTGGGCGATCCCGCGCACAAGCCATCCAGGTCCCTGGGAACGATCGAGCGTGCCCCGTTCTACGCTTACCTCATCTATCCCGGCGATGCCGGCACCTACGGTGGCGTGGTCACCGATCCCAACGCCCGCGTGCTGCGCGATGACGGCTCGGTCATACCCGGCCTGTACGCGACCGGGATATCGACCGCTTCGGTGATGGGACGTGCGTATCCCGGAGCAGGATCGAGCCTGGGTCCGTCGTTCACCTTCGGCTATGTCGCGGCAAAACATGCGGCGCGGGTCAACCATCCCGAGGCGATGGTCGCCGTCGATCAGCTTTGAGCGAAGCGGCGTCGCACCGGTCCGGAGGGGCGCGAGCGGTGGCGTCGCCACCATGTCATGAACCGCGCCCGTGTCTCCCGGCCGCGTTGCCACGATCGCCAGCCGACGTTAGGGGCATGGATCGGTTACCGGGCGGGTGACCCGGCACAGGTACTCAGGCATATCATATAGCTGATTCGGACGTGGCGAGATAACGGTACGTGCCTTCCCTGTCGCAAGACGACAATTCCACCGGGGCCTGACGATGGACGATCCTGCGCCCCGCCCAGAACGATGATCTTTGGAGCCGACGAACCATGACGATGCTGAAACCAGGCAAGCTCTACATTGACGGCGTCATCCGGGACGCGAGCAACGGCGCGACCTACGAGGATATCGGTCCATGGACCGGAGAGGTGGTTGGCGTGGCAGCCGATGCGTCGGCGGATGACATGGACGACGCAATCGCATCGGCGCGTCGCGCGTTCGACGAGACGAGCTGGTCCACCGATGCGGCGTTGCGGCGTGAATTGGTCGTGAAGCTTCGCGACCTTACCCTGGCGAACCGCGATCGCATCGCCGAGATCGCACGGCACGAGGTCGGCGCGGCATGGGGCACCATCAACAGCGGCCCGCAGGTCGATCTGGCGATCGAGAATTTCGAAGGCTGTATCAAGATCTTCGACGAATTCAGCTTCGAACAGGACATGGGCGAGATGACGTCCTTTTCGATACGATCGCAGCGCTTCGTGTTTCGGGAAGCGGCCGGGGTCGTGGGTGCGATCACGGCCTGGAACGTGCCGCTCTACATGGCCATCGGCAAGATCGCGCCGGCGCTGCTCGCGGGCTGTACCGTGATCCTCAAGCCCGCGCCGGAGACGCCGTTGATGGGCGCCATCCTGGGCGAGCTGGCGGCGGAAGCCGGGTTCCCGGCGGGCGTGCTGAATGTCGTCACCAGCCAGGATCCCGCGCTGGTCGCCGAGATGATGGTCACCGATCCGCGCGTGGACATGATAAGCTTCACCGGCTCGACGGCGATCGGCAAGCGGATCATGGAGAAGGCGGCGCCGACCCTGAAACGCGTGTTCCTCGAACTCGGCGGCAAGTCGGCCGGCATCATCCTCGACGATGCGCCCGATTATGCACAGGCGGTCGCCCGGTCGATGACCGTCTATCATGCCGGGCAGGGCTGCGCGACGATCACGCGCCTGCTGCTGCCGCGCAGCCGTTACGAAGAGGGCATCGCGGTCCTCAAGCAGGCCTATGCGCAATTCGATGCGGCGTGGGGCGATTTCGACGCGCCGCGCAACGTCATGGGTCCCTTGTCGTCGGCGCGGCAGCGCGATCGGGTGATGGGGTATATCGAGTCGGGCAAGGCCGAGGGCGCCACGCTGTTGCACGGCGGCGAGGTGAGGACCGACAAGGGCGGTGGTTTCTTCGTCGAGCCGACCTGCTTCGTCAATGTCGATAACAAGATGAAGATCGCGCAGGAGGAAATCTTCGGCCCGGTCCTGGCGGTGATCCCCTACGAGGACGACGAGGATGCGATCCGCATCGCCAATGACAGCGTCTACGGCCTTTCGGGGGCGGTGACGTCGAGCAACCTCGATCGGGCGATGGGCATCGTCAAGCGGATCCGCACCGGCACTTTCCACGTCAATCACGGTCTCTGGAACGGTCCGGACATGCCCTTCGGCGGATATAAGCAGAGCGGGTTGGGCCGGGAATGGGGTAAGGCCGGGTTCGAGGAGTATCTCCAGACGAAGTCGGTCGGCATCGCCGTCGGCCACTGACGCCGCCACGGGGCGCGCCGATCGTCGCGAGACCGCCTCTCGCCGGACATTGAGCCGGTGTCCCGCTGCCTTGGCCGCAGGACACCGGCAGCGCCGTCCGAACGGTGACAGGCGGGCGCTCAGGATCACGTCCGGGGTGGGGGCGGGGCTGCTGGCGTCCCACCAATCCTCGCCATTCCCCCCGCCCCCCCGATCGCCTACACACGCCCGATGTCCGCGCCCGCCGCCATCCTGCTGTCCGCGTTCGCGATGACCGTGATCGTCGCGGTGCGCTACGTGATCGTCTCGGGCGGCTTCGCCTGGGCGACGCGCGCGCGCCGGCCCGGCCAGTATGCCGGGCTCGACCGCCAGATCCGCCGCGAGATCGGCTGGAGCCTCGCTTCGGCGGCGATCTACGGCGTGCCCGCGGGGATGCTGGCCTGGGGCTGGCGGACGCATGGCTGGACGCGCGTCTACAGCGATGTCCATGCCTATCCCTTGTGGTGGCTGCCGGTGTCGGTGCTGCTCTGCCTCGTGTTGCACGACACCTGGTTCTACTGGACGCACCGCTGGATGCACCGGCCCGCGCCGTTCCGCGCGTACCACGCCGTCCACCATGCCAGCCGCCCGCCGACCGCGTGGGCGGCGATGAGCTTCCATCCCGGCGAGGCGCTGAGCGGCGCGGTGGTGATCCCCGCGCTGGTGCTGATCGTGCCGCTGCACGTCGCGGCGCTGGGCGTGGTGCTGGCCGTCATGACGCTGATGGGCGTCACCAATCACATGGGGTGGGAGCTGTTCCCGCGTCGGCTGGTCGCCGGCCGTGCCGGCCGCTGGCTGATCACCGCCAGCCACCACCAGCGTCATCACGAGCGATACAGGTGCAACTATGGCCTTTATTTCCGCGTCTGGGACCGCCTGTGCGGCACCGACCACGGGCTCGGCACGTTCGAGCCGGCGGCGTCGCCAGGCCCTGGTCGCGGCGGCCGGATTGTCCCTCCAGGGCGCGGCGCAGGGCACGGCCCAGGGCATGGCATCTCCGGGTAGCGTCGAGATCGCGATCACCGGGCTGCGGTCCGCCAAGGGGCTGGTGCAGGTCTGCCTCACCACCGTACCGGCGTATTTCCCGGATTGTACGAGAGACCCGGCCGCGCGTCACCTCGCGGTCGCGGCCGCGAGGCCCGTGCTCCGCTTCGACGATCTGCCCGCGGGCAGCTACGCCATTGCGCTGTTCCACGACGAGAATGGGAATGGCCGCATGGATACCCGCTTCGGCCTCCCGACCGAGGGGTTCGGCTTCTCGAACAATCCGCGAACCTATTGGGGGCCGCCGAGCTTCGCGGCGGCGCGCTTCGTGGTCGGCAGCGCCGCGGTCGCCGAGACGGTGCGGATCAGATACATCTTCTAGACCCGCACCATCCGGCGCCGGCCGCATCAGAATGCGGGGACGCCCGCCTTGTGCAGATCGGCATGGGCGCGATCGAATGCGGACCGGCGGCAGGCCTGCTCCACGTAGCGGTCGATCGTCTCGGCCGGGCAGACCAGCGAGACGGCGCCGCTGAGCCGGTGTGCCAGCGTGCGCTGACCCGCTGCGGAACTGAGATCGAGATCGGCATAGGCGACGCGCGCCGCCGGTGCGGCGGCGGTGGGCGTCGCGGCGACGGCCGCGGAGCCGATGGCGCCGGCGGCGAACGTGCACGCCAGGACGGTGGTGATCGAACGATAGGTCATGATGGGTCTCCTCCTGCGACCACCCCTGTCGGCGGTCGCAGGAGGCTTTGCATCGGTCGTGCCAGATGGCTTCAAGCCCGGGAAACAGCGTTTTTCGATCCAGAGGCGTCACGATATCCGTGCCGGCTCGACAACACTCAGCGGTTTGTCCCAACGCTTGGCAGAAAAACCTAGCGGCAATGCACCTCACCCTGATCGACCGATCGGCCGAGCAGCGCGCCACCGCCGGCGCCGAGCAAGGTACCGAGCGCACCGCCGCCACCGAGGATGCTGCCGAGCACGCCGCCGGCGACCGCGCCGACCACGGTACCCGTCGTGCCGTCCGAGCGCTTGCAGTAATACCGCCCGTCATGTCCGCGATAGACGCGGTCGTCGCGGGTCAGCGGGCGCTCGCCGCCCGGCCGATCGCGATAGTCGCGCGCCGGATCGTAGCCCGGCGGCGGCGGCGGAGCATCGCGATCGTAGTAGTTGCCAGGCGGTGGCGGCGGTGGGCGATTGCCGCCATAGCCGTCGCCGCGATAGCCCGGCGGCGGCGGCGGCGCGCCATGGTCGTAATAGCCGTTCGGGGGCGGCGGCGGACGATCGCCGTAATAACCCGGTGCGTCGCGCGGTGGCGGCGGCGGCGGCCCGTAGCCGCCATTGGGGCCGTAGCCATCGTCGTAGCAGGCGGCGAGCGGCAGCAGCACGGCAGCGGCGGCAAGCGCCGTCAGGGGGCGTCGAAAGGCCATGATCGTCTACTCGATGGTACCAGCGATAAACGCCACGCCCGCTGTCGGAGCACTGAACGCGCGAGATCGCTTCTGTTCACATCGCGGGTGTTCGTACGGGGATGCGGCGGCGGCGCGGTTGCCAAGGCCGCCGCAACCGCTACAACGGCCTCTACCCCGGGGGGCCGCGCATATCGGCGGCTGAGAGGCGGGCCGATCGCCCGCGACCCGTCGAACCTGATCCGGTTCATGCCGGCGGAGGGAGGGCTGTCGCGCCCCCCGTCCGAAGCGAAGGAGATGGCGTGGCGCATACGCTGACGGTGCTGACGCTGTGGCTCGCGCAGGCGATCGGGCTGTACGCGCTCGCCATCGGCGCGCTGCTCGCCGCGCAGCCTTCTCGACTGGGCGCGATCGTCGCCGCGCTCGAGGCGAACCCGGCGCTGGCGCTGCTGTCCGGCGTCGCCGCGTTCGCCGTCGGCGTCGCGATCGTGCTGTCGCATCATGTCACCCATGACGGGCTGGCGCTGACCGTCACCCTGATCGCGGTCGTCGCCTGCATCGAGGGACTGGCCCTCATCGCCGCGCCGCAGCCGCTGCTCCGCGTGGCGCGCGCCTGCATCCCCGCCGCCCGGCCGCTGGGCGTCGTCTCGCTCGTCATCGGGCTCATCCTGTTCCTGGCCGGCCTCACCGGCCGCGCCGACGCATCCCCCTGAAAGGACCGACCATGGCCGATATCCCCGCACGCACGGAAATGCCAACCGGCGAAGCCGGCTACGGCCGGCAGGCCGAAATGAAGGTGACGACCGGCTCGATCCGGGGCTCGAAGAAGATTCACGTCGAAGGGCGCGGCGGCATCCGCGTGGCGATGCGCGAGATCGTGCTCGAGCCCAGCGCCAAGGAGCCACCGGTGCGCGTCTACGACACGTCCGGGCCGTACAGCGACACGCACGCCCGCATCGACATCATGGCCGGCCTGCCCGAGCTGCGCCGCGACTGGATCCGTGGCCGCGGCGATGTCGAAGAGGTCGCGCAGCGCGAGCTGCGCCCCGAGGACAATGGCCGGCTCGGACCCGATCGCTCGGGCGGCGTGCCCGCCTTCCCGCAGGTCCGCGGCCGAGTGCTGCGCGCGCGTGCCGGCGCCAACGTCAGCCAGATGCACTATGCGCGCCGCGGCATCGTCACCCCCGAGATGGAGTATGTCGCGATCCGCGAGAATGCCGGTCGCGCGGCGTTGACCGAGAAGCTGGTCCGCGACGGCCAGGATTTCGGCGCGTCGATCCCCGACCACGTCACCCCCGAGTTCGTCCGGGATGAAGTGGCGAGGGGCCGCGCGATCATCCCCTCCAACATCAACCACCCCGAGAGCGAGCCGATGGCGATCGGCCGCAACTTCCTGGTCAAGATCAACGCCAATATCGGCAACTCGGCCGTCGCCTCGAACGTCGCCGCCGAGGTCGACAAGATGGTCTGGTCCATCCGCTGGGGCGCGGACACGGTGATGGATCTGTCGACCGGCCGCAACATCCACGACACGCGCGAGTGGATCCTGCGCAATTCGCCGGTGCCGATCGGCACCGTGCCGATCTACCAGGCGCTCGAGAAGGTCGGCGGCATCGCCGAGGATCTGACCTGGGACATCTTCCGCGACACGCTGATCGAGCAGGCCGAGCAGGGCGTGGATTACTTCACCATCCATGCCGGCGTCCGCCTGGCCTATATCCCGATGACCGCCAGGCGCGTCACCGGCATCGTCAGCCGCGGCGGCTCGATCATGGCGAAATGGTGCCTCGCGCACCACAAGGAGAGCTTCCTCTACGAGCGCTTCGACGAGATCACCGAGATCATGAAGGCGTACGACGTCGCCTATTCGCTGGGCGACGGGCTGCGCCCCGGATCGATCGCCGACGCCAACGACGAGGCGCAGTTCAGCGAGCTCGCGACCCTGGGCGAGCTCACCTTCCGCGCCTGGAAGCAGGACGTCCAGGTGATGATCGAGGGGCCCGGCCATGTGCCGATGCACAAGATCAAGGCCAATATGGAGAAGCAGCTCGAGGCGTGCGGCGAGGCGCCGTTCTACACATTGGGGCCGCTCACCACCGACATCGCGCCGGGCTACGATCATATCACCAGCGGCATCGGCGCCGCGATGATCGGGTGGTTCGGCTGCGCGATGCTCTGCTACGTCACGCCCAAGGAGCATCTCGGGCTCCCCGACCGCGACGACGTCAAGGTCGGCGTGGTGACCTACAAGCTCGCCGCGCATGCCGCCGATCTCGCCAAGGGCCACCCGGCGGCGCAACTGCGCGACGATGCGCTCTCGCGTGCGCGCTTCGATTTCCGCTGGCGCGACCAGTTCAACCTGTCGCTCGACCCGGAGACGGCCGAGCAGTTCCACGACCAGACTCTGCCCGCGGAGGGTGCCAAGTCGGCGCATTTCTGCTCGATGTGCGGCCCCAAGTTCTGCTCGATGCAGATCAGCCAGGAAGTGCGCGACTTCGCCGCGAGGCAGAACCAGGCTGCCGACGCCTTCATCGCGGCGACGCCGGTGCTCGCCGAGGCGGAGGCCGAAGCGGGGATGGCGGAGATGAGCGAGCGGTTCCGGGAGAAGGGCGGGGAGATTTATCTGCCGGCAGCGGAATGATCTGGGGTTATGGACGTGACCGGATGACGGCGGCGGCGCGCCGTATCATGGCGAGATGGGCTCCGGCGGTCTGTTCGTAGCGGGTGGCGATGCCGCGGAAACGCGTGTCTTTGCCGAGGAAACGCTCGACGAGGCGATGCGCCTGGCGCGGCTTCGGCTGGACGGGATCACCGCCTCTGCACTGCCTTGTCGGCTCCCAGCCGAGGAGCGACAAGCCGGAGCGCTACCCCGCCCCGCCCACCGCCGCGATCAGCGCGATGCCGGCGTCGCGGCTGACGAGGCCGATGCCGCGGGTCAGGCCGGCACAGGCGCCGATCCCCTTGGTGGTTTCCTCGCGCTCGACATGGAGCGGCGCCGGGGCGCCCCCGCCGCGCGCGACGGTGCCGTCGATCGTCACGCGCGTGATGCAGTTGGTCGTCAGCTCGCCGCTGGCGACGCAACGGCTCAGCGTCGCGGCGCGATCGATCGTCACGAGCGTGTCGACGCCCGGCCCGGCGGCGGCGGCAGGCGCGCCGTCGCGATCCCAGCGCGAGAACAGCCGCTTCAGGAGCGTCGATATCGGGTTGCGCACCGTCCAGGCGGAGCAGGCGATACCGACGCGCAGGACCTGGTGATCCACCGCGGGCGCAACCGCGATCGCGACGTGCGTCGTGCCCCTGGCGGGCAGCGGCGCGAGCGGCAGCCCCTGCTCGGTCGCGTTCCGCGCTGCGGTCGCCTCGTCGATGCTGTAGTCGATAACCCGCTCGGCAGGCGCCGCGACCGGTGTCGCCGCCAGCGCAAGGCCGGCCAGCACGAGCGCGCGGATCACGAGGCCGTACCCGGCTTCTTCTTCGAGCCGCTCAGCTGCTCGGCGACATGCTTGGCGAACTCGGCGGCGAGCTTCTCGCGCACGCCCGATCCGCGGATCGCCATGCCGAGCATGCCGCCGCGGAAGTTGAGCACGTCGACGTAGAACTGCCCGACGCGCGCGCCGCTCGCCGCATCGACGACCTCGACCGTGCCGGCAAGTTCGTCGGAGCTGCCCAGCAGCAGCCCCATGCCCGCGTCCGCGGTCTTGAGCGTATCGACGGTGACGACGAGCTTGACCGCCTGTCCGGAGGTCAGCCCCCAGTCCCTCGTGACATCCTCGATCTCGAGCGGCAGCATCGTCGCAACCGGCAGCGTTTCGTAGCTGGACGCCGCCGGCCGCGGCGACAACGCGACCGCCGGATCGACCGGCGGCAGATTGGCCGCGCGGCGCTTGTCCGCGGCCTTCGTCTCGAGCCTGGCGACGATCGGCGCGGCGGCCTCGCCGATCACGACGGTGGTGGTGGCGACGGTCATGTGTCTGGCGACGGCGGGGGCGATCGGATCGATCACCTTCACCGCCCTGGCCGCGAGCACGGGCGTGGCAACGAGCGCCAGCGGCAACGCCGCCAGCAAGCATGTACGCGTCAAGGCGATCCTCCCTTGCGACGACCCTGTCCGTCGCGACCGCGAAACTGAAACAGCGCGCGGCACTTGTCCAGCCCGCCCCCTTCGATCGCCGCGCCCGGCGGGGCGTCGCGGATGCGCACGGCATCGCTGCGGCGCCGAGTCCGGCTCGACCGCCGGTGGGGCCGCCGACGCGGCGGCGTAACCGACCCGCTGGCGCCGGCCGCCGCGTCTGCTACTATCCGGTCCTTCGATCGAGGAGGGAAGCAGATGCGCAAGGTGGCGATGATCGCGACGGGCATGGCCCTGCTGGGTGCGGCAGGCATGGCACGAGCCGACAATGCGATGAAGGTGTGCGGCGCCAGATATCAGGCGGCCAAGACCGCCGGGACCCTGCCCGCCGGCCAGACCTGGAACCAGTTCCTCGCCCAGTGCCGCGGGACGACCGCCGCAGCCGGCACGGCGCCGGCGACCGCAGCCCGGCCCGCAGCCGCGAGGAGCGCGTCCGCACCCAGCGCGGCGATGACCGCGATGCACGATCGCCAGCGCAAATGCGGCGGGATGTGGCAGGCCGACAAGGCGGCGGGGAAGATCGCGGCGGGGCAGACCTGGCCGAAATACTGGAGCGCCTGCAACACGAAGCTCAAGGGCTGAGCCGATGCGCGCGGTGCTGCCGGCGTTGCTCGCCTTGTGCCTGGGCGGCGCGGCGACGGCGCAGGCGGTTGCCCCGGGATCGGCGCCCGGCACCGCCACCGGGCTGACCGGTGCCTATGCCGACAACGCCTTCGCCAGGATCCTCGACGGGCGGCTGAACGCGGTGAAGGTCTATGAGGACGCGCAGACGCTCGCCTTCATGAACATCCACCCGATCGCGCCCGGCGACGTGCTGGTGATCCCCAAGGCGCATGTCCGCACCCTGCTCGACATCCCGCCGGCCGTGCTCGCGCACCTGATCGTGGTGACGCAGCGGATCGCGCGCGCCCAGACCACCGCGCTGCATCCCGGCGGCATCCTGATCCGGCAGAGCAGCGGGCAGGATGCCGACCAGACGGTGTTCCACTTCCACATGCACGTGACGCCGGTCTATCACGGCGTCCCGCTCGCGCACCCGACCTATGCCGATCCCCCCGCTCCGCCCGCCGAGCTCGCGGCGGTGGCCGCCAGGATCAGCGCAGCGCTCGAGATCGGGCTCGGGCGAGCCCGAGATCGATGAGCATGTGCGCGATCATGCAGCCGGACAGATCGCGCCGCCGGACATAGCGCGCGGTCAGGATCGCCGCGCCGAACGCGACGACGATCAGCCGCGACGGCACCCACGCCGATGCGCGGCGACGAAGGCGAGCGCCGAGAGGATCGCGGCGGCCACACGCTGCCGGTCCAGCATCCGCAGCCGATCGATCGGATAGCCGCGTAGGGAATCGGCCCGTCGGGTTTCCGCGTCAGCCGGTCTCGATCCCAGCGTCTCGAAGTCGCGCGACCGCGATAGCGACCAGCGCATCGTCGAACTCCGCGGCGCGGCGGATGACGATCGCTTCGGCCGTTAACTCGGGCAGGCCATAGTCGAGCACCTCACGAAAGCCCGGCTTTTCTCGGCTAACGCAGGACCGCAGCGCTTCACGCTCGCCGCGTGTCTGGGCAACCGGGCGGAGTCGGCTCATCCGCGCGGCTGTACCGCGATCGCGACGGATTTGCTCCACTGTCTCGACCATCCCCCAGAAGTCGTGCTCGAGGCTTCCTTCGGGCGCAGTCGATGCAAGCGCAGCGACGCGACGTCGTGCGGCGCGTTCCACCTCGGCATTGTTTTCGCGTCGACCGGTAGCAATCCAGAGGCGCGCCGTCTTGATGTCGTCGCATGCGCGATGTTCGCTATCGCCTTCTCGGTTTTCGGATCAATCACTTGCTCCTCCTACGGCGCCAGCAACAGTCCGGCGAACGCCGCCGACATCAGGTTCGCCAGGCTGCCCGCCGCCAGCGCGCGCAGGCCGAGCCGCGCGATCATCGGGCGCTGATTGGGGGCGAGGCTGCCGGTCGCCGCCATCTGGATCGCGATCGAGGCGAAGTTGGCGAACCCGCACAAGGCAAACGTCACCACCGCGATGGTATGCGGCGAAAGTTGCGCCTGGTCCCGGCCGAGCGAGAGATAGGCGACGAACTCGTTGAGCACGATCTTCTCGCCGAACAGCCCGCCCGCGATCCCCGCCTCGCGCCACGGCACGTTGAGCAGGACCATCACGGGCGCGAAGACATAGCCGAGCAGCCGCTGGAAGGTCAGCCCCTCCAGCCCGAACCAGTGGCCGACACCGCTCAGCAGGCCGTTGGCTAGCGCGACCAGCGCGACGAAGGCGAACACCATCGCGCCGACCGCGACCGCGATGCGGACGCCGGTCTGCGCGCCCTGGCTCGCCGCCATGATGATGTTGATCGGCGTGTCCTCGCCATGCGGCGCCATCGCCGCGACCTCGTCGACGCGGTCGAGCGCGGCGGGCGCGACGATGTCGGGCATGATGATCTTGGCCATCAGCAGGCCGCCTGGGGCCGACATGAAGCTCGCCGCGAGCAGATAGTCGATGCGGATGCCCATCGCCGCATAGGCGGCGAGGATCGTGCCCGCGACGCCCGCCATGCCGCTGGTCATCACCGCGAAGAGCTGCGGCGGGGTCAGCGCGGCGAGATAGGGGCGGATGACCAGCGGACTCTCCGACTGGCCGACGAAGATGTTGGCCGCGGCGCACAGCGATTCGACCCTGGACACGCCGATGATCCGCTCGATTCCGCCACCGATCCAGCGCACCACGAACTGCATGATGCCGAGGTGATAGAGGATCGAGACCAGCGCCGCGAAGAAGATGATGACCGGCAGCGCCTGGATCGCGAACATCCGCCCGAGCGGATCGGTGGCGAGCGGGCCGAACAGGAACTGGGTGCCGGCGGCGGCATAGCCGAGCAGGTTGGCGACCGCGTCCGAGAGGACGCCGAGCAGCCGCCGGCCCCACGGCACGTCGAGCACCAGCACCGCGATGCCGGCCTGGCATCCGAACGCCGCGCCGACGACGCGCAGCCGGATCGCGCGGCGGTTCGTCGAGAGCGCGCAGGCGATCAGCAGGATGGCGACGATGCCGGCGAACCCGATCCCGAACTTCATCGCCGCCCGCCCCCTCCGCTGCGGCTGCGACCATACACCGGCGAGACCGGCCGGCTAGCCCTCCGACGGGCGCGTTCAACTGCCGTTCAGCCGGTTTTGCGGAGTGTCGGAGCAGATCACACGAGGAGAAACGCCATGCGCCACTCTCGTCCCCTCGCGCTCGCGACCGCCGCCGCGCTCGTCGCCGGGCTCGGCGTCGCCGCCTATGCCGAGGCGCCCAAGGTCCATCTGCTGCGCGTCATACTGCCCGACGGCAGCGTGCGGCTCGTGCGTTACACCGGCGACGTGCCGCCGCGGCTGGTGCTGCGTGCGCCGGTCGTCGAGTCGCCGTTCGCCGCGCTCGATCGCATGGCGGCGATGATGGACATGCAGGCCGCGCAGATGATGCGGCGGGTCTCGGCGATGGCGGCGCGCCCCGCTGCGGTGACGCCGGGCGGCAACATGCAACTCGCCGCGCTTGCCAACGCGCCTGCTGGCGCGCGCTACAGCTATACGACCACCACCGTCGTCAACGGCCGCGCCTGCACGACTTCAGTGCAGGCGACCTCGCTCGGCGTTGGCAAGCAGCCGCAATTGCTGCGCCGCGTTTCGGGCGATGGCTGCAGCAGCGCGGGGGCAGCGCGCGCGACCGGTCCGACGCTGACCACGCTGCCGGTCCCGCCGACGCCGCCGCAGGTCGTGTCGCCGCCGGCCGCGCCCAAGGCGCCCGCCACGCCACATGTCCCTTCGGCCGAGACGATCTGATGAGACCAAACCTCCGTTCGCCCTGAGCGAAGTCGAAGGGCCGTCCTGCTCGAGGGAAGACCACGGCTTCGACTTGGCTCAGCCCGAACTGAGTTTCAGCACGGCAGGCCGTTGATCCTCACCCCCGCTGATTCTCACCCCCGCGCCAGCGCGGCGAGCAGGAGCAGCGCGACAATGTTGGTGATCTTGATCATCGGGTTGACCGCAGGCCCGGCGGTGTCCTTGTAGGGATCGCCGACCGTATCGCCGGTCACCGCCGCCTTGTGCGCCTCGCTGCCCTTGCCGCCGTGATTGCCGTCCTCGATATATTTCTTGGCATTGTCCCACGCGCCTCCGCCGCTGGTCATCGACAGCGCGACGAACAGCCCCGAGACGATCACGCCGAGCAGCAGCGCGCCCAGCGCGGCGAAGCCGTTGGCCTGCCCCGCCACCGCGCGGATGACGAAGTACAGCGCCACCGGGGTCAGAACCGGCAACAGGCTCGGCACGATCATCTCGCGGATCGCGGCGCGCGTCACCAGATCGACGGTACGCGCATAATCCGGCCGCGAGGTGCCGAGCATGATCCCGGGATTGTCGCGGAACTGGGCGCGCACCTCCTCGACCACCGCGCCGGCCGCGCGGCCGACCGCGGTCATCCCGAACGCACCGAACAGATAGGGCAGCAGCGCGCCGAGCAGCAGCCCGACGATGACATAGGGGTTGGACAGCGTGAAATCGACCGTCAGGCCGGGGAAGAAAGTCTTGAGATCGGAGGTATACGCCCCGAACAGCACCAGCGCCGCCAACGCGGCCGAGCCGATCGCATAGCCCTTGGTGACCGCCTTGGTGGTGTTGCCGACCGCGTCGAGCGCATCGGTGCGCTCGCGCACGTCGTGCTCAAGCCCCGCCATCTCGGCGATGCCGCCGGCATTGTCGGTCACCGGCCCATAGGCGTCGAGCGCCACCACCATGCCGGCGAGCGCGAGCATCGCGGTCGCGGCGAAGGCGATGCCGAGCAGCCCGGCCAGCTGGAACGCGGCGATCACCGCGACGACGATGGCCAGCGTGGGAAGCGCGGTCGCCTCCAGGCTGATCGCCAGCCCCTGGATGACGTTGGTGCCGTGCCCGGTGACGCTGGCGAGCGCGATCGAGCGGACCGGGCGATGATCGGTGCCGGTATAATATTCGGTGATCCACACCAGCGCGCCGGTCAGCGCGAGGCCGACCACCATGCACCAGAACAGGTTCATGCCCGTCACCACGACGCCGCCGTCGGCGCCGGCGATCGGCGTCGTCATGTCGCCCAGCACCCAGGCGGTCGCGGCATAGAGCGCGGGCACCGCCAGGATCGCGGACGTCCAGAAGCCCTTGTAGAGCGCGCCCATGATCGTGCCGCCGCCGAGCCGCACCATGAAGGTGCCGATGATCGAGGTGACGATGCACACCCCGCCGATCAGCAGCGGCAGCGACATCAGCCGCAGCGTCGCCTCGCCGCCGGTGCCGAGGAACATCGCGATCGACACCATGGTCACGCCGAGCGTCACGACATAGGTCTCGAACAGGTCGGCGGCCATGCCCGCGCAGTCGCCGACATTGTCGCCGACATTGTCCGCGATGACCGCGGGGTTGCGCGGATCGTCCTCGGGGATGCCCGCCTCGACCTTGCCGACCAGATCGGCGCCGACGTCCGCCGCCTTGGTGAAGATGCCGCCGCCCAGCCGCGCGAAGATCGAGATCAGCGAGGCGCCGAACGACAGCGCGACCAGCCCGTCGACCACGGTACGATCCGCCGGATCACCGGGGACGTGACCGCCCGGTCCGGTCAGGTACCAGAAGAACAGCGAGATCGCGAGCAGGCCGAGCCCGGCGACCAGCAGCCCGGTCACCGCGCCCGATCGGAACGCGGTGGTGAGGCCGGCCTGGAGGCTGAAGCGCGCGGCCTCGGCGGTGCGGACATTGGCGCGCACCGAGATCATCATCCCGATATAGCCGGTGATGCCCGACAGGATCGCACCGAGCGCGAAGCCCACCGCCGCGACCAGGCCGAGGAAGTAGGCGACGAGCGCGAGCACGACGACGCCGACCACCGCGATCGTGGTATATTGCCGCCCGAGATAGGCGCCCGCGCCCTCCTGGATCGCGCTCGCGATCTCGACCATGCGGGGATTGCCCGGCGAAAGGCGCAGCAGGCTCGCGGCGGTGACGATGCCGTAGAGCACCGCAAGCAGGCCACACACGATCGCGACATAGACCACTGTCATTGGGGCATCCTCCTCCGATGCGGCCCGTGTCCCGCCGCCGCCCCGTTTGCCGGGGTCGGTCGCGAAGGCCATCCGCGAGTAAGGCACGCGAAATCCATCATTGCAAGCCGCGTCAGCGGGCGAGGTGTTCCCAGCCGAGCCGCGCCGGCAGTGGCATCGCCCCACCGGCATCGTGGAGCGTCAGCCCCGCCCCGGACGCGAAGCCGCCGATCCGCACCGCGCCGAGCGCCGCCGCGATCGCCGCATCCGCAGGATCGAGCGCGAGGATCAGCGCATAATCGTCGCCCGCGGTCGCCGCGGCGAGGCGCGCGGCGCGATCGTCGCCCGCGAACGCGGCGAGCGCCGCCGATCGCGGCACCGCGTCGAGGTCGATCGCGACCGCGAGGCGCGAAGCGGCGGCGATCCGCGCCGCATCGATCAGCAGCCCGTCCGACACGTCCGCCATCGCGGTGGCGTAGGGCGCGATGGCGCGACCCTTGGCAAGCAACGGCCGCGGACGGCGATAGGCGGCGAGCAGAGCGTCGGGCCCCGGCACGCCGCGCGCGATCGCGAGCCCGGCGCCCGCCTCGCCGATCGCGCCGATCAGCCAGAGATCGTCGCCCGCGTGCGCGCCGCGCCGATCGGGGGCGTGCGCGGATCGGCCGAGAGCGGTCATGCCGATCATCCGCGGCGCGCCCGGCGGCGCGGACACCGTGTCGCCGCCGAGCAGCGCGACGCCGAGCGCGACGAGCGCCACGCCCAGCCCCTCGACGAACGCCGCGTCCCAGTCGGGATCGCCCAGCGGATAGCCGAGCAGCACGCCCTCGGGGGTCGCGCCCTTGGCGGCGAGATCGGAGAGATTGACCGCGACCAGCTTCCACGCGACGTCGGCGGGCGGATCGTCCGGCAGGTAGTGGACCCCCTCGACGATCATGTCGTGGGTCAGCACGAGATCGCCGAGCACCGCGGCGTCATCCGCCAGCCCGCGCGCCGCAGCGTGGGTGGCGAGTGCGCGCAACCGCCCGATGAACTCCGCCTCTCGCATGTCGCCTCCTCGGTCGGGACCGGACCCCGTCCGTTCGCCCTGAGCGAAGTCGAAGGGCCGGCGCGGTGCGGGGGCCTCGACTTTGCTCGGCCCGAACGGCTGGTGAGCGCGTTGGGATGCGCTGGCAACTTGAACGATGCCGCGCACCGTGCTTCGCCGACACGATGACCACGCGCACCCTCTTCGCGACGCGCTTCTACGAAGGCGCGCTCGACGACCCTGCCCTGCTCGCGGGGCTGGACGCGAGCGTGCGCCGGCTGGCGCGCGACGATCGCGCCGGCCGCGCGTGGAGCCGCGCGCACGGCTATCCCGGCTACACCTCCTACGCCTCGCTCGACGACCTGCCGGTGCGCGATCCGGCCTTCGCCGACCTGCGCCGCGTCCTCGACCGCCACGTCCGCCGCTACGCCGAGGACGCGTATCTCGATCTCGGCGGGCGGCGGCTCAAGCTCGACAGCCTGTGGGTCAACCTCCTCAAGGGCGGCGGCGGCCATAGCGGCCACATCCACCCGCACGGCATCGTCTCGGGCACCGTCTACGTCCGCGTCCCCGACGGCGCCGCCGGCCTCCGACTCGAAGACCCGCGGCTGGCAATGATGATGGCCGCGCCGCTCC
Organism: uncultured Sphingomonadaceae bacterium; assembly: GCA_964245815.1. Lineage (GTDB taxonomy): Bacteria > Pseudomonadota > Alphaproteobacteria > Sphingomonadales > Sphingomonadaceae > Solisphingomonas. Next base: position 16,634 of record CAXTNX010000024.1, on the reverse strand, counting down.
GCCGCGACGACGCCCCCGAGGACGCGCGCAGCTTCGTCTACGCGGCGCCGAGGTCGGGCAGCGTCTTTCTGTGGGAGAGTTGGCTGCGCCACGAGGTGCCGGCCGGCCGTGCGAAGTCCGAGCGGATCAGCATCAGCTTCAACTATCGGTGATCGCTCGCGCGGGCGCTACCAGCAGCGCCGCACGCGGCGATGATGGTGCCAGCGCCATCCGCAGCGGCGATAGCCATTGCCGTAGCCGTAGCCGTAACTCGGATGACGATAGCCATGGTGCCAGCCGCCGCCACGATAGCCGCCGCCGTGGAAGCCGCCGCCGCCATGGTGGCTCCCGCCATATCCGCCGCCGCCGTGAAAGCCTCCACCGCCATGACCACCGCCACCCAGATGACCACCGCCACCGCCGTGGCCGCCGCCGTGGCCGCCGCCATGACCGCCGCCGCCACCGCCGCCATGATGCTGGGCGTCCGCGGCGACGGGCATCGCCGCCGCGGCGACCACGAGTCCGGCGGCGACGAGCAGGGTCTTGAAGGTCATTGGACGAACTCCCGTGATTCCGGGACCGGTACGATCGGGGAACCGGCCGGGTTCCGTCAGCCGCGCACGTCTTTCGCCACCGCGTCCAGCAGCCCGTTCACGAACCCCTTTTCGCGCCTGTCGTAGAAGGCGTCGGCGACATCGACATATTCGGAGATCACGCTGCCCACCGGCACGTCGGGCCGCGCGACCAGCTCGTAGGCGCCGGCGCGCAGGATCTGGCGCATCGGCTTGTCGAGCCGGTCGAGCGTCCAGCCCGCCGCCAGCCGCGCCGCGATCAACGCGTCGAGCTCGGCGCGGCGCGCGTCGACACCCTTCACGACATCGTCGAAGAAGCTCACTTCGGCGTCGGCATATTCGACGTCGTCGATCGTCGCGCCGAGCCGGTGCTGGTGGAACTCGGTGAGCAGCCGCGCGATCGGCGTCGCCTCCATCTCCTGCTGGTAGAGCGCCTGCACGGCGGCAAGGCGCGCGGCGGAGCGTGCGCGCGAACGGTTGGCGGTCCTGGTCATCTCACTCCTGGAGCCTGAGCGCGACCGAGCGGCCGTGCGCGGGCAGCCCCTCGGCCGCGGCGAGCGCCACCGCCGCCGGGCCGATCCGGCGGAGCGCGGCGGCGTCGCACGCCAGATAGGAGGTGCGCTTCATGAAATCGAGCACCGACAGGCCGGAGGCGAAGCGCGCGCGACGCCCGGTCGGCAGGACGTGGTTGGGACCGCCGACATAATCGCCGACCGCCTCCGGGGTAAGCCGGCCGAGGAACACCGAGCCGGCGTGGTGGACTTGGCCGAACAGCGGCTCGGGGTCGGCGACCGCGAGCTCGAGATGCTCGGGCGCGAGCCGGTCGCACAGCGGGATCGCGTCGGCCAGCATGGCGACCAGCACGATCGCGCCGTTCGCCCGCCAGCTCGCGCGCGCCACCGCCCCGGTCGCCAGCGTGGCAAGCTGGCGCTCGACAGCGGCGGCGACCGCATCGGCGAAGTGGGCGTCGTCGGTGAACAGGATCGACTGGCTGGTCGGATCGTGCTCGGCCTGGCTGAGCAGATCGGCGGCGATCCATTCGGGGTCGTTGGCGCCGTCCGCCACCACGACGATCTCGGACGGCCCCGCCACCATGTCGATGCCGACCCGCCCGTAGAGCTGGCGCTTGGCCTCCGCGACCCAGGCATTGCCCGGCCCGACGATCACGTCGACCGCCGCGATCCGGCCGGTGCCGTAGGCGAGCGCGGCGACGCCTTGCGCGCCGCCGATGCGCCAGACCTCGTCGACGCCGGCGATCTCGGCGGCGGCGAGGACCAGCGGGTTGACCGCGCCATCGGGGGTGGGCGTGACCATCGCCAGTCGTTCGACCCCGGCGACGCGTGCGGGGATCGCGTTCATCAGCACGCTTGACGGATAGGCGGCGCGACCGCCCGGCACGTACAGCCCGGCGGCATCGACCGCGCGCCACCGCGCGCCGAGCCGGACCCCGGCTTCGTCGATGCGCTCGCTGTCGGCGGGGCGCTGGCCCTCGTGATAGGCGCGGATGCGATCGGCGGCGAGATCGATCGCGGCGCGCAGATCGGGCGCGAGGCCGTCGAGCGCGGCACGGCGGACAGCGCGCGGGATCGCCCAGCCGGTGGTCTCGAGATCGTGGCGGTCGAACGCGAGCGTGCGCTCCGCCACCGCCGCGTCGCCTCGCGCGCGCACATCGGCGAGGATCGCGGCGACGTCGCGCGAGACGTCGGCATCGATGTCGCGGCGCGCCTCGACCAGCGCGGTGAAGCGGGCGGCGAAGTCGGAGGCGGCGGCGTCGAGCCTCAGCGGCCCGGTCTCACGCAGTACCCCAGCTCCACTCGCACTGAGCGAAGTCGAAGTGCTGCTCAGGGCTTCGACTTCGCTCAGCCCGAACGGGGCGGGGGCGCTTGGGGCTAGGTCCTCAGGCGGCATCGCGCCGCTCCATCACCGCTGCGCGGAACGCCGCGACCAGCGGCGCGATCACCGCGGCGCGGGTCTTGAACGCGGCGCGGTTGACGATCAGCCGCGCGGTGACCGGTGCGATCACCTCGACCTCGACCAGCCCGTTCTCGGCCAGCGTCCGCCCCGACGAGACCAGATCGACGATGCGGTCGGCCAGCCCCAGCGCGGGCGCGATCTCCATCGCGCCGTTCAGCTTGACGCACTCCGCCTGCACGCCGCGCGCCTCGAAGTGGCGGCGCGTGGTGTCGGGGTATTTGGTGGCGACGCGGACATGGCTCCACTCGCGCGGATCGTCGCCTGCCGCCAGGTCGCGCGGCTCGGCGACCGAAATGCGGCAATGGCCGATGTCGAGATCGACCGGCGCGTAGAGCTCCGAATAGCCGAACTCGGCGATCACGTCGGATCCGACGATGCCGATCTGCGCGGCGCCGTGCGCGACGAAGGTGGCGACGTCGAACGCGCGCACCCGGATCATCTCGATGTCCGCGCGGTCGGTGGCGAAGCGCAGCGCGCGGCTATCCTCGTCGGCGAACGCCGCCTCGGGGCGGATGCCGGCGCGCGCGAGCAGCGGCAGCGCTTCGCCGAGGATGCGCCCCTTGGGCACCGCGAGGATGACGGGATCGACCATGTGGCGCGGCAGATAGCGCCGGCACGGGAATGCGCCAAGGGTTGATCCCACGCCGCGGCCCCGACTAGAGCGCATGCGAGACAACACACACCGTTCGCCCTGAGCGAAGTCGAAGGGCCAGGGCCGCGCCGGGGCTTCGACTTCGCTCAGCCCGAACGGATCGATCCGGGTTTTACAGGCGCATGGATACCGACATCGACACGCTGCGCGACGATCTGCTCGCCGCGATCGCCGCGGCGCCCGGGCTGGAGGGGCTCGAGGCGGCGCGCGTCCATGCGCTCGGCAAGCAGGGCGTGGTGACCGGGCTGCTCAAGACACTCGGCAAGATGAGCCCCGACGAGCGCGCCACCGTCGCGCCGCGTATCCAGGCGCTGCGCGAAGCGGTGGCGGACGCGATCGCGCTCAGGAAGGCCGCGCTGGAGGCGGCGGTGCTGGCGGCGCGGCTGGCGTCGGAGACGCTCGACCTGTCGCTGCCCGCCGCGATCGGCCCGGTCGGCAGCATCCACCCGGTCAGCCAGGTGATGGACGAGCTGGCGGAGATCTTCGCCGATCTCGGCTTCGCGGTCGCCACCGGTCCCGAGATCGAGGACGACTGGCACAATTTCACCGCGCTCAACATCCCCGACGCGCATCCCGCGCGCGCGATGCACGACACCTTCTACCTGAAACCCTCTCCCCTTCAGGGGAGAGGGTCGGGAGAGAGAGGGTCAGCCGACGTCCGCGATGTTCCCCCCTCCCCAACCCGCCCCCCTGAAGGGGAGAGGGAGCAGAAGAGGATGCTCCTTCGCACGCACACGTCTCCCGTCCAGATCAGGACGATGGTCAGGCAGGAACCGCCGATCCGCATCATCGCGCCGGGCCGCACCTATCGCAGTGATTCGGACGCTACGCATACGCCGATGTTCCATCAGGTCGAGGGGCTGGTGATCGATCGCGGCATCACGCTCGGCCATCTCAAATGGACGCTCGAGACCTTCGTGAAGGCGTATTTCGAACGCGACGACATCGTGCTGCGGCTGCGGCCGAGCTACTTCCCTTTCACCGAGCCCTCGATGGAGGTCGATGTCGGCTACACGCTGGTGAGGGGCAAGCGCGTGGTCGGCGGTACCGCGCCCGACGGCTGGATGGAGATCCTTGGCTCGGGCATGGTCCACCGCAAGGTGATCGAGGCCTGCGGGCTCGATGCGGACGTCTGGCAGGGCTTCGCGTTCGGCTGCGGGATCGATCGGCTGGCGATGCTCAAATACGGCATCGACGATCTGCGCGCCTTCTTTGACGGCGACCTGCGCTGGCTCAGGCACTATGGCTTCGCGGCGCTCGACGTGCCCACGCTGTCCGGCGGAGTGTCGCGATGAAGTTCACGCTGAGCTGGTTGCACGAGCATCTCGATACGTCTGCCGATGCGGCGGCGGTCGCGGATGCGCTCAACCGCATCGGACTGGAAGTCGAGGACGTCGCCAATCCCGCCGATGCGCTCGGCGCGTTCACGATCGCGCGCGTGCTGTCGGCCGCGTCGCATCCGCAGGCCGACAAGCTCCAGGTGCTGTCGGTGGATGCCGGTGCGGGACCGCTCCAGGTGGTGTGCGGTGCGCCCAACGCGCGCGCCGGGCTGGTCGGCATCTTCGGGCCGCCGGGCGCGTACGTGCCGGGCTCGGGCATGACGCTCAAGGTCGCGGCAATCCGCGGCGTCGCATCCCACGGCATGATGTGCTCGCTGCGCGAGCTCGCGCTCGGCGAGGAGCATGACGGCATCGCCGAGCTGCCCGGCGATGCGCCGGTCGGCACGCCCTACGCCGCCTGGGCGGGGCTCGACGATCCGCTGTTCGATGTCGCGATCACGCCCAACCGGCAGGACTGCATGGGGGTGCGCGGCATCGCGCGCGATCTCGCCGCGTTCGGGCTGGGGACGCTCAGGCCGCTGCACGAGGTCTACCGCATCGACAGGCTGGACCCGATCCCCGGCGAGGAGGCCGCGCCGGACGTGCGCACCCACGATCCGGAGGGCTGCCCCGCCTTCTTCGCGCAGGCCGTCTCGGGTGTGACCAACGGCGCATCGCCCGCCTGGATGGCGACTAGGCTCAAGGCGATCGGCCAAAAGCCGATCTCGATGCTCGTCGACATCACCAACTTCGTGTCGATCGATCTCGGCCGCCCGCTCCATGTCTATGATCGCGCGGCGCTCGCCGGGCCGCTGGTCGCGCGCCGCGCGCGGGACGGCGAGCAGATCGTCGCGCTCAACGGCAGGACCTACACGCTCGACGCGACGATGACGGTGATCGCCGACGATACCGCGGTCCACGACATCGGCGGGATCATGGGCGGCGCGCACGCGGGCGTGTCGGCGGCGACGACCGACGTGCTGATCGAGTGCGCGTACTTCGATCCCGATCATATCGCGCTGACCGGGCAGACGCTCGGCCTGACCTCGGATGCGCGCCAGCGTTTCGAGCGCGGCGTCGATCCCGCCTTCCTCGACGAGGGTCTCGCCATCGCGACGCGACTGGTGCTCGATCATTGCGGCGGCACCGCGTCGGCGGTGACGCGCGCCGGCGCCCCGCCGCTGGCCACGACGATCGTCGCCCACGATCCCGCGCGCTGCCTGGCGCTCGCCGGTCTGGATGTCGACCCGGCACTGCAGCGCGACATTCTCGAACGCCTCGGCTTCGCGGTCGCCGACGACTGGCGCGTCACCGTGCCGAGCTGGCGCCGCGATATCGACGGCCCCGCCGATCTGGTTGAGGAGGTGGTCCGCATCGTCGGCCTTGATGCCGTGCCCTCGACGCCGCTGCCACGCGCGGAGGGTGTCGCCCGGCCGACCGCGACGCCGGAGCAGCGTCTCGAGCGCAAGGTCCGCCGGGCGGCGGCGGCGCGGGGCTTCGCGGAAGCGGTGACGTGGAGCTTCCTGTCCGAGGCCGAGGCCGCGCCGTTCGGCGGTGGTGCCTGGACGCTCGCCAATCCGATCAGCGAGGAGCTCAAGGTGATGCGCCCCTCGCTGATCCCCGGCCTCGCGCGCGCCGCACAGCGCAATCGCGATCGCGGCGCCGGCGGCGTGCGGTTGTTCGAGGTCGGCCGGCGCTATCTCGCCGATGCCGAGCGGCCGACGCTCGCGCTGCTGATCGCCGGTGACGCGCAGGGGCGCGACTGGCGCACCGGCCGCGCGCGCGGCGCCGACGCGTTCGACGCCAAGGCCGAAGCGATCGCCATCCTCGCCGCCGCCGGCGCGCCGGTCGACCGGCTCCAGCTGGTCGGGCCCGGCGATGCGAGCTGGCATCCCGGCCGTTCGGGAACGCTCGGGCTCGGCCCCAGGACCATCCTCGCCACCTTCGGCGAGCTCCATCCGGCGACGCTCGCCGCGCTCGACGTCGAGGGGCCGGTGGTCGCCGCCGAGCTCTATCTGGATGCGATCCCCGCGCGCCGCGAGACCGGCCTCGCGCGCCCCGTCTATGCGCCGCCGGCGCTGCAAGCCGTCCGCCGCGACTTCGCCTTCCTCGTCCCCGCCGATTTCGCCGCGGACCGTCTGTTGCGCGCGGTAGCGGGTGCTGACAAGGCGGCGATCACCGGCGTCTCGCTGTTCGACATCTTCACCGGCGCAGGCGTGCCGGAGATGCACAAGTCGCTCGCGGTCGAGGTTGTGCTCCAACCGACCGACAGGAGCTTCGACGAGGCGACCTTGAAAGGGATCGCCGACAAGGTGGTCGCCGCGGCGACGACGCTGGGCGCGACGCTGCGGACCTAGAGCGGGATGACATGGGTTTGACCGCTGTCTTTCCGTTCGGATCAGGGTAGGGTCTCTAGAGCATGATGACTTCGTTTTGATCCACCGTATTCCGTTCGTGTCGAGCGAAGTCGAGACGCCGTTCCAGGAGCAGGTGTCTCGACTTCGCTCGACAAGAACGGAAATACAGTTGGTCAAACTGATGTCATCATGCTCTAAAGCCTAGGACCTTCCCAGAGGGGGAGGGGTTATTGGATCAGCGCCCTGACAGTCCGGTAGCAATCCTCGATATGGGCGTTGCCGACCGTTCGCATCGCCGCGAAGCCCAGCCCTGCGGCCAGCGCGGTGCCCGCGATCGGCACGAACCGCGCCGCCGAGCCGACCGCGACTCGCCTGGCCACCCGGCGCAGCACGGCGGCGGTGATCCGCCTGGAGATGGTCCGCCCGATCACGCCGTTGCCGAGCCCGGCCGCCACGACCAGCGCCTTCTGCGCGGCGGGCGGATCGAGCCTGGCGATCTGCGCTTCGCTCAGCCCGAAGCGCTCGTTGACCTGCGCGAGCAGGCTGGTCAGCAGGCCGATGTCCGCGGCGATGTCGAGCCCCGGGATCGGCACGATCGACGTCGCCGCCGCGGCGAGCGCGCGGTTGGTCACCAGCCGGCGGCAATCCGCGCGCACCCGCTCCAGTTCCGCCATCGTCCCGATCATCGCCGCATCCCGTCGCCGTCCCATGCCGATCATGGGTCCGCACGCAACGCGCGACGGCCGAAATCGCCGCGACGGCGTGTTCAGCGCTCGACCCGTGGCCGCGCGGACGGCCCGGGTACGGCGGCTCAGGCGGCCTGCTGCGTCACGAAGCCCTCGAAATAGGCGCGCAGGCTCGGGTCGGCGATCGGCGCGACCAGCGCGACGATCTGGGTGCGTATATCGCCTTGTCCGGCGCCGGCGCCACCCTTCTCATAGGCCATCGCCCAGTCGCCGAAGGTTCGCGCGGAGATGGCCTGCTCGGCGAGGACGACGGTTGCGAAGTGCGTCGGATCGGCGCGGATCCGATCGAACGTCGCCGCGACCGCCGCGGGCTCGCCTTCGCGCACCTGCAGGAAGCGGCGGCGGCCCGCGACCAGCAGCCCGGTCACCCCGGCCGCCCGATTGTTGGTCCGCGATACCTCCAGCACCTGCGCCAGTTCGGGCTGGGTGAACGTCTTGCGGGGCGTGCTGATGTAAAGCAGCCGGTTCATCATGCCTCCTCATGCCCTCGCCCCGAACTGGCGGCCAATTCTGAAAGCGGGATGAATCAGCATGTTGCTCCGGACCGGGGAGTCGGCGCCTTCCCGCCACGGTCACGCTCTCAGATCGGGCGCCAGCGCCTCCGCCTTGAGCCGCTCGACCAGCCCGTCGAGCGCCAGCACCTCCTGTTTCGCGCCCTCGCCCAGCGGGCGGAGCGCGACGGTACGCTCCTCCGCCTCGCGCTTGCCGAGCACCAGCAGATAGGGGACCTTGGCCAGCGAATGCTCGCGTACCTTGTAGTTGATCTTCTCGTTGCGCAGGTCGATCTCGACGCGCAGCCCGGCCGCCTCCAGCGCCGCCCTCGCCTCCAGCGCATAATCGTCGGCGTCGGAAACGATCGTCGCGATCACCGCCTGCACCGGCGCCAGCCAGACCGGCATCCGGCCCGCGTAATGCTCGATTAGGATGCCGATGAAACGCTCGAACGTGCCCAGGATGGCGCGGTGAAGCATGATCGGGCGGTGGCGCATGCCGTCCTCGCCCACGTAAGAGGCATCGAGCCGCTCGGGCAGCACGGTATCGGTCTGCAACGTACCGCACTGCCACGTCCGCCCGATCGCGTCGGTCAGGTGGAACTCCAGCTTGGGCGCGTAGAAGGCGCCCTCGCCGGGCAGTTCCTCCCAGCCGAACGCGGGCGTCGCGCGGCCGGTCGCCGCCACCGCGTCGCGGAGCGACTGTTCGGACCAGTCCCACATCGCGTCCGAGCCGAAGCGCTTGTCGGGGCGCAGGGCCAGCTTGATCGCATAGGCCTCGAAGCCGAGATCGCGGTAGATCACATCGAGCAGGTCGCAGAACAGCCGCACCTCGTCGACGAGCTGATCGGCGCGCACGAAGATATGCGCGTCGTCCTGGGTGAACTGGCGGACCCGCATCAGCCCGTGCAGAGCGCCGTGCGCCTCGTTGCGGTGGCAGCAGCCGAACTCGGCCATGCGGATCGGCAGGTCGCGGTACGATTTGATGCCCTGGCGGAAGATCAGCACGTGCGCGGGGCAGTTCATCGGCTTGAGCGCCATCAGCGCGCCTTCGCCGGTCAGCACCGGGCCCTCGTCCGCGACGCTGGGAACCTCGTCCGGCACGACGAACATGTTCTCGCGATACTTGCCCCAATGGCCGGACTGCTCCCACTGGCGGGCGTCCATGAGCTGCGGCGTCTTGACCTCGCGATAGCCCGCCGCGTCCAGCCGGCGGCGCAGATACGCCTCGAGCACGCGCCACAGGACGAAGCCCTTGGGGTGCCAGAACACGCTGCCCTGCGCCTCGGGCTGGAGGTGGAACAGGTCCATCTCCTGCCCGATGCGGCGATGATCGCGCCTGGCGGCTTCCTCCAGCCGCGTCAGGTGCACGTCCAACTGCTTCTTGTTCAGCCATCCCGTGCCGTAGATGCGGGAGAGCATCGCGTTCTTCTGGTCGCCGCGCCAGTACGCGCCCGAGACGCGGGTCAGCTTGAACGCCTGGCCGTCGAGCTTGCCGGTCGAGGCGAGATGCGGTCCGCGGCACATGTCGAAGAAGCTGCCGGCGCGATAGACGGTCAGTTCCTCGCCGTTCGCGAGCTCGGCCGCCCATTCCGCCTTGAACGTCTCGCCCTGCGCGCGCCATGCCGCGATCAGGTCGGCGCGCTGCCAGACCTCGCGGACCAGCGGCTCGTCGCGCGCGATGATGCGGCGCATCTCGGCCTCGATTGCCGGCAGGTCCTCCTCGGTGAACGGGCGCTCGGCCGGTGCGAAGTCGTAGTAGAAGCCGTCGTCGGTCGAGGGTCCGAAGGTGATCTGGGTACCGGGGAAGAGGTGCTGCACCGCCTCGGCCAGCACATGCGCGTAATCGTGGCGCGCGAGCTCGAGCGCGTCGGCCTCGTCCTTCGCCGTCACCAGCGCGAGCGTGGCGTCGTGCTCGAGCGGCCGGTTGATGTCGCGCAGCTCGCCGTCGACCCGCGCCGCGATCGCCACCCGCGCCAGCCCCGGGCCGATCGCCGCCGCGATCTCCGCCGGCGTGGTGCCGGCCGCGACGTCGCGGGCGGAACCGTCGGGCAGCGTGATCTTGAGCATCGCGGACATGGGGATACAGTATCCTGAGAGGAAGCCGGGAGGCGGGCTTATGCCCCGCCCCCGATATCGGACGCAACCGCGGAGATACCAGCGATGACGGCGCGCCTGACCGCAATCCTGCCGTGCAATGATCTCGATGCCGCGCAGGCGTTCTTCGAGCGGCTGGGTTTCCGCTGCGACGCCGATCATGGCGGATACCGCATCCTGTCGGACGGGCTCGGCGGCGACATCCACCTCACCGATGCGGTCGAGGGCTGGCTGGTTCCGGGCCGCAACCCGTTCGGCCTGTATCTCTATGTCGAGGATATCGACGCGATGGCGGCGCGCTTCGCCGGCGAGACGATCGAGCCGGGCGGACCCGAGCACAAACCATGGGGCATGTACGAGTTCAGCCTCAACGGCCCCGACGACGTGCTGGTCCGCGTCGGCCGGGTGAGCCCGCGCACGGCTTAGCACCGCGACCCGCTCGATCATCGTCGGCTTTCCCGCAGCCTCGTCCGCCGGGACGACGGAGGGCCGGATCGGGCGCCGGCGCTTGACCCGCATCCCCCACTCCCCTCTGGTGCGCCGAACCCTGAACGCGGAGCGACCATGGCGCGGCGGCTGACCCTCTCCATCCTGATCGGCATGGCGCTCGGCATCCTTGCCGGGCTGGCGATGCACGCCGGCATCGCCGATCCGGCGGTGCTCAAGGCCAGGGCGGATTATCTGACGATCGTCACCGACCTGTTCCTGCGGCTCATCAAGATGATCATCGCGCCGCTGGTCTTCTCCACCCTGGTCGCGGGGATCGCGCACATGGGCGACACCGCGGCGCTCGGCCGGATCGGGGCGCGGACGCTCGGCTGGTTCCTCGGCGCGTCGCTGGTCTCGCTGGTGCTGGGGCTCGTGCTGGTCAACCTGCTCGCGCCCGGCGCGCAGACCGGGCTGCCGCTGCCGCCGGTCGGCGAGAGCGCGGGGCTCGCCACCGCGGCGTTCAACCTCCACGATTTCTTCGTCCATATCGTGCCGTCGTCGATCGTCGCGGCGATGGCGGACAACGAGATCCTGCCGATCGTGGTGTTCGCGGTGTTCATGGGCGTGGCGCTGGTCGCGGTCGGCGAGGCGGGACGGCCGCTGATCGCGGGCATCGAGGCGCTGGTCGCGGTGATGCTCCGGATCACCGACTATGTGATGCGCGTCGCGCCGGTGGCGGTGTTCGCCGCGATCGCGCACGCCGTCGCGATCAACGGCGCGGGTATCCTGCTGACCTTCGGGCGCTTCGTCGGCAGCTTCTATCTCGCCCTGTTCTTGCTGTGGGCGGTGCTGATCGGCGCGGGCTTCGTCATGCTCGGGCCGCGGATGCGCACGCTGATCCGCGCTATCCGCGAACCCGCCTTGCTGGCCTTCTCAACCGCGTCGTCGGAAGCCGCCTATCCGCGCCTGCTCGAGGCGCTCGAGCGGTTCGGCGTACCGCGGCGGATCGCCAGCTTCGTGCTGCCGCTCGGCTACTCGTTCAATCTCGACGGCTCGATGATCTACATGACCTTCGCGACGCTGTTCGTCGCGCAGGCCTATGGGATCGACATCCCGGTCGGCCAGCAGATCGTCATGGTCCTGATCCTGATGGTGACGTCCAAGGGCATGGCGGGCGTGCCGCGCGCCAGCCTGGTGGTGATCGCCGCGGTGATGGGGCATTTCAACATCCCCGAGGCCGGGCTGCTGCTGATCCTCGCGGTCGACCAGTTCCTCGACATGGGGCGATCGGCGACCAACGTCATCGGCAATGCGGTGGCGACCGCGGTGGTCGCCAAATGGGAGGGCGCGCTGGGGCCTTCCATCGCTCTGGCCGACGAAACGGTGGACGCGGCCGCGCCGGCATAGGATGATGGCCGCGCCCCATCGAGGACCCGAGCCCATGATCCGCCGCCTGTTCCGCGACCATCCCGAATCGATCGGCGAGACCTATCCCGAGCATCTCCGCGCCGCCGGGCGCTTCGGCGCGATCCTCGCGCTCGGCGGGATCGCCTGCATGATCCACGCGATCGTGCCCGCCTGGTTCGAGACGAGCGGCAGCGGCACGGTCGCGCGGCTCCACGACGAGCTGGTGCGCAAGCGCGCCGCGCGCCGGGCGGCAGCCGAGGAGGCACGCTACGGCGGATGGGTGATCTGACGCCCGCGCCGCCGGCCTTCATCGATCGCGGCGACGGCCCGCGGCTCGCGTGCCGCGTCCGCGCCGGCACCGGCCCGGCGATCCTATTCCTGCCCGGCTACGCCTCCGCCATGACGGGAGAGAAGGCGGGCGCGCTGGACGAATGGGCGGCGCGGACCGGCCGCGCGATGATCCGCTTCGACTATTCCGGATGCGGCGAGAGCGAGGGCGTCTTCACCGACCAGACGCTGACCCGCTGGCGTGACGACGCACTCGCGGTGATCGACGCGCATCCCGGCGATCTCGTGCTGGTCGGCTCGTCGATGGGCGGCTGGCTGATGCTGCTCGCCGCACTCGCCCGGCCCGCGCGCATCCGCGCGCTGGTCGGCATCGCCGCCGCACCCGACTTCACCGACTGGGGCTTCGATGCGGACCGGCGCGAGACGCTGGCGCGCGATAGCCGGATCGAGGCTCCGTCGCTGTATTGCGACGTGCCGTCCGTCACCACGCACCGCTTCTGGGCAAGCGGGCAGGACCATCTGCTGCTCGACACGGCGATCGCGTTCGACGGCCCGGTGCGGCTGCTTCATGGGGGCGACGATGGCGACGTGCCGTGGACCGTCGCGGTCCGGCTCGCGGACGCGCTGCGTTCAGCCGATGTGCAGACCCTGCTGGTCAAGGACGGCGATCACCGGTTGTCGCGCCCGCAGGACATCGCCCTGCTGGTCCGCACCGTCGCCGATCTCATGGAGCATCTGTGATCCTGCTCGCCCTCGCCGCCGCCGCCGTCCAGCCGCATGCCGATCCGGTCAAGGCGCAGTTCGACGCCTGCGTCGCGCAGAGCGACCAGGATCCCAGGGCCGCGATCGCCACCGCGCGCGCCTGGGCGGGCAAGGGCGGCGGCGTCGCGGCCGGGCAATGCCTGGGTCTCGCCGACGTCGCGGCGGGCGACTGGCAGGCGGCCGCCGACGCGTTCGCGACCAGCGCCGATCTCGCGGTGCAGACCCACGATCTGCGCGCCGCCGATCTCTGGGTCTCGGCGGGCAATGCCGCGCTCGCCGGCGGCGACGCGCCGACCGCGCGCATCGCGCTCGACAAGGCGATCGCAACACCCGAACTGTCCGAGCCGATGCGCGGCGAGGCGTATCTCGATCGCGCGCGCGCCGACGTCGCGCTCGGCGAGCTCGCGGCCGCGCGCTCCGACATGGACGAGGCGCTGAAGCGCGTTCCGGCCGATCCGATGGCATGGCTGCTCTCGGCCACGCTCGCGCGCCACGCCGGCGACGCCGCGCGCGCCGCCACCGACATCGGGGAAGCCGCAAGCCGTGCGCCGGACGAGCCCGCCATCCTCTACGAGACCGGCAACATCGCCGCCGCCGCGGGCGACATGGCGGCGGCGCGCGCCGCCTGGGCGCGCGCCAGCACCACCGATCCGCAGAGCGACGCCGGCAAGGCGGCCGGGAAGGAACTCGCCGAGACCGGTGGCATCGTCCCCGCCGGTCCCGCGCCGCCGCGGCAGGGACGCTAGCCTCCTTGCATGGACCGTCCTTGTCGTGATCCCGGCGAAGGCGGAATCCTTGCGACGTCCGCCGTCATCTCGGGATCCACCGTCGTCCGTTCTTCCGCCGTCGAAACCGACCGGGTTGAATCGCGCGGGATGCCGCTGGAGCGCCGCACCGCCAATGGCCACCTGCTCGGCATCGTCGTCGGTGGATGCCGAAACGGAGGGGACCTCAACGCCGCCGCATCCGCATCTCGAGCACCGGCCAGTCGCCGCGCCGGCGCGTGCCCGCGGCGCGGAAACCGTGGCGGTGGTAGGCGGCGGCGACCGCGTCGGCCTGGGTGTCGAGCAGGCCGGCAAGCACCACCGTGCCGCCCGGCGCGACGATCGCCGCGATGTCGCGGGCGAGCTCGATCAGCGGTTGCGCGAGGATGTTGGCGATGATCAGATCAAACGGGCCGAGGGCGGCGTAGAGCGGGTGGCCGACGCCGTCCGCCACCGCGCCGACCAGCCGGCCGCGTCCGTCGCCGGTGCGCACCCGGTTGATCGCGGCATTGGCGAGCGTCACCTCGATCGATACCGGATCGATGTCGGTGGCGAGCGCGCGCGCCTGGGGCCAGAGCTTCAACGCGGCGAAGGCGAGCAGTCCGGTCCCGGTGCCGACATCCGCGATCGCGCGGAAGCGTTTGCCACGCACCCGCAGCGCATCGAGCGTGTCGAGGCAGCCGGCGGTCGTATAATGATGCCCGGTCCCGAACGCGCGCCCGGCATCGATGCGGAACAGGGTCGTACCGGGCGGCACCCGGGCATCGGCATGCGCTTGCGTGACGATCACGAAGCGCCCCGCGCGGATCGGCTCGAGCCCGGCCTGGCTGAGCGTCACCCAGTCCTGCGCGGGCACGCGCTCGACCCGCGGCGCCGGCGCGGCGGCGACCAGCGCGCGCACCGCGTCGATCGTCGCGGCATCGGGCTCGTGCTCGACATGCGCCTCGAGCAGCCACTCTTCCGGGCGGCGCTCGTCGGGCTCGAGGGTGTTGAGCACCGGCGGCGCGTCGAGCGTGGGGAAGGGATCGGGCTCGGCGGCGAGCGCCTCGGCCTCGGCGCGCGTACAGGGCAGCACGATCTTCCAGCTGTCGGGAACGCTCTCGGGAACCCGCAGCTCAGCGTCTGTCTTCATCACGCGAACCGGCCTCGGCTGCGCGCCGGACGAACGGCGGCGGAGACGTCGTTCGCCTCAACGCACATAGCTTGCCCCGTTGACGTCGATCACCGTGCCGGTCGCGGACGGGGGTGCGTCGAGCGCCAGCCAGCGCACCGTCTCGGCGACCTCGGCGACGTCCGCGACCCGGCCGAGCGGGATGTCGGCGAGCAGCTTGGCGCCGCCGCGGCTGGCGAGATAGTCCTCCGCCATGCCGGTCATCGTGAAGCCCGGACACACCGCGAAGGCGAGGATGCGGTCGGCGGCATACCCTCTCGCGATCGTCTTGGTCATCGCCAGCATGCCGCCCTTGGAGGCGGCGTAATGCCAGTGCGCCGGGCTGTCGCCGCGATGCCCGGCGCGGCTGGCGACGTTGACGATCCGGCCGCCACGGCCACGATCCCGGAAATGCCGCACCGCCAGCCGGCACAGCTCGGCGGACGCCGTGAGATTGATCCGCATCGTGCGCTCCCAGGCGGCGACCCAGGCGCCGTCGTCGAGCGCGATCGGCGCCGCCTCGAAGATCCCGGCATTGTTGACCAGCACGTCGATGCGGCCGTCGAGCCTGGCGAGGGCAGCGGCCCACACCGCGGCTGCGGCGCCGGGCTGCGAAAGATCGGCGGCGACCACGGTCTCTCCGCCGCCGGTGCTGGCGTGACCGACGAGCCGAATGCCGGGCCGGTCGAGCGCCGTCGCGATTGCCGCGCCGATCCCGCGGCTGGTGCCGGTGACGAGGATGTGGGTGTCGGTCATGTCGCCGCCTCTCCTAGGGCGATTTGCACGGTGACGGAACCGCTCCTCGTCCGTCACGCACCGGCGCTCACGCCGGGACGATGTCCCGTCGCGGGGCGGTCGCGGGGACTCGCCTTTTCCGGCCCTTCGGTTAAGGTGGCGGGCAGTCACCCGTCCAGGCGGTTCAGGAGATGTTATGGCGACTGCGCTCGATTTTGCGGAAGTGGATCCGGGGAATACGCCCACCCGTCACCAGGCGCTGATCGACTGGGTCGCCGAGATCGCCGCCATCGCCAGGCCCGATGCGGTCCGCTGGTGCGACGGGTCGGATGCCGAGTGGGACGAGCTGACGGCGATGCTGGTCGATGCCGGCACCCTGGTGGCGCTCGATCCCGCCAGACGGCCTAACAGCTTCTATGCGCGCTCGGACCCCAAGGACGTCGCGCGCGTCGAGAGCCGCACCTTCATCTGCTCCGAGCGCGAGGAGGATGCCGGCGCGACCAACAACTGGCGTGCGCCTGCCGAGATGCGCGAGACGCTCGCGCCCCTGTTCGACGGCTGCATGGCCGGCCGCACGATGTACGTCGTGCCCTATTGCATGGGGCCGATCGGATCGGACAAGTCGGCGATCGGGGTCGAGCTCAGCGATAGCCCGTACGTCGTGCTGTCGATGAAGATCATGACGCGGATGGGCAAGTCCGCGCTCGACATGCTCGGCGACGACGGCTTCTTCGTGAAGTGCGTCCACACCGTCGGCATGCCGCTCGAGGCCGGCCGGTCCGACGTGCCGTGGCCGTGCAGCGACGAGAAGTGGATCGTCCACTATCCCGAGACGCGCGAGATCTGGTCGTACGGATCGGGTTATGGCGGCAACGCGCTGCTCGGCAAGAAATGCTTCGCGCTGCGCATCGC
>CAXTNX010000023.1:0-42432 GCA_964245815.1 uncultured Sphingomonadaceae bacterium | reverse complement strand
CTGCCAGGCTACAGAGCGCACCTTATGTGGCGAACTTTAGATTCACATGACTAGGGTCCCCGCTGTCTGAGGCGGGAAGTGGCGACCCGTGCAACCGCGGGCCGCCGCGACTCGTCTCCGACGGGGCCTTCCGGGTCGCGCTGCATCCTTGTCGTCGCGCCCGTTCTCCCGGATGCGGGCGTGGCCACGGCCATCCGCCGTCGGACCGATCCGTGCTTCCGTTCATGACGCGCTCGCTCTACCGTCGCGCCGGCCAACATCGCGGAGGATGCATGAAGAAGCTGGTGGCGTTCGATCTCGACGGGACGCTCGCGGAGAGCAAGCAGCCGCTCGATACCGAGATGGGCGCGCTGCTCGCCGCGCTGAGCCGGGTCGCCGACGTCTGCGTGATCTCGGGCGGCGACTGGCCGCAGTTCGAGAAGCAGGTCGTCTCGCGTCTGCCCGGGGATGCCGACCGCGCCCGCTTCTGGATCATGCCGACCACCGGCACCAAGCTCTACCGTTTCGAGGGGGCCCAATGGGTGGCCAAATACGCCGATCTGTTCGACGACGCGGAGAAGACGCACATCGTCGCCGCGCTGCGCGCCTCGATCGACCGGCTCGGCTTCACCCCCGAGCAGGTGTGGGGCGAACAGATCGAGGATCGTGGCAGCCAGATCACCTTCTCCGCGCTCGGCCAGGAGGCGCCGCTCGGCCCCAAGGATGCGTGGGACCCGAAGCAGGAGAAGCGGCGGCAGATCCAGGCCGATCTCCAGCCGCTGCTGCCCGAGGTGTCGGTCAGGATCGGCGGCGCGACCTCGATCGACATCACCCGCAAGGGCGTCGACAAGGCCTATGGCATGGAGCGGCTCGCCGCACTGTCCGGCATCGCCAAGGCCGAGATGCTGTTTTTCGGCGACGCGCTGTATCCCGGCGGCAACGACGCGCCGGTCCGGGAGACCGCGGGGATCGATTCGGTGCAGGTCTACCATGTCGACGAGACCAAGCGCGCGGTGGCGGCGGTGGTGCTGTGTCTCGCTTAGGCCCTCTCCCCTGAACGGAAGGGCGCTTTCACATTGCAGACGTGACATTGCGCTTCATCGTGCCATCCGTATAGCGCGCGGCTGTCCCTTCCGCCGCCCGGACCCGAAATGACCGACACGCAAACCGATCCGATCGAGGCCGAGCGTCGCCGGCTGGGCACGCGCGGACGGACGCTGAGCTGGGTGCTCGGCATCGGCGCGCTCGTGCTGCTGGCGGCGTTCGCGTGGTGGCTGGCGCATCGCCAGGCAGCCGGCGGGCAGGGCGACGACGCGCGCGGCTTCTTCGGCGGCGGCAGGGGCGGCGGGCAGGCGACCACGGTCGGCACCGCCAGGGCGGTGGCCGCGGACCTCCCGGTGACGATCGACGCGCTCGGCACGGTCACGCCCCAGGCGACCGCCACGGTCAGCCCGCAGGTCTCGGGCACGATCACCGAGATCCGGTTCCGCGAGGGCCAGCTCGTCCGCAAGGGCGACGTGCTCGCGGTCATCGATCCGCGTCCCTATCGCGCCGCGCTGCTCCAGGCGCAGGGTAATCTGGCGCGCGACCAGGCGCAGCGCGCCAACGCGCAATTGCTGCTCGGCCGCTACGACACGCTGCTGTCCGAGGATTCGGTGGCGCGGCAGGATCGCGATACGCAGGCGGCGCTGGTCAAGCAGCTCGCCGGCACGATCGCCGCCGATCAGGGCGCGGTCGATGCGGCGCGGGTCAACGTCGAATATACCGCGGTCAAGGCGCCGGTGACCGGGCGGGTCGGCCTGCGCGTCGTCGACGTCGGCAATTATGTCGGCGCGGGCTCGACCACCGGCGTGGCGGTGGTGACGACCCTCCAGCCGATCGACATCGCGTTCGCGGTGCCGCAGCAGCAGGCGCCCGCGATCCAGGCGCGACTCGCGCAGGGGCGGAAGATCCCGACGCTGGCGCTCGACCAGGGGCGCACGCAGACGCTCGACAGCGGCGTGTTCTCGACGCTCGACAACCGCGTCGACACCGCGACCGGCACGATCAGGGGCAAGGCGCGGATGCCCAACGCCGCCAACCGGCTGTACCCGAGCGAGTTCGTCAACGCGCGGCTGACCGTCAACATCGTCGAGAACGCGGTGACCGTGCCCCCGGCCGCGGTCCGCCAGGGGCCGGACGGCAGCTTCGTCTGGCTGCTCAAGCCCGACCGCACCGTCACCGGGCGGAAGATCGTGGTCGGCGCCACCACCGCCGACAAGGTGCAGGCGACGAGCGGTCTCGCGATCGGCGATACCGTCGTCACCGATGGCGGCGACCGGCTGACCGAGGGCGCGACGGTGCGCCTGCCGGGCGACAAGTCGACCGCGCCGGGCGGCCGCAAGGGCGGCGGCAAGGGGCGCCGTCATCATGGCGGCGGCGGCGGCGGCGGCTGAGCCGACGTCCGAGCGATGAGCCCGTCCCGCATCTTCATCCTGCGCCCGGTCGCGACCGCCCTGTTCATGGTCGCGATCGTGCTCGCCGGCCTCGTCGGCTTCCGGCTGCTGCCGCTGTCCGCGTTGCCGCAGGTCGATTATCCGACGATCCAGGTCACCACCCTCTATCCGGGCGGCAGCCCCGAGGTGATGAGCCAGACCGTCACCGCGCCGCTGGAGCGCCAGTTCGGCGAGATGCCGGGGCTGACCCGGATGGCGTCGACAAGTGCGGCGGGGGCCTCGGTCATCACGCTCCAGTTCGGCCTGACCGAAGGCCTCGACGTCGCCGAGCAGGAGGTGCAGGCGGCGATCAACGCGGCGCAGGCGCTGCTCCCCGCCGATCTCCCGGCGCCGCCGGTCTACGCCAAGGTCAATCCCGCCGACGCCCCGGTGCTGACCATCGCGGTGACCAGCGACACGCTGCCGCTGCCGCAGGTCCAGGCGATCGTCGACACGCGGCTGGCGCAGAAGATCAGCCAGATCTCGGGTGTCGGCCTGGTCACGCTGGCGGGCGGCAACAAGCCCGCGATGCGCATCCAGGCCGACACCCAGCGGCTGTCGTCCTACGGCATCAGCCTGGCGACGCTGCGCACCGCGATCGACAACGCCAACGCCAATTCGGCCAAGGGCAGTTTCGACGGCCCCAACCAGTCCTACCAGATCAACGCCAACGACCAGCTCGAGACGGTCGACGACTATGACAAGCTCATCGTCAGCTATCGGAACGCCGCACCAGTCCGCCTGGCCGATGTCGCGACGGTGACGCAAGGGGCGGAGAACGCCCGGCTCGGCGCGCTCGCCAACCGTTCGGCGGCGATCATCCTCAACGTCCAGCGCCAGCCCGGCGCCAACGTCATCTCGACGGTCGACCAGATCAAGACGCAGCTCCCGCAGCTGCTGCGCACGCTGCCCGCCGGGCTGCATGCGGTCGTGCTCGCGGATCGCACCACCGGCATCCGCGCGTCCGTCCACGACGTCGAGTTCGAGCTGATCCTCGCGGTGCTGCTCGTCGTGCTGGTGATCTTCTTCTTCCTGCACTCGATCCGCGCCACGCTGGTCGCGGCGCTCGCCGTGCCGATCAGCCTGATCGGTACGTTCGGCTGCATGTATCTGCTCGGCTACAGCCTCGACAACCTGTCGCTGATGGCGCTGACCATCGCGACCGGCTTCGTCGTCGACGATGCGATCGTCATGATCGAGAACATCCAGCGCCATATCGAGGACGGGATGGAGCCGTTCGAGGCGGCGCTCAAAGGGGCGGCCGAGATCGGCTTCACGATCATCTCGCTGACCATCTCGCTGATCGCGGTGCTGATCCCGCTGCTGTTCATGGGCGACATCGTCGGCCGGCTGTTCCGCGAGTTCGCGGTCACGCTGGCGGTGACGATCCTGATCTCGGCGGTGGTGTCGCTGACGCTGACGCCGATGCTGTCCGCGCGCTGGCTCAGGCGCCCGCAGGACGAGAGGCCGAGCCGCGTCGCCGACCGCGCCGCCGCCATGTTCGGCCATGTCGAGCGGCGCTACGAAGGTTTCCTCGATCGCGTGCTCGGCCGCCAGTTCCTCACCCTGATGGTGGCGATCGGCACGCTGGTGCTGACCGTGCTGCTGTACCTGGTGATCCCCAAGGGCCTGTTCCCGACCCAGGACACCGGCCAGATCCAGGCGCGGCTGATCGCGGCGACCAGCGTGTCCTATGCACGGATGGATGCGCTCCAGCGCGAGGCCGCGGATCGCATCCTCCAGGACCCCGCGGTCGAATCGCTGTCCTCGTTCGTCGGCGTCGACGGCGGCAACAACGCATCGCTCAATTCGGGCACGATGCTCATCAACCTCAAGACCAGCCATCCCGCGCAGGAGACCGTGATGGCGCGGCTCAAGCGCGCGGTCGCGCAGGTGCCGGGGCTGACGCTCTACACCCAGCCGACCCAGGACCTGACGATCGACGCCGAGACCGGCCCGACGATGTACCGCCTTTCGGTCGAGGGATCGAACACCGCCGATGTCGATGCCGCCGCCAGGCGCATCGCCGCGGCGCTCCGCCACAGCGCCAGGCTGCGCGACGTCACCACGGATGCCGGCGCGATGACGCCCGCGGCCTATGTGGATGTCGACCGCGACACCGCGAGCCGGGTCAACGTCACCGCGTCCTCGGTCGACGACGCGCTCTATTCCGCGTTCGGCCAGCGCATCGTCTCGACGATCTTCACCGAGACGACGCAGTACCGCGTCATCCTGGAAGCGGCGCCGGGGGTGGTCACCGATCCCGCCTCGCTCGGCGATCTCCACCTCAACACCAGCGCGGGCACCACGCCGCTGAGCGCGATCGCGACGATCCGCACCGGCCAGTCGCCGACCCAGATCACGCATGTCGCGCAGTTCCCGGCGGCGACGATCGGCTTCGACGCGATGCCCGGCGTCTCGCTCGGCACCGCGACGCATGCGGTGAGCGACGCGATCGCCGGGCTGCATCTCGATGCCGGCATCACGACGAGCTTCCTCGGCGCGTCGGGCGCGTTCGCCACCTCGCTCAACAACCAGCTCGCGCTGATCCTCGCCGCGGTGGTGTGCGTCTACATCGTCCTCGGCGTCTTGTACGAGAGCTACATCCACCCGGTGACGATCCTGTCGACGCTGCCTTCGGCGGCGGTCGGCGCGCTGCTCGCGCTGTGGGTGACGGGCCACGATCTCGACATCATCGGCATCATCGGCATCGTGCTGCTGATCGGCATCGTGAAGAAGAACGCGATCATGATGATCGACTTCGCGATCGCCGCCGAGCGCGACGAGGGCATGGCGCCGCTACCCGCGATCCGCCGCGCCGCGGTGCTGCGCTTCCGCCCGATCCTGATGACCACGCTCGCCGCGCTGTTCGCCGCGATCCCGCTGATGGTCGGCGTCGGCGAGGGCGCCGAGCTCAGGCGCCCGCTCGGCATCTCGATCTTCGGCGGGCTGCTGGTCAGCCAGATGCTGACGATCTTCACCACGCCGGTCGTCTATCTCTATTTCGATCGCGCGCAGGCCTGGCTCAAGCGCCGCGGGCAGGCGCCCGGTGGCGCGGCGCGGCCGCCGCTGCTCGGCCCGGAAGCGAGACCGTGAACCTCTCGGCGCCGTTCATCCGCCGGCCCGCGGGCACCGTGCTGCTCACCATCGGGCTGGCGCTGGCGGGGATCTTCGCCTTCTTCAAGCTGCCCGTGGCGCCGCTGCCCCAGGTCGATTTCCCGGTGATCAGCGTGCAGGCCTCGCTGTCGGGCGCCAGCCCCGAGGTGATGGCGCAATCGGTCGCCACCCCGTTGGAGCGGCGGCTGGGGGTGATCTCGGGCGTCAACGAGATGACCTCGCAGTCGTCGCTCGGCTCGGTCAGGATCACGCTCCAGTTCGAGCTCGACAAGACTATCGATACGGCCGCGCGCGAGGTGCAGGCCGCGATCAGCGCGAGCCGCGCCGACCTGCCCGCGACGCTGCGCCAGAACCCGACCTACCAGAAGGTCAATCCGGCGAACCAGCCGGTCGTCACGCTGGCGCTGACCAGCGACACGCGCACCGCCGGCCAGATCTACGATGCGGTCTCCAACATCATCCAGCAGCGCGTCAGCCAGATCGCGGGCGTCGGCGACGTCGAGATCGGCGGCGGCTCGCTGCCCGCGGTGCGCGTCGCGCTGAACCCCGATCGGGTGTCCGCCTACGGTATCGCGCTGGAGGATGTCCGCGCCGCGATCGAGGCGGCCAACGCCAACCGGCCGAAGGGCGCGATCCAGGGCGCGGACGGCCGCTCCTGGCAGATCTACACATCGGCGGCGGGGCGCAACGCCGACGATTACCGCCCGCTGGTCGTCGCCTACCGCGACGATGCGCCGGTGCGGCTCGGCGACATCGCGGCGGTGACCGACAGCGTGGCGGACACGCGCACCATCGGGCTCTACAACGGCAAGCGCGCGATCATCGTCAACATCACCCAGCAGCCCAACGCCAACCTCATCAAGATGGTCGACGCGATCCGCGCCGCGCTGCCCGCGCTGCGGCTGCAACTGCCCGGCGACATCAAGGTCGACATCGCGTCCGACCGGACCAGCTCGATCCGCGCCTCGATCCGCGAGATCGAGGTGACGGTGGTGATCGCGCTGGCGCTGGTCGTGATCGTCGTGTTCGCGTTCCTGCGCGACGCGCGATCGACCTTCATCCCGGCGACCGCCACTTTGGTATCGCTGCTCGGCACCTTCGGGGTGATGTGGCTGCTCGATTTCAGCCTCAACAACCTGTCGCTGATGGCGATCACGGTGGCCACCGGCTTCGTCGTCGACGACGCGATCGTCGTGCTCGAGAACACCACCCGCCATCTCGAGGAGGGCATGGGGCGGATGGAGGCGGCGCTGAAGGGTGCCGGCGAAGTCGGCTTCACCGTGCTGTCGATGTCGCTGGGTCTGGTCGCGGTGTTCATCCCGCTGCTGTTCATGGGGGGGATCGTCGGGCGGCTGTTCCGCGAGTTCGCGGTGACATTGTGCTCGGCGGTGATGATCAGCCTCGTGCTGTCGCTCACCACCACGCCGATGCTGTGCGCCTGGCTGCTGCGGCCCGGCGGCGATACCCCGCGTCGCGAGGGCCGCATCGGCGCCTTCCTCGAGCGCGGCTACCGGCGCGTCGAGCGCGCCTACGAACGCTCGCTCGACTGGGCGCTGGCGATGCGTGGGCTGGTGCTGCTGATGCTCGGCCTCACCATCGTGCTGACCGTCTATCTCTACGCGGTCGCGCCCAAGGGTTTCTTCCCGCAGCAGGATTCGCCGATCCTGGTGGCGGGCGTGCGCGCCGACGAGAGCGTGTCGTTCCAGGCGATGCAGGTCAAGCTGACCCAGGTCGTCGGCATCATCCACAAGGATCGCGCGGTCCAGTCGGTGATCGGCTTCACCGGCGGGCGGCGCGCGGGCGGCGCGTTCATGCTCGTCCAGCTCAAGCCCAAGGGCATCCATCGCGCCGAGAAGGGCGCGCAGGTCGTCCAGCGGCTCCAGAAGAAGCTCGCCCGGGTCAGCGGCATCCGCCTGTTCCTCACCCCGATGCAGGATCTGCGGATCGGCGCGCGCACCTCGAACTCGGCCTACCAGTACACGCTCGTCGCCGACGACAATGCGACGCTGAGGCGGTGGGCGCAGACGCTCACCGATGCGCTCGGCAAGCGGCCCGAACTCACCGATGTCGACAGCGATCTCCAGCAGAACGGCATCGAGAGCTTCGTCCATATCGACCGCGACGCCGCCTCGCGGGTCGGCATCTCCCCGCGCGACGTCGACAATGCGCTGTACGACGCGTTCGGCCAGCGCTCGGTCGCCAACATCTACGAGGACATCAACCAGTACAGCGTCATCATGGGCTGGGACGACAAATCGACCGGCGGACCCGATCAGCTCGCCGGCATCCGCGTCCCCGCGCAGAGCGTGGCGAGCGACGCCGCCGCCGATGTCGCCTCGGGCGCGACCAGCGCGCTGCTGTCGGGCGGCGCGACCTCGTCGCCCAACACGTCCTCGACCAGCGCCTCGATCGCCGGCGCGCAGACCGGTGCGACATCGGGCAACGTCCAGGTCGCGACCAACCCGGCGCTGCGCGATCCCTCGACCGGCGCGGCGCTGAGCACGACGGCGCACCAGATGGTGCCGCTCGATGCGATCGCGCACTTCGCCAACCGACCGACCGATGCCACCGTCAACCATACCGGCACGCAGGTCTCGACGACGATCTCGTTCGATCTCGCGCCCGGCTACGCATTGTCCGACGCCCAGGCCGCGATCGATGCCGCGCAGGCGCAGATCGCGATGCCGACCAGCGTCTATGGCAGCTTCGGCGGGCAGGCGGCGACCTTCGCCAAGCAGCAGGGCAGCCAGCCGCTGCTGATCCTCGCCGCTCTGGTGTCGATCTACATCGTGCTCGGCATGCTGTACGAGAGCCTCGTCCACCCGATCACGGTGCTGTCCACCTTGCCCGCGGCGGGCGTCGGCGCGGTGCTCGCGCTGATGATGCTCGGCATGCAGTTCGACGTGATCGCGCTGATCGGGGTGTTCCTGCTGCTCGGCATCGTCAAGAAGAACGCGATCCTCATCATCGACTTCGCGATCCACGCGCAGCGCAGCCGCGGCATCTCGGCGGAAGCCGCGGTGCGCGAGGCGAGCCTGCTGCGCTTCCGCCCGATCCTGATGACGACGCTGGCCGCGGCACTGGGCGCGCTGCCGCTGGCGATCGGCTTCGGCGAGGGCGCGGAACTGCGCCAGCCGCTCGGCGTCGCGATCGTCGGCGGGCTGATCGCGAGCCAGCTGCTGACGCTCATCACCACGCCGGTGGTCTATGTCTATCTCGACCGCCTCACCCGCCGCCGCCCGCGCCGGGCGGCGCGCCTGCAAGAGCGTCTGATATGACCAAGAAAACACCTTCGTTCGCACCGAGCGAAGTCGAAGTGCCGTCGCGGGGGCTTCGACTTCGCTCAGCCCGAACGGCTGGATGGCTCTTTGTCATGTGCTTGGGCGGATGCTCGCTGGCCCCGCACTATACCCGCCCCGCGCTCGGCATCGCGCAGAGCTGGAAGACCGCCGACGGCTGGCAGGCGGCGGTGCCGGCCGACGAGGCGCCGCGCGGCGACTGGTGGACGCAGTTCGGCGATCCGCAGCTCGACGCGCTGATCGTCGAGGCGGACGCGCACAACCAGACCGTCGCGCAGGCGGTCGCCACCTATGCGCAGGCGCGCGCCGCGGTGAAGGAGGCGCGCGCCAATCTCTTCCCCACCGTCTCGCTCGACGGATCGGTGACCCACACCCATTCGGGTTCGGGGCAGGCGGTGGTCACCGGCGGCAGCGTATCGGGCGGGACGACGACCGGCGGGACGACCACGGGCGGGACGACCGGCACCGGGAGCACCGGCACGACCACGGGCGTCTTCAGCTCGGGCAGCCGCAACACCAACAGCTACCGCGCCAATCTCGGCGTGAGCTGGGAGCCCGATCTGTTCGGGCGGCTGCGCAACACCTTGTCGGATGCGCGCGCGACCGCGCAGGCGCGCGCCGCCGATCTCGCCAACGCCCGGCTCGCGCTGCACGGCGAGCTCGCCATCGACTATCTGTCGTTGCGCGGCACGGACGCGCAGCTCGCCACCTTGCAGGCGACGACCGACGCGTATCGCCGCTCGCTCCAGATCGCGACCAATCGCTACGATGCCGGCATCGTCGCGCGTACCGACGTCTACCAGGCGCAATCGCAGCTCGAATCGGCGGAAAGCGATCTCGAGGGCGTGAAGCGCACGCGCACCCAGTTCGAGGACGCGATCGCGGTGCTGGTCGGTCAGCCGGCGAACGGCTTCCGCATCCTGCCCGTCGCCGCCTGGCGGCCGGTCGTGCCGCAGGTGCCCGCTCTGCTCCCCGGTACGCTGGTCGAGCGGCGCCCCGACGTCGCCTCGGCCGAACGCCTGGTTGCCGCCGCCAATGCCGAGATCGGCGTGGCGAAGGCCGCCTTCTTCCCGACGCTCGCCCTGTCGGCGGACTATGGCTTCGAGGACCAGAGCCTCGGCAAGCTGTTCACCAGCGCGTCGTCCTTGTGGTCGCTCGGTGCGCAGGTCGCCGGGACGCTGATCGATTTCGGCGCGCGCAAGGCGCAGGTCGCGCAGGCGCGCGCCGCCTACGAGGCGACGGTGGCGGCCTATCGCGGCACCGTGCTCACCGCGTTGCAGGACGTCCAGGACGCGCTCGTCGCGCAGACCATCCTGGCGCGCCAGGAGGCGCATCTGCGCGCCGCCAGCGTGGCGGCGGATCGCTCGGAGGCGTCGCTGCGCGAGCAGTATCGCGCCGGGATCGTCGTCTTCACCGACGTGGTGACCGCGCAGGCGACCGCGCTCAACGCGCGCCGCGCGCTCGTCCAGGCGAGCCAGGACCGCCAGACCGCCGCGGTGGCGCTGATCCAGGCGCTCGGCGGCGGGTGGAGCCAGGGCGAACTGCCGGTGAAATGAGAAAGATCCTCCCAGGCATTTGCCGGGGAGGAGGCCCCTCCACCACTCGCTTCGCGAGCGGTCCCCCTCCCCGAGTAAACTCGGGGAGGATTATCGGCGTTGCCCGAACAGGATCCGCCGGCTCGCCTCGTCGAACACCGTCGGCTGCGCGTTGACGGCATCGACCAGCGCATAGGCGCGCACCGTCGCCGGCCGCGCCGCGATCGTGTCGAACCAGCGCTTCACGTTGGGGAAGTCCTCGAGCCGCTGGCCCTGCCGCGCGTGCGGGACGATCCACGGATAGCTCGCCATGTCGGCGATCGTGTAGTCGTCGCCCGCCAGGAACGCGCGATCCGCCAGCCTCCGGTCCATGACCCCGTACAGCCGCGCGGTCTCGCGGACATAGCGATCGATCGCGTAGGGGATCTTCTCGGGCGCGTAGGTGCCGAAATGATGGTTCTGCCCGGCCATCGGGCCGAGCCCGCCCATCTGCCAGAAGAGCCATTGCAGTACTTCGGCGCGCCCGGAGATCGAGGGCGGCACGAAGCGCCCCGCCTTTTCGGCGAGGTAGAGCAGGATCGCGCCGCTCTCGAACAGGCTGACCGGGGCGCCGCCGCCCGTCGGCTCGTGGTCGACGATCGCGGGGATGCGGTTGTTGGGTGCGATCGCCAGGAAATCGGGCGCGAACTGCGCGCCCTTGCCGATATCGACGGGATGGATGCGGTAGGGTAGCCCCGCCTCCTCGAGCAGCATCGTCACCTTGTGGCCGTTGGGCGTGGTCCAGTAATGGAGATCGATCATGCCGTCGCTCCCGCCGCCAGCGCGCGGTCGCCGACGAACGGGTTGCTCCGCCGCTCGTGGCCGAAGGTCGAGGTCGGGCCGTGGCCGGGCACGAACACGGTGTCGTCGCCGAGCGGCCAGAGCTTCGTCACCACCGAGACGACAAGCTCCGCCATGCTGCCGCGCGGGAAGTCCGTGCGCCCGATCGAGCCCGCGAACAGCACGTCGCCGACCTGCGCGAACTTCGACGGCGGGTGATGGAAGATGACGTGCCCCGGCGTATGCCCGGGCGTGTGATGGACATCCAGCGTCAGGTCGCCGACCGTTACCGTATCGCCATCCTCGAGCCAGCGCGCCGGCTCGAAGCTCTCGGCGGCGAAACCGTAGCTGCGCCCGTCCTCGGCGAGCCGCGCGATCCAGAACCGGTCCTCCTCCTGCGGCCCTTCGATGGGCACGCCGAGCCTGTCCGCCAGCATCCCGGCCTGGCCGCAATGATCGATATGGCCATGGGTGAGCAGGATCTTCTCGATCGTCACGCCGTGCCGCGCCGCCGCCGCCTCGATCTTCGGCAGGTCGCCGCCCGGATCGATCGCCGCGCCCCGCATCGTGCGCGTGCACCAGATCAGCGTGCAGTTCTGCTGCAACGGGGTGACGGGCACCACCGCGGCGCGCAGCGGAAGGACGGCGGGGGCGGGATCGGTCATGGCAAAGGTGATGGGGACTGGCGCGCGCGCCTGCAAGGTTGCAAAGCGGTGGGCATGACGCCGGCCCTGCGCCTCGATCGCTCGCGGCCCTTCGTGCTGCTCGACGACGCGCGCGCGGGCAGCCCCGCGCCCGCACGGCTCTACCGCGATCCGGTCGGGACGATCGTCGCGCACGCGCCGGGCGCCCGCGACGCCGCGCTCGACCGGCTGCGTGCGGCGCGCGCGGCCGGGCTCCATGCCGCGGGCTATGTCGCCTACGACGCGGGGCCGCTCGCCGAACCGGCTGACGGCGGCGCCGCGAACGACGGGCCGCTGCTGTGGTTCGGATTGTTCGAGCGCCATGACGAGATCGCGCCCGATGCGGTGCCCGCGCTGTTCCCCGATCCGGCGGGCGCCTGGGCCTCGGCGCCGCGCCCGACGATCGCCCGCGACGCCTATCTCGATGCGTTCGAGCGGGTGACCCGCTACATCGCGGCGGGCGATATCTATCAAGCCAACCTGACCTTCCGCGCCGAGTGCCGCGTCGCGGGCGATCCGCTGGCGCTCTACGCGCGCATCCGTGGCGCGGCGGCGGCGGGGTGGGGCGGGATCGTCTGGGACGGGACGCGCACGCTGCTGTCCTTCTCGCCCGAACTGTTCTTCCGCCTGGACGGCGACCGGCTGACCGCCCGGCCGATGAAGGGCACCGCGCGCCGGCTCGCCGACCGCCAGGCCGACGCCGCAACGGCGTGCGCGCTCGCTCGGGATGCCAAGCAGCGTGCCGAGAACCTGATGATCGTCGACCTGATCCGCAGCGATCTCGCGCGCGTCGCGGTGCCCGGCAGCGTCGCGGTGCCCGCGCTGTTCACGGTCGAGCGCTATCCCACCGTCCACCAGATGACGTCGACCGTCACCGCGACGCTCGCCGACGGCGCGGATGCGGTGGCGGTGCTGGCGGCGGCGTTCCCGTGCGGATCGATCACCGGCGCCCCCAAGCTGCGCGCGATCGCGATCGCCGCCGAGGTCGAGGCATCCTCGCGTGGCCTGTACACCGGCGCGATCGGGCGGATCGATGCGAACGGCGACGCCGCGTTCAACGTCGCGATCCGCACGCTCGTCGCCACCGGGGACGGCACCGCCGCGCTCGGGCTCGGCTCGGGCATCGTCGCGGATTCGGTCGGCGGGGCGGAGTGGCGCGAATGCCTCGACAAGGGCGCGTTCATCGCCGCGGCGTGTCCCGGGATCGACCTGGTCGAGACGATGCGCTTCGATCCCGAGGAGGGGATGCCCGACCTCGAATATCATCTCGAGCGGCTCAAGGTCTCGGCGGGTGCGCTCGGGCTCGACGTCGATCGCCATGCGATCCGCAACGAGCTCCAGGCGGCGACCTTCCGGCTGCGCGATCCCGCCCGCATCCGGCTGCGCGCCGCACCCGGCGGCAAGGTCGCGATCGAGGTCCGCGCGCCGCCGGCGCGACCCGACGGACCCGTGGTCGCGGCGCTGGTGCCGCTGCCGGTCGATCCGTCCGACTTCAGGCTGGCGCACAAGACCAGCGATCGTCGTTTCTACGACGTGGCGCGCCGCGCGGCGGGTACGTTCGAAGTGGTGTTCGAGCGTGCCGACGGATGGCTGACCGAGGGCAGCTTCACGAGCCTGTTCGTCGCGCGCGGTGACCGGCTGCTCACGCCGCCCGTGGCGCGCGGGCTCCTGCCCGGCGTGCTCCGCGCGCGGCTGCTCGACGAAGGCCGCGCGATCGCGGCCGATCTGACCCGCAGCGACCTGCGCGACGGTTTCCTGCTCGGCAACGCGCTGCGCGGACTGATCCCGGCGCGGTTGCCCGAACACGCGACATAGCGCTATAGGCGCGCCGCCTTCTCCGCCGCCAGGAAAGCCCGATCCCATGCGAACCACGTCGGCCGCGCTCGACCGCATCCAGCCCTCCGCCACCGTGGCGATGACCGGCCGCGTCGCCGCGCTCAAGGCCGCCGGCGTCGACGTCATCGGGCTGGCCGCCGGCGAGCCCGATTTCGACACGCCCGAGTTCGTCAAGGACGCCGCGATCGAGGCGATCCGCAGGGGACGGACCAAATACACCACGGTCGACGGCACCGCCGAGCTGAAGGCCGCGATCTCGGCCAAGTTCAAGCGCGAGAACGGGCTCGATTATGCCGTCAGCCAGGTGACGGTGAACGTCGGCGGCAAGCAGACGCTGTTCAACGCGCTGGTCGCGACGCTCGACCCCGGCGACGAGGTGGTGATCCCGGCGCCCTATTGGGTGAGCTACCCCGACATCGTCCAGTTCTGCGGGGCCAGGCCGGTGTTCGTCGCGGCGGGGGCGGAGCAGGCCTACAAGATCACGCCCGCGCAGCTCGACGCCGCGATCACCGCGAGGACGCGCTGGCTGATCCTCAACTCGCCCTCGAACCCGACCGGCGCGGGCTACACCAGGGCCGAGCTGATCGCATTGGGCACCGTGCTCGAGCGGCACCCGCAGGTCTGGGTGATGACCGACGATATCTACGAGCATATCACCTATGACGGCTTCGCGTTCGCCACCATCGCGCAACTGGTGCCTGCGCTCTACGAGCGCACGCTGACCGTCAACGGCTGCTCGAAGGCCTATGCGATGACCGGGTGGCGGATCGGCTATGCCGGCGGCCCGGCCTGGCTGATCAAGGCGATGGCCAAGCTCCAGTCGCAATCGACCTCCAACCCCTGCTCGATCGCGCAGGCCGCGGCGGTGGCGGCGCTGAACGGCCCGCAGGACTTCCTTGTCCAGCGCGCCGCCGCCTTCCAGCGCCGCCGCGACGTGGTCGTCGCGCGGTTGAACGCGATCCCCGGGATCAGCTGCCCGACGCCGGAGGGCGCGTTCTACGTCTATCCCGACGTCTCGGGGCTGATCGGCAAGGCGACGCCGGCGGGACTGACCATCGCCGACGACGAGATGCTGGTCGGCTATCTGCTCGACGTCGGCAAGGTGGCGGCGGTGCAGGGCGCGGCGTTCGGCCTCTCGCCCGCCTTCCGGGTGAGCTACGCGACCTCGGACGCGCTCCTCGCCGAGGCGTGCGACCGCATCGAGGAGGCGTGCGGCGCGTTGCGGTAGCGCCCGCGTCCGTTCGCCCTTCCGTCCCGGAAGTGGTTTCGGCCGGCTCGAAGCAACCTGTTCCCGGCGAGGGCCGGGGCCAAGCCCTCCGCGCCGGGCCGGACCCGGCTTTCGCCGGGAAACGATCCGATCCGGTGTCGGAAACCGAACCAGGCAGGGCCGGGCGTCGCCTTCGCTCGGCCCGAACGGGTTTGGCGATTTCCTCCGAGCCCCGGCTGCTCTAGTGCATCCCCATGGATCGCGTTCGCCAGTGTGACCTCGCGATCGTCGGCGGGGGGCTTGCGGGCGGGCTGATCGCGCTCGCCATGCAGCGCGAGCGGCCGCAGGCGCGCGTGCTGCTGATCGACGGCGGCGAGACGCTGGGCGGCAATCATGTCTGGTCGGCGTTCGAGAGCGATGTCGCGCCCGCGGACCGGCCGCTGCTGGTGCCGCTCGTCGCCCACTGGTGGGACGGCTACGACATCGCCTTCCCGCGCCATGCGCGCACGCTCGCGACGCGCTACCTGACGCTGACCTCGGAACGGTTCGACGCCGTCCTGCGCGAGCGCCTGCCCGCCGAACGGCTGCTCACCGGGCGCCGCGCGATCGGCGTCGGGCCGCGCGCGGTGGTGCTCGCCGACGGCACGCGGATCGAGGCGGCGGGCGTGATCGATGCGCGCGGCTTTGGCGATCCGGCCTGTCTCGATCTCGGCTGGCAGAAGTTCGTCGGACACGAGCTGCTGCTCGAGGCGCCGCACGGGCTGGAGCGTCCGATGGTGATGGACGCGACCGTGCCCCAGCAGGACGGCTATCGCTTCGTCTATCTGCTGCCCCTCGCGCCGGACCGCGTGTTCGTCGAGGACACCTATTACAGCGACACGCCGCGGCTCGATCGACCGCTGCTGGCGGCGCGGATCGCCGATTATGCCGCGTCGCGCGGCTGGCGGGTGCGCGCCGTCGCACGAGAGGAGACGGGCGCGCTGCCGGTCGTGCTCGACGGCGATTTCGAAAGCTACTGGCGCTCGGGCGGCGCCGGCGTCGCCAAGGCGGGCGTGCGCGCGGGGCTGTTCCACCCGACCACCGGCTATTCGCTGCCCGATGCGGTGCGCACCGCCAATCTGGTCGCCGCGATGGACGACTGGTCGGCCGAGCGGCTCCACGACGCGCTCCTGGCGCATGCGCGCGCGGCATGGCGGACGCGCGGCTTCTACCGCGTGCTCGACCGGATGCTGTTCCGCGCCGCCGCGCCCGATCTGCGCTACCGCGTGCTGGAACGGTTCTACCGGCTCGACGAGGGGCTGATCGAGCGCTTCTACGCGGCACGGTCGACGGCGCTGGACAAGGTGCGGATATTGGCGGGGCGCCCGCCCGTCCCTATCTTCCGCGCGCTCGCCGCGCTGGTCGATCGCGGGCGCGGGTGAGGGAGTTGCGTGACGACATGAGCAAGGCAGCGGTGATCGGTGCGGGGTTTGGCGGGCTGGCGCTCGCCATCCGGCTGCAATCGGCGGGGATCGACACGACGATCGTCGAGGCGCGCGACAAGCCGGGCGGGCGCGCCTATGTGTTCGAGCGCGACGGCTTCACCTTCGACGCCGGTCCGACCGTCATCACCGATCCCAACTGCCTCGCCGAGCTGTGGCGCCTGTCGGGCCGCGACATCGCCGAGGATGTCGAGCTGATGCCGGTCTCGCCCTTCTACCGGCTGTACTGGCCGGACGGGACGAGCTTCGACTATTCCAACGACGACGCATCGCTCGCCCGCCAGATCGCCGCGCTCGATCCCGAGGACGTCGCGGGCTATCAGCGCTTCCTGGCGTATTCCGGCGAGGTCTATCGCGAGGGTTACGAGAAGCTCGGCCATGTCGCCTTTCTCGACTTCGCCTCGATGGTCAAGGCGGCGCCCGCGCTGGTGAAGAACCAGGCGTGGCGGTCGGTCTATTCGATGGTGTCGAGCTTCGTGAAGAACGAGCATCTGCGCCAGGCGCTGTCGTTCCACACGCTGCTCGTCGGCGGCAATCCGTTCACGACGAGCGCGATCTACGCGCTGATCCACAAGCTCGAGAAGGACGGCGGAGTGTGGTTCCCGCGGGGCGGCACGCATGCGCTGGTCCGCGCGATGGCGGCGCAGTTCGAGCGGCTGGGCGGCGTGATCCGGCTCGGCGACCCGGTGACCGCGATCGATACGCTGGGCGATCACGTGACCGGGGTGACCTGCGCGAGCGGCTGGTCGGCGACGTTCGACGCGGTCGCCTCCAACGGCGACGTGATGCATACCTATGCCAGGCTGCTCGGCCATTCGCAGCGTGGGCTGCGCGCCGCGCGCGCGCTGGCGAAGAAGCGCTACTCGCCGTCGCTCTTCGTCGTCCATTTCGGCCTGCGCGGCACGTTCCCGGGGGTGCCGCATCACAGCATCCTGTTCGGGCCGCGCTACAAGGGCCTGCTGACCGACATCTACGATCACGGCGTTCTGGCGAAGGACTTCTCGCTCTACCTGCACCATCCGACGGTGAGCGACCCCGCGCTCGCCCCCGAGGGCTGCTCGTCCTTCTACGTGCTGGCGCCGGTGCCGCATCTCGGCAAGCTGCCGGTCGACTGGGCGGAGCTTGGCCCGGTCTATGCCGACCGCATCCTCGATCATCTCGAGGCGACCGTGATCCCCGGCCTGCGCGAGCGGCTGGTGGTCTCCTTCCACTACAGTCCAAAGGATTTCGCGACCGACCTGTACGCGCATCTCGGCTCGGCGTTCAGCCTGGAACCCCTGCTGACGCAATCCGCTTTCTTCCGCGTCCACAACCGCGACGACCGGATCGACAACCTGTATTTCGTCGGTGCGGGCACGCATCCCGGCGCAGGCATCCCCGGCGTGGTCGGCTCCGCCAAGGCGACCGCCGCGCTGATGCTCGACGATCTGCGGCGAGGGTGAGCGAGCGGGCCATGACCCCGGTCCGTTCGTGTCGAGCGAAGTCGAGACACCCATGATAGCGGGCGTGCCGATCGCGGGCGCGCGTGTCCCTCGACTTCGCTCGGGACCCACGGCCTGAGGGGTCTCGTCACGATTTGGGAGCTTGTCGAGCATGAACCGTCTCGCCGTCTATTGCGGGTCCGCCAGCCCCGCCGATCCGGTCTATGTCGAAGCCGCGCGCGCCATCGGGCGGTGCTTCGCCGAGCGCGGGATCGGGCTGGTCTATGGCGGCGGCCGCCTCGGGCTGATGGGCGCGCTGGCGGATGCCTGCCTTGCCGCCGGCGGCAAGGTGATCGGTGTCATCCCGCAGGCGCTGGTCGATGCCGAGGTCGCGCATCGCGAGCTCACCGCGCTCCATGTCGTCGCCACGATGCACGAGCGCAAGCGCGCCTTTACCGATCTGTCGGACGGGTTCGTCACGCTGCCCGGCGGGACGGGCACGATGGACGAATTGTGGGAGGCGCTGAGCTGGGCGCAGCTCGGCTATCATGCCAAGCCGGTCGGGCTGCTCAATGTCGCGGGCTTCTACGACGGTCTGCTGTCGTTCGTGGCGACGATGGCCGAAACCGGCTTCATCCGCGCGCAGCACCGCGGCATCCTGATCGCCGACGCCGACCTCGATGCGCTGCTCGCGCGGATGGCCGCGTTCGAGCCGGTCCGCCCGATCGTGGCGATGGCGGCGGCGGAGCTGTGAGGTGAGCGCCGGCGCGGCGAATGAACGTGCGGCGCTCGTCGCCCATGCCCGCGCGACGATCGCGAGGGGCTCGAAATCCTTCGCCGCCGCCGCGCGCCTGTTCGATCCCGCCACCCGCGAGCGCGCCGAGCTGCTCTACGCCTGGTGCCGCGCGTGCGACGACATCGCCGACGGGCAGGTGCTCGGCCACGGCATGACACCGGTCGACGATGCCGCCGGGCGCCTCGCGGCGATGCGGGCGCTGACCGGGCGCGCGCTCGCCGGCGAGGCGACCGGCGATCCGGCGTTCGATGCGCTCGCTATGGTTGCCGCCGAGACACGGCTCCCGCACCGCTTCGCGCACGACCTGATCGAGGGCTTCGCGCTCGACGCACGGGACTGGCGGCCCCGCGGCGAGGACGATCTCCACCGCTATTGCTATCATGTCGCAGGCGCGGTCGGCTGCATGATGGCGGTGGTGATGGGGGTCGACCCGCGCGACGAGGCGACCCTCGACCGCGCGTGCGACCTCGGCATCGCCTTCCAGCTCGCCAACATCGCGCGCGACCTCGGCGAGGACGATGCCGCCGGCCGCTGCTATCTGCCGAGCGACTGGCTCGCCGAGATCGACGCGCCGCCGGGCGAGCATATGAAGCCCCGCTACCGCCCCCGCGTCGCGATGCTGGCGCGGCGGCTGGCGGCCGGCGCGGCGCGCTACGAGGCGAGCGCGCGGACGGGGGCGGCGGCGCTCCCCTATCGCTCGGCCTGGGCGGTGCTCGCCGCCGCCGGCATCTATGGCGACATCGCGCGCGAGGTGGCGCGGCGCGGGAGCGCGGCATGGGACCGGCGGGTGACGACGGGCAGGGCGGACAAGCTCGGCTGGATCGCCAGGGCCGGGTGGCAGGCGGCGCGGCGATCCGCGATCGCGCCCGTCTCGCGCGATGGGCTGTGGACGCGGCCGCGCGATTAGTATCCAGTCTTCGTCGTCTCGACGAAGCGGGGATTTCCCGGCCGTGCGCGCGCTCCGAACCGGGTGATCCCAGCCCTCGCCGGGATGACGACCGGGACCGTGGATGGGAGAAGCATGATGGCGCGACTGTTCATCCTCCTCGCTCTCCTCGCCGGTCCCGCCATCGCCCAGGACGCGACGCCGCGCACCGCGATCATCTCCGCGTTCGCACCGGAGATGTGGGCGCTGGAGGCATCGGTCACCGAGAAGCATGCGCAATCGATCGACGGCACGCGCTTCGTCACCGGTACGATCGCGGGCCAGCCGGTGGTGCTGTTCCTGTCGGGGATGAGCATGGTCAACGCCGCGATGGCGACGCAGCGCGCGCTCGACCGGTTCGTGGTGAGCCGCATCGTGTTCTCCGGCATCGCCGGCGGCATCGATCCCGCACTCGCCGTCGGCGACGTCGTGGTGCCCGATCGCTGGGCGCAATATCTGGAATCGGTGTTCGCGCGTGCCGAGGGCGACGGGTTCGCGCCGCCGCCGGGCGCACAGTATCAGGACCCGGCCATCGGCCATTACGGGATGATCTATCCGCGAGCGGTCGAGGTGCGCCGCGCCGGCGGGGGCGGCGAACCCGAGCGCAGGATGTGGTTCGATGCCGATCCGGCGCTGGTCGCGCTCGCGCGGCATGCGGCGGCGGGCGCGACCCTGGCGCGCTGCACGGGCGATCTGTGCCTGCATGCGCAGCCGCGGATCGTGATCGGCGGCAACGGCGTGTCGGGGCCGGTGTTCATGGACAATGCGGCGTTCCGCCGCTTCGTGTTCACCGCCTTCCATGCGCAGGTGCTCGATATGGAGAGCGCGGCGGTGGCGCAGGTCGCCTATGCCGATGCGGTGCCGTTCGTCGCGTTCCGTAGCCTCTCCGATCTCGCCGGCGGCGACCCCGCGCTCAACCAGGCGGAGGTGTTCTTCCGGCTCGCGTCGGAGAACGCGGCCGCTCTGGTCAAGGCGTTCGTGGCCGCGCTGCCCCCGCCGGCGCCAACACGCCCGCTCGCCCCCGCCGCGCCAGCGCGGCCTTGAGCGCTTCCGGGCGCGGTGCGACGAGGAAGCCGAAGCTCGCCGCGCCCGTGCGGTCTGGACGACGTGATGCAGCCGATGCGCCTGTGGACGATGCGCTTCATGTAGCGCGATCGCGCGACATCGCGGTGCGGCAGGCGGCGATGGACGATCCAGTCGCGGAACCCCAAATAGATCGCGCCATAGGCGGCGATACCGCGCCGATCCAGGTGCAGCCCGACCACCAGCCGAGCTGGAGGCCGCCGAGCAGCAGCAGGATTGACGGGCACGCGAAGATCCCCGCGTAGAGATCGTTCGCCTCGAACGCGCCGGTGCGCGGCCGGTGATGGCTGGCGTGGCGCACCCAGCCGACGCCGTGTATCACCCCGCGATGTACGGCATAGGCGAACCCCTCCATCAGCGCGACGGTGAGCACGGACAGGGCGGGGCCGGCGAACAGGGTCACGCCATGCATGTAGGACGACGATCGCGGCGGGCGCGTGTTCAGCAACCGCTCACCCCCGCGGGCGTTAGGCGGCACGATGCGCCGTCATCCGATCCTGCTGCTGACACTCGCCGTCGCCGCCTGCTCGGGCTTCTCGCGCGAGGCGCGGATCGAGGACAGGCTCGAGCGGGCCGGCATCAAGCCCCGCCTCGCGCGCTGTCTCGCCCGCAGGTTCGACGAGACGCTCTCGAACGGAGAGCTGTCGCGGCTTGGCGATGCCGCCAGGGCGGCACGGGTCGCCAATGCCGGCGATGGCGGCCATCACCTGTCGATCGCCGCGCTCGCCGGCCAGCTCCAGTCCCCCGACGACCGTCATCTCGCCGACAGCGTGTCGCGCGCCGCGCTCGGCTGCGCGATCCTGGGATGACCTGCACCTTTTGACAGGGGACGCGGCCTTTACGCGCGCGGGACTTGGGATTACCGCGTGCCCGTCACACGGGAGTCGCCAGCCAGATGAACATCCACGAATATCAGGCCAAGGATCTGCTCGCCAGGTTCGGTGTCGCGGTGCCCGCGGGCCATGCCGCGATGTCGGTCGAGGACGCGGTGGCGGCGGCGGGCCGGCTGCCGGGGCCGATGTACGTCGTCAAGGCGCAGATCCACGCGGGCGGCCGCGGCAAGGGCAAGTTCAAGGAGCTGCCGGCCGACGCGAAGGGCGGCGTGCGGCTGACCCGGTCGCTCGACGAGGTACGCGCGGCGGCGGGCGAGATGCTCGGCAACACGCTGGTCACGATCCAGACCGGCGAGCACGGCAAGCAGGTCAACCGCCTCTACGTCACCGACGGCGCCGATATCGACAAGGAGTTCTACCTGTCGATGCTGGTCGATCGCAGGACCGGCCGCATCGCGATGGTCGTCTCGACCGAGGGCGGCATGGACATCGAGACCGTGGCGCACGACACCCCCGAGAAGATCCACACCTTCGCGATCGATCCGGCCGAGGGCTTCCAACCCCATCACGGCCGCGCGGTGTCGTTCGCGCTCGGGCTCAAGGGCGATCTCGCCCGGCAGGCGCAGCTGCTGGCGAAGCAGCTCTACGAGGCGTTCCTCGCCACCGACATGGCGATGCTCGAGGTCAATCCGCTGGTCGAGACGAAAGACGGCAGGCTCCTCGTCCTCGACGCCAAGGTGTCGTTCGATTCGAACGCGATGTTCCGCCACAAGGACATCGCCGAGCTGCGCGACGTGACCGAGGAGGATCCGATGGAGGTCGAGGCGTCGAAGTACGACCTCGCCTACATCAAGCTCGACGGGGATATCGGCTGCATGGTCAACGGCGCCGGCCTCGCCATGGCGACGATGGACATCATCAAGCTGAACGGGATGTTCCCGGCCAACTTCCTCGATGTCGGCGGCGGCGCCAACAAGGAGAAGGTCACCGCGGCGTTCAAGATCATCCTCGCCGATCCCGCGGTCAAGGGCATCCTGGTCAACATCTTCGGCGGCATAATGAAGTGCGACATCATCGCCGACGGCATCGTCGCCGCGGCGAAGGAAGTGAACCTTGCGGTGCCGCTGGTCGTTCGTCTCGAAGGGACGAACGTCGAGCAGGGCAAGCGCATCCTCGCCGGCTCGGGCCTCGCGATCGTCGCGGCCGACGATCTCGGCGACGCGGCACGCAAGATCGTGGCGGAAGTGAAGCAGGCGGCGTAGGATCGCGACGTGACGGACACTATCGAGAAGCTGATGCGCGAGCATCTCAAGCGCTTCCAGTCGACGCTGGAGAGCGTGCGGCGCGATGTGCGTGAGGTCAAGACCAGGCAGTCGGAGACACATGCTGCCGTGCCGGCGTTGCGGCGAGACCAGGTCAACGGTGCCGAGATCGTCGCGCATCTCCAGGTTCAGCTCGATACCGTCCGTGACCGGCTCGATCGTGTCGAACGCCGGCTCGATCTGACAAACTGAGGACTTGCAGATGAAGATACTCGTGCCCGTCAAGCGGGTGATCGACTACAATGTGCGCCCGCGCGTCAAGCCCGACGGCTCGGGCGTCGATCTCGCCAACGTCAAGATGTCGATGAACCCGTTCGACGAGATCGCGATCGAGGAAGCCATCCGCCTCAAGGAGAAGGGCGTCGCGACGGAGGTGATCGCGGTGTCGGTCGGGCCGCAGAAGGCGCAGGAGACGCTGCGCACCGCGCTGGCGATGGGCGCGGATCGCGCGATCCTCATCCTCACCGACGATGCGGTCGAGCCGCTCGCCGTCGCCAAGCTGCTCAAGGCGGTCGCCGACGAGGAGCAGCCGGGCCTCGTGATCCTCGGCAAGCAGGCGATCGACGACGATTCGAACCAGACCGGCCAGATGCTCGCCGCGCTGATGGGCCGGCCGCAGGGCACCTTCGCGAGCAAGGTCGAGGTCGAGGGCGATCACGTCACCGTCACCCGCGAGGTCGATGGCGGGCTCGAGACCGTCAGGCTCGCGATCCCGGCGATCGTCACCACCGATCTGCGTCTCAACGAGCCGCGCTATGCCTCGCTGCCCAACATCATGAAGGCCAAGTCCAAGCCGCTCGCCAACAAGACGCCCGCCGATTACGGCGTCGACACGGTGCCGCGGCTCGAGACGGTGACGGTGGCCGAGCCGCCCAGGCGCGTCGCCGGAATCAAGGTCGCCGATGTCGACGAACTCGTCGTCAAGCTGAAGAACATGGGAGTGGCGGCGTGACCGCCGCAGCGGGAGTAGCAGCATGAAGACGCTGGTCTGGGTCGAACATGACAGCGGGAGCGTCAAGGACGCGACGCTCGCCACCGTCACCGCCGCGGGCAAGATGGGCGAAGTCCATCTCGTCGTGGTCGGCAAGGATGTCGGCGGCGTCGCCGAGGCGGCGGCCAGGATCGCAGGCGTCGGCAAGGTCCATGTCGTCGACGGCGACGCCTACGACCACGTCCTGCCCGAGGCGGTCGCGCCCGTGATCGTCGACCTGATGGGGCATCACGACGCCTTCCTCGCGCCCGCCACCGCCAACGGCAAGAACATCGCGCCGCGCGTCGCCGCGATGCTCGATGTCGCGCAGATCAGCGAGATCCTGTCGGTGGAGGGCGAGAAGACCTTCACGCGGCCGATCTACGCGGGCAACGCGATCGCCACGGTCAGGTCGAACGACGCCAAGCTCGTCATCACCGTCCGCGCGACCGGGTTCGAGAAGGCGGCGCGCGAGGGCGGCTCGGGCGCGATCGAGCTTGTGTCGGGCGGCACTCCGGGCAACGGCTCGAGCTTCGTCGGCGCCGAACTCTCCAGGTCCGAGCGGCCCGAGCTGACGTCGGCAAAGGTCATCGTCTCGGGCGGACGCGCGCTCGGCTCGAACGACAAGTTCCACGAGCTGATCGATCCGCTCGCCGACAAGCTCAAGGCCGCCGTCGGCGCCTCGCGCGCCGCGGTCGATGCGGGCTATGCGCCCAACGACTATCAGGTCGGCCAGACCGGCAAGATCGTCGCGCCGGAAGTGTATATGGCGGTCGGCATCTCGGGCGCGATCCAGCATCTCGCGGGCATGAAGGACAGCAAGACGATCATCGCGATCAACAAGGACGAGGATGCGCCGATCTTCCAGGTCGCCGACATCGGCCTGGTCGGCGACCTGTTCAAGATCGTCCCCGAACTGACGGGGAAGCTGTAAGCCCGAGCGCCCTTGAAGCGGATGCGCTGAGCCCCGTTCGGGCTGAGCGACGTCGAAGCCCTTGTGCCACACGGGCACTTCGACTTCGCTCAGTGCGAGCGGGATGAGTTACCAGGCTCTCGCGGACGCCGCGAATCGCAAGACGGCATAGCCCGCCACGCCCGACAGCAGCGAGCCCGCGAGGATGCCGGTCTTGGCCTCCTCGATCAGTCGCGGATCGGTGAAGGCGAGCGCGCCGATGAACAGGCTCATCGTGAAGCCGATGCCGGTGAGCAGCGCCACGCCATAGAGTTGTCCCCAGTTCGCGTCCGGCGGCCGGCCGAAGCCGAGCGCCGCCATCGCGCGCAGCGCCGCGAACACGCCGGCCTGCTTGCCCGCGAACAGCCCGAGCATGACCGCCAGCGGCAGCGGCGCGAGCAGCGGCGATCCGCCAAGCGCGACGCCGGCATTGGCGAAGCCGAACACCGGCAGCACGAGATACGAGATCCACGGCGCGAGCGCATGCTCCAGCCGCTCGAGCGGACCCGGCGCTTCGTCGCTGCCGGCGGGCACGAACAGCGCGGCGAGGACACCCGCGACGGTGGCGTGCACACCCGAACGATACACCGCCACCCAGAGCAGCGACGCCAGCAGCAGATAGGGCCACACCGCGCGGACGCCGCGGCGGTTGACCAGCCACAGCACGCCGACGAGCGCCACCGCGGCGGCGAGCGCCGGCAGATCCAGCGTACGCGTATAGCCGAGCGCGATGATCGCGACCGCGCCGATATCGTCGGCGATCGCGATCGTCGTCAGCAGCAATCGCAGCGAGGGGGGTACGCGATCGCCGAGCAGCGTCAGCACGCCGAGCGCGAACGCGATATCGGTCGCCGACGAGATCGCCCAGCCCGGCGCGAGCGTGGCGTCGAGCCCGCTTGCCGCGAGATAGACCAGCGCCGGCACGAGCATGCCGCACGCCGCGGCGACGACCGGGATGCGGCGCGCCTCGGGCGTCGCGAGATCGCCGCGCACCACCTCGCGCTTCACCTCGAGTCCGACCTGGAAGAAGAACAGCGCCATCAGTCCGTCGTTGATCCAGTGATGGACGTCGAGCGGACCGAGGCTCGCGTGCAGCATTGCCGCATAGAGCGGTGCGGGCGGCGTGTTGGCGACGATCAGTGCCGCGGCCGCCGCGATCATCAGCACCAGGCCGGGCAGCGCGCCCTGCGCGATCAACTCGAGCACCGCCGCGACGGGTCTGGGCAGGGCCGGCGCCTCGGTCAGCGGCGCAGCCGCTCGATCGTCGCCATCGCGGCGTGCGGCGCGCGGATCTTGGCGCCGTTGATGTAGAACACGAACACGTCGCGCGGCGTAGCGGGCGCGGCGTCGCCGGGCGCGGCGAGCGGGAAGGCGGCGGGCGTGCGGCCCGCCGCCCAGTCGCGCGCCGCCGCGCACCACCGGTCGATCTCGCCGGGCGCGTAACCCGCCGGTTCGTCCTCGTGCGCGTTCATCAGCCGCGCGTAGGAGACCGCGCCGGCAGGATCGCCGATCGCGGGATAGTCGGGCGAATCGGTGTGGACGATCGAGACGCCGGCCGCCCGCGCCAGCGCGACGAAGGCGGGATCGACGAAGCTCCCGTGCCGCACGTCGACGACATGGGCGAGCGCGACGCCGTCATGCGCCGCCGGGAGCAGCTTGAGGAACGCCCCGAAGTCCCGGGGGTCGAATCTTTTGGTCGCCATGAACTGCCACAGGATCGGGCCGAGCCGGTCGCCGAGCTCGACGATGCCCTGGCCGACGAAGCGCCCGATCGACTCGCCGGCCTCGGCGAGCACGCGGCGGTTGGTGCAGTAGCGCGACGCCTTGAGGCTGAACACGAAGCCGTCGGGTACCGCCCTGGCCCATTTGGCGAAGGTTGCGGGCTTCTGGCTGGAATAATAGGTGCCGTTGACCTCGATCGCGGTCAACCGGTCGGCGGCATAGTCGAGCTCGCGCGCGCGGGGCCATTTCTCCGGGAAGAAGCTGCCGCGCCACGGCTCGTACGTCCAGCCGCCGATGCCGACCCTGATCGTCCCGTCCTTCGCCATGCCGCCGTCATGCCGCGCCACGTCGTCGGCGTCCACAGCTGCCGATCGATCGACGCTGCGGCCGGACAGACGGTCCGACGCTCGTCGCCGGGTTCTCGAACGATCCCGAGGCGACGATTGCGGAGCTGGCGTTTCGATCGAACCAGGCGGAGGGTGACCTAACGCGGCTGCGGCTGGCGACCGAGCACACCGTCCAGCCAGCCCTGATCGAGGTGCTGGCCGTCTTGCGGAGGCGGCACCGGCGGCGGCGGCGGGCCCTGCCAGTCCGGGTCCTGCTGCTGGACCGGCGCGCGCGCGCCGCGCCGCACGACCGGCGTCTGGCCGTCGTCGATCTGGTCGGTATCGGTCAGGGTGCCGTCGTCAGGAGCGCCGCGTTGCGGCGGGATGACCTGACCATTGTCGTCGAGCGTCGGGATGCCGTCATCGGGCTGGCTGCCGTAATAGGCCTCGTCGTCGGGCTCGAGCTGCCATTCGGGCAGGGTGACCTGGGTCTGGAACGGCACGATCGGTCGGCTGGCGACCGCCTGTCCCATGAAGTCGGCGAAGGCGCGCGCCGGCGCGCGCCCGCCATAGAGGCCCGGATTGGGCTTGGCGTCGTCCCGCCCCATCCAGACGCCCGCGGTCAGCCCCGAAGAGAAGCCGAGGAACCAGCCGTCGCGGTTGGTCGAGGTCGTGCCGGTCTTGCCCGCCACCGGCCGCCCGCCGAACTGCGCGGCGCGTCCGGTGCCGGTGTTGACCGCGGTCTGCAACAGGTCGGTCATCTCGGCCGCCACATAGGGCGCGACCAGCACACGCGCCTCGGGCGCGCTGTGCTCGTAAAGGACCTGGCCGTCGGGCCCGACCACCTTGGTGATTGCATACGGCATCACCATCACGCCGGCGTTGTCGACCTCGGCGAAGGCGCGGGTCATGTCGATCAGCCGGACGTCGGACGTGCCGAGCACCATCGAGGGATGGGTGTTGATCGGCGTGGTGATGCCGAAGCGGCGCGCCATGTCCGCCACCGTGTCGAACCCGACCATCTGACCGAGCTTGGCCGCCACCGTGTTGAGCGAAAAGGCGAAGGCGGTGCGGATGTTGATCTGCCCGGCGAAGGTGCGCTCGTCGTTGCGCGGGCTCCAGCCGTCGATCGTCACGCGCTCGTCGACGATCGCCTCGTCGGGTTTGTGGCCGGCCTCGATCGCGGCGAGATAGACGAACAGCTTCCATGCCGAGCCCGGCTGGCGCTGCGCCTGGGTGGCGCGGTTGTAGATCGAGCTGATGTAATCCTTGCCGCCGACCATCGCGCGCACCGCGCCGTCGCGCTCCATCGCCACCAGGGCGCCTTGCAGCGCGGCCGGCGTGTCGGCTTGGATGGCGTGATCCGCGGCACGCTGCATGCCGAGATCGAGCGTCGTCCAGACGTCGAGCGGATCGGTCTGGTCGTCGATCAGCGTGCCGAGCTGGGGCAGCGCCCAGTCGGTGAAGTAGCGCACCGAGTTCTGGCGGGGCTCGGGCGCGAGCTTGACCGCACCCGGATCGGCGGCCTGCGCCTGCGCGCCGCTGATCCTG
Source organism: uncultured Sphingomonadaceae bacterium (assembly GCA_964245815.1). GTDB lineage: Bacteria > Pseudomonadota > Alphaproteobacteria > Sphingomonadales > Sphingomonadaceae > Solisphingomonas. The sequence goes on along the minus strand of CAXTNX010000023.1, from coordinate 14,101 downwards.
CCGGTCTCGACCATCGTCTGCAGCACGACGCCGGCGCGTCCGATCGCGGCCTGCACGTCGGCGGTCGGCGAATAGTTGGACGGCGCCTTCACGAGGCCGGCGATGATCGCCGCCTCGGCGAGATCGAGATGGTCCGCGCCATGACCGAAGAACTTGCGGCTGGCGGCATCGATGCCGTAGCTGCCGCCGCCGAAATAGACCTTGTTGAGATAGAGCTCGAGGATCTCGCCCTTCGAGAACTTCCGCTCGAGCGCGAGCGCGACGATCTGCTCGCGGATCTTGCGCGTCCAGGTCTTGTTGTTGGTCAGGAACACGTTGCGGGCGAGCTGCTGGGTGATCGTCGAGCCGCCCTGCGTCCAGTGCCCCTTGCGGATGCGCACGTCGATCGAGCGCGCGATGCCGATCGGATCGACGCCGGGATGCCGGTAGAAGCGCCGGTCCTCGACCGAGACCATCGCGTCCTTCATCACCTGCGGGATCTGCCCGGCGCGCAGCCACTGGCCGTAGCTCGGGCCGAGCGAGACCAGCACCGTGCCGTCGGCGGCGTGGACGCGGATCATCTGGCCGTTCTGCGAGGTCTTGAGCTGATCGAAGCTGGGCAGCGTGCCCATCGTCACCGCGACCGCGGCGACCAGCGCGACGATACCGAGGATCAGGAACGCGATGCCGATCCTGACGAGGGTCAGCAGCGCCCGCGCGACACCGCTCCGTTCACGCCTGGCGGGCGGCGGCGGCGGCGCAGGCGGTTCCTGTCGGGGCGACTGGCGGATCGGGCGAGCCATACAAGCGGCCCGTGCCTAGCGGGTTGCGGACGCCCCCACAAGCCGAGGTGCGCCCGGCGCCGGTCCGTCAATCGCGCGCCCAGTCGAGCACGACGACGAGCCCGGCGAGCGCCGCGTGGGGATCGCCGGTGCGGATCGCATCGGCGCGCGCGCGGTCGAGGATCGCGGCCGGCATGTCAACGGGGTGACGCACCGCATCGGCCTGCCCGAGCAGCCGCGCCGCGCGCAGCGTGAGCTCGTCCGGATCGGGCGAGCGTACCGTCACCCGCTCGATCCGGGTCGGCGACACGGCACTGTCCGCCGGCCAGCCGCCGAGCCCGGCGAACGGTCGCAGCGGATCGAGGATACCGCCCGGCGCCAGCGCCGCGTCGATCGCGCGGCGCCGGTCGGCGGCGGCGGGGAAGCGCGCACGGAGCGCGGCGCGCGCGCCCTGCAGCGCGTCGGCGAGCGTGCCGAGCCCGGCAGGGAGCAGCGCTTCGATCCGCTGGCGGACGGCCTTGGCGAGCCCGGCCGACACGCCGCCCGTACCGATCGCGATCAGCACCGGCGCGCGATCGACGATCGCGGGCAGCGTGAAATCGCACAGCGCGGGCCGATCGACCGCGTTGACGAGGACGCCGCGCGCCCGCAGCCGCGCCACCGTCGCCCGCGCCTCCTCGTCGTCGTCGAGCGCGACGATCGCGAGACGCGCATCCGCCGTCTCGCCGACGATCCGCGCACCGGCACGCTCGAGCAGCCGGCGTTTGGGCGCGACCGCGTCGGATGCGCCGATCAGCATCACCGGACGGTCGGTCAGGCGGAGGAAGACGGGGAGGCTGTGCATGCCGCCTTGTCGTGGCTGGCCGGTGTCTTGCCAAGCGCCCATCCTCGCACGGGCCGTCCGTCCGTCCCGAGCGAAGTCGAGGGACAGGTCCCGCGCAGGCGCGCTCTAAAGCCCCGCGAGGAACGCGCGCAGCGGTCCCGCCATGTCCTCGCGCTCCAGCGCGAGCGCGATGTTGGCCTGGATGAAGCCGGTCTTCTCGCCGCAGTCGTGGCGGTCGCCTTCGAAGACATGCGCGTGGAACGGCTGGTCGCCGATCAGCCGGGCGAGCGCGTCGGTGAGCTGGATCTCGTCGCCGGCGCCCTTCTCCTGATCCTCGAGCAGATGCATCACCCTGGGATCGAGGATGTAGCGGCCGACCGCGGCGAGCGTCGACGGCGCGACGTCGGGCCCCGGCTTCTCGATGAAGCCGCGCACCTCGATCGCCGGTCCCTCGACGGCGCCCGGATCGACGATGCCGTAGCGCGAGGTGTGCGCGCGCGGCACGTCGACCACTGCGATCACGCTGCCGCCCTTGGCCTCGTAGGTCTCCATCATCTGCGCGAGGCAGGGCCGTGCCGGGTTCCACAGCAGCTCGTCGGGCAGCAGCACCGCGAACGGCTCGTCCCCGGTGAGGTGGCGCGCGCACCACACCGCGTGGCCGAGCCCCGACATCACCTGCTGGCGGACGAACGCGGCCTGTCCCGGCGCAAGCTGGGTCCGGCGCACCGCGGCCAGGATCGCGTCCTTCTTCTTGGCGACGAGATCGGCCTCGATCTCGAAGGCGCTGTCGAAATAATCCTCGATCGTGCCCTTGCCGCGTCCGGTGACGAAGATGAACTGCTCGATGCCCGCGGCCAGCGCCTCGTCGATGGCGTACTGGATCAGCGGCTTGTCTACGACCGGCAGCAGCTCCTTGGGCACCGCCTTGGTGGCGGGCAGGAACCGCGTGCCGAAGCCCGCCACCGGAAACACCGCCTTGCGTACCGTCCGCGTCATCATTCGCCCCCATCCTCGCCCGCCCAGTCTGGCACGCTGTCCGCGGCGAGTAACGCGTCGAGCGGCTGTCGCTGCCGGACGACGGCCCATTTCGGACCGCATACCATCACTTCGGCGGTCAGGGGCCGGCTGTTGTAGGTGCTCGCCATCGTCGCCGCATACGCGCCCGCGGTCATGAACACGACCAGATCGCCCTCCGCCACCCGGTCCATCGCGCGCCGCGTCGCGAAGGTATCGCCGGTCTCGCAGACCGGGCCGACGACGTTGGCGACGAAGCGCTCGCCGCTCGGACTCACCGCGCGGATATCGTGCCACGCATCGTAGAGCGCCGGGCGCATGAGGTCGTTCATTCCCGAATCGAGGATCACGAACGGCGCGGTGGCGCCGGGCTTGACGCGGATCACGCGGGTCAGCAGCACGCCGGCATTGCCGACGATCAGCCGGCCGGGCTCGAAGATCAGCCGCACGTTCCACCCCGCGGTCGCGCGCGCGACCATCGCGCCATAGGCGGCGGGCGTCGGCGGGGACGGGACCGCGGGATCGTAGGGCACGCCGAGCCCGCCGCCGAGATCGGCGGTCGCGATGACATGACCCGCGCCACGCAGCGCGGCGATCAGGGTGCCGATCCGCGCGAAGGCGGTCTCGAGCGGGGCGAGATCGGTGAGCTGGCTGCCGATATGGACCGCGATGCCGCGGATCGCGAGGCCGGGCAGCGCCGCGGCGCGCGCATAGGCGGCGGCGGCCGTATCGTAGGGGATGCCGAACTTGTTCTCGGAGCGGCCGGTCGAGATCTTGGCGTGCGTGCCGGCATCGACATCGGGATTCACGCGGAAGGCGACGCGCGCGGCGACGCCCGTCGCGGCGGCGACGCCGGCGAGCGTGCGTGCCTCCTCCTCCGATTCGAGGTTGAACTGGCCGATGCCGGCGGCAAGCCCCTGCGCCATCTCGTCCGCGGTCTTGCCGACGCCCGAGAAGACGATCCGCTCCGCCGGGATGCCCGCGGCGCGCGCGCGCGCCAGCTCGCCACCCGAGACGACGTCCGCGCCGCAGCCCGCCGCGGCGAGTATGGTGAGCACCGCGGCGTTGGGATTGGCCTTGACCGCGAACGCGATCAGCGGATCGCCGGCACCGGTGCCCGCCACCGCTTCGCGGAACACGCGGACATGGCGGCGGATGGTGCCCGCCGAATAGACATAGGCGGGCGTGCCGACCGCCTCGGCGATCCGGGCGAGCGGCACCCCCTCGGCGTGGAGTGCGCCGTCGCGCAGGTCGAACAGGTCCATCCGGCGCCGCTCAGCCCGGCGGCGGCATGTCGAAGCGGTCGGACTGGAGCTGCTGGCTCTGCGTGACGATCTCGTTGAACCGGGTCGGCCGCGTCTGCGAGGCGGGCGTGAGCAGCGCGGCCGAGGTCGGCTGGCTCGCCGCGGTCCGCGGCTTTGGCGGCAGCGGCGTGGTTCCGGCCTCCTTGAGCATCCCCTTCTTGCCGCATCCGGCGAGCACCAGCGTCGCCGCCGCCAGCATCAGGATCGTCCGTCTCATCGGGCTAGCTCCGTCTTCGCGCGCGCGATCGCCTCGCGGACCCGCACCGGCGCGGTGCCGCCCTCGCTCGCGCGCGCGGCGACCGAGGCGTCGACCGATAGCGCAGCCTGGACCCCTTCGTCGATGCGCGGATCGATCGCCCGGAGATCGGCGAGCGAGAGATCGGAGAGCGCGCAGCCGCGACCTTCGGCGAGCCTGACGACGCTGCCGGTGACGTGGTGCGCCTCGCGGAACGGCACGCCGGCGATGCGCACCAGTCGATCGGCGAGATCGGTCGCGGTCGAGAAGCCCGCTTCCGCCGCCGCGCGCATGCGGTCGGTGCGGAAGCTCAGCGTTGCGATCATCCCGGTCATCGCCGCGATCGAGAGCGTCAGCAGGTCGTGCGCCTCGAACACCGGCGGCTTGTCGTCCTGCATGTCCTTCGAATAGGCCAGCGGCAGGCCCTTCATCGTCACCATCAGCGCGGTGAGCGCGCCGACGATCCGCCCCGAATGCCCGCGTACCAGCTCGGCGGCGTCGGGGTTGCGCTTCTGCGGCATGATCGACGAGCCGGTCGACCATTGATCGGGTAGCGCCACGAAACCGAACGGCTGCGACGCCCACAGCACGATCTCCTCGGCGAGCCGCGAGAGATGCAGCGACGCCTGCGCGGCGGCGGACAGGTAATCGATCGCGAAGTCGCGGTCGGACACCGAATCGAGCGAATTGGCGGTCGGCCGATCGAAAGCGAGGGCGTGCGCCGTGGCGCGCCGATCGATCGGGAAGCCGGTGCCGGCGAGCGCGGCGGCGCCGAGCGGGCACTCGTTCATCCGCGTCCGCGCGTCGGCGAAGCGCGAGCGATCGCGCCGGATCATCTCGTAATAGGCCATCAGGTGATGGCCGAGCGTCACCGGCTGCGCGGTCTGGAGGTGGGTGAAGCCGGGCATCACGCTGTCGGCATGCTCGTCCGCGCGCGCGACGAGCGCCTGCTGGAACGCGGCGAGCCCGGCATCGACCGCATCGATGCCATCGCGTACCCACAGCCTGAAATCGGTCGCGACCTGGTCGTTGCGCGAGCGTGCGGTGTGGAGACGGCCGGCGACCGCGCCGATCTCCTGCGCCAGCCGGCGCTCGGTCGCCATGTGGATGTCCTCGAGCGCGGGATCGTCGGGGACGCCCTCCGCCGCGTAGGCCGCCGCGACGCGATCCAGCCCGGCGGCGATCGCCGCGGCGTCCTCGGCGCTGACGATGCCCTGTGCGCCGAGCATCGCGACATGCGCGTGCGAGCCCGCTATGTCCTGCCGCCAGAATCGCTTGTCGAACGGGATCGAGGCATTGATCTCGCGCATCACCGCGGCCGGGCCTTCGGCGAAGCGCCCGCCCCACATCTGATCGGAGCCGCCCGTGCGCTCGTTAATCGCCTGTCTCCCGCTCGTGATCGCGTTTACGGTTGCCGGCTGCGATAAGGCCAAGCCCGATGGCGGGCAAGCCGACCTCGCCGCGCCGGCCCCCGCCGCGCCGGCCCCCGCCGCGCCCTCGCCCGACGGCGGCGAGACCAGCCGCGCGCACAAGGGCCTCGCGCTGCCGGCGATGCCGTTCGACGCGCCCGGCGGGGGTCCTGCGACCTTCGGCAAATGGCGCGGCAAGCCGGTGCTGGTCAATCTGTGGGCGACGTGGTGCGCGCCGTGCGTCAAGGAGCTGCCCACGCTCGACGCACTTGCCGCGAACGGCGGCGTGCCGGTGGTCGCGATCAGCGAGGACAATGGCGGCGATGCCCAGGTCCAGCCGTTCTGGAAGGCGAAGGGCCTGCACGCGCTGACCCCCTATACCGATCGGCACATGCGGCTGATGACCGCGCTCCAGATCGACACGCTGCCGACGACGATCCTGTTCGATGCGCACGGCAGGGAGGTATGGCGCGTGACCGGGGGCATGGACTGGACGGGGGTGGAGGCGGCGAAGCTGCTGGCGGAGGGGAAGTAAAGATCCTCCCCGAGTTTACTTGGGGAGGGGGGCCGCTCGCGCAGCGAATGGTGGACGGGCTGCGCCACCTGGAACGAGCGTCGCCCGTCGACTTCGTCGCGGGCCCCTCCACCATGCTGCGCATGGTCCCCCTCCCCGGCACGAGCCGGGGAGGACTTCAGCGTCGCGGCGTCGCGATCTCGAACAGCACCGGCCAGTATTTGCCGGTCACGAACAGGCGACGCGTCGCCGCGTCCCAGGCGATGCCGTTGGCGACCGCGTCCGCATCGGTGACGCCGGTCGCGGCGTGCAGCGCCGAGACGTCGATCCAGCCCAGCACGTGCCCGGTCGCCGGATCGATCCTCGCGATGCGGTCCGTCATCCAGATGTTGGCGAGGATCTCGCCGTCGACATATTCGAGCTCGTTCAAGTTCTTCACCGGCGTACCCTCCGCGGTGACCGTGATCCGGCGCAGCTCCTTCAGCGTCGCGGGATCGAGGAGGCGCAACTGCGGCGTGCCGTCCGACATGATCAGATGTCTGCCGTCGCCGGTCAGTGCCCAGCCCTCGCCGGGGTAATGCCATTCGGAGAGCCTGCGCAACGTGTCCAGCGACCAGCGCCAGCCGGTCTGGTTCCGCCAGGTCAGGCTGACGATCTGTCCCCGCCACGGCGCGATCCCCTCGCCGAACACCGGTGCCGGGATGTCGACCTTGCGCAGCACCCGGCCGCTGGCGGGATCGATCTTGCGGATCGACGACCGGCCGGGCTCGCCGGTGCTTTCGTAGAAGACGCCGCCGTGCCAGAAGAGCCCCTCGGTGAAGGCACCGGGATCGTGCGGGAACCGGCGGATGACGCGGGCGTGCTCGACCGGCAGCACCGCGGACGCGACGGCGGGCGCGAGCGACAGCAGCAGCGCGAGCAGACGCGTCATCCGTCGCGCAGCAGCTCGTTGATGCCGGTCTTGGAGCGGGTCTGCGCGTCCACCGTCTTGACGATCACCGCGCAGTAGAGGCCGGGGCCGCCGTTCGCGCCGGGCAGCGTGCCGGGCACCACCACGGCGTAGGGCGGGACCGCGCCGCGCGTCACCGTGCCCGTCGCGCGATCGACGATCCTGGTCGAGGCACCGAGATAGACGCCCATCGACAGCACCGCGCCCTCGCGCACGATCACGCCCTCGGCGACCTCGGAGCGCGCGCCGATGAAGCAGCCGTCCTCGATCACCACGGGGTTGGCCTGCAACGGCTCGAGCACACCACCGATGCCGGTGCCGCCCGAAAGATGGACGTTGCGGCCGATCTGCGCGCACGAGCCGACCGTCGCCCAGGTATCGACCATCGTGCCCTCGCCGACATGCGCCCCGATGTTGACGAAGCTCGGCATCAGCACCGCGCCTTTGGCGACATGCGCGCCGCGCCGCACGATCGCACCCGGCACCGCGCGGAAGCCGGCGGTGCGAAACGCGCTCTCGTCCCAGCCGGCGAACTTGCTCGCCACCTTGTCGAAGCCGGGTGCGCCGGCGGCGCCGCCGTCGACGATGCGGTTGTCGTTGAGCCGGAACGACAGCAGCACCGCCTTCTTGAGCCATTGATGCACCACCCACGCGCCGTCCGCGCCCCGTTCGGCGACGCGCAGCCGCCCTGCGTCGAGCGCATCGAGCGCCGCGTCGACCGCGCCGCGGACCGGATCGCCGGTGGCGAAGCCGATCGTGTCGCGCGCCTCCCAGGCGTCGTCGATGGCGGCGGCGAGATCGGTCGTCACGTCAGGCGTCTCCCACGACGTCGTGCAGCCAGTCGCCGAGATCGGTGATGGTGAAGTCGATGAACGGCCGATCGCCGGTCCGTCCCGGTGCGGCGCCGGCCTGTTCGGAGCCGTTGTCGATCCACACCGTCGCCATGCCGATCGCCTTGGCGGGCGCGAGGTTGCGCGCCATGTCCTCGACGAAGCAGGCGCGCGTCGGATCGACGTCGTTCGCCGCGCAGAAGCCGGCATAGGCGGACGGATCGGGCTTGGGGACATAGGCGCAGGCATGGATGTCGTGCACCGCCTCGAACGTGCCCGACAGGCCGAGCTTGCCGAGCACGCGCCGCGCATAGCGCGCGTCGCCGTTGGTGAACACCAGCTTGCGCCCCGGCAGCCGCGCGATCAGCCGCGCGAGCCTTGCGTCCTCCGCGATCGCATCGAGCTCGACCGCATGGACATCGGCGAGGAAATCGTGCGGATCGACGTCGTGGACCTTCATCAGGCCCGACAGGGTCGTGCCATGCTCGTGGAAGAAGCGCTTCTGGGTGGCATAGGCGTCGGCATCGCTCAAGCCCAGCGTGCGCGCGACGAAGGCGGTCATGCGCTTGTCGATCAGCCCGAACAGGTCCGCGCTCGCCGGGTACAGCGTGTTGTCGAGATCGAAGATCCAGGCATCGACATGGGCGAGCTGCGGCAACATGGAACTCTGCGCCTAGACCGCGCCAGCAGACGCGGCAATCCCCTGTTCCCGGCTTTGCCAGGCAACATAAGTACGCCTAGCGCAGGAACTCGCGGACGAAGTCGCTGGCCGGGGCCGCCTCGATGCCCTTCGGCGTGTCGTACTGCTCGATCTTCCCACCGGACAGGATCGCCACCTTGTCGGCGAGCGCGAACGCCTCCTCGCGGTCGTGCGTGACGAAGATCGAGGTCAGGCCGACGCGATCGTGGATCTCGCGCAGCGCGCCGCGCAGCTCGCGCCGCACCTTGGCGTCCAAGGCGCCGAACGGCTCGTCGAGCAGCAGGATGCTGGGCTCGCGCGCCAGTGCGCGCGCGAGCGCGACACGCTGGCGCTGCCCGCCCGAGAGCTGCGCCGGATAGCGCCCGCCGAGATCGGGCAGCTGGACGAGCCGCAGCAGTTCGTCGACGCGCGCCGCCCGCGTCCCGGCATCCGGGCGCTCGCGGCGCTTCATCACGGTCAGCCCGAAGGCGATGTTCTGCGCGACCGTCATGTGGCGGAACAGCGCGTATTGCTGGAACACGAAGCCGATGTCGCGGCGTTGCACCGGCCGGTCGGTGACGTCGACCCCGCCGAACAGGATGCGTCCCGAATCCGCGGTCTCGAGCCCGGCGATGATGCGCAGCAGCGTCGTCTTGCCCGATCCCGACGGCCCGAGCAGCGCGACGAACGCGCCATCCTGGATGGCGAGCCCGACGCCGTTGAGCGCCGAGCTCGTCCCGAAGGTCTTGACGATCGCGTCGATGGTGATGGTCATGTCGACGTTACCCGTGATCGCGATGGGCAAGCCATCGCGCGATCCTTTTTCGGTCGCGATGGGCAAGCCATCGCATGCTGCTTCTTCGGTCGCGATGGGCAAGCCATCGCACGATGCTTTTTCGGTCGCGATGGGCAGGCCATCGCTCAGTGCCTCGCAGCGGCGAGCTGGTCGCGGTGGCGCCATTCGAGCAGCGCGCGCAGCGCCAGCGTGACGAGCGCCAGCCCGGCGAGCAGCGAGGCGACCGCGAACGCGCCGACGAAATCATATTCGTTGTAGAGCTGCTCGACCTGGAGCGGCATCGTGTTGGTGATCCCGCGGATATGCCCGGACACCACCGACACCGCGCCGAACTCGCCCATCGCGCGCGCATTGGTGAGCAGCACGCCGTACAGCAGCCCCCAGCGGATGTTGGGCAGGGTGACATGCCAGAAGGCCTGCATGCCCGACGCGCCCAGGCTCAGCGCGGCTTCCTCCTCGCTGCGGCCCTGCGCGGTCATCAGCGGGATGAGCTCGCGCGCGACATAGGGAAAGGTGACGCACACGGTGGCGAGCACGATGCCCGGCACCGCGAACAGGATGCGGACGCCGTGCCCGAGCAGGACCGGACCGAACCAGCCGCGCGAGCCGAACAGCAGCACGTACATCAGCCCGACGACGACCGGCGAGATCGAGAAGGGCAGGTCGATCAGGCTGACCAGCAGGCTCTTGCCGCGGAACTCGTGCTTGGTCACCGCCCAGGCCGCGCACAGCCCGAACACACAGTTGAGCGGTACCGCGATCGCCGCGGTGAGCAGCGTCAGCCGCATCGCGGCGAGCGCGTCGGGCTGCGCCAGCGCGGCGAGGAAGCCGCCCAGCCCCTTGGCCAGCGCCTCGGCGAACACCAGCACCAGCGGCAGCAGGATGATCAGCGCCAGCCAGGCCAGCGCGAGCCCGATCAGGACGCGGCGCGTCACCGTGCTCTCGCGCACCGCGCTCATGCCTGCGCCCCCAGCCGCCGCCGCTCGCGCCCCTGGATCAGGTTGATCGCGGTGAGCAGCACGAACGAGGCGACCAGCATCACCGCGGCGATCGCCGTCGCGCCTTCATAGTCGAACTGCTCAAGCTGGGTGACGATCAGCAGCGGCGCGATCTCGGACTGGAACGGCATGTTGCCGGCGATGAAGATCACCGAGCCATATTCGCCGACCCCGCGCGCGAAGGCGAGCGCGAAGCCGGTGAGCAGCGCGGGCGCGATCTCGGGCAGCACCACGCGCGTGAAGATGGTGCGGCGGCCGGCGCCGAGCGTGGCGGCCGCCTCCTCGATGTCGTGGCCGAGATCGGCAAGCACCGGCTCGACCGTGCGCACCACGAACGGCAGGCCGATGAACAGCAGCGCGGTGACCACGCCCGCCGGCGTATAGGCGATCCTGATGCCGAGCGCGGCGAGCGGGCGGCCGGCCCAGCCGTTGGTCGCGTAGAGCGCGGTCAGCGCGATGCCCGCGACCGCGGTCGGCAGCGCGAACGGCAGGTCGACCAGCGCCGAGGCGAGCCGCCGGCCCGGAAAGGTGTAGCGCACCAACACCCAGGCGACGAGCAGCCCGAGCACGCAGTTGATCCCGGCCGCGGCCAGCGCCGCGCCGAAGCTGAGCCGATAGGCGGCCACCGCGCGCGGCGAAAAGGCGACCTCGGCGAAATGCGCCGGCCCGAGCCCGACCGATTTGACGACGACCGCGGCGAGCGGCAGCAGCACGATCAACGACAGCCAGGCGATCGTGATGCCGAGCGTGAGGCCGCGCCCCGGCATCGCCGCGCCCCCCCGGCGGCGGCGCGAGGCGCCCGCGATCGATGCGGCGAGGGTCATCGACGGGCGGCGCCAGGCGTCATGCCCCGGATCAAAGCGGAGGCCGCCGCGCGAGTCCACAACCGCAGCGCTTTGCCCCCGACAAGTTCTGCTTGGTCGGATGGGGATGTCGCGCCTGCCCATCCCGTTCGCGCTGACTCTTTCGACTTCGCTCGGGACTAAACGCGCGGCCGTCGGTCTGGCCGGACCTTCAGGCGGCGGCGGGCTGCGGATCGGTGCCCGCACCGTCCGCGATCTCGAATGCGGCGGCATCCGCCAGCATCGTGTGCGCCAGGGTACGCAGCGTATCCTCGCGGACCTGCACCATCACGCGGCGGATCGCGCAGCGCGCCTCGTCGTGGCAATCTTCGCAGCGCGCATAGGAGGTCTCGCTGGCGCACGGCACCAGCGCGATCGGCCCGTCGGTGATGCGGATGACGTCGGCGAAGCTGATCGCGCGCGCATCCCTGGCGAGCACATAGCCGCCGCCCGGCCCGCGCCGGCTCGTGACGAAACCCGCGCGCTTGAGATCAAGCAGGATCAGTTCCAGATATTTGCGCGGCACGCGCTGGTCGCTGGCGATCTCCTGCGCTTGGACCGAGCGTCCGGCCTCGGCCTCGGCGAGATGGAGCAGCGCGCGCAGCGCATAGCGGGTCTTCTGTGAAAGCATGACCCGACACCCCATATGCGCCGCGACATTGACCGGCAATGACCTGCGCCCGAGACTGGCACCGGAATGGCGCCCGCGCAGTCGTGCTTCCCTTTGCGGGGGACAATCGCTATGTCCGCGCGACTTCGACGGACCCTGTGACTTTTGAGGCTTGATGGCGAAAGAAGAACTTCTCGAGATGCGCGGCCATGTGGTCGAGCTGCTGCCCAATGCGATGTTTCGCGTGCGCCTCGAAAACGATCACGAAATCCTGGGGCATACCGCCGGCAAGATGCGCAAGAACCGCATCCGCGTGCTGGTCGGCGACGAGGTGCTCGTCGAGCTGACCCCCTATGATCTCACCAAGGGTCGCATCACCTATCGTTTCAAGTGAGCGGCCGGACGCGTCGGCCCCGAACGCGTCGGACAGGCTGATCGGCGTGCCGCGGCTGGTGCTCGCCTCCGCCTCGCCGCGCCGGATCGATCTGCTCGCCCGGATCGGGGTGGTGCCGGACGTCGTCGATCCGGCCGATCTCGACGAAGCGCCGCGTCGCGGCGAGCCGCCGCTTGCCCATGCCCGCCGCCTCGCCGCCGCCAAGGCCGCGGCGGTGGCGCCACGCCATCCCGGCGCCGTGATCCTCGCCGGCGACACGGTGGTCGCCTGCGGCCGCCGGATCCTGCCCAAGCCCGAGGACGAGGCGACCGCGCGCGCCTGCCTGGCGCTGCTTTCCGGCCGCCGCCATCGCGTCCACTCCGCGGTGACGCTGATCGGCGCGGACGGCCGCGCGAGGCACCGCGACGCGACCAGCATCGTCGCCTTCAAACGGCTCGCCGCGGCCGAGATCGACGCCTATCTCGCGCGCGGCGAATGGCGCGGCAAGGCGGGCGGCTACGCCATCCAGGGCTTTGCCGAGGGCTTCGTCCGCTTCCTGTCGGGCAGCCACTCGGCGGTGGTCGGGCTGCCCCTGTTCGAGACGCGTGCGCTGCTCGTCGCGGCGGGGATCGGCATTGGCTGAATGGCTCTACGAGGACGGCATCGGCGAAAGCCGTGCGGCGCTCGTCGAGAATGGCATCATCGTCAGCGCGCGCGTCGTGCGGTCGGACGACAGACCTCCCGTCGGCGCCGTCCTGCCGGCGCGGCTCCTGTCACGCGCACCCAACGGCCGCGTCATGGTCGAGAGCCCGTCGCGGCACTGGAAGATCATCGTTCCCGATGTGCCGTCCGGGCTTTCGGTCGGATCGAACGTCCTGGTCGAGATCACGCGCGAAGCGATACCCGAGCGCGGGCGGCTCAGGCCCGCGCACGGCCGCCTCGTGTCGTCCGATACGGCACCGGGCGGCGGCCCGGGCTTGTCGGCGCATCTGGAGCGATCGGGGCTTCCTGTGCGGAGAACGCCGCGACACGGTCCCGATCTGCTCGAGGACGCAGGCTGGTCGGCGGTCGTCGACGAGGCTCGTACCGGCGAGATCCCGTTTCCGGGCGGCCGATTGCTCCTGTATCTGACACCTGCGATGACGTTGTTCGACGTCGACGGAACGCTCCCTCCACTGCAACTCGCGATCGCCGCCGCCGAGGCCGTGGCGCGAGCGATCGTCCGTCTCGACATCGGCGGATCGATCGGGATCGATTTTCCGACCCTTCCGGCGAAGGTGTCCCGCCAGCAGGTTGCGGGCGTGATCGATGGATTGCTGCCGCCATCGTTCGAGCGGACCGCGCTCAACGGCTTCGGCTTCATGCAGATCGTCCGGCCGCGCGTGCGCGCCTCCTTGCCGGAGCTCTTCCAGGGCGATCGGCAGCGCTCCGCGGCGTTCGATCTCGTCCGCCGGGCGATGCGCACGCCGGGCGCGGGCACGCGGACCCTGGTCTGCTCGGCGCCCGTCGCGGTCCATCTCGACGCACCCACGCTCGATACGCTTCGGGCATGGACCGGCTGGCGGCATCGCGTCCGCGAAGATGCGCTGGCGCCGTGGAACGGTTCCGTCGAGGTCGAGCATCCCTAGCCGTGCTTGCGCGCCGACCCCGCGCCGACCATATCGGTCAGCGATGCCGAACCCTGCCGATCGCCGCCGTCCCGATGCCTGCCCGGTCTGCGGGTGTCCGGCCATCGCCGCCGCCGCGCCCTTCTGCAGCCAGGGGTGCCGGGATCGCGACCTGCTGCAATGGCTCGGCGAAGGCTATCGCCTGCCCGGCCGGACCGCCCCCGACGACCCCGAAGAATGACTTTACAGGCGCCGCGGCCCGCCTCTATAGCCCGCCCTCGCTCGTCTCGACGCGCACGCCTAGGTAGCTCAGTTGGTAGAGCATGCGACTGAAAATCGCAGTGTCGGCGGTTCGAT
>CAXTNX010000022.1:0-42753 GCA_964245815.1 uncultured Sphingomonadaceae bacterium | reverse complement strand
GGCCCCATCGTCTAGCGGTCTAGGACGCGGCCCTTTCACGGCTGAAACACGGGTTCGATTCCCGTTGGGGTCACCACCGCCGGCGATGCGATCGACGGGCTTCCCAAGGTCTGCGGTCTCGGCCAAGGTCCGCGGATGCGTGTCATCCTCTCCGCCTGCTGCCTGGCGCTGCTGCCCGTCCCCGCCGCGGCCGCCGATCCCGAGCCCGTCGCGGGATCGGGCGGCATGGTCGTCAGCGCCCAGCAGCTTGCCACGCGGGTCGGCGTCGAGGTGCTGCGCGGCGGCGGCAACGCGGTCGATGCCGCGGTCGCGGTGGGCTACGCGCTCGCGGTCGTCTACCCGCAGGCCGGCAATATCGGCGGCGGCGGGTTCATGACGCTGCATCTCGCCGACGGCCGCTCGACCTTCCTCGACTTCCGCGAGAAAGCGCCGCTCGCCGCCACCGCCGCGATGTTCCAGGACAAATCGGGAACCGTCGTGCCGGGCAGGTCGACGGACAGCTGGCAGGCGGTCGGCGTGCCGGGCACGGTGCTGGGCCTGGAGACGGCGCGGCTGCGCTACGGCACGATGGCGCGCGCGACGCTGATGGCGCCCGCGATCCGGCTGGCGCGGGACGGCTTCGTGCTGGGACAGGGCGATGCCGGGGTGATGGCGCTCGAGGCGGGCAAGCTCGCCCGCGATCCCGACGCCGCGCGCATCTTCCAGCCGCGGGGGCGACCGCTCACCAAGGGCGATCGGCTCGTCCAGGCCGACCTCGCGGATACGCTGTCGCTGATCGCCGCCAAGGGACCCGACGCGTTCTACGACGGTCCGATCGGCGCCGCGATCGTCGCTGCCTCGGCGAAGGGCGGCGGCATCCTCGCCCGGCCTGATTTCACGCGCTACCGGGTGCGCGAACTGCCGCCGATCGAGTGCGACTATCGCGGCTACCACGTCGTCTCGGCGCCACCGCCGAGCTCGGGCGGGGTGTCGATCTGCGAAACGCTCAACATCCTGTCGGGCTACGACCTGACGGCGATGGGCTTCCATTCCGCGGCCGAGGTCCACGTCCTCGTCGAGGCGCTGCGCCGTGTCTATGTTGATCGCAACACCAGGCTCGGCGATCCCGATTTCATCGCCAATCCGGTCGCCGGGCTGCTCGACCCGTCCTATGCCGCCCGCCTGCGATCGACGATCGATCCCGAACGCGCGACGCCGTCGTCGTCGCTCGGGCCCGCCGCGCCGTCGCACGAGGGCAGGAGCACGACGCACTACGACGTCGTCGATGCCAACGGCAACGCGGTCTCGGTCACCTACACGCTCAACGACTGGTTCGGCGCGCACCGCGTGGCTGGCCGAACGGGTATCCTCGTCAACGACGAGATGGACGATTTCACGTCGAAGCCGGGCTCGCCCAACATGTTCGGCCTCGTGCAGGGCACGGCCAACGCCGTCGCGCCGGGCAAGACCCCACTCAGCTCGATGAGCCCCACCATCCTGCTGAAGGACGGCAAGGTGGCGCTGGTGATCGGCAGCCCCGGAGGCTCGCGGATCATCACCATCACGCTCGAGGCGATCATCAACATGATCGATCACGGCATGGACGTGCAGCAGGCGATCAACGCGCCGCGCATCCACGAGCAATGGCTGCCCGACAGCGTGGCGCTCGAACCCTTCGCGTTGTCGGCGGACACGCGCCGCCTGCTCGAACAGCGCGGCTACGGCTTCGACGACGCCGGACCCTGGGGTATCGCCGAAGGGATCGTCATCGGCGGGCCGAGGCTTGCCGCCGGCATCGCCACGGGCGCCGCCGTCCTGTCCGTCGGCACCCCGCCGCTGGCGGGTGCGACGATGTTCGGCGCCCACGATGCGCGGGGCGGCGCCGGCGCGGCGGAAGCGGTGCGCTGACGCCGGAAGGCCTCGTGCCGCGACCGCCCGCCCCAAGCCCTCGGTAACTCCTATAGCCGGTCGCGCGGCGATGCGGGTTATGCGGCGGTCGGCGGCAGCACCCGGGCGCATCCGCCGCGATCGGCGACAGGCCTCGGACCTCGTCTTGCGGGAAGGATCACGACCGGGATCGACAGGACGGCGCATCTGCTGGAACTGGATTTCGGGCGGCGTCCCGCGACCGAGACGACGCCGCCCGAGACCGCGCGCAGGCGTTGGCGCGCGCGACGCCGACCGGGCGAGCGCGCCTAGTCTAGAGCGCGTCGCCCGAGGTCGGTGTCAGCCGCCCGCTGTCGCGGGTGCGCGGCTGGAGCAGCAGCGCGATCAGGCCGGTCCAGCCGGTCTGGTGCGAGGCGCCGAGCCCCGCGCCGGTATCGCCGTGAAAATACTCGTAGAACGGGATATGGTCACGCCAGAGCGGATCGTTCTGGAAGGTCTCGTTGTCGCCGAGCACGGGCCGCCTGCCATCCGCTCCGCGCAGGAACAGCGTGGCCAGCCGGTGCGACAACTGCTCGGCGATCTCGGGCATCGACAGCAACGTGTCCGAACCGGTCGGGAAGGGCAGCTTGTAGTCCGGTCCGTAGAAGGTTTCGAACTCGTACAACGCCTCGATCAGCAGCACGTTGATCGGCATCCAGATCGGCCCGCGCCAATTGGAATTGCCGCCGAACATCATCGTCCTGGATTCGCCCGGAGCGTACTCCACCGAGAACTGCGTGGTGCCCGCGTCGTAGACGTAGGGATGCTCGGCGTGCGCCTTGGACAGCGAGCGGATGCCATGATCCGACAGAAACTCGGTCTCGTCGAGCATGCGTTTGAGCAGCGCGTTCATGCGCTTGCGGCGGAGCAGCGAGAGCAGCACCCGGCCTTCGGCACCGGGCACCTGCCAGCGCGAGACGAGCTCGGCGAGCTTGGGTCGGACCTGCGCGGTCCAGCGCAGCCGCTCGGTAAAGGCGGGGAAGCGCGTCGCCAGCGAGCCGTCGAGCACGTCGACCGCGCATAGCGGGATCAGCCCAACCAGAGAGCGCACGCGCAGCGGCACCTCCTCGCCGTCGGGCAGGTGCAGCCGGTCGTAGTAGAAGCCGTCCTGATCGTCCCATAGCCCCTCGCTGTCCTCGCCGAGATCGGTCATCGCCTCGGCGATCAGCAGGAAATGGTCGAAGAACTTGGTCGCGATGTCCTCGTAGGCCGGGTTCACCATCGCGACCTCGAGCGCCATGCGCATCAGGTCGAGCGAGAACATCGCCATCCAGGCGGTGCCGTCCGACTGGCTGATATAGCCGCCGGTCGGCAGCGGCTTGGAGCGATCGAACACGCCGATATTGTCGAGTCCCAGAAAACCGCCCTGGAAGATGTTGCGCCCGTCGGGATCGACGCGGTTCACCCACCAGGTGAAGTTGAGCATCAGCTTGTGGAGCATCTGCTCGAGGAAGCCGATGTCGCCGACGCCGTTGTTGGCGGTCTTGTCGATCTGGTACACCCGCCACGCCGCCCAGGCCTGCACCGGCGGGTTCACGTCGCTGAAGTTCCACTCGTACGCCGGCAGCGCGCCGTTGGGATTCATGTAGCCGTCGAGCGTCAGCAGGCGGAGCTGCTTCTTGGCGAACTTGGGATCGGTGAGCGCGAAGGCGACGCAGTGGAAGGCGAGGTCCCACGCCGCATACCAGGGATATTCCCACTTGTCGGGCATCGAGACGATGTCGGCATTGTCGAGGTGCCGCCACAGGCTATCGCGCCCGGTCAGCCGCTCCTCGGGCGGCGGCGGCTGGGTGGGGTCGCCGGCCAGCCAGCGGCGCACGTCGAAGCGGTAATATTGCTTGGTCCAGATCAGCCCGGCGAGCGCCTGGCGCTGGACCAGACGCTTGTCGGGATCGTCGAGGTCGTGCTGGAGCGCGGCGTAATAGCTGTCCGCCTCGGCGAGCCGCTCGGCGACGATCGCGTCGAAGCGCTTGGCGTTGATCTTGCGGCCGCGCGCCGGCGCGAAGCGCAGCCGCAGCGTCCAGGCTTCGCCCGGCGCCAGCGTCCTGGTCGACAGCGCGGCGCATTTCGAGCCGACCCGCGCCGGATTGATCGCATCGTTGTCGCCGTCGACGACGAAATCGTTGATGCCGTCCTTGGCATAGCCCTCACGCGGCGCGCCGAACAGGCGGTGGCGATTGGTCTCGTTCTCGCAGAACAGCAGGTCGCACGGCTGCAGCACCTCGAGCCGATAGTCCTGCGCGCGGTTGCGCGAGGCGATGACGCTGCCGTCCTCGACCTGGCGCAGCCGCGGTCGGACCGCACCCTCGTTCCACGACCAGGTGTTGCGCGCCCAGAGCTGCGGCAGGAGGTGGAGCTCGGCAGAATCCGGCCCGCGATTGATCGCGGTGACCTTCATCAACACGTCGCCGGGCGCGGCCTGAGCATATTCGATGGTCACGTCGAAGTAGCGATTCCCGGCGAAGACGCCGGTATCGACGAGCTCGTATTCGGGCATGCCGCCCGCGGCGCGGCGGCGCAGGCTCTCGTCGAGCAGCGCCTGATAGGGATATTCGGCCTGCGGATACTTGTAGAGCATCCGGGCATAGCTGTGGCTTGGCGTGGCGTCCGAATACCACCAGTATTCCTTGACGTCCTCGCCGTGATTGCCCTGCTCGTTGGCGAGGCCGAACATGCGCTCCTTGAGGATCGGATCCCTGCCGTTCCACAAGGCGAGACCCAGGCACCAGCGCTGCCGATCGTCCGAGAAGCCGGCGATGCCGTCCTCGCCCCAGCGGTAGGCGCGCGATCGGGCATGCTCGTGCGGCAGATAGTCCCATGCGTCGCCGCCCGGCGAATAATCCTCGCGCACCGTCCCCCATTGCCGTTCGCTGACATAGGGGCCCCAGAGCTGCCAGCGATCCCCCTCGTCGCGAAGGCGTCGGTATTCGACCGATTCGTTCTTCATCGCGCATCCCCTCTATCAGGACGTGACGCCTGTCGCGCGGATTGCGACAGGATCGCGACGGTCGGCCATCCCAAACGGGATCGTTCCGTCGGCGTGGTGGACAAGCGGTACCCGGCGGCCGACGGGGAAATGGTGCGGGCTGCCGGGCTCGAACCGACACGCCTTGCGCAACCGGCGCCCGAGCCCGCCCGAACATGGCCAAGCATCTGATGTCATTCCGTGTTCTTTTGCAAAATCCCCGGAACGTGAAAGGATACGAGTTCTGCCGATACCCGACACGGCCGCAGGCGGTATCCGAGCATTGTTCGATCGCGACTGTCAATCCGCTCGGCAGCCCCGGTCGGCCGATCGCGACGATCGTCGTCGCAAAGCGTGGTCAGCGACTCTTCGGCCTGGGCGGCGAAGCGGGCGTTGCCGGCCAGCCATGGACCGCTCGCGTCGTCGTGGAGCACGACCGTGCCTGGAACCCACCGACGCCGGCACGGCGTCGACATCGACGGACTGGTGGTCGGGGTACCGGCGCCGCCAGTCGATCGCCCGATCGACGTGACAGCTTGTCGTGCCTGGCGTGGCCCGCGGCGCGCATCCGTCGCGCGGCTCGACGAGAAACAGCACGCGGCGACCGCATCGCCGGCGGCGGCTCCGCGATCATCACGCTTCGCGACGATCAGGCACGCTTGCGCGCCGGCGCTTTACCCGCCGTCCTGGCGGCCGCCTTCTTCGCCGGTGCAGGAGTCTTGTCCGGCGCCGACGTCTTGGCCGAGGCCTTCCTGGCCGGCCGCACGTCATCCGCCGCGGCGGCGCGGCCGCCCGAGGATCCCAGGGACTTCTTGAGCGCGGCCATCAGATCCACGACGTTGCTCCCGCGCGAATCGGCTGGCTTGTCGTCCTCGATCGTGATCGTCCTGCCCTTCTTCTTGCGCTCGATAAGGTCCTTCAGCGCATCGACATAGCGATCATGGAACTCGCCCGCGTCGAACTTGCCGGTCTTCTTGTCGATCAGCGTCTGGGCCAGGTCGAGCAGATCGTCGTCGGGCTTGGCGTCGCCGATGTCCCGGAAATAGCCGGCCGCCTTGTGGACCTCGTCCGCGTAGCGCAGCGTCTCCATGATCATGCCGCGTCCGCAGCCCTTGATGCTGACGACATATTCGCGTCCGCGCATCGCCAGCTGGCCGAGACCGATCTTGTGGCTGCGCTTCAACGCCTCGCGCAACACGATGAACGCCTCCTCGGCGAGATCGTCGGCGGGGACGACGTAGTACGGCTTGTCGAAGTAGATCGCGTCGATCTCGTGGCTGTCGACGAACTGCGTCAGCTCGAGCGTCTTCTTGCTCTCGAGCTTGACGCCCTCGATCTCCTTCTCGTCGAGCAGGACATATTCGCCCTTCTCGTACTCGAAGCCCTTGATGATCTTGTCGACATCGACGGGTCCGATGCCCGGCACCGTCTTCTCATACTTGATGCGCTGACCGGTCGGCTCATAGATCTGATGGAACGCGATACCGGAACCGCTCTTGGTCGCGGAGAATATCTCGACGGGGATCGAGACGAGCGCGAGCCGGATCTGGCCTCGCCAGTAAGGACGTGCCGCCATGCTCGTGCTCCTTGAAAGTAGCGGCCGACGTCACTCGGCCTGCGACGCGCGCGAACGCTCGAACGGATATCGGTCGCGGACCCGGTCGTTGAAATACCGGCCCTTCGATGAGGCGGCGGCGAACCCCGCGGCGATTTCCGCGGGCACGGCTTCGTAGGAGTAGGTCCGGCCGCTGGCGAACCGGACGGTCAGCCGCCGGTCGTCGGTGTCGTAGCCATAGCTCTCGATCACGCTGGACGCCATCTTCGAACAACGCGGAAGGGAGCGAATGTCTCCGCCAGGGTTTGATGACCGACGGGCGCTTCCGGAGAGATCGTAATGGCTGCCATCGCATCATGACCGCGACGCTCGCGCCGATGGCCGCGAAGCCTGACCGATCCGCGCCGGATCCGCTTGTCCACGAACTCCGTCCCGCCACGCTCGCTCGTCGAGCGCTTCCGACAGGGTGACGATCATGGCCCGTGCCTCGACCCGGACCAACCCGGCGGCGGACCGACTGGCAAGCTATCGCGCCAAGCGCGATTTCGCACAGACCGCTGAGCCGTCGGGCGCGACCCGACCCACGACCGGCAACGGTTTCCTCGTCCAGAAGCATGACGCGACGCGCCTCCATTACGATTTCCGGCTCGAACTCGACGGTGTGCTGCTGAGCTGGGCGGTGACGCGGGGGCCGAGCCTCGATCCCGACGACAAGCGGCTCGCCGTCCGGACCGAGGACCATCCACTCGATTACGCCACGTTCGAGGGTACGATCCCCAAGGGCCAATATGGCGGCGGCACCGTGATGCTGTGGGACAATGGGACGTGGGAGTCGATCGCCGGCAAGGATCCGCGCAAGACCATCCCCGAAGGGCACCTCCACTTCATCCTCCACGGCCGCCGGATGAAGGGCGCGTGGATCATGATCCGCCTGAAGCCGAGAGCGAAGGAGAAGAGCGAGAACTGGCTGCTTCGCAAGGTCGCCGACGACCATGCCGGCGGTTCCGACGATCTGGTCAGCACGTACCTGACCGGCGTCGAAAGCGGCCTGACCATGGCCGAGATCGCCGCCGGCAAGGCACCCGCGAAGAAACGCACCCGCAAGAAGGCGGTCGCCGAGCCGGCCGCGCACACGGCGCCGCGCGCGCCACGAACGACAGAGTCGACGCCGGCCGCTCCGCCGCCGCCCTTCCGGCCGGTCCAGCTCGCGACGCTCGTCGATCATGTCCCCGCTGGCAATGGCTGGCTCCATGAGATGAAATACGACGGCTATCGCACCCTGATCTCGGTCGGCGGCGGGTCCGGCCGGGCCTATACGCGCTCCGGGCTGGACTGGACCGACCGCTTCGCTCCGGTCGTGGCCGACGCGACGACGCTCGATGTCTCGTCGGCGCTACTCGACGGCGAGGCGGTCGTCCTCGACGCGGAAGGACGGACGAGCTTCCAGGCGCTGCAAGGCGCGCTCAAGGACGATCCGGATTCGATCCTCTATTACGCCTTCGATCTGCTCGCGCTCGATGGCGAGGACCTGACCGGCCTGCCGCTGGTCCGACGCAAGGAGAAGCTCGCCGCGCTGATCGGCACGGGCACGACCAAGATCCGCTATTCCGATCATATCGTCGGTCGCGGCGAAGAGCTGTTCGGGACGTTCTGCGAAGCGGGGCTCGAGGGCGTGATCTCGAAGCGCGCCGACGCCGGATATATCGGCGCGCGTTCGGGCGATTGGGTCAAGACCAAGTGCGTCAGGCGCCAGGAGTTCGTCATCGTCGGCTGGACGCCGTCGGACAGGCAGCGCGGCTTTCGCGCCTTGCTGCTCGGCGTCAACGAAGGCGGCAAGCTGCGCTATGCGGGGAAGGCGGGCACGGGCTATACCGCCGCCGAGATCGACCGGCTGATCGGGCTCATGGCACCGCTGGAGGTCGCCGAGCCGACCGTCGACGCGCCGCGCGCCGCGGTGCGCGGCGCCCACTGGATCACGCCCAGGCTGGTCGCCGAGATCGCCTTCATGGAGGTCACCGGCGATGGCGTGCTGCGCCATTCGAGCTATCTCGGGCTTCGGCTCGACAAGAAGCCGGAGGCCGTCGTGTTCGAGACGGAAGCGCCGGTCGCGCAGGTCGAGGCCCCCGCCCTGGCGACGGTCCGGGTGACCAGCCGGGATCGCGTGATCTTCCCCGAGGGCAGGATCACCAAGGGCGAACTCGCCGACTATTATCAGGCGGTGTCGGGTATCATGCTGCCCTGGGCCGGCAGTCGCCCGATCAGTCTCGTCCGCTGCCCACAGGGCCGCGGCAAGAAATGCTTCTTCCAGAAGCATGACGCCGGCAGCTTCGGCGATCACGTCCACCATGTCGGTATCGCCGAGAAGGACGGACACGACGAGCCCTATCTCTTCGTCGACGATGCCGAGGGCCTGGTCACCTGCGTGCAGATGGGCACGATCGAGTTTCACGGCTGGGGTGCGCGGATCGAGGATGTCGAGAAGGCCGACCGGCTGGTGTTCGATCTCGACCCCGACGAAGGTCTCGCGTTCGGGGATGTCGTCTCGGCCGCGTTCCACGTCCGGGAGCTGCTCGCGCAAATGGGCCTGGCGACCTTCCCGATGGTGACCGGCGGCAAGGGCGTGCACGTCATCGCCCCGCTGACGCCTCAGGCAGAATGGCCGGTGGTCAAGGACTTCGCCCATCGCTTCGCGCTCGTTCTCGCGCAGGCGGAGCCGGACCGCTTCACCGCGGCGCTTGCCAAGGCCAAGCGCACCGGCCGCATCTTCGTCGATTATCTCCGCAACCAGCGCGGCGCCACCGCGGTCATGCCGTACAGCGCGCGCGCGCGCGAACGGGCGCCGGTGGCGGTGCCGATCACCTGGGAGGAGTTGCGATCGCTCGAAGGCGCCTCGCGCTGGCATGTCGGCGATGCGGCCGAACTCCTGGCACGCGCGGCCTCGAAGGATCTGATCGGATGGGGGCGCGCCGATCAGGTGCTGCCGGATCTCTAGGTGAAGATCGCCACCTACAATGTGAACGGCATCAACGGCCGGCTCCCCGTGCTGCTCCGCTGGCTCGAGGAGGAGCAGCCCGACATCGTCTGCCTCCAGGAGCTGAAGGCGCCCGACGAGCGGTTCCCGGAAACGCCGATCCGTGATCTCGGCTATGATGCGATCTGGCACGGACAGAAAAGCTGGAACGGCGTCGCGATCCTCAGCAGGGTCGGCGAGATCTACGAGACCCGGCGCGGATTGCCGCGCGATCCCGACGCCGCGCAGAGCCGCTACATCGAGGCGGCGGTCAACGGCGTCCTGATCGCAGGGCTCTACCTGCCCAACGGCAATCCGCGTCCGGGCCCCAGGTTCGACTATAAGCTGACATGGTTCGACCGGCTGATCGATCACGCCGGCGCGCTCCTCGCCTCCGGCGCGCCGGTCGTCCTGGCAGGCGACTTCAACGTCATGCCGACGGAGCGCGACGTCTACAAGCCCGAACGCTGGGTGAACGATGCGCTGTTCGCACCCGAAGTCCGGGCCGGCTTCGTTCGCCTGCTCGATCAAGGCTGGACCGATGCACTGCGCACCATCCATCCGGACGAGACCATCTACACCTTCTGGGACTATTTCCGGAATGCCTATGCCCGGAATGCGGGATTGCGGATCGATCATCTCCTGCTCAGCCCGGCGCTGGCCGGCCGCCTGGCGGATGCGCAGGTCGACCGTCACGTGCGTGGCTGGGGCAAGACCAGCGACCATGCGCCGGTGTGGATCGAGCTCGGCGATCGTCCCCGCCGGTCGAAGGCTCCATCCTCCCGCGCCTAGACAGGACCGTCGATGCTTCAAGGCCCACGCCTCTCGCCCGCTTCGGGGCGCAGACCGGAATCGCTCGTCGTTCTGCTCCATGGCTATGGCTCGAATGGCGACGACCTCATCGCGCTTGCGCCGCTGATCCAGCCCATGCTGCCGGATGCGGCATTCGTCGCGCCGAACGCGCCGTCTAGGCTGCCCAACATGGCGGACGCCTACCGGTGGTGGCCGATCCAGACCTTCTCCATGGCGGAGCGCGCGCTGGGCGCCGATGCGGCCGCGCCCGGGATCGACGCCTTCCTCACGCATGAGCTTGCGGCGACCGGTCTCGGCGAGGATCGGCTTCTGCTTGTCGGCTTCAGCCAGGGCACGATGATGGCGCTCCATGTCGGGCTTCGCCGTGCCCGGCCGCTCGCCGGGATCATCGGCTTCTCGGGGATGCTCGTGGCACCGGATCGGCTTGCATCGGACGTGCGCGGCCGACCGCCCGTCCTTCTCGTTCACGGGACGGCGGACGACGTCGTGCCCTTCCGCTCGCTCGATCTGGCGGCGGTCGCCCTCCAGGGGGCCGGGATCGGCGTCGAGCGGCACGTTGCGGCCGGGATCGGCCATACCGTCGATCCCGGCGGTCTGTCGGCGGCGACCGCCTTCGCCAGGCGCGTGCTCGCGGTCCCCCGCGTCTAGCGGAGCCGGCCGTCCTCGCGACGCGGCGATCGATCCGGGCGGGACAATCGATCCGGGCGGGACAAAGGTGTCCGTCGCGCGTTCACCCGCTCTAGAACGAAAGACAATCATGCGCCGTCTCTGCCTCCGACAGGAGCCCCCTATCGCGCAACTTGCGGAGAACGGCCGGACCGTCATGCGCGATGACCGGAGACTACCATGACGAACCAGGCCCCGGCTGTACCCGGCGCCCAGTCCACGAGCCCATGGCGGATGCCCGGCGCCGCATGGAAGGACGTGCTGGTGCGCACCTGGACGCAGGCCGGCAAGGACAATATCAGCCTGGCCGCCGCGGGCGTCGCCTTCTACGGCTTCACCGCGATGGTGCCGCTGCTCGGTGCGATCGTGCTCCTCTACGGCCTCGTCGCTGATCCATCCACTGTCATGCACGACATGGCGCGCATGACGTCGGTCATGCCGGCCGACGTGGCCAAGCTGATCGGCGAGCAGCTGATGGGCGTGGTCAAGAGCTCCTCCGACAAGAAGGGCATCGGCCTGGCGATCGCGTTCGCGGTCGCCTTCTACGGCGCGCGAAGCGGCGCGGCAGCGGTCGTGACCGGGCTCAATATCGCCTATGAGGAGGAGGAAAAGCGCAGCTTCCTGATGCTGTCGCTCGTCACCCTGGCGATCACGGGGGCGGCGGTGCTGGTCGCGATCCTCGCTCTGGTGGCGATCGCCGCGCTCGGCCACCTCGACGACATCCTGCCGACCCTTCCCGGCTTCGTGCTCGTCGTCGGCAAGGTGATTTCCTACGTCGTGCTCGTGGCGGCGGGGGCCGCCGGGGCGGCGACGCTCTATCGATACGGTCCCGATCGGGTAAAGGCGAAATGGGTGTGGATCACCCCGGGCTCGGTCATCGCGGCGTCGATCTGGTTTCTGCTGACGATCGCTTTCGGGATCTACGTCGCCGATCTCGGGAGCTACAATGCGACTTACGGTTCGCTGGGCAGCGTGATCGTTTTCCTGACCTGGCTGTATCTCAGCAGCTACATCCTGCTGCTCGGCGCCGAACTCAACGCCGAGATGGAACGGCAGACACGCGTCGACACGACCGCGGGACCGGACATGCCCCCCGGGCAACGCGGCGCGGCCATCGCCGATCAGGCGGTAACCGGGCAGACCCGACGCGACCCCGAACCGGGCGAGCCCGAAGCGACAGGCGCGCCGCTTGTCCAGAGGCTCGGGACGGCGCGAGGAACCTCGCAGATCGCATCCCGGATCGGCCTGGAGCGCGCGGGTCTCATCCCGACCGTTCTGGCGACCGCGGGCCTGTCCGCCCTGCGTCGCGAGGGACGTGCCGGGCTGGGGTCCGCGTTGCTCGCGCTCGGCGCGGCGATCGCATGGGTTGGACGGCGCCCGCGTCCTTGAGACGATCCGTCCCGACAAGGTAGGAGAAGGCGTCCCGGGTCATCGATACACGCGGATCTCGGCCTCGGGACGACCGCCCGCCGCGAGCGCGGCATGGAGATTGGCGCCGACCGCGACGTTGACGGCCGCCTTCGCGGCGTCCGTCAGGAACGGCATATCGGCGCGGCCATAGAGCTGACGAAGCGCCATCCTGCTGTTGCGGACGCGCAGGCGATCGGCCGTGCCCGCCAGGACCGACCAGATGCCGGCGCTGAACACCTGGACATGGGTCGTGTCGATGTTCGGCCGTTCGATCCGGAGACCGGATCGCTGTACCTCCACGACGTTTCCATGGGTCCGGACCATCGCCGGTCCGATCTCGTCCATGTCGATGTAATAGTTTACGAACGCGGGCGTAATCATGGTCTGGTCGGTCTGCGTGAACCAGCCGATCTCGTGCGTCGTGGTCGTCGCGGTGATGTAGGCCCTGAACACGACCAGGCGATTCAATGCGTGGATGTCGTCGACGACCTCGCCGATCGGGATCGTCGCCGTTCTGGTGAAAAGGCCACGATGGGTCTCGGACGGCGGTTCATCGCCCTGCATCGCGGAATGAAACCGCCAATAGGCAAGGCCGGCCATCACGACCAGTCCGGCGGCGAACGCCAACAGCAGCTTCTTCATCCCATCCCCTCGATCCGGTACCGGCATCCCGGCCCGACGGGCCAACTCCGGTCGCACGCGGTCCAGCCTGGCCTTTGTTCGCCATCGTCGCGCACCCGAGCGACCGTGCCAGCCCTCGGCAGGAGACGCAATCCGGGCCCGATGATCGCTCGCGCACCAGGGTCCGCGTCTCCTATCCATTGGACCTTTCGATCCGGATCGCTAGATCGATCGCGCGGAACAGTCGCGGCGGAGGAGAGGGTGACGAGCGTGACCAGCGACGAGCCAACCGAAGGACGCGTTACGGACGATCCGGCTCTTCGCGCCGGTCGGCTCGGGTCCTTCCTCCAGGGGGCCGACGTCCGCAGCGTCGAGGACCAGCCGCAGCATGAAAAACCCGCCGATGTCCTCGTCGCACGACGCCTGCTGCAGGACATCGCGGATTATCGGCTGGCGCTGCAGCGTTGGTTCGGCGGGGTGAAGATCGGCGGCCGCCTCGTCGTCATCGTTCCGCACGCCTTCCTCTTCGAGCGTCAGCTCCACCTGCCGTCGCCCTGGCGCCCGGAACAGAGACGGCTCTACACCCCGGCCTCGCTTCTCCTCGAGGTCGAAGAAGCGCTGGAGCCGAACGCCTATCGCGTGCGCTGGCTCGGCGACCTGGACGACGACTATGATTACCGCCTGCCGCCCGAGGCGGCGCCGAGCGGCGATGCCGATCTGGCGCTCGTCCTGGAAAAGATCACGCCGCCCGAGTGGCCGATCTGGCGCGAAGCCGAGCCCATCCCCACCGAAGGCCCGGGCGAGGCGTTTGCCTTCGAGCCGGTGCGGACCCGGATGGAGCTCGCCATTCGCACGACGGTCCGACGGATCCTCATCCTGAAGCTCGATCACCTTGGCGATCTCATCATGGGTCTTCCCGCCCTTGAACGCGTGCGCAGCTATTTCGCGGGCGCGACGATCACGCTGGTCGTCGGCTCGTGGAACGCGGCGATGGCACGCGACATGGCGGTCGCGGACGAGGTGATCGCGTTCGATGCATTCCCGCGCAATTCCAGCGAGGAGGAGCCCAATGTCGAGGCGACGCTGGGCCTGTTCCGCTCGACCGTCACGGAGCGCTACGATCTGGCCATCGATCTCAGGGCCGACATGGACACGCGTACGCTGCTTCGCGCGGTCAACGCGCCGCTCAAGGCCGGCATCGGCACACGGTCCCGCTTTCCGTTCCTGGACATCGCCCTGCCGCTGGATTCGACGCGCAACGAGGTCGCCAAAGCGTCCGAACAGCGGGTCTTTCCGGATCGCTTCGTCGCGCAGGGCAGCGCGAGGCGCACCCATTTCGCGATCGCCTCGACCATGGCAACGGTCGAGCGGGACTGCGCGATCGTCTGGGGGCCGTTCCTGGAGCTCGGTCCCGGCGACTACATCTTCGATTTTTACATCGCGCTCGGCGATGAACGCGGCGGCCTCATCAAGCTCGACGTGGCGCTCGATCACGGCGACGTCGCGACGGAGCTGGTGGTGTCCGGCCCCTCGAAATACCATCTCGCGTTCAGGGTGGAAAAGCCGGGGACGATCTTCGAGGCCCGGATCTGGGCGGTCGACGATCATCCGAGCCTCGGCTTCGAGTTCTTCGGAGGCTCGCTGGTCCGCAAGGGTCCGAGCGACGTGCTCCATCAATCCGAATACGCGCTGCTGCTCGTCGAGTTGGTAAGAGCGCGCGTCGAGGAGTTCGGATCGCTCCATGACGTCGGGGACGCATGACGGACATCGTCGTCGCGCCCTTCTCCAACAGCGCCATCCGCGATTGGCCGGCCGGGCATTTCGCGCAGCTGATCGGATTGTTGCTCGAACGCGACGGGCGCGAGAGGCGCATCCAGGTGATCGGCACCGCGTCCCAGCGGCTCGCCGCCTGCGAGATCGTCCGGTATCTGCCGGCCGATCGGGTCGTGAACCTCTGCGGCCGACTATCGTGGAATGCGGTGCTCGGGGCGCTCCGAGTCGCGCGCTGCGTCATCGGCAACAATTCCGGCATCGCGCATGTCGCCGGTTATCTCGGCACCCCCACGGTCTGCATTTTCGGCGGTTCCCACCAGCGGATCGAGTGGCGTCCGCGTGGGGAAAACGTGATCCTGCTGTCGCGCACGATCGGCTGCTCGCCATGTCAGCTCGACCATGGCCATGCCAGTCGCTATCGCAAGGCCTGCCTGCGTGAGATTTCGCCGCCGACCGTCGCCGATGCCGTGGCGACGATCGTGCGTCGATACGCGGACGCGCCGCCGGCGCTTCGGGAAGGAGGCCGACCGTGACGAGTATCTTCAGGGCGGGCGAAGCGCTCGATCGGCTGGAGGATCGAACGACCGTCCTCTCGGCCGGGCATGCCGACCTCTCTGCGGCGCAATCCGCGCTGGTCGAGCAACTTGATACGCTGTCGTCGCGTCTTGCGGAAGAGCGGGCGGTGCTGACCGAGCAGGTCGCGACGCTCGTCTCGCAACTGGCGATCTCGATGCGGCGCCTGGAAGAGCGTGACGACGAGGTGCGGCAGCTTCGCGACCGCATCGCGACCCTCGACGCGGACCTCGCCGAGCGATCGGAACGGCTGGAGCAGCAAGGCGACCGCATCGCGGCGCTCGGGGTGGAGTTGGCGCACCAGACGCTGCGCTGCGACCAGAATGGCGGGGATATCGCCCGGATCGAGCGTCAGGCCGCGATCGATCTGGCCGAGATGCGCGAGACGACCATCGCTCTGGCCGAGGCGGTCCTGAAACCGCCGCGGATCGCGACCGCGGCGCCGCCAGGCGATCCCGGCGAATCATATGCGGCGTCGACGCCTCCCCGGATCGCCGATGGGGAATGATCGCCTCGTTCTGGGCGATGACAAGATCATCGTCGCAACGTGCATTGCGCAACCACGAACCGGACAGCATGGGTCAGACCGGCGAGGCGCGATCGTCACCGGCCGGCCTGCCTGTGGTTCGTGTAAGTCAGCGCGCCCTAGGCGACATCGACGGCGGTGATCCGCTCGCCATGTCGCGCGATATGGTCGGGCGCGACGCGGCGACGGCGCAGCCGTACGTCCTGCCGATCCGCCGGGGATTCATAGCCGCGTGTGACCTCGAAGCCCGTGAAGCTATTGCGCCGCGCCGCGTACAGGCGTGCCGCGACATCGGGATCGTCCTTGCGCTGCCGCAGGCAGTCGCGAAACACGCTCTCCGCCGATCCGTAATCGCCGCCGGTCGCCTGGATCGATCCCAGGATCACCTGCTCATGATATTCGCGCGGACTTGATCGAACGATCGCCGCCTGCGCACGCGCGGCAAGCGCCCAGTCCGCATTGTCGAGCCCGGCGTCGCGGAGGCGCCGGACGAGATGACGGTCGATCTCGCCGTAGCATGAGAGCGTGCGATCGAGGATCAACGATAGCGCCCGCGAACGATCGGCGTCGCCCAGATCGTCGACGATCTCCAGCAACAGCAGACCCGAGCAACCGCGCGACAGCAGCACCCGCCAGACGTCGATCCCGCCAAGGCCGCCCGACGCGCGGGCGGCGCGCCGCGCCAGATCGAAAACGTCGCAACCCTTTCGCGCGACGAGCGCGACACCGGACAGATAAGGCCCCAGGCCGTCCGGATCGAGCCCCGCGACGCGGTGCAGGAACGCCATCGAACCCAGCGGCGCGACCGCCAGATCGCGGGTCGCGAACGCGAAGGCGGCGAGCGCCGTGAATCCGATCGCGACGGCGAGCTCGGCGAGCGGCGCATCGCGCAGGCGGCGGTAATCGAGATCGGGCAGGCGCCTGCCCGCTTCCACCAGCGAGGCGAGGATCGCCGCCGCGGCCGCCGCCTCGCCGGTTCGGCAGACCGGCGAGGCCAGGAAGGCGCGCAGTCCGGCGGCGGCGGCGGCGAGATCGGCGGGCGGGAGGACGGGCCGGTTGATCGGGCCGATACCCCCTTCCTCGTCAGGGTCGCCGGACACGCGCCGCCGTCGCGGCGGCGTGTCCTGCGGCATGAAGTCTCGCCCGAGCGCATCGAGCTCCGCGAGGAGCGTGTCTATCGTCCAGGCGGGCACCGGCCGATCGGGCGAGCCGGTCGCCGATGGGCTCGGCCGATCGGCGAAGCCCCGCCAGAGCGCGACGACATCGGCGAGGAAATCCGCGCCGGCGGTCTCGCCGGCGGCCGCAAGGATCGACGCCCAGTCGGCGAGGTCCAGGACAGACGGGATGCGCGGTGCCGCCTCGAGAGATGCCCGCCACACCAGGAGTTCGAAGCTCGGCTGCATCCGCGGTCTCAAACGAAACGCCGGACGGCACCATAGACCGCATCGAGCCCGATCGCCTTCACGCAGACGAAATCCGCGCCGCATTCGTCGACGTCATGATAGATCGAGCAGCCTGCGCACGGCACCTTGCGGGTGACGACGACGCCCGTGTGCTCCTGGCCCCATTCGCTCCAGTTGATGCGCGCGGAGTGGATGCTCACCACCGGTACGCCACGGAGCGACGCAAGATGCTTCGGACCGGAATCGTTGCCGACATAGACCTGGGCGTAGGAGAGCATGGCGTCAAAATCGTCGAACGGAAGCTGGCGATCGATCACGATGACGCGGCCGGACGTCATGATGTCGTCGGACAGCACGGCACGAAGGTCGGCCTCGCGCGCGAACAGCACGATCTTGAGATCCGTATCGCGGTAGAGCCGCTCGGCCAGCGTCGCGTAGTGCGGCCAGCGGCTGAAGACGATGCGCGCGCCGGTGTGGATCACGGCATAGCGATCGTCCGGCCCGATCCCGAACGAGGCCAGTCGTTCCCGCGAAAGATCCTCGCGGCGGATCACCCGGGCGCTCGACTTCAGCAGCGCGGCGAGACGCTCGATCATCGTCAGGACGCGCGTCGAGTGCGATGCGATCTCGCGGCGGTTCTTCGGATCGAAATAGGCGTCGTCGACGCTCGCCGACAGCCGCGGCCAGTTCGGATCCTTGAACCCGTAGGTGAACGGCGCGCCCGACAGGGCCAGCAGCGATCTCGACATCAGGCTCTGCGACAGGTCGATCGCGATGTCGAACTTGAACGGCGCGAGCGTGTCGCGCAACGCCTCCTGCGCCTCCCAGGACAACGTCCGCGTGCGAAGCTCCATGCTCTCGCGGAAATCGACGACGACCGTCTCGTCGAAAACCCCCAGCGAGCGGGCGAGTTCGACATTGGCCGGCCCGAACACGCCGACGAGTTTCGCATGCGGAAAAAGCTCGCGCAGCCGGAGGATGCCCGGGATCGATGCGACAAGATCGCCGAGCTGGTCGGCGCGCATGACGAGGATCGAACCGATCGCGGGAAGCATGTTGGGGCGGACGGCGTCGTGGACGATCGCCGGTCGCGCATTGACCTGATCCGCCACCGATCGGGCGTCTCCCGGCACCAGGTTGACGATGCCGTCCGATGCCGGGTGATCCTCCTCGCGGAGCGGCGCCTCGACGACGAACTCTTCGTACATCGAGCGGAAGCGTAGAAGCGAATCGCGGAACCGCAGCTCGAGGACATGGCGCCCGAGCGCGAAGCCGGAGAAATCGACCCAGATGTTGAACACATATTTGTGGATCCGGGTCGGGTCGGGTTCGTAGGGCAACGCGTAGGGGCCCTTTACCGGGCCGCGGTGGATCACGACGCCGCGGACCACCGCCGTCACCTCGGTGAGCGGCTCCGTCGAGATACAGAACCCACGAACCGCCTCGACACCCCTCGCGACCCGTCGCATGCCCCAGAAGGTGTTGAGATAGACGCCGAACTGGATGATGTTGAGCGATGGTTCGCTGCGTTTGACCATGTCGCGAAACGGCCGTGGCAGCTGCTCGGGCGCCATCCGGCCATAAGCCTGGGCGATCTTGCGGTCGACCGGCATGGCGAGCGGATCCGGCATGTGCGGATCGTCCTCCGGGGTGCTGCGCTCCAGCGCCTCCTCGGGCAGGCGCAGTCCTGCGCCCCGGATCAGATCGAGCTCATGGCGCGGGACGTCCCAATCCGGCGCGAGCGCGATCGCCTTCTGATAGAACCGCGCGGCATCGTGCAGCCGTCCCACGATCTTGGAGAAGTGGCCGAATTGCAGCGCCAGATCGGCGTCGTTGGGCGTCAGGGCCATCGCGGCCTTGTAGTGTCCCTCGGCCTCGTCGAACTCGCCCGCTTCCTTGAACATATGCCCGGCCTGGATGTGGACACCCGCACGGCCCGGCTCGATCTGGAGCGCCTCTCGATAGAGCGCGGCGGCATCTCGCCACCGCAGCGCGTCACGTGCGGCATCCGCGCGAACGAGGAACAGCCGCGCCGACGGCCGGTTGGTCCGGGTCCAGCGAAGGAGCTTCACGAGCGGGATTCGCGCTGTTTGTCGGTCGCCGCACGGACATCCTGCCGGCTACGGGAGGCGGCGCCGTGATATCCGTTTACCGTCCCCGAGATGGGCATCGCAACTCCGGCTGATCGTGTCCGGGACCGTCCTTGTCCCACGGGATGCGCAATTGCAATCACCTGCTTGCGCCCGTGCGAGCCGCTCGGAACAGCCTCGGCGGGCATGGCGTGGGCGATACCGACACGCGGTCGGTCTCACTGTATGCGGACAGTTTCACGCTCCGCCGGGCGCTAGAACCGGCAACCTGCGGAGACTTCGCGAAGGTTCGCCGATCTGCGTAGGAAAATCCCATGCCGCCGTCGGACAAGATGGCTTCGCGTCATGCCGGGTATACTCTCATGGCTTCGATCGCTTGACGTGACCGATCTCGTCTTCACCCGGCGTCCCACGAATAAGCGCTTTCAATGCTGGCGGAAAGCCCTAGCCTGCGCTGACAGTTCTGTCGCGCACTTGGCGCGAGTGCGGACGTTACGAGGCTGAGAGGATAGCTGCACCGGCGATCGGAGGGACGATGTGCTTGTCGTGATTCTGGGAACGCATGCGAGCGGATCGACATGGGTCTACAATGCGGCTCGCGAGATATGTTCGGCAGCAGCCCTTTCCGTCGCGACCGCCTCGACAGAACACGTGACCGATCTTCTCGATCAGCTTCCGGACTCCGTCGATGTCGTGCTGGTAAAGGCGCATGCCGCCGAACGTCGATTTCTGAGACTGATGAGCCTATCGGGTGCCTTGGTCATCGTCACCCGGCGCGATGCCCGCGATAGCGTCGTATCGCAGAACCATCGGTTCGCCCTGAACGTTCGCGATGCGACGACGAGCCTGTCCCGGGCATTCGCGTCGATCACGATGCTGCCGGCATCGTTACGCCGCCTGAGCCTGTCCTACGAGGATCGTTTTTTCGATGATCCCGAGATGATTACGACGATAGCGGATTTCCTGGGCGTAAGGTTGCTGGCGGACACGGGACGAGCGATATTCGACAATCTCAGACCGGAGAGGGTCATGCAGTCGATCCGGGAGTGGGTGCGAGGTGGGCCGGGACGCGAGTTCGGATACGACCCGGTGACGCAGTGGCATTCCGTCCATCTCGGAAACGGACGCTCGGGGAAATGGCTGACGGATCTGCCGGCCGATACCGCGGTCGGCGTGATGGAGAGCATCCCGGAACTCCGCCCCCGGCCGCTATGGGGCGATCGACCATTCACCTGGTCATCTGAGTTCTTCCATTACGACGATGCCGGGCCATCCGGTGCGGGCAGGAGGATTGCATGCGACGGGAGCGACAGGCACCTTGTCTACGGTCCCTATCTGCATCTGCCCGTCGGGCGCTGGCGCGTCGTGCCCACGCTCGTATCTCTGTCGGACCGGCCCGTCCGTCTGAAGGTCGATGTCTTTCAGGCGAACACCTGTCCGCCCGTCCTCGCCGAAGCCGACATCGTCTTGACGGCGTCAGCCAATCGAACGCTTATCGACTTCCGGATACACGATCATTTTCAACCGGTCGAGATCCGGATCTCGGCTCATCAGGGACAGCATGACTCATTCCAGTTCGACGGTGTCGAGCTTGGCTGGCTGGGCGATTAGTCCGCGGCGCAACCTGCGCCGGACCCGCCGGTCGCCGGACGCGGGACGAGGCGCGACCATGCGTCCCGGTCGAGATCGCGCTCCATCGTCCGGACGCTGCCGACGGCGGCGGTCGGAACCGCCGCGTTCGACGAGGCCCTCGCATGTCGGGCGGGGCGAACATATCTGAGGCCCTCGCCGAACACAGGAGCCGCGCATGTTCATCGCGATGAACCGTTTCCAGATCGTCCCCGGCGAGGAGGATGCGTTCGCGCAGATCTGGCTGTCGCGCGACAGCCATCTCGACGGCGTACCGGGGTTCGTCGAGTTCCACCTGCTGCGCGGGCCGGCGGAGGAGGATCACACGCTGTTCTCGTCGCATACGGTGTGGCGGTCGCGCGAGGATTTCGAGGCGTGGACGCGCTCGGACGCGTTCCGCAGGGCGCACGCCAATGCCGGCGGCAACGCACCGCTCTATCTCGGGCACCCGCGCTTCGAAGGGTTCGATGTCGTGCAGACCGTGCTGCCGTCGTGAACCGGTCCGGGCGGATCGCGACGGCGGATCGCGTGGCGGAGATCGCCGACGCCGCCGCCGGTGCGATCCTCTCGCCGATCGTCTCGCGTATCGCCGCGTTCAACCGCTGGCGCCTTCCGCCGCGCGACGCGCCGCACCCGCTGCTCACCGGCATCCACGCGCCGATGACCGAGGAATTGACCATCGCGGACCTGGCGGTGGAGGGCGTGATCCCGCCCGCGCTCGACGGGCGTTATGTTCGGATCGGCCCCAATCCGGCCGCGCCGGATCCGCGCAGCTATCACTTCTTCACCGGCGACGGGATGCTCCATGGCGTGCGCATCCGCGACGGCCGCGCGCTCTGGTATCGCAACCGCTGGGTCCGTTCGGCGGATGTCGCGAAGGCGCGCAACGTGCCGCCCGCGCCCGGGCCGCGCCACGTCTTCGACACGGTCAACACCAGCGTGCTCGGTCATGCCGGCAGCGGCTGGGCGCTCGTCGAGGCCGGAAGCACGCCGGTCCGGTTCGACGAGGAGCTGGCGGCGCAACGCTACGACGATTTCGAGGGCACGCTACCGGGCTCCTTCACCGCGCACCCGCGCCGCGATCCGGCGACCGGCGAGCTCCACGCGATCTGCTACGAAGCCACCGATCCCAAGCGCGTCCGCTACAACGTGGTCGACGTCGCCGGCCGGGTGCGACGCTCGGTGACGATCCCGGTCGCGCATGGGCCGCTGATCCACGACTGCGCGATCACCGCGCGCTACGTTGTCATCCTCGATCTGCCGCTGACGCTGTCGATGCGCGTCGTGCTGGCGGGTCACGGTTTCCCCTATCGCTGGAACGACGGGCATCCGGCGCGGATCGGGTTGCTGCCGCGCGAAGGCCGGGCGGACGACATCCGCTGGCTGGCGATCGATCCCTGCTTCGTGTTCCACACCGCCAACGCGTACGATCTGCCGGACGGCGGCGTGGTGCTTGATGTCGTCGCCTACGACCGCATGTTCGCCGCCGACAATCTCGGCCCGGACGAGCAGCCGCGCGGGTTCGAGCGCTGGACGATCGACGTCGAGGCGGGGACGGTCGAGCGGCGGACGGTCGATCCGGCGGCACAGGAACTGCCGGTCATCGACGACCGGCGGACCGGCCTTCCCTATCGCTACGCCTATGCGCTCGCCCTGCCCGAACGGCTGACCGAGACGCTCGTCGGCGAAGCGCCGCTCATCAAGCACGACCTCCAGCGCGGGACGCGGCAGGTCCATGATTTCGGAGCCGGTCGCATCGCGGGCGAGTTCGTGTTCGTCCCCGCCGCGCCGGATGCGGCGGAGGATGACGGCTGGCTGATCGGCCTCGTCATCGAGGCGGACGGCGCCGGCACCGCGCTCGAGATCCTGGGCGCGGGCGACATGGCGGCGCCGCCGGTCGCGACCGTGCGCATCCCGCACCGCATCCCGCCGGGGATCCATGGCGCATGGCTCGACGCGCATGGCCCGGGCGGGCCGGGGCCGACGCCGTCGTCATGATGGGCGCATCGAACGGCCGCGATTGACGTCGATCACCAGGCTCGCGACGCCCGGCTCTACCCCGGTGACAGCGCGGCGTCACGCAGACCCCGCCAGATGCGCAGCGCCTGCACCGTCTCGAACACGTCGTGGACGCGCAGCAGCTGAACGCCC
Organism: uncultured Sphingomonadaceae bacterium; assembly: GCA_964245815.1. Taxonomy (GTDB): domain Bacteria; phylum Pseudomonadota; class Alphaproteobacteria; order Sphingomonadales; family Sphingomonadaceae; genus Solisphingomonas. The sequence continues at coordinate 19,663 of CAXTNX010000022.1, read as the reverse complement.
TGTGTCGCACCGGACAGCGCCAGCGCCAGCGAACCGCCGAGCCGATGCTCGACCGGCGCCTCGCCCGACAGCGCGCCGATGGTGCGCTTGCGGCTGGCGCCCAGCACCACGGGCACGCCGAGACCGTGGAGCAACGACAGCCCGTTGAGCACCGACAGATTGTGGCGCAGCGACTTGCCGAAGCCGATGCCGGGATCCACCAGCAGCCGCTCGCGCGCGATGCCCGCGTCCGCCACGTCGGCGATCCGGGCTTCGAGCCAGTCGTATACGTCGAGCAGCGCGTCGCGATAGTGCGGCGCGTCCTGCATCGTCTCGGGCGGGCCCTGGTGGTGCATCAGCACGACCGGCGCGCTGCTCGCCGCGATCGCTTCGATCGCCTGAGGGTCCCAGGTCAGCGCCGAGACATCATTGACCAGATGCGCGCCCGCCGCGAGCCCGGCGCGCATCACCGCGGCCTTGCGCGTGTCCAGCGAGATCGCCGCGCCCGCGGCGGCGAGCCGCTCGATCACCGGAACCACGCGCGCGATCTCGTCGCCTTCCCATACCGGCTTGGCGCCGGGCCGCGTGGATTCGCCGCCGACATCGACGATCGCCGCGCCCGCTTCGCTCATCCTCACGCCGGCGTCCGCCGCCGCGGCGGGATCGCCGTCATGGCCGCCGCCATCGGAGAAGCTGTCGGGCGTGACGTTGAGGATGCCCATCACCTGGGGCTGATCGAGCCTCACGGTGCGCGTGCCCAGCGTCAGCGCCACGCGCGGCGCGGTCAGGCGCGCCAACGCCTCGCGGCCGGAGGCACGCTGCGGCTCGGGCAGGCTGTCGACGAAATCGACGATCCGCTCGACCGGGACCAGCGCGGTGGCGAAGCGCCCGTCCGCGTCGGCGGCGATCGCCTCGACCTGCGCGAACCAGACCAGCCCACCGGCGAGCCGTAAGGTCTGCCCGTCATAGCCGAACGGCGCGTCGACGAATCCGGTCGGGCGCAGGTAGAGCTTGGCGGCGGTCCGCCGGCGCGCGATCTCGGCGGAGATCATGCCGCCGGCGCCTGCGCGAGCCATGCCTGGCGCAGCACGTCGATCGGCTCGAACCGGGTCCCGCGCTCGACATGCCAGAAGGTCCAGCCGTTGCACGACGGCGCGCCCTGCAGTTCGGCGCCGAGCTTGTGGATCGAGCCGATCCGCGCCTCATGACCCAGCGAACTGTCGGCGCGCACCACCGCGCGCCAGCGCCGCCGCGCATCCCACAGCGGCGTGCCGGGCGCGATCATCCCCGCCTCGACGAGCGCACCGAACGGGACGCGCGCCGCCGTCGTCTTGCGCGACGGCATCACCATCATCGCGCTCTCGTCGAGCGGCAGCGCGGCGGCGATACGATCCCTGGCGACGCGCACATAGCCGGCCTCGCGCTCGATGCCGATCCACCGCCGGCCGAGCCGCTTGGCGACCGCGCCGGTCGTGCCGGTGCCGAAGAAGGGGTCGAGCACGACGTCGCCGGGCCTGGTGGTGGCGAGCAGCACGCGGTAGAGCAGCGCCTCGGGCTTCTGGGTCGGATGCGCCTTGCCGCCGGCCGCGTCCTTGATCCGCTCCCCGCCCGAGCAGATCGGGAAGGTCCAGTCCGACCGCATCTGGATCTCGTCGTTGAGCGCCCGCATCGCCTGATAGTTGAAGGTGTAGCGCGCCTTTTCCGACTTCGCCGCCCAGATCAGCGTCTCGTGCGCGTTGGTGAAGCGCGTGCCCTTGAAGTTGGGCATCGGGTTGGCCTTGCGCCAGACGATGTCGTTGAGGATCCAGAAGCCGGCGTCCTGCAGCGCGGTGCCGACGCGGAAGATGTTGTGATAGCTGCCGATCACCCAGAGGGTGCCGTCGTCCTTGAGGATACGCCGCGCCTCGCACAGCCAGGCCCGGGTGAAGCGGTCATAGTCGCCGAGGCTGTCGAACTTGTCCCACTCGTCGTCGACCGCATCCACCTGGCTGCCATCGGGCCGGAACAGGTCGCCGCCGAGCTGGAGATTGTAGGGCGGATCCGCGAACACGCAGTCGATCGACCTGTCGGGCAGCAGCCGCATCGCGCGTACGCAATCGTCGCGCAGGATCGAATCGAGCGGCAGCGCGGCGAGCGCCGCGGCGCGCAGCGCGCCCGCTCCCTCGATCCGCCCCATCCGTCGACGCTCCTTGCCCAGAACAGGGTCAGGATGAGTCCCGCGGACTGCTTGGTCAACCAAAAAAGACAAAGATTTCAGCGAGTCGCCGGTCGATGCACATAGCACGTTGAAAAGACTCGGGACTTTGGAGAGCGGACCGCCGTTCACGCGGAGCGACGTCGAAGGCCTCAGTCCGAACGCACGTCGGCGGCCAGTCTCATAGCTCGAGGCACATCTGCCGCACCGGCGCGAAGCTGCGGCGGTGGAGCGGGGTCGGGCCGAGCGCCTGCAACGCCGCCTTGTGCTCGGGCGTGCCATAGCCCTTGTTGCGGCACCAGCCATAGCCGGGATGCTCTGCGTCGTGATCCGCCATCAGCCGGTCCCGGGTCACCTTGGCGACGATCGAGGCGGCGGCGATCGAGCGGCACAGCGCATCGCCCGAGACGATCGCGCGCGCCGCATGCCGCCACCTGGGCAGCGCGTTGCCGTCGACCAGCACCATCTGCGGCTCGACGCCCAGCGCATCAACCGCGCGGGCCATTGCCAGCATGGTCGCGTGATAGATGTTGAGCGCGTCGATCTCCTCGACGCTCGCGACGCCGATGCTCCAGCCGGCGACGCGCACGATCCGCGCATAGGCCGCCTCGCGCGCCGCCGCGTCGAGCTTCTTGGAATCGTCGAGCCCGCGCGGCACCCGCCGGCGGTCGAGCACCACGGCGGCGGCGACCACCGGCCCGGCAAGCGGCCCCCGCCCCGCCTCGTCGACCCCGCAGACGGGATCGGGGTGCGCGCGTTCATGGACGAAGCTGGGAGGCATGACGCGCGATCTAGCACCCGCGGCGGGACGCGCCAATACGAGCGTCGCGGCCGCGCTCGGCTCGTCGCACCCCAGGAAAGACGTTCGACATCGCGTAGCGGCGTGATAGCCACGGTGGTCATGGAGCGGGCGATCCTGATCGCATCGCCGTCTCGGAGCAGCGCAGCGATGCCGGAGCTGGACCTGGGGGGCCTGAGAGGTCGCAAGCTGTTCGTCGGGACGCCGATGTACGACGGCAAATGCTATTCCGAATACGCCTTCGCGATCGTCCAGCTGACGGCATTGTGCACGCGGCTCGAGATCGATCTGCGCTTCTGCTTCGTGTGCAACGATGCGCTCGTCACCAAGGCGCGCAACGAGACGGTCGATGCCTTCATGCGATCGGGGAACGACAATCTCGTCTTTATCGATGCCGACATCGGTTTCGACCCGATGGACGTCGTCCGCCTGCTCGCGCTCCAGGTGCTCGACGCGCAGGCGGGGGCGTTCGACGTCGTGGCGGCACCGTACCCGGACAAGCGGCTGTCCTGGGATCGGGTGCTGCGCGCCGCCAGGGCGGGGCTGGCGGACGACGATCCCGACGCTCTGGCAGGCTATTCGAGCGCGGTCGCGATCAGCCCGGTGCGGAGCGGCGAGATCGCGATCGACCAGCCGGTCGAGGTGACGCAGGCGGGCACCGGCTTCATGATGATCCGCCGCGAGACCTTCGATCGCTATCGCGCGCATCACCCGTCGCGTGGCTACCGGCCCGATCGCGTCGCCACGCGCGGCGCCGTTCCAAGCGAGGTCTATGCCTTCTTCGAGACCGAGCTCGACAGCAAGCACGGCAATATCGCGCAGGAGATCCAGGCGTTCCTCGCGCGCTTCCCCTGCTCCACGCCCAGCGAGATCCTCGCCTTTCTCGAGAGCGACGTCGCGCTGGGCTCCTATGCCGACACCTATGTCTCCGAGGATTACGCCTTTTGCCGGAGAGTGCGCGCCGCCGGGATGAAGGTCTGGCTCTGCCCGTGGATGCAGTTGAGCCACACCGGCAGCCACCGCTTCTCCAGCCGCCTCGCCGATCTCGCCGCGATCGGGGCGGTCTAGCCGGTGGCCCGCTGATGGCGGATCATCGCGTAGCGGTCATCACACCCTACCACCGCGAACCGATCGCGATGCTCGCGCAGTGTCACCGGAGCGTCGTGCGCCAGGGCCCGTCGGTCGATCATATCATGGTCGCCGACGGGCATCCGCGCGATCCATCGACGACTGGAACGTCAGCCATGTCAGGCTGCCGCGCGCGCACGACGACAACGGCAACACGCCCCGCGGCATCGCCAGTCTCCTCGCCCGCCGCGAGGGCTACGACTTCATCGCCTATCTGGATGCCGACAACTGGTATCACGACGGTCACCTGGACTCGCTGCTCCAGCTCAGGGAAGCGCGCCGCAGCCCGGTGTGCGCCTCGTTGCGGACCTTCCACGACATCGTCGGCGACACGCTCGACATCCACGAACGCGACGAGGACGAACTCCGTCACGTCGATACGAGCTGCCTGCTGATCCACCGATCCGGCTTCGACTGCCTCTCGGTGTGGCTCGACATGCCGACGATCCTGGCGCCGATCTGCGATCGGGTATTTCTGGCCGGCCTGCTGCATCGCAAGCTGGTCATCGCCTCGACCGGCGCCCGGACCGTCGCCTTCCGCAGCCGGTATCGGGCGCACTATCTGGCGGCCGACCGTCCCGTGCCGGAGGGCGCGAAGGATGAGGCGTTCGCGGCGCACGCACTCGGCTATCTCGCCAGCCGGGCCGGCATCGGCGCGTGCATCGAGACGCTGGGCTTCTGGCCGCTGAGTTATCTCCAGGGATAGACGCCGCGCGCTCAGCCCGCGACGTGGTGCCCCAGCGGCCCCGGTCCCGCGCCCAGCCCCGGCGCCGCCCCGATCGCCGCGCGGACGTAGCGGCGCGCGGCATCCACCGCGATGGCGAGCGGGTCGCCCGCCGCCAGCCGCATCGCGATCGCGCTCGCCAGCGTACAGCCGGTGCCGTGGGGACTGCGCGCGCCGATCCGCGCCGCGTGCCACGTCCGCGGCGTGCCGCGCGGCAGGAAGAGCGTGTCGACCACCTCGTCGCCGTCGGCGTCGCCACCCTTGGCGAGCACCGCGGCACCGGTCCGCGCTGCCAGCGCCGCGCCATCGCCAGCCGCCAGCACGCCGAGTTCGCCGACATTGGGGGTGACGATCGTCGCGCGACGCATCAGCACCTCGAACGCCGCGATCGTCGCCGGATCGCTCAGCGATGCGCCGGTGGTCGCCGCCATCACCGGATCGAACACCAGCGGCACGCGCGCGTCCGACAGCGCCAGGCGATCGGCGACCGCCTCGGCGATCGCGGCCGATCCGATCATCCCGATCTTGATCGCGTCCGCGCCGATGTCGCCCAGCACCGCCTCGATCTGCGCGATCACCATCGCGGGCGACAGGGTTTCGATCGCGGCGACGCCGAGCGTGTTCTGCGCGGTGATCGCGGTGATCGCGGTGGTGGCGTAGCCGCCCAGCGCCATCACGGTCTTGATATCGGCCTGGATGCCGGCGCCGCCGCTCGAGTCCGATCCGGCGATGACGAGCACGCGCGGGATCACAGCGCGCGCCGTACCGCGTCGCACACCTCGTCGACCACGTCCGCGACGAGCGCCGGGTCCTCGCCCTCGGCCATCACCCGGATCAGCGGCTCGGTGCCCGACTTGCGGATCACGAGCCGTCCCGATCCGGCGAGCCGCGCCTCGGCCTGCGCGATCGCCTGCTTGACGCGCGCACTGTCGAGCGGCGCGCCGCTCTCGAAACGGACGTTCTGGAGACGCTGGGGCAAGGGCTCGAAGCAGCGCAGCAGTTCGGACGCGGGACGCCCGGTCTCGACCAGTTCGACGAGCACCTGCAACGCGGCGAGCAGCCCGTCGCCGGTGGTCGCATAATCCGACAGGATGATGTGGCCCGACTGCTCGCCGCCGACATTGTAGCCGTCGCGGCGCATCGCCTCGAGCACGTGCCGGTCGCCGACCGCGGTGCGGTGCAGCGCCAGCCCGGCGGCGGCGAGATAGCGCTCGAGCCCGAGGTTGGACATGATCGTCGCGACCACGCCGCCGCCGCGGAGCAGACCGCGGCGCTGCCAGCTCGTGCCGATCAGCGCCATGATCTGGTCGCCGTCGACGATCTTGCCACGCTCGTCGATCAGGATCAGGCGATCGGCGTCGCCGTCGAGCGCGATGCCGAGATCGGCGCGAGTCTCCAGCACCTTGGCCTGGAGCGCGGCGGGGTCGGTGGAGCCGACGTGATCGTTGACGTTGGTGCCGTCGGGCGAGACACCCAGCACGATCGTCTCGGCGCCGAGCTCCCACAGCGCCGAGGGCGCGACATTGTACGCGGCGCCATTGGCGCAATCGACGACAACGCGCATCCGATCGAGCCGGAGATGATCGGGGAAGGTCGACTTGACCGCATGGATGTAGCGGCCACGCGCGTCCTCGACCCGGCGCGCGCGACCGATCGCCTCGGCCGGCGCAAGGCGCGCCGGCTTCTCGAGCGCGTCCTCGATCGCGGCCTCGTCCGCGTCGGACAGCTTGTAGCCGTCGGGGCCGAACAACTTGATGCCGTTGTCCTGGTAGGGATTGTGGCTGGCCGAGATCATCACGCCGATGTCGGCGCGCATCGCGCGGGTCAGCATCGCGACCGCCGGAGTCGGCATCGGCCCGACCATCACCACATCCATGCCGACCGAGGTGAACCCCGCGACCAGCGCGGATTCCATCATGTAGCCCGACAGCCGCGTGTCCTTGCCGATGACGACGCGATGGCGGTGCTCGCCGCGCAGGAAGTGCGCGCCCGCGGCCTGGCCGACACGCATCGCGAGTTCGGCGGTCATCGGCGGTTCGTTGGTCCGCCCGCGGATGCCGTCGGTCCCGAAATATCTGCGCGCCATCGCCCCGGCCATCCCTCTCGCATACTCCGCCGCGCTCTACGCGGACGCACGCGACTCCGCCAGCTTCAGCGCGTGAGCAACAGCATCTGGTCGGCGATCGGGGGGCCGGCGAGCACGTCCGCGCGCGTCACCGGCTGCGCGCCCAGCCGGTCGTCGATCCGTTCGAGCCGGAAGCCGTGGCCGGCGACCTCATCGAGGAACGCGGCAGGATCGGCGTAGCGGCCGAGATTGAACTCGAGCAGCACGATCAAGGGCCGCCCCTGGGCGAGGATGCCGCTCATCCCGCGCCACAGCGCCTCCTCGGCACCCTCGACGTCGATCTTGACGAAATCCACGGGCGCGTCGCCGAGCAGCGCGTCGAGCCGGACCGCGGGCACCGCGATGCAATCCGGGTGGGCGGCGACCTCGTGCGCGGCGAGATAGGTGATGTGGCCGTTCTTGGGCTCGTCAGCCGGGATGCGAAACGCGACGTCGCGCGGCGCGTCGGACAGCGCGACCTCGTGGACGGCGGTGATCGCGTCGAAGCCGTTGATCGTCATCGTGCGGCGCAGCCGACGGGCGAGCGCGGGATTGGGCTCGATCGCGTGGATCCGGCCCGCCGCGCCGACGCGATCGGCCGCGATCAGCGTGTAGTAACCGAGGTTGGCGCCGCAATCGACGACGGTCATGCCCGGCCGGATCAGGCCGGCGATCACCTCGGTGACCCACATCTCCCAGAAGCCGTCGAGCATCAGATAGGTCGACAGGCCGATATCGGCGGTGTCGACGACCATGCGGTAGCGCCCCAGCGCCCAGCACAGCGCATCGGTGCCATGCAGATAGGCGGTGGCGCAGCGCGCACGGACGATCGCCTCGACCCGGGTGCGATCGGCGCGGTCGAGCAGCTCGAGCTTGAGCAGGGGCGACTGGCGGATCGTGCTGACCAGCCGCGTATCCGCTGAATCGCGCCGCCGCCGCTGGATGCCGCCGAACCAGCGCCTGAAGGGGATGAGGCCGCTCACCGTCCTGGGATCGGTCAGGCGGATCCGTTCGCGGGGCGCATCGACTCGATCTCGGCCGCGCCATAGACGCGGTCCTCGGTCCAGATCACGATCTCGGCGAGCCACGCCGCGTCGTGCCGCCACGCTTCCTCGAGCATCGCGTGGAGCGAGCCGATGTGGAGCGGGTCGGCGCCTTCGACGGGTTCGCCGATCGCGATGATTCGAGCTTGGGGAGACGGTTCGAGGTCCATTCCGCTCCCCTGCCATCAATTCCCGCCACGCGTCCAGAACTAGCGCGCCATCGGGCTGGACGCGGTCGGGCGGTACGCCGTCGCCGTCGATCACCGGAAGCGCCCGGTTCCGATCGTCCGGCAGACGCTGGATCATCGCCGGGGTCCCGGCCCCCTCCCGGATCGCGACCGATGTCCAGCTGTCCCGCCGTCGGACCGGCGGCGCCGCGCCGCGATTGTGGCCCGGTATCACGCCGGCCAGGCGCGATCGCGATCGGCGACAGGGACATGACGGCACCGATGCGGGCGATGGCGGCATCGATCGTGGCGGGCGCGGCGTTCCCGACCGCCGCCGCGCGCGCCGGCGCGAGGTCGCCGATCCCTGTGTCGCCCGAAGAGCAACCGCGTTATCCTGAAGGCGACGCGGCGACGCCGATCGGGAGGGATACGATGCGCTACGAGATTGCCGGCACGGTGATGCAGACCGTTTCGATCGACCTCGATCGCGGCGAGAGCGTGTTCAGCCAGACGCATGCGATGGCGTGGATGACCGACGGCATCGCGATGGCGACGCATACCGGCGGCGGCTTCTTCGCCGGGCTCAGGCGCGCGGCGACCGGCGGCAGCCTGTTCATCACCGACTATACCGCGGACGGCCGCGGCCAGGTCGCCTTCGCGCCGCGCTTCCCGGGCCGCATCCTGCCGTTCGAGCTGCGCCCGGGCGAAACGCTGATCTGCCGAAAGGAGACCTTCCTGTGCGCGCAGGCCGGGGTGAGCGTCGACATCGCGTTCCAGCAGCGGCTGGGCGCCGGGCTGTTCGCGGGCGAGGGCTTCATCCTCCAGCGCATCACCGGGCCGGGCACCGTATTCCTCGATCTCTCCGGCGAGGTGATCGAAAAGACGCTCGGGGTCGGCGAGCGGCTGCGCGTCCATGCCGGGCATATCGGCATCCAGGAACCGGCGGTGGCGACCGACATCCAGATGGTCCGCGGCTTCCGCAACATCCTGTTCGGCGGCGAGGGCCTGTTCCTCGCGACGCTGACCGGGCCGGGACGGATCTGGCTCCAGTCGATGCCGATCCTCAACCTCGCCGAGGAGATCGCGCGCCATCTGCCCTCGGGCGAGAGCGGGGGCACGCGGGTCGGCAGCGGCGTCGGCGCGGCGCTCGGCGGCGGTGCCGCGGGCGCGGCGATCGGTGGCATCCTGGGCGGGCTGTTCGGGAACGAATAGGGCCCACGCGGAAGTGGATGAAGTGGACGCCACGTCACCCCTCGATGCCTCTCCCCACCGGCAAACGGCGCGGCGGATACCGGATTGCGCAATCATCTCGACGCGTGCGGCGGCGGATCGCGAAAGGGACGATGGCAGCGCAAGGCTGGACAGGACAACCGAATCGTTCCCATCGAAGGCGGCGCCCGGTCGGGGTCGATTATTCCGCGAATGACCCAATTGTAATGTCCCGGTCACCATCCGGACGGACCGCTTTGCGGTTGGCTTGCACGGCACGCGTTGCTATTTGTCGGGACGCTCAGGGGGAGCGTCAGCGTGAGCCGTATTTTCGACATACCCGACAGCCAGCCGGTCAACGACACGACGATCGCGGACGGCGTCGTCATCGCCGCAACGGGTGTGCGCCTCCTCAACACCGAGAGCGGGCGCATCTATGGCGGGCTCATCTTCCAGCAGGCGCGCGGCGCCGTCGAGAATGCGGCGGGCGGGATCATCGGGCTGAGCCGCGATCAGTCGATTTACGATCAGTCGACCAGCGTGACCGGATCGGCGGGTGCCGACACGCTCGTCAACGCGGGCACGGTGAAGGGCAAGGTCGCGCTCGGCGACGGCGATGATTCCTACGTCGAGCGCGGCACGACCGGATCGGTCGATCTGGGCGCGGGCGACGATCGCTTCCGCTTCGAGACCGGCGGTGCCGACGGCCACGTCGACGGCGGCGAGGGCCGCGACCTGCTGACGATCGCAACCGCCAACGTCGCCTATGGCGCGTCGTTCACGGGGTTCGAGGATCTGGCGCTCGCCGGCTCCGGCAATTTCCAGGGCGTCGGCTTCTCAGGGTTCCGCTCGATCGCGTTCCAGGGCACGGGATCGTTCGGCCTGTTCGACAGCGCGAACGCATCGGTGGCGGTGACGCTCGACGGGCAGAGCCTGAGATTGGGCAATTCGTCGCTCGCGGCGGTTACCGGCAGCGCCCGGTCGGAGGTGGTCGAACTCGTCAACGGCGCACGCATCGCCGGCGACATATCGCTGGGCGACAGCGACGACAAAATCGTGTTCTCCGACAATGACGGTCGCACCAGCACGATCGGCGGAACCGTCGATGGCGGCGCAGGGCGCGATATGGTGCAGTTGTCGTGGTTCGAGCAGAGCGATCACTGGTATGACTTCAACCGGGTGCGCGGCATGGAAGTGCTCTCGGTCAACGGCGATCGCGTCGTGTCCGGCATCTCCCATGTCGACATCGTGCATGCCGACGGGTTTCAACAGATCTGGGCGTTGCGCGGCACTGCGCTCACCCTGTCCACGAGCAACAGCCCGGATGCCAACGCCACGATCATCGGAGCGAGCCTGACGCTGGATGAGGGCACGACGCTCCGCCGGATCGGTTCTCCGGAGGACGGACCCTTCGAGCAGTCAGTCGATCTGACCCGGACCGACGACAGCACGTCGACCACCATCGTCAATCGCGGCGCGATCGCGGGCGAGGTGCGCTTCTACGTCGGGGACGATTTCTACGACGGCACCGCGGGCGCAGTCGGCGGCACGGTCTACGGCAATGCCGGCAACGATACGCTGCTCGGCGGCGCGGGGGCCGAGCACCTGTCGGGTAATTACGGCGCGGACCGGATCGAGGGTAATGGCGGCGATGACGTCCTCGACGGCGGCGCCGGCGGCGACACAATCGCGGGCGGTGCCGGCACCGACACGCTGACCGGCGGCGCGGGCGACGATCGCTTCGTCGGCACCCGAGCCGATCTCGCGGGCGACACGATCACCGATCTCGCGGTCGGCGACCGCATCGTCGTGCGCGACGCGTCGCTCGACGGGTTCGCGTTCACGCGCGTCGGCGGGCAGCTCGATCTCGGGCAGGGTGCGGTGCTGACGCTGGGCGGCGGCGTGACCGGGCGGCTGGTGGCCGGCGCGGCGGCGGACGGCGGGGTTGCGCTGACCGTCGCCAGTCGCGACGCGCATCTCGGCGATCTCGACGGCGACGGCCATTCCGACCTGCTCTGGACGAGCGCGGGCGCGGTGAGCAGCTGGGCCTTAACCGGCAACGGCCGCGGCGACCAAATCGCGTACAACAGCTTCTTCGCCTCGGTTCCCGCGAGCTGGCACGTCATCGAGACTTTCGACTTCGACCGCGACGGCCGTTCGGACATCCTGTGGCGCAATGACAACGGCGCGCTCTCGGTCTGGACCGCGACCTCAGGCGGTTTCTGGCAGGGCGCATACGATCACGCTGCGGTCGCGCAGCAATGGACGATCGCGGCGACCGGCGATCTCGGCGGCGATGGCCGCGACGACATCCTCTGGCGCGATACCGGCGGCGCGCTGTCGGTGTGGAGCGCCACCGGACAGGGCTTTGTCGAGAACAGCTATTCCCACAGCGCCGTGGGCGCTTCGTGGAAGGTGGCGGGGCTCGCCGATCTTGATGGCGACGGGCGCAACGACATCATCTGGCGCAACGACGACGGCGCGGTCTCGACCTGGCTGTCGCGCGGTACGGGCTTTACCGAGAGCGCGTTCTACGATGTCGGCGTCGCGCGCTCGTGGCATATCGACGGGCTCGCCGATTTCGACGGTGACGGCCGCGCCGACATCCTGTGGCGCAACGACGATGGCGCGGTCTCGGTGTGGCGCTCGACCGGCACCGGCTTTACCGAGAACGTCTATGCCAGCGCCGCGGCGACAGACTGGCACATCATCCAGACCGGGGACTTCAACGACGATGGCCGCGGCGACATCCTGTGGCGCAACGATGGCGGCGCGCTGTCGAGCTGGCAGTCCAACGGGGACGGCTTCGACCAGGATGTTCTGCACGATGACGGCCCGGCGGCGGGCTGGACGGTCGCGGCGCACGATTTCATCTTCGGCTGAACGCGAACCAGCGCTTTTCGCGATCGCTTATCCACCAAAGCCCCAGCTGCCCTAATCCGCCGGCGGCTGCCACAGCTCGATCGGGTTGCCGTCGGGATCGTGGATGCGCGCGAAGCGGCCGGTCTGGGGGTCGTCCCAGCCGGGCTCGGTGATCGCCTCGATCCCCTCGCCGCGCAGCCGCGCGAGGAGGCCGTCGAGATCGTCGGTGCGCAGGTTGAGCATCATCGCCTTGTCGGGCGCGAAATAGTCGCTGTCGGCGGCGAACGGCATGAACACGGTGGGACCGGCGGCCTGCATCCACACCGGGCCGTCGGCGTCGCCGATGCCGAGGTGCGTCACGTACCACAGCCTGAGCGCGTCGGGATCGCGCGAGCGCACGAACAGCCCGCCGATCCCCGTCACGCCCAGTCCCGCCATGGTCCGCCTCTCCTCGCCGCTTGGCAACGCCCGATCGCGCCGCCATGGTCGCGCCCTTGTCGCGGCGGAGCATAGCATGGATCGGTTGTCTGTATCAGCGTTCGCCGTCCTCGCCGCGCTCGGCGCGCCCGCGGCCGCCGGCTACGATCCGCGCGCCGCGTTCGCGCCGCTCGACCTGCCCGGGCCGATCGGCGCGCCGCGCGCGGCCGACGGGCGGCCGGGGCCGGGATACTGGCAGAACCGCGCCGACTATCGCATCCACGCGACGATCGACACCCACGCCCATGCGCTGACCGGCGAGGAGGCGATCGACTATACCAACAACGCCCCCGGCACGCTCGACGCCCTGTGGCTCCAGCTCGACCAGAATGTCTACCGCGCCGGCTCGCGGGGGATGGCGTCATCCGGCGGCATGCCGCGCGGCACGACCGGCGGCTATACGATCGCCGCGGTCGAGACCGAGCAGGGCGGCCGCCGCGTGCCCGTCCGCACGGTGGAGACCGACACGCGGCTCCAGGTGCTGCTCCCCGCCCCGCTCGCCGGCCGGGGCGGCAAGGTCACGCTCCACCTGCGCTGGCGCTTCGACATCCCGGGCGCGTTCGGCGGGCGGATGGCATGGGGGCGGGTCAAGGCGGGTGAGATCTACGATCTCGCGCAATGGTATCCACGCATGGCGGTCTATGACGATCTGCGCGGCTGGGACCCGCTGCCCTATCTCGCGCAGGAATTCTATCTCGAATACGGCGATTTCGACTATTGGGTGACGGTGCCCGCGACGATGCTGGTCGCGGGATCGGGCGCGCTCCAGAACCCCGACGAGGTGTTGACCCCGGGCGAGCGCGCGGGCCTCGCCAGGGCGGCGGCGAGCGACGCGACCGTCACCATCGTCGCGCCCGGCGCCATCGGCCGCGAGCGCCCGCGCGAGGGCACACGCACCTGGCATTATCGCATGGAGCACACCCGCGACGTCGCCTTCTCCGCCTCCGACGCCTTCGCGTGGGACGCGGCGCGCATCCGCCTGCCCGAAGGCCGGACCGCGCTGGCGATGTCCTACTACCCGGCGGAGAGCGCCGGCGCGGCGGCGTGGGGCCGCTCGACCGAATACGTCAAGGACACGGTCGAGCGCATGTCGGCGCGCTGGCATCCCTATCCATGGCCTGCCGCGATCAACATCGCCGGCCCCGCCTCGGGCATGGAATATCCCGGCATCGTGTTCGACGGCATCCAGGACAAGGGCAAGGAGCTGTTCTGGATCACCGCGCACGAGATCGGACACGACTGGTTCCCGATGCTGGTCGGCTTCGACGAGCGCCGCGACGCGTGGATGGACGAGGGCTTCAACACCTTCATCGACACGTTCGAGAGCGACGACTTCAATCACGGCGAATACGGCCCCAAGCGCGACAGCGAGTTCGCGCCGGGCGGCGGCAATCCGGTCGACGAGATCCTGCCCCTGCTCGCCGATCCCGCCGCCCCGCCGATCGTGACGCGCGCCGACACCATCATCGAGGCGTATCGCCACCCGGTGACCTACTTCAAATCGGCGCTGGGCCTCCGGCTGCTGCGCGACCGCATCCTCGGGGCCGAGCGGTTCGATCCCGCCTTCCGCGCCTTCATCGCGGCCTGGGCGTACAAGCATCCGACGCCGTCCGACTTCTTCCGCTTCATGGACAGCGCCACCGGCGAGGATCTGAGCTGGTGGTGGCGCGGCTGGTATCTCACCAATTCGACCTACGACGCCGCGGTGACCGGCATCGCGCCCGCGCCCGACGGCGGCACGCTGGTGACCGTCGCCAACCGCGATCCGCTGGTGATGCCGACGGTGCTGCGCCTGCGCTTCGCCGACGGGACCGGCGAGGATCGGGCGCTCCCCGCGGAGACCTGGATCAGGCTCGTCTCGAATACCGTCCATGTCGCACCGGGGCGGCGGCTGGTGTCGGCGACGCTCGATCCCGATCACCTGCTCCCCGACCGCGACCGGACCAACGACGCGATGACGGCGGCGCGCTGAGGATCGATCGCGGGCGACCCGGTCGTCACGGCAGGCGGCGGGCGGTGACGATCGGGATCGGCTTGACGATCGACTGGCCGATCGTGTCGTAGGACCAGCCGCCCGCATAGGTCGGCGCGGCGAGCATCCGGCGGATCAGCGGCATCCCGCTGACGATGTGGCCGAACGCGGCATAGCCCGGATAGTTGGGCGCGGCATCCAGCGTCGGCGCCGGACCGACAGTGACGAAGAAATCGCCCATCGCGGTGCCGGGTGCGTTGCGCGCCATCGAGATCGTGCCGTCGACATGGCGGAGCCCGGTGCGGCTGGTCGGCTCGTGCGCGATCGGGGCGAGCGCCTTGGGCATGCGATGATCGATGCCGCCCTGCACCAGACCCTGTCCGGGATGCGACCTGCTGCGCGCGGCGCGATAGAAGCTCATCCCGTCGAACCGATGCTGATCGACATAGGCGAGGAAGTTCTTCGCGGTTATCGGCGCATGGCGGACGTCGACCGCGATCACGATCGGGCCGATCCCGGTGGTCAGCAGCACCCGCACCGGACCGCCGCCGGCGGGCGGCGCGGCAAACGTCGGAACGCCCGCGGAAAGCAGCACGAGGAGCAGCGCGCGGCGTCGCATCACGAGCGCCCGCATAGCGCACCCGCCACCGATCGCCAGCCCGAAACCGCATGCCGGCGCATCCCATCGCCTGCCGGCCGGTCCCGTCTTGTGATGCACATCCATTGCCGCGACAGGAACGCTCGCGGTTTCGTCGCACGTCGCGCGGGTCCGATCGCAGGGCACGTCCCGTCCGGGCGCGAGCGGACCATCGCACCGTCCGAGAGCCGGTCGACCGGCCGACGGGTCGGAGAGGATGGATGGTGATGCCGCGAACGCGCTCGACGCGGATCGAGCGCGCGTGCGCCATGCCGACGCGCGCGACCAGCCTCGCCGCCGGAGACCGCGGGGGTGGTCGTTTACCCGTGCCGCGCTACATCACGCGGATGGCCTCGCGTTTCGACAGCATTTCCCAGCGCCGGACGATCATCGACCGGCGCGCGATCGCCGATCGCATCGCCGCGCTTCCCGATGGCGTGACGCTGCGTGCGCAGGCGACGCTGGTGCTGCGCGCGGCGATGGAGGCCGGGCGCGGCGAGATCGCCCGGCGTCTGGCGGAGCATCCCGCGCGCGGCATCGAGATCGCGGCGGGCTATGCCTTCCTGACCGACCAGATCCTGCGGCTCGCGCATGATCTCGCCGCCGAGCGGCTGATGCCGCCGACGACGCGTACCACGGGCGAGCGGCTCGCGGTGATGGCGGTGGGCGGCTATGGCCGCGCCGAGATGGCGGCGTTCTCGGACGTCGACATCGCCTTCCTGACGCCCGGCCGCCAGACCGGATGGGCGGAGAGCGTGATCGAGTGCATGCTTTATCTGCTCTGGGATCTCGGCCTCAAGATCGGCCATTCGAGCCGCTCGCTCGACGAGATGGTGCGCCAGGCGCGCGGCGATCTGACCATCCGCACCGCGCTGCTCGAAGGACGCTACGTCTGGGGCGACGAGGCGCTCTACGACGAGGCGGCCCGGCGTTTCGATGCCGAGGTGATGGCCGGGACCGCACGGGCCTTCGTCGCCGAGAAGCTGGCCGAGCGCAACGCGCGCCACAAGCGGATGGGCGACAGCCGCTATGTCGTCGAGCCCAACGTCAAGGAGGGCAAGGGCGGCCTGCGCGATCTCCACACGCTGTTCTGGATCGGCAAGTACGTGTTCAAGACCCGCCAGGTCGCGGAGCTGGTCGGTGCCGGGCTGCTCACCGCGCCCGAGCTCCGGCAGTTCCAGCGTGCCGAGAGCTTCCTGTGGGCGGTGCGCTGTCACATGCATCTGATCGCGGGCCGCGCCGAGGAGCGGCTGACCTTCGACCTCCAGCGCGATGTCGCGACACGGATGCGCTACAATGCGCGCCCCGGCCGCTCGGAGGTCGAGCGCTTCATGCAGCATTATTTCCGCACCGCGAAGCTGGTCGGCACGCTGACCGGGCTGTTCCTCGCGCATCTCGACGAGATGCACGCGCGCGACAAGCGCCGCTTCGGGCTGCCGGCGATCCGCCGCCGCCGCCCGCGCCGGCTCGACGGCTTCGTGATCGACAACGCGCGGCTGGCGACGCCCGACGACGGCTTCTTCGCCGCCGATCCGGTGCGCATGATCGAGATGTTCACGCTCGCCGATCGCGAGCGGATCGAGATCCATCCGCAAGCGATGCGCCAGGCATCGCGCGACGCGCACCGGATCGTCGCGGCGACGCGCGCCGACGCCCGCGCCAACGCCCTGTTCCTCGAGCTGCTGACGTCGCCGCGCGAGCCGGCCAAGGCGCTGCGCTGGATGAACGAGGCGGGCGTGTTCGGCCGCTTCATCCCCGATTTCGGCCGCGTCGTGGCGCGCATGCAGTTCGACATGTACCATCACTTCACCGTCGACGAACACACCATCCATGCGATCGACCTGCTCGGCCGGATCGAGAACGGCGCGCTGGGCGGCGACCATCCGCTCGCCGCCGATCTGTTCAGGCGGCTCGCCAACCGCCGCGTGCTGTATGTCGCGGTGCTGCTGCACGATATCGCCAAGGGGCGCGGCGGCGATCATTCGATCCTCGGCGCGGAGGTCGCCGAGCGGCTGTGCCCGCGGCTCGGCCTGACGCCCGCCGAGACCGATACCGTCGCCTGGCTGGTGCGCCAGCACCTCATCATGTCGGCGACCGCGTTCAAGCGCGACCTGTCGGACTTCAAGACGATCCTCGATTTCGCCGAGCAGGTGCAATCCCCGGAACGGCTGCGCCTGCTCCTGCTGCTCACCACCGTCGATATCCGCGCGGTCGGACCGGGCGTGTGGAACGGGTGGAAGGGCCAGCTTCTCCATCAGCTCTACGAAGCCGCCGAGGAGGTGCTGCGCCTCGGCCACAAGCAGAAGGGCCGGCGCGAGCGCGTCACCGACAAGCAGGCGCATCTGCGCGGCGCGCTCGGTTGGCGCGATGTCAGCTTCGACGCCTATGCCAGGCGGCTGCCCGAAAGCTACTGGGTCGCCGAGGCGCCCGACATCCTGGAGGCCAATGCACGCCTCGTCGCCGACGCCGACGACAGCGGTCGCGCGCTGTCGATCGACGCGGTGCCGCACCCCGCGCGCGAGGCGACGCTGGTGACGGTCTATGCCGCGGACCATCCCGGGCTGTTCTATCGCATCGCCGGCGGCATCCATGTCGCGGGCGGCAACATCATCGATGCGCGCATCCACACCACGCGCGACGGCATGGCGATCGACAATCTGCTGGTGCAGGACCCGTTCGGCGGCCGCTTCGACGAGCCCGACCAGATCGCGCGCATCCGCATCGCGATCGAGGACGCGCTCGCCAACCGCGCCCGGCTCAACGCGCGGCTGAGCTGCAGGAAGCCGCCGCGCATCCGCGCCGACGCGTTCACGGTCGTGCCCGACGTGCTGATCGACGCCGGCGCATCGAACCGCTTCACCGTCGTCGAGGTCAACGCGCAGGACCGCCCGGCACTGCTCAACGGGCTCGCGCACGCGCTCTTCCAGTCCAAGGTGACGATCCACTCCGCGCACATCGCCACCTATGGCGAGCGCGCGGTCGACACCTTCTACCTGACCGACCTGACCGGCGAGAAGATCGCGGGCACGCAGCGGCTGCGGGCGCTGGAGAAGCGGCTGCTCGCGGCGGCGGCTGGCGAGGTGGTGGCGGAGGCGGCGTGAGGTCTAGAGCATGTGACCTTGCCCTGATTCGTTCATGTCGAGCGAAGTCGAGACGCGCTTTCAGAAGCAGGTGTCTCGACTTCGCTCGACACGAACGGATATAGTGGATCAAACCAACGTCATCACGCTCTAACTCGACGATATAGAGCTTCACGGCTCCGCGCGCAGTTGACCTTTCAGAAGGATGAGGATGCTCAAGCCATGCTTGAAGCTCTTGTCCGCCGGCGTGTTGGCAGCTCGCCGAAGCGCGATGACCCGTTTGACACGACGAGCCGGGAGATGAGCATCGACCTCGCTGATCGGCTCATTCAAGTTGTAGTCGGCGTCGTGACGCTTGGCCTGAGCATCCGAAAAAGCGGATGCCATGACCTGCGCGAACCGGGGTGACGCGATCGTGCCGTCTGGACCCGTAATCTGGAAGAAACCTTTGACCGATCGCTCGCCCATCCCACCCCCGACCTTATCGAGCGCGGTCTTCAATCCCTTGTGCGTCACGACCCGCGACAGCAGGCGACGGCGCATTCGCAGGTCATTCCGCGTTCCGACGATTCTTGCGCTCATCTCCTCGAGGAGAAAGTGGAACAGCGCATAGTAGGAGGTCGATATGCTTCGCCTTACACGTGCACCCGACAGCTTGCCGCGTTGCCCTGTCCTTCGGGCGAGGAGCCGTCGCGCCGCCTTGAGAAGCTCATCGTCATACGTCGACATCACGCCGCATCTAGGAAGCGCACGCTGGCGTATGTCTGATAACCAGCCCCGACCGCAGTTTCGATCGTCTCGAGGATAGCTTCCAATTCCTCGTCCGAGGGGGCTGCCTCATCCGGCAAGCGGATGAGAACGCGCACAAACTCGAACCCGTCTCCGTCATGATCGGCCTCGATCTCCACCGACTTGATCCCCGCCGCGGCTGGCTGACCTCTCACGGCATCGAGAACGCTCCGCCGAACCGCCTCGTTATCGATGTCCATGGCAAGTTCCCCTCGAAATGGACGAACCGGGCCCGCTCACTTCGGCGCGATCACCATCAGCATCTGGCGGCCTTCCATGCGCGGGAACTGCTCGACCTTGGCGACCTCGGCGACGTCCGCCTGGACGCGCTGGAGCACCTGCATACCAAGCTGGCCATGGGCGAGCTCGCGACCGCGGAAGCGCAGCGTGCACTTCACCTTGTCGCCCTCTTCGATGAACTCGAAGATCTTCTTCATCTTGGTATCGTAATCGTGGTCGTCGATGTTCGGACGCATCTTGATCTCCTTGATCTCCTGCG
>CAXTNX010000021.1:0-42860 GCA_964245815.1 uncultured Sphingomonadaceae bacterium | reverse complement strand
AGGGCATGGGCCAGATCGTCACCTGGTCGATCCGCGACGAGAGCCTGCATTGCGAGGGCATCATCCGGCTGTTCCACGCCTTCTGCGAGGAGCGCCAGTGCATGACGCCGGCGGTACGCGACGACATCATGGACATGTGCCAGAAGACGGTCCGGATCGAGGACGCTTTCATCGACCTGGTGTTCGAGATGGGGCCGGTCAACGGCATGACGCCCAAGGACATCAAGAGATATATCCGCTTCGTCGCGGACTGGCGGCTTGGGCAGCTCGGGCTCAAGCCGATCTACATGATCGAGGAGCATCCCCTGCCGTGGCTGGCGCCGATGCTCAACGGCGTCGAGCATGCCAACTTCTTCGAGACCCGCGCCACCGAATATTCCAAGGCCGCTACGCGCGGCAACTGGTCGGAAGTGTGGGACAATTTCGATCGCCGCAAGGCTGTCAACACCACGCTCGCCGCCAACGAGGACATGAGCGAGACCGGCGACATGTTCGCCCGCGCCGGAGTCGCGGCGGAATAGATGCACATCGAAAGGCGCGCCGCCCTGGACGACGCGCCTTTCGGTACGCAAAGCAACAGGGATGATACGATCGCGGCGTCGGCGGCGCTCCCGGGGGGATGATGACAGCACCGCCGACTTGCCGAGCGTGGTAAGATCGCTTTCTTGCGCCGCCATGTCGGCGCTGACACACGCGACGCGCGGCCCCGCCCGTCACACGCCCGGCCGCACCCGGAACGGATGCGACCGAGCGCGGTTTGCCTGTATGAACCGACCGCCCGGAGGACCTCGCATGTCGCGCCCAAGATTGCACCGCGCCGCCTTTGGTCGTGGCACTCTGCCGTTCGCCGTCACGCTGCTGGCGCTCGCCGCGTGCGGCAAGAACCGCGACCAGCCGACGCAGACCGACACCGCGTCGATCAGCTTTTCTGGGCTCGATAATGTGGGCGGTACGGACGGTGACGCGACACGCAGCGTGTCCGTGTCCGTCCCGGGCTTCGCCGCCAAGCTCGACGTGCCCGGCCTGTCGATCGGTGGCGAGATGAGTATCGACGGCATCCCGTTCCGCCCCGAAACCAGGATCGCCGGCGTCAACATCGCCGGTGCGGCGGGCGACGGTTCGGGGGGCGAAGGCCATGGCACGGTCGAGATGCGCTTCACCGATCCGGGTGCGCCCGACCAGGTGCTGGGCTATTACCGGCAGAAGGCGCAGCAGGGCGGCTGGACCGAGGTGCCCCCTGCCGCCGGACAGCAGTTCGCCGCGACCAGGCACAAGGACGACGGCACGGAGCATCTTGCGCTCCAGGTCGGCGCCGCCGCGACGGGATCGAGCGGGCGCTTCGTCGTCACCGGAAGCTGAGCGGCGAAAGTCGCGTCGGCGCGATCATTTCGGTACAATCGCAGCGAGAACGCCGACGCGCGCCGCGAGCGGTCGCGCTAAGCAAGAGGCATCATGACCTGTCGCCCCCTCGCCATCGCCGTCGCGCTCGCGACCATCCTGACCCTCGGCGCCTGCGGCCCGAAGCAGCAGCCCGGCAATTCGATCGACGCGATCGACAACCAGCTGGTCGACGGTTCGGCGACGGCCGAGACCGACGCGACCGGGTTGCGCTCGACGATCAAGGTCGATCCCAAGCGGACGGGAAAGCTTGCGGCGACGACCGCGACGGGCGCACGTCCGACGGACGGCAACAACTGCCTCGGCCGCTACGGCGCCACGCTCGCCTTTGCCAACGACTGGGCGAACAGGCTTCCGCCCGAGTTCCCCCTCCCGCCGCAGGCGCGCCTCACCGAGGCCGCCGGCCATGACGGCGGCTGCGCCATCCGCGCGGTCAGCTTCACGATGACGGGCGCGCGCACCGCGGCGCTCGACTGGTATGCGGCCAAGGCGCGCGCGGGCGGCTATGGCGCCGATCGCGACGACCAGGGAGGCGACCTCCGGCTCGCCGGGACCAAGGGCGCCGCCGCCTTCTACGTCATCGCCGGGGCGCCTGTCGGCGGCGCGACGCCGATCGACTTCATCTGGGCGAAGAGCGAGTAGACCGGGATCTCGCGACAGGCCGCGCCCCTTCCACGGCGCGGCAAACCGCTCTAAGGGCTGGGCGATGCCCTTCCTCCTCGTCATGATCGGCGGCGCGATCGGCTCCGGGCTGCGCTACGGCGCGAGCCGTGCCTCGCTGGCGCTGTTCGGACCGGTGCTGCCGTGGGGCACCCTGTTCGTCAATCTCGCCGGCGGCTTCGCGATGGGTCTGCTGGTCGGGCTGATGGCGCGTGCCACGGGCGGGGCGGGCGAGAATGTCCGGCTGTTCGCGGCGGTCGGCGTGATCGGCGGGTTCACGACCTTCTCCAGCTTCAGCCTTGAAACGGTGCTGATGATCCAGCGCGGTCAGCCGGCGCTGGCGCTGGGCTACGTCCTCGCGTCCGCGACCGGCGCGATCCTGCTCCTATTCGCGGGCCTCGCGGTGGCGCGGCTGGTGCCGGCATGAGCGCCACCAAGGACCTGGCCGACGTCCGCCAGTTCACCGTCGCGACCGATGACGACGGCATCCGGCTCGATCGCTGGTTCAAGCGGCATCTGCCGGACGCGAGCTTCAACATCGTCTCGCGCTGGGCGCGGACCGGCCAGCTCCGCGTCGACGGTAGGCGCGCCGCGCCGGGCGACCGGATCGAGGCCGGCCAGCAGATCCGCGTACCGCCGCTCGAGCCGCCGACGCCCGCCACCGTCCGGGCGAAGACCACGCGCGCGCCGCTCAGCCCCGACGAGGAGGCGTTCGCGCAGAGCCTCGTCATCCATCGCGATGCCGCCGCGATCGTCATCAACAAGCCGCCGGGTCTCGCGACGCAGGGCGGCACCAGGACCGAGCGCCATGTCGACGGCATGCTCGATGCGCTCCAGTTCGGGAGCGAGGGCCGTCCCAAGCTGGTCCATCGTCTCGACAAGGACACGTCCGGGGCATTGGTGATCGCGCGCAATGCGCGGGCGGCGGCGTTTTTCGCCAAGAGCTTCTCGAGCCGCACCGCGCGCAAGGTCTATTGGGCGATCGTCGCGGGCGTGCCCTCGCCCGACGAGGGACTGATCGATCTGCCCATCGCCAAGCAGCCCGGCACCGGCGGCGAGAAGATGTATGTCGACGAGAAGGAGGGCTCGCCGTCACGCACCCGCTACCGCGTGATCGAGCGCGCGGGCAATCGCGCCGCCTTCGTCGAGCTGCATCCGCTGACCGGTCGCACGCATCAGCTGCGCGTCCATCTCGCCGCGATCGGCCACCCGATCGTCGGCGACGGCAAATATGGCGGGCCGGAGGCGTTCCTGACCGGTACGATCAGCCGCAAGATGCATCTCCATGCGCGGCGCATCCGCATCGACCATCCCGATGACGGGACGATCGACGTGCGGGCCGAGCTGCCGACCCATTTCGCGGACAGCCTCGCGCAGCTCGGCTTCGATCCGGCGGAGGGCGACGTGCTGCCGCTCGACGAGATCAAGGTGGCGGACACGCCCGAGGGCCAGCGCCGCGCCGCCGCCCATGCCGCCAAGGATCGCCGGCGCGAACGCAAGGGCGAGCGCCGCGGACGCGGCCGCGCGTGACGCATCCGAACCGGACCTTCTGCTGGACCGACGCGCCGGCGATGCGGCGCTTCGTCGCGACGCGCGGCTTCGCGCATCTCTTCGTCGCCGAGGACGGTGCTCCGACCGTCGCGCATGTGCCGGTGACCGTCACCGAAGCGGGTACGCTGCGCTTCCATCTCGCGCGTGCCAATCGCATCGTCCCGCGTCTCGATGGCGCGATCGCGCTGGCGAGCATCGCCGGCGACGATTTCTACGTCAGCCCCGACTGGTACGGATCGGCCGACCAGGTGCCGACCTGGAACTATCGCGCGGTCGAGGTCGAGGGACGGATCGCGCGCCTCGACGATGCCGCGCTGACCGCGCAGATCGATGCGCTCGGCGATCGCTTCGAGCGCGATCTCATGCCCAAGCCGGTCTGGACGCGCGCCAAGATGACCCCGGGTCGCTTCGAGGCGATGCTCGAGGCGATCCTCGGTTTCGAGCTGACGCCGTCGGCCTGGCGGGGAACGATCAAGCTCGGCCAGAACAAGCCTGCCGCCGATCGAGCCGCGCTCGCCGGCGCGTTGCGCGCGCGCGGCCACGCCGCCGAGGCGCTGCTGGTCGAGACGGCATGACGATCCGCCTCGCCGTGTTCGACTGCGACGGCACGCTCGTCGACAGCGAGGTCAATATCGGCACCGCCATGGAGGTCTGCTTCGCCGAAGCGGGACTGGCCGCGCCACCCCGCGCGGCGACGCGACGAGTGGTCGGACTGAGCCTGTTCGAGGCGATGCAGGTGCTTCATCCTGCGGGCGACGATGCGCTGCACGCGCGGCTGGCCGGGGATTACAAGCTCTGCTTCCAGCGGCTGCGCGCCGAGGGCGTCGTCGAGGAGCCGCTGTTCGACGGCATCGCCGCCGCGATCGACGCGCTGGAACGCGCCGGCTGGGCGCTTGGCGTCGCGACCGGGAAGTCCGATCGCGGCCTCGAACTCGCGCTGGGCGGACATCGCCTGCGCGCCCGCTTCGCGACGCTCCAGACGGCGGATCGCCACCCGTCCAAGCCGCACCCGTCGATGCTCCAGCAGGCGATGCGCGATGTCGGCGCCGCGCCCGCGGACACGGTGATGATCGGCGACACCAGCTACGACATCCGCATGGCGCACGCCGCCGGCGTCCATGCGATCGGCGTCGCCTGGGGCTATCATGACGCCGACGAACTGGTCGAGGCCGGTGCGGACGCGGTGGCCGGACATCCGGACGAGCTCGCGCAGCTCTGCGCCGCGGCGGTGGCGTGAGCGAGACGCGTCGCGCGCTGGTGCTCGGGCTGCGGATCGGCGGCGTCGCGCTGATGCTGCTCGGTCTCTACATGTGGCTCGGCGGCAGCATCGCGGGCGGCTATGGCTTCGGCACCATCCTGGTCGCGATGGGGCTGCTCGGCACGTTCGCGCTGCCGTGGCTGATCGCACGCCGGCGATGAGTCTCGCGCGGCGCTTCTGGCGCGAGGTGACGATCGCGGGGCGCGGCATCCGCCTCGACGACCGCCCGCTGCGCACGCCCGCCGGCGCGCCCCTGCTGCTGCCGAGCGATGCGCTGGCCGAAGCGATCGCCCGAGAATGGCGCAGCGTCGCGGACGCGATCGATCCGGGCGCGATGCCGCTGACCGGTCTCGCCAATGCCGCGATCGATCGCGTGTCGCCCGATCGCGAGGGCTTCGCCCGCGGGATCGCGGCCTATGCCGACAGCGACCTGCTCTGTTATCGCGCCGATGCACCGGACTCGCTGGTCGCCCGGCAGGCCGCGGCGTGGGACGGACCGCTACGCTGGGCGGAGCGGCGGTACGATGTCGGGTTCGTCGTGACGCCGGGCATCGTCCATGTACCCCAGCCGCCCGCGACGCTCACGCGGATGGCGGCGGCGGTCGCCGCTTACGATGCGTTCGGGCTCGCCGCGCTCCACCCGCTGACGACGCTGTCCGGATCGCTCGTCCTGGCCCTCGCGGTGGCGGAGGGTGAAGTCGAGCCCGACGCCGCCTGGCGCGCCGCCGAGCTCGACGAGCTCTGGCAGGCGGAGCGCTGGGGTGAGGATACGCTCGCCATGGCGGCGCGTGCGGCGCGTGCGAAGGCGTTCGGCGCAGCCGCGCGCATGCTGGCCATCCTCTGACGCGGCGCCAAACAAGATCAAACGCGCCCGTAGCGATCGGCGGCGCCGGACACACAAACGCCCGGATCGTTTCCGATCCGGGCGTCCGCGTGACGAATGCTCGTCAGCCCCCGTATTTGGCGCCGTTTCCACCTCGCAGGATCCGGTCCCCCCGGATTGGACCCTGCGAAGGGGCGTCGCCCTCCCCGAACCGCGGCCTTCGACCTTCCGTTCGTGAGCAGTCTGTAACCGCGCCTTTGGGCGCTTGTCATGAATGAAATCAGGGTTGCACGCGAAACATCCGGGCGTGTGATGAATGGGCAACAGGTGGTCCCGGTTGCCACCGCTGCCCCACCGCCATAGAGCGTGGCCGCCCGCCGCACCCGAAAGCCACGCATGCGCCTGTCCCGTCATTTCCTGCCCGTGCTCAAGGAATCGCCCGCCGATGCGCAGATCGTCAGCCACAAGCTGATGCTCCGCGCCGGGCTGATCCGGCAGACCGCCGCCGGAATCTATGCGTGGCTGCCGCTGGGCAACCGCGTGTTGCAGAAGATCGCGCGGATCGTCCGCGAGGAACAGGATCGCGCCGGCGCGATCGAGCTGCTGATGCCGACGCTGCAATCCGCCGAACTCTGGCGAGAATCGGGGCGCTACGACGCCTATGGTCCCGAGATGCTGCGCATCACCGACCGCCACGAGCGCGAGATGCTCTACGGCCCGACCAACGAGGAGATGATCACCACGATCTTCCGCGACGGCGCGCGCAGCTATCGCGACCTGCCGCGCACGCTCTACCATATCCAGTGGAAGTTCCGCGATGAGGTTCGTCCGCGCTTCGGCATCATGCGCGGCCGCGAATTCCTGATGAAGGACGCGTATTCGTTCGACATGGACGAGGCGGGTGCGCGGCACAGCTACAATCGCATGTTCGTGGCGTATCTGCGGACGTTCGCGCGGATGGGGCTGCGCGCGATCCCGATGCGGGCCGACACCGGGCCGATCGGCGGCGATCTCAGCCACGAGTTCATCGTCCTCGCGCCGACCGGCGAGAGCGAGGTGTTCTATCACGCCCGTTGGGACCAACCTGCCGCCCTGTCGAGTGTCGACTACGACGATGCCGCGAGCCTCCAGGCGATCGTCGCGCGCTATACCGCGGACTATGCCGCGACCGACGAGAAGCGTGATCCCGCGGCGGAGGCGGCGGCCGGCGACAGGCTGCGCCAGTCGCGCGGCATCGAGGTCGGGCACATCTTCTACTTCGGCGAGAAATACGCCGGGCCGATGAACCTGCGCGTACAGGGCAGAGACGGCGCCGAGGTGATCCCGCACATGGGCAGCTACGGGATCGGCGTGTCGCGGCTGATGGGCGCGATCATCGAGGCGAGCCATGACGAGGCCGGCATCGTCTGGCCGGACGCGGTCGCGCCCTACGCCGCCGGCCTCATCAACATGCGCGCCGACGATACCGCCTCCACCGCCGCGGCGGACGATCTCTATGCGCGGTTGCGGACGGCCGGCGTCGACACGCTGTACGACGATCGCGACGAACGCGGCGGCGCCAAGTTCGCGACCATGGACCTGATCGGCCTGCCCTGGCAGGTCGTCATCGGTCCCAAAGGGCTCGCCAAAGGCGTCGTCGAGGTCAAGCGCCGCGCCACCGGCGAAAAGGTCGAGCTCGCGGTCGAGGATGCGGTCGCGCGGGTGGCGGGACGGTGAACGCTCTGCGAATACATATCGGAACCTCCGTTCGCACCGAGCGAAGTCGAAGTGCCTGCACCGGGGCTTCGACTTCGCTCAGCCCGAACGGATGGCGGCCTACACTCGACATGACCGGCTTGTGATCCTCACCCGCTACGAGCGCATGGTCGCGCGGCGCTACCTGCTGCCCGGACGCGGCGAGGCGTTCATCTTCCTCGTCGCCTCGATCAGCCTGGTCGCGGTCGCGCTCGGCGTCGCCGCGCTGATCGTCGTGATGAGCGTGATGAACGGCTTCCGCGCCGACCTGTTCGACAAGATCGTCGGCCTGAACGGGCATGCCGTCATCCAGGGCTATGCCGGCGACGGTCTGCCCGATTGGCGCCGGCTGGTCCGCGAGGCGCGCGCCACCCCGGGCGTCACCGCCGCGATCCCGCTGATCGAGCAGCCGCTGGTCGCGACCGTGCAGGGTCGCGCGGAGCCGATCCTGCTGCGCGGCATGCTGTCGCCCGATCTGCGCACCGCGATCGGCAGGACCGTCAAGTTCGGCAAGCTCGGCGACGTGCGCCCGGGATCGGACGTCGTCGCGATCGGCTCGCGGCTCGCCCAGTCGCTCGGCATCGGTGTCGGCGACAGCATCTCGGTGCTCAACCCCGCCGGACAGGCGACCCCGTTCGGCACCGTACCGCGCATCGTCAGCTATACGGTCGGCGCGATCTTCGAGGTCGGCATCTATGATTTCGACAAGGCCTATGTCGTCATGCCGCTGCCCGACGCGCAGCAGCTCCTGCTGATGGGCGATGCGGTCGGCATGATCGAGATCGACACGGTGGATGCCGATCGGGTCGGCGCCATCCTCGCCCCGCTCAAGCCGAGGATCGCCGGATCGGGCGTGCTGGTCGACTGGCGGCAGATGAACGCCTCGCTGTTCCAGGCGCTCGCGGTCGAGCGCGTGACGATGTTCGTCGTGCTGTCGATCATCATCCTGGTGGCGGTGTTCAACATCCTGTCGTCGCTCATCATGCTGGTCCGCGCCAAGACGCGCGACATCGCGATCCTGCGGACGATGGGGGCGAGCCGCTCGGCGATGCTGCGCATCTTCCTGATGGTCGGCGTGACGATCGGCACGCTCGGCATCGTCGCCGGCTGGGTCCTGGCGGCGATCTTCCTTTTTTTCCGGCAGGATGTCGTCGATCTCGTCCAGCGGATCACCGGCGAGGACCTGTGGGACCCGTCGATCCGCGTGCTGACCGAGCTGCCGTCCCGCACCAGCCCGATCGAGGTCGCGATCGTCAGCGGCATGACCCTGCTGTTCGCCTTCCTCGCGACGCTCTATCCGGCGTTCAAGGCGGCGAGCACCGATCCGGTGCAGGTGCTGCGCTATGAGTGAGCGGGCATGCGCGTAGAACAGCCGTCGGGTTCCCGCGGCAGCCTCCTCTGGATACAGCGCGCCGTCGCCGAACGGTGGCATGATCTGGAAACGCCGATCATGGCGAGGCTAGGCATCGACACGAAGATCGACTGGCGGTCGCCGCTGGCCGAGGATGGGTTCGCCGAATATCGGCATTCGGCGTTCCTACAGCGGCTGGGTCTTGAACGGTTATCGGTTGAGTTGAAGGCGTTTTGGCCGAGGCGCGGACCGCACTGGGATGCGCTTGGTCTAACCGCCAATGGACAGGTCCTGCTCGTAGAGGCCAAGGCGCATGTCGCGGAGTTTTGTACGCCAGCATCCGGAGCGTCTGAAGGCTCGCTCATCCGCATCCGCGAGGCGCTCGACCGCGTCGCCGTCGCGCTTGGCGTGACCGACGGGACATCGTGGCACCGCCTGTTCTACCAATATGCCAATCGGCTGGCGTTCCTGTGGTTTTTGCGTGGACAGGGGATAACGCCTATCTCGTGCTGGTCGGCTTCCTCGGCGACCGCGACATGAAAGGGCCGTCATCTCCCGAAACATGGCGCGCCGTCTATACCGTTGCCGACCATGCACTCGGGTTGCCTTCGCGCCATGCGCTTCGCTCCCGGCTCATCCATGCTTTCCCCCAGGTGCGCCATGAGTGACGTGCTCGCGGTCGCGGCGCTGACCCGCAGCTACACGCAGGGCAGCGTGACCATCGACGTGCTGCGCGGCGTCGACCTGACCGTCGGTCCGGGCGAGATCGTCGCGCTGCTCGGCCCTTCGGGATCGGGCAAGTCGACGATGCTCCAGGCGATCGGGCTGCTCGAGGGCGGGTTCGACGGCTCGATCCGGATCCTCGGCGAGGAGGCCGCGACGCTCGACAATGATGGCCGCACCCGCGTCCGGCGCGACCGGCTCGGCTTCGTCTACCAGTTCCACCACCTGCTGCCCGACTTCACCGCGCGGGAGAATGTCGTCCTGCCGCAACTGATCGCGGGCAGCGAGACGGCGGCGGCGCGGGATCGCGCGCGCGGCCTGCTCGAGATGCTGGGTCTGGGGCATCGGCTGGATCATCGTCCGAGCGCATTGTCAGGCGGCGAGCAGCAGCGCGTCGCGGTGGCGCGCGCGCTGGCGACCAGCCCGGCGCTGGTCCTCGCCGACGAGCCGACCGGCAATCTCGACGAGGCGACTGCCGACATCGTGCTGGCCGAGTTCCTCCGGCTGGTGCGCGGCGAGGGATCGGCGGCGCTGGTCGCGACGCACAACGAGCGGCTCGCGGCGAAGATGGATCGCGTGGTGCGGCTGCACGAGGGGCGGCTGGCCTAGGCTGCCCCCTTCAGTCGGCTCACCCCGCCGCCGCGATGATCGGCAGGAACTGCTCGGCGGTCAGGCTCGCGCCGCCGACCAGCGCGCCGTCGACGTCCGGGATCGAGAGCAGCTCGGGCGCATTGGCGCCGGTCACCGATCCGCCGTAGAGGATGCGCACCAGCTCGGCTTCCTCGGGATCGAGCAGGTCGCGCAGGCGATGGCGGATCAGCGCGTGGATCTCGGCGACCGCGGCGCGCGCGGGCGTCCGGCCGGTGCCGATCGCCCAGAGGGGCTCGTAGGCGATCATGATCGAGGCGCCCGACGCGATCGGCAGCGAGGCCTCGAGCCGGCGCTCGACCACCGACACGGTCTGGCCGGCGTCATGCTCCTCCTCGTTCTCGCCCAGGCAGATGATCGCGGTCATGCCATGCGCGATCGCGCGCTCGGCCTTGGCGCGGACGCCGCGATTGCGCTCCATCTGGTCGCGCCGGCGCTCCGAATGACCGACGATCGTCAGCCGGGCGCCCGCCTCGACCAGCATCGTGGCCGAGGTGTTGCCGGTGAAGGGACCGCTCTCCTGGGCGTGGCAATCCTGCGCGCCGATCAGCACGCCGTCCGCCCGCGCCGCCGCCGGCGCGATCAGCGTGAAGGGCGGGCAGATCGCGACGTCGATTTGGGGCAGCGCGCGCGCCGCCGCGCCGATCGCATCGAGTTCGGCAAGCGCGGCGAGGCTGCCGTTCATCTTCCAGTTTCCCGCGATCATCCGCCGGCGCATATCCGCTCCCCCATCGACAGTCGTCACGGTCCCGTATCCGCTGGTGGCATCGCATGCCAGCTTGCTTGTCGCGGCGGTGTCCCGCTTCTAAGGGGTGGCGCCTGATCGCACCGAGCCTGGAACCCGCATGATCGCCTTCTTCCGCCGCACACTCGCCTCGAAGCTCGCGCTGGGCCTGCTCGCCCTCATCATGCTCGCCTTCGTCCTGACCGGCGTCTATTCCCGCGAACAGCCCGGCGCGTCGTCGATCCTCGGCGAGAGCGGCGATACGCTGGCCAAGGTCGGCGATCGCACGCTCACCGTTCCCGAGATGGACGATCGCGTGCGTCGCGAATATGCCCGCGACGCGCAGCAGCAGCCCGGGCTCGATCTGCCGACCTTCGTCGCCGGCGGCGGCTTCGGCCAGGTCGTCGACCAGGTGATCGCGGCGACCGCGCTCGAGACCTTCGGCCGATCGATCGGGCTCGCGGCAAGCGAGAAGCAGGTCGACGGTCAGATTGCGGGCATCCAGGCGTTCCAGGGGCCGACCGGCAGGTTCGATCCGCAGGTCTTCCGTGCGGCGCTCGCCCAGCAGCACATCCCCGAGGCGTCGCTCCGCCGCGACATCGCCGGCGACACGGTGCGCCAGATGGTGATGCTGCCCGCGACCGGGGCGATCTCGCTGCCCGACGGGCTGGTCAAGCCCTATGCCAACCTGCTCGTCGAGCAGCGCCAGGGCACGATCGGGCTGGTGCCCGCGGCCGCGTTCGCCGGTGACCCGCCGCCAGCCGACGTCGCGCTCCAGGCGTTCTACAAGGCGCATGTCGCGGCCTATACGCTGCCCGAGCGCCGGGCGCTCCGCTACGCGCTGATCGGCCGCGATCAGGTCGCCGCCGCCGCCACGCCGAGCGAGGCGGAGATCCGCAAGGCGTACGACGCCGGCGCCGACAGATACGCCGCGCACGAGACGCGTACGCTCAGCCAGGTCGTGCTCGACAGCCAGACCAGGGCGGACGCCTTCGCCGCCGCGGTAAGGGGCGGCAAGAGCTTCGCCGACGCGGCGAAAGCGGTGGGGTTCGGCGCGTCCGACATCGCGATCGGCGACAAGACGCAGGCGCAGTTCGCAAGCCTGACCGCGCCCGCCGTCGCCGCCGCCGCGTTCGCGACCGGCGCGGGCGGCGTCACGGCACCCGTCAAATCCGGTCTCGGCTGGCATGTCGTCAAGGTCGAGGCGATCAGGCGCGTCGCGGCGACCGCGTTCGAGATCGCGCGCCCGCAGATCGCAGGCGATCTCGCCAAGCAGAAGCAGGACCAGGCGCTCGCGACGATGATCAACGGCGCACAGGACACGCTCGAGAAGGGCGGCAGCTTCGCGGACGTCGTCAATGCCGACAGGCTGGCCGTCCAGACCACGCCGGCCCTGCTCCCGTCGGGCCTGTCGACCGACGATCCAGCGTACAAGCCGTCCCCCGAGATCCAGCCGCTGCTCAAGCCCGCGTTCCTCACCTCGACCGATCAGCCGCCCACCGTCGAGACGGTGCAGGCGGGCGAGCGCTATGCGCTGCTCGCGGTCGATCGCATCGTGCCCTCCGCCCCGATCCCGTTCGCGCAGGTCAAGCCGCGCGTCGCCGCCGATCTCGCCGCGGTGCGCGCGTCCGATCGCGTCAGGGCGATCGCCGCCGCGATCCTCGCCAAGGTCAAGGCCGGCATGGCGATGGACACGGCGTTCGCCGCCGCGCCGGTCCCGCTGCCGCCCGTGCAGAAGGGATCGGGCCGGCGCATGGATCTCGTCCGCGCGCAGGGCCCGGTGCCCGCCAGCCTCAAGGCTCTGTTCACGATGCCGGTCAACGCGGCGCGCCTGGTGCCGGCAGAAGGTGGGCGCGGCTGGTACGTCGTCCAGCTCCAGGCGATCGTTCCGCCCGACCCGAAGCTGCTGCCGCCGCTTGTCGCGAGCAGCCGCAGCGACCTCACCCAGGTCGCCACCGACGAGTATATCCAGCAGTTCGCGCATTCGACGGGCGACGCGGTGGGCGTCATGCGCAACGCCACGGCGATCGCGGACCTCAAGGCGCGGCTACTCGGCAAGGCGCCGGCCCCACGCCGGTGAGCCGTCCGGCCGAGACGACGCCCGCGGAAAACGATGCGACGGCGACGGATGCGCTCGCCGCCGGCCGTCCCGCGATCGTCTGGCGCCGGCAGATCGCGGATACCGAGACACCGGTCTCCGCCGCGCTCAAGTTGATCGAGCCGGCGCGCGGCGACTATCTTCTCGAATCGGTCGAGGGCGGCCGCACGCGCGGGCGGCACAGCATGATCGGGCTCGCCCCCGATCTGATCTTCCGCGCCGCCGGTGCCACCGCCGAGATCAATGCCGACTGGCCGAACGATCGCGAGGCGTTCCTGGCGTGCGACGAGGATGCGCTGCCGGCGCTGCGCAGGCTGGTCGAACGCTGCCGGATGGACGTGCCCGCGGGCGTGCCCGGCGCGATCGCCTGCCTGGTCGGGTATTTCGCGTACGAGACCGTCGGGCTGATCGAACGGCTCCCGCGCCCCCCCGCCAATCCGCTCGGCCTGCCCGACATGCTCTTCGTCCGTCCGACGCTGATCCTGCTGTTCGATCGGCTGACCGACGAGCTGTTCTGGCTGGCGCCGGTGTGGCCCGGCGGCGGCGGTACCGTCCCGGCGGCGATCGCGCGGATCGAGCGTGCCCAGCAGCGGCTCGCCGGTCCGTTGCCGATCCCGGAGCGCCACGTGTCGCCGCCCCCGCAGGCTGTCCCCACGCCGCAGCTCGAAAGCGGCCGTTATGGCGAGATGGTGGCGGCGGCGAAGGACTATATCGCGGCCGGCGACATCTTCCAGGTCGTGCTCGCGCAACGCTTCACGCGTCCGTTCGCGCTCCCGCCGTTCGCGCTCTACCGGGCGTTGCGACGGATCAATCCCTCGCCGTTCCTCTACGTCCTCGATCTGCCGGGTTTCGCGCTGATCGGCTCCAGCCCCGAGATCCTGGTCCGCGCGCGCGACGGCGAGGTCTCGATCCGGCCGATCGCGGGGACCCGTCCACGCGGGCGGGACGCGCGCGAGGATGCGGCGCGCCGCGCGGAGCTGCTCGCCGATCCCAAGGAACGCGCCGAGCACCTGATGCTGCTCGATCTCGGCCGCAACGATGTCGGCCGCGTCGCCGAGCCCGGCACCGTCCAGGTCACCGAGAGCTACGGTGTCGAACTCTACAGCCACGTGATGCACATCGTCTCGAACGTCACCGGTCGATTGGCACCGGGCAAGGATGCGATCGACGCACTGCTCGGCGGCTTTCCGGCGGGCACCGTGTCGGGCGCGCCCAAGGTGCGCGCGTGCGAGATCATCGCCGAACTCGAATCCGAGACGCGGGGCGCGTATGCCGGCGGTGTGGGCTATTTCTCGCCCGACGGATCGATGGACAGCTGCATCGTGCTGCGCACCGCGGTGGTGAAGGACGGGATGATGCACGTCCAGGCCGGTGCCGGCATCGTCGCCGACAGCGATCCCGCCGCCGAACAGCGCGAATGCGAGGCCAAGGCGGGGGCGCTGTTCGCCGCCGCCCGCGAGGCGGAGCTCCGCGCCGGCGACGTCGGGTTCGGTCGGTAGCGCAGGCCCGTCTGATCCTTAACCGCCGGTTAGGCGGTCAACCGGCATAGCGTCGTGAACCATCGCTCCGGGCACAGTATCGATGAATCTAACCAGTACCGTGCGGCAGGCGGCCAGGCTTTCGGGCGAGCTCGGGATACGCACGCTCGATCTTCAGGCCAATATCGCGGCGCTCGCCGAACGCGTGCTCGACCAGGCCGCGACGGTCGATAGCATCGGCACGGACACCGACCGGCTTGAGCGCGACCAGCAGTCGGTCTCGCTCGCGGCGCGCAAGGCGAAGGAGAAGGCGTCCGCCGCGCATGGCGTGATCGACGATTCGGCCCGCCGGCTGTCCGCCGCCGCCGCCCATGTGGTCGAGCTGATCGATCAGGTCAGCGACATCCATGCCGGGCTCGGCAGCTTCAACGCCGCGCTCGCCACGGTCGCGCACGTGACCGACACGATCGGCCGGATCACCGGCCAGGTGAATCTGCTCGCGCTGAACGCCACGATCGAGGCGGCGCGCGCGGGCGATGCCGGACGCGGCTTCGCCGTGGTGGCGCAGGAGGTCAAGAAACTCGCGCTCGAGACCGCCGCCGCCACCCAGAAGATCGACCTGTCGGTCCGCGCGCTGACCGGCGAGGCGCGCTCGATGCTGTCGCGGATCGAGAGCGGCGTCGACAAGGCGCGCGCCGCGCACAGCGGCACCCGCCAGATCGAGACGCTGGTCGAGGAGTTGAAGAGCCTGATGCTCGGCGTGTCCGCCGATAGCGACGCGGTCTCGCGGAACATGGAGTCGATCGTCGGCGCGGTGTCGGGCGTGCGCGGCGGTATCGGCGCGCTGAACGCCACCTCGACGGAGAACGCCGCCGATCTCACCGCGCTCAGCATCGCGCTGAGCGCGGTCAGCGACGATACCAACGTGCTTCTCCAGTTCATCGCCGAGAGCGAGGTCGAGATCCCCGACACGCCCTATATCCGGTTCGCGCTGGAGACCGCGCAGGCGGTCTCGGCCGCGATCGAGGCCGATCTTGCGGCGGGACGGATTGACCGGACGGCGCTGTTCGAGGCAGGTTATCTGGAAGTGCCGGGCAGCGATCCTGTTTACTGCACGCATCCCGCGACGCCGTTCCTCACCGCGGCGGCGCGTCCGCGGCAGGAGCTCGCGCGCGCCCTGCCCGGCTTCTTCGGGATGAGCTTTACCGACCGGAACGATTTCGGCGCCGTGCAGATGCCAGAGCGATCGCAGCCGCGCCGCGACGATCCGGTGTGGAACGCCGAATGGAGCCGTGTCGGCAGCATCTTCGACGACCCCATCCAGCGCGAACAGAACCGCACGACCAAGCCGTTCCTCATCAAGGCCTATCGCCGCAACGTCGCGGGCGGTGGCGTCGTCCTGCTCAAACAGGTGATCGCCTCGATCCACATCGCCGGGCGTCACTGGGGCATCCTCCAACTCGCCTACCAGGATCAGGGCTGAGCGCCGGCGCAATCCCGCGCACCCGCCGCGTCCGGGCAGAGCGAAGTCGAAGCCCTGAACCGGCGCTTCGACTTCGCTCAGGGCGGATGGAATGTCCCCCTGGAGACCGAGCTAGCGCAGCCTGGAGATCTTCAGCCCGTCCAGCCTGGCACGCGCCTGCACCGATTCCTCGCTGCGGGTCAGCGCCTTGCCGATCGCCTTGAGCGCCATGCCCTTGGCCGCCAGCCGGTGCAGCTTCTGGATCTCGTCCGATGTCCAGGGCTGCTTGTGGCGGACGAAGCCGTCGGTCACCCGCGGCTACTCCGTGATGACCTTGCCCTTGGTCGACGGATTGGCGGCGATCGTCTTCTTGACCTCCTTCTTGGGCTTCTTGGCTTCCTTGTTGCTCTTCATCTGACCCTTGGCCATCGCTTCCCTCCTCTGATCGGCACCAGCCTAGGACTGGCGCGGCGCCCGGGCAATCGCGATATGGCGCGGTGCAGATGGACGCGCTCCCCCCCGCCCCCCTCCCGCCGGTGCTGGCAGACTGGTTCGCCGCCAAAGGCTGGCGGCCGCGCCGTCACCAGCTGGCGATGCTCGCGGCGGCGCGCGCGGGACG
This sequence comes from uncultured Sphingomonadaceae bacterium, assembly GCA_964245815.1. GTDB lineage: Bacteria > Pseudomonadota > Alphaproteobacteria > Sphingomonadales > Sphingomonadaceae > Solisphingomonas. The sequence continues at coordinate 26,333 of CAXTNX010000021.1, read as the reverse complement.
CTCGGCCCTGCTCGTCGCGCCGACCGGTGCGGGCAAGACGCTGGCCGGTTTCCTGCCGAGCCTCGTCGAGCTGATCGGCCAGGGCGCGGGCAGCGGCCTGCACACGCTCTACGTGTCGCCGCTCAAGGCGCTCGCGGTCGACGTCCAGCGCAACCTGCTCGGCCCGATCGAGGAGATGGGGCTGGCGATCCGGGTCGAGACGCGCACCGGCGATACGCCGTCCGATCGCAAGGCGCGGCAGCGGGTCAACCCGCCCGACATGCTGCTGACCACGCCCGAATCGCTGGCGCTGCTGCTGAGCTATCCCGATGCCGCGACGCTGTTCGCGGGCCTGCGCGCACTCGTGATCGACGAGGTCCACGCTTTCGCGCCGACCAAGCGCGGCGACCTGCTCGCGCTGTCGATGGCGCGGCTGGCGCGGCTCGCCCCCGCGATGCGTCGCGTCGCGCTGTCGGCCACCGTCTCCGATCCCGGTCTCTATCGCGGCTGGCTCTCGGGCGACGGCGATATCGATACGGTCGACCTGGTCGAGGGCGAGCCCGGCGCGGATCCCGACATCTCGATCCTGCTGCCCGAAGGACGCGTGCCATGGACCGGTCATTCGGGCCGCTATGCCGCGCAACAGGTGATGGACCAGATCGCCGCGCACCGCACGTCGATCGTCTTCTGCAACACGCGCAGCCTCGCCGAGCTGATCTTCCAGGATCTCTGGGCGGTGAACGAGGCGCACCTGCCGATCGGCATCCATCACGGCAGCCTCGACATCGCCGCGCGCCGCAAGGTCGAGCAGGCGATGGCGGACGGGCGGCTGCGCGCGCTGGTCGCCACCGCCAGCCTCGATCTCGGCGTCGACTGGGGCGATGTCGATCTCGTCATCCAGATGGGCGCGCCCAAGGGATCGTCGCGTCTGCTCCAGCGGATCGGCCGCGCCAACCACCGGCTCGACGAGCCGTCAAAGGCGATCCTCGTCCCCGGCAACCGCTTCGAATATCTCGAGGCCCGCGCCGCGCTCGATGCGGTCGAGGCGGGCGAGCGCGATCCCGACATCTTCCGCCCGGGCGCGCTCGACGTGCTCGCGCAGCACATCATGGGCATGGCGTCCGCGGCGCCGTTCGCGCGCGACGATCTGCTCGCCGAGGTACGCGACGCGGCACCGTATGCGACGCTCGACGAGGCGACGTTCGACCGCGTGCTCGGCTTCGTCGCGACCGGTGGCTACGCGTTGCGCGCCTACGATCAGTACAAGCGCCTGACCCAGGGTCCGGACGGACTGTGGCGGATCAGCCATCCGCGGTTCGTCACCCAGTTCCGCCTCAACGCGGGCATCATCGTCGAGGCGGCGATGCTCATGGTGCGCTTCAAGAGCGGCCGCTCGCTCGGCAAGGTCGAGGAGGGCTTCGCGGCGCAACTGACGCCCGGCGACACCTTCTTCTTCGCGGGCCTCAGCCTGGAGGCGATCGGGGTGACCGCCGAGGACCTGATCGTCCGCGCCTCGTCCAGACCCGCACGCATCCCGACCTATGGCGGATCGCGGATGCCGCTCTCGACCAATCTCGCCGATCGCGTCCGCCATTTCCTCCACGAGCCCGAGCAATGGTCGCGCTTTCCCGACGATGTCCGCGAATGGCTCGACTATCAGCGGCTGCGCTCGATCCTCCCCGAGCCCGACAAGCTGCTGATCGAGACCTTCCCGCGCGAGGGCCGGCACTACATGGTCTGCTACGGCTTCGAGGGCTGGAACGCGCACCAGTCGCTCGGCATGCTGCTCACCCGGCGAATGGAGAGCGCCGGGCTGCAGCCGGTCGGCTTCGTCTCGTCCGACTATGCGCTCGCCACCTTCTCGCTCAAGCCGGTCGCCGACCCGCGGCCGCTCTTTTCCGCCGACATCCTGGAGCACGAGTTCGTCGACTGGGTGCAGGAGTCCGCCTTGCTCAAGCGCGCCTTCCGCGAGGTGGCGGTGATCGGCGGGCTGGTCGAGCGCCAGCATCCGGGCACGCGCAAGACCGGCCGGCAGGTCAGCTTCTCGACCGATCTGATCTACGACGTGCTGCGCCGCTACGAACCCGAGCATCTGCTGCTGCGCGCCGCCTGGGACGATGCGCGTGCGCGGATGACCGATGTCGGGCGGCTCGCGCGGCTGCTCGATACCGCCGCGACACGCATCGTCCATGTCGACCTCGACCGCGTGTCGCCGCTCGCCGTCCCGGTGCTGGTGCTGATCGGCCGCGAGCGGATCGCGACGGGTTCCTCCGAGGACGCGCTGCTCATCGAGGCGGAGGCGCTGGTCGCCGAGGCGATGAGCCCGGCGATCGCAACGACGGCCGCCCGTTAACGTCGGGATAGGGGCTTCGGGCTACTGTCGGAGTCGTTCGGGGGAGCGACCGGGCAGGTGGTAAGGCTTATGGTTTACAAGGGGTTGCTGGCACTCGCCGCGCTCGTCACGGGATGCCAGGCGCAGGCGCAGGGCGGCTTCGACGGACGCATCGGCACCGGCCTCGAATGCGTGCCGTTCGCCCGCGAGATGTCGGGCATCCGGATCTACGGCAACGCCTGGACCTGGTGGGGCCAAGCCGCCGCCCGCTACGCCGAGGGCGGCGCGCCGAGGGCGGGCGCGGTGCTGGTGTTCAAGCCGCACGGACCGATGAAGCTCGGCCATGTCGCGGTGGTCAGCAAGGTCGTCTCGGCGCGCATCCTGATGGTGACGCACGCCAACTGGTCGCGGATCGGCGGTGTGCGCGGGCAGATCGAACGCGACGTGACGATCGTCGACGTCTCGCCCGGGAACGATTGGAGCCAGGTCCGCGTCTGGTGGCACGACGGCCAGGGCCTCGGCACCACCGCCTACCCGGTCTACGGCTTCATCTACGGCACCGCGGCCGGTGGCGGCGGCACGACCGCGCACCCGAGTCCGCGACTCGCCAGCCCCTCGCCCGACATCGTCGGCGCGGTCATCGATTCGCTGGGAGCCTGAGCAACGCCGAACGCGGCCTGGCCGCGCACGCTGACACTCCTCGGAAGACAGATATGGTGACCGGGCACCACGCGGGCAAGCCCTTGTGCGGCGCGCCAAGGCCATGATAGCGGCGCACGATGGTTCGCTTTTCGTTCGCAGGCACCGCACTTGCCGCATTGACCCCGGGTGCGCTCTGGTGGCCGGCGCGGCGCGCCCTCGTCGTTGCCGACCTGCACCTTGAAAAGGCCAGCTTCTTCGCCCGGTTCGGGCAGATGCTGCCGCCCTATGACAGCACCGCGACGCTCGCCGACCTGACCGCATTGATGACCGCGACCGCCACCCGGGAGGTCTGGTGCCTCGGCGACAGCTTCCACGACGCGCAGGGTTGCGAGCGGCTGCCCGCCGCCGATCGCGCGGCGCTGCGCGCGCTCACCGGCGCGACCGCGTGGACGTGGATCACCGGCAACCACGATGCCGGCGGGGCGCTCGCCGATCATTGCGGCGGCGGGGTCGTCGACGAGATCGAGGTCGACGGGCTGCTGCTGCGGCATGAAGCCTCCCGCCATGAGGCCCGCCCCGAACTGTCCGGGCATTTCCACCCCAAGCTGCGCTTGACGCTGCGCGGCCGCCGCATCGCGCGGCGCTGCTTCGTGGCGAGCGCGACCAAGCTCATCCTGCCCGCGTTCGGCGCGCTGACCGGCGGGCTCGATGCCGGCCATCCCGAGATCCGGCGCGCGATCGGCCACCGCCCGGCCGACGCGCTGGTCCCGCTTGCCGATCGTCTGCTGCGCTTCCCGATCGCCGCCTGACCGGCTAGCCTGAGCTTTTGCGGGGGACGAACGATGCGGCGACTGATGGCGATGGCGATGGCGGCGAGCGCGTTGAACCCGGCGATCGCGCAGCCGCTCCGGCCCGACCAAACCAGGTTCCGCGCGATCTACCAGGAACTGGTCGAGACCAACACTTCGCTGTCCGTCGGGAACTGTACCGCAGCGGCCGAAGCGATGGCGGCGCATCTCAGGACGGCGGGGTTGCCGGCGGGCGACGTCACCGTCTTTGCGACGCCGGATCATCCCAAGGAGGGCGGCCTCGTCGCGAAACTGCCGGGCAGCGATCCCTCCGCCAAGCCGATGCTGCTGCTCGCGCATCTCGACGTCGTCGAGGCGCGGCGCGAGGACTGGACGCGCGATCCGTTCAAGCTGGTCGAGGAGAACGGCTTCTTCTACGCGCGCGGCGCGACCGACGACAAGGCGATGGCGGCGGTGTGGGTCGATACGCTGGCACGCCTCAAGACGCAGGGCGTCGTCCCCAGGCGCACGATCAAACTCGCTTTGACCTGCGGCGAGGAGAGCACCGCGGCGTTCAACGGCGCCGAATGGCTGAGCCGCACGCACCCCGACTGGATCGCCGCCGGCTTTGCGCTCAACGAGGGCGGCGGCGGGCTGAACGACAAGGACGGCAAACCGCAGATGCTGTCGCTCCAGGTCGGCGAGAAGCATTCCCAGAACTTCACGCTGACCACGACCAATCCCGGCGGCCACAGCTCGCGCCCGACCAGGGCCAACGCGATCTATTCGCTGGCCCATGCGCTCGACCGGGTCGAGGCGTACGAGTTCCCGATCCGCCTGAACGACGTCACGCGCGCCTATTTCACCCGTACCGCCAGACTGACCGGCGGCGCGATGGGTGCGGCGATGACGCGGCTGGTCGCCGATCCCGGCGATACCGCGGCGGACGCGCTCGTCTCGGCGGATCCGACATCGCATTCGCTGCTGCGCACCACCTGCGTCGCCACGCTGCTCAAGGCTGGGCATGCCGAGAACGCGCTGCCCCAGCATGCCGAGGCCAACGTCAATTGCCGGATCGTCCCCGGCGAGACGATCGCGGCGACGCAGGCCACGCTGGCGCGGATCGTCGCGGACCCCCGGGTGGCGATCACGGCGAACCAGCCGCTCACCCCGGTCGCCAAGGCGCCGCCGCTTGATCCCGCGATCCTCGCACCGGCCGAAGCCGTCGCCGCCAGGGACTTTCCGGGGCTGCCGGTCATCCCGACGATGTCGACCGGGGCCACCGACGGCATCTTCCTCGAGGCGATCGGCATCCCGGTCTACGGCGTGCCGGGCATCCTGATGGAGCCCGACTATAACGGCATTCACGGGCTCAACGAGCATATGCGCGTGCGCGCGCTCTATCAGGGCCGCGACTATCTGTTCGATCTGGTCGAACGCTACGCCATGATGTGAGGCGGCGGGGCGGCGGTGAACTGCCATACCAGCATCGCGAACAACGCCACGACCGCGAGCCCCATCTGGGGCGGGCGCAGCCGCGCGAAATGGGCGGGCGCCTCCTGTCGCCGCGCGGCGATCGGATCGAGGATCGCGACGGTGACATAGCCGAGGATCAGCAGGATCAGCGCCGTCACCGCGTTCGACACGACGAACGCGCCGATGCCCAGCACGAACAGCCACATCATCGTCGCGATCTGGATCGGCCGCTCGCCGCCCGGCGTCCGGAACGACAGGCCGCGCCGCACCCCGGCGAGGAACACCAGGATCGCGGCCGACCACATCACGCCGAGCGATGTCGCGACGAGCGGCCAGGGACGCGGCGCCAGCCATGTGCCGAGCGCGGCGATGACGATCGGCAGCATCGGCGCGAAGCCGAGCAGGACGCTGAGCGCGGGAACGCGTGGATCGCCGTCTGCGGCGCGGAGCGGAATGGTCATCCTCGCGCAACGCCCGGCGCGCGATGCGGCTCCGCCCGATCTGCGCGCGTGGGCGGCTCAGCCTTTCCAGCTTGCCGGGAAGAGCCTGCGCAGCGCGTCGACCTTGGGGCGATCGTTGACGACGATGTAGGGGTAGCTCGGATTGCGGCGCATGAAGTCCTGGTGATAGCCCTCGGCCGGGTAGAACGGCCTGGGCGTCTCGATCGCGGTCACGATCGGGCGCGGCCACAGATGCGCCGCCTTGAGCTGCGCGAGATACGCCCGGGCGACCTGCGCCTGTTGCGGGGTCTGCGGGAACAGCGCCGAGCGATATTGCGTGCCCTCGTCCGGCCCCTGCGCATCGCGCATCGTCGGATCGGCCACGACCGAGAAATAGATGCGCAGCAGCGACCCGTAACTGACCTGTCGCGGATCGTACGTGACCCTGACCGACTCGGCATGACCGGTCGAACCGCTCGACACCGTCTCGTAATCGGGATCGCGCAGGGTCCCGCCGGTATAGCCCGCGACCGTGCTTTCGACGCCCTTCACATGGGCGAAGACGCCCTGCACCCCCCAGAAGCAGCCGCCGGCGAACACCGCGGTCGCATGCGGCGCGGCAACCGCCGGGTCGAGTCGCGGCAGGGGCGCGTTGACGACGGTATCGGCCGCGGCGATCGGCGAGACCATGGCGACGCCGAGACCAAGGGCGACGGCAGCGGCGGCGAGGACGGGATAACGCATATCGAACAGGCTCCGGACAGGGACGATGGAGATCGTGCGTCCGAAGCATCTTCGCAAGCGGGAGACGGACGGTTTCGGCCAGAAGCCCTCTCCCCTCAGGAGGAGAGGGCCTCACGCTTCTCTACTGCGGCACCACGGTGACGGCGCGGCGGTTCTGGGCCCAGCTCGCCTCGTCCGAACCCATCGCCGCGGGGCGTTCCTTGCCATAGCTGATGACGCTGATCCGGTCAGCCGAGACGCCGTCCGCGACCAGCGCGTTCTTCGCCGAGTTGGCGCGGCGCTCGCCGAGCGCGAGATTGTATTCGCGCGTGCCGCGCTCGTCGCAATGACCTTCCACGGTGACGCGGACATTGCGATGCGCGGTCAGCCAGCGCGCCTGCGCCTGGAGGATGCCGCTCGCCTCGCCGGCGACATCCGAACTGGCGGTCTCGAAGTGGATCGTGTCGGTTCCGGCCTGCTGGAGGAAGTCCGCGCGCGAACCCGGGACGATGCCGCTGCCGATCCCGCCCGAGCCCGCGCCCGTGCCAGTATCCGACGACGATCCGGTGGTCGCGGGCGGCGGCGGCGGCAGTTCGGCGGGCTTCTTCTTAGCGCAGCCGGTGATCGCGATCATGGCGGCGAGCGCCAGGACCGATGCGGATCGGGCAGTGTTCATTCCAGTCTCCCTCGCAGAATTGACGGTGCCTCCGCGTGACTGTTCCTCACCTGCGGAACATCTGTCGCCCGGTCAACCCCGTGGCCTCAGGGCAGCAGCGGCGACCAGCTCGGATCGGAGCCGTCGAGCGGCGTCGGGATGCGGCGTTCGTTGACGCCGGTCAGGTCGACCGACCAGAGATCGGCGTTTCCGGATCCCTGCGCGGTGCGGAAGAACATGATGACGCGGCCGTTGGGGGACCAGGTCGGTCCTTCGTCCTGCCAGCCATGCGTGAGGATCTTCTCGCCCGATCCGTCGGGCGCCATGACGCCGACGTTGAAGCTGCCGATCCTGGTGAAGGCGATGAGGTCGCCGCGCGGGCTCCACACCGGCGTCCCGTAGCGGCCACCGCCGAAGCTGACGCGGTGCTGGCCCGATCCGTCCGCGTTCATGACGTAGATCTGCTGACCGCCCGAGCGATCGCTCTCGAACACGATCTTCGATCCGTCGGGCGAGAAGCTCGGCGCGGTGTCGATGCCGGGCGCGGAGGTGAGCTGCTGCGGCTGGCCGCCGCCCGCCGGAACGCGATAGATGTTGGTGTTGCCACCCGTCGACATCGAGAAGACGATGGTGCGGCCATCGGGCGAATAGCGCGGCGCGAACGTCAGATTGGCGCGATCGACCACCAGCCGCGAGCGGCCCGATCCGAGATCGTAGGTGTAGATGCGTGGCCGGTTGCCCTCGAACGACATGTAGACGATCTGGTTCTGGTTGTTGGGCGCGAAGCGCGGCGTCAGCACGATCGACTGGCCGTTGGTGAGGAAGCGGTGGTTGGCGCCGTCCTGATCCATGATCGCCAGTCGCTTGACGCGGCGGGTCTTGGCGCCGGTCTCGGACACGTAGACGACCCGGCTGTCGAAATACGGGCCCTCGCCGGTCAGCCGGGTATAGACCGTGTCCGCGCATTTGTGCGCGGCGCGGCGCCAGAATTGCGGCGTCACGACGAAGCCCTGCCGCGCCATCTCGGCCTTGGCGACGACGTCGTAGAGATAGCAGCCGACGGTCAGCGTGCCGTCGCCATTGGCCTGGACGAAGCCCTCCACCAGCGCCGAGGCTCCGGTCGATCCCCAATACGGGTAATCGGGTGCCGTGACCTGCGGATAGGCGACGCCGTGGTCCGCCGCGACCGGCTTGAACAGGCCCGAGCCCCTGAGATCGTTGGTGACGATCTCGGCCACCTGCCGCCCGAGCGCGTCGGTCTGGCCGGCGGGTGTCGAGGCGGACTGGGGTGTCGGCATCGCCGGGATCGCGATCGGCAGCGGCTGGGAGATGCCGCCGTCGATGTCGACGACGATCCGCTGGCCCGGCTGGGGTCCGGTACCGGGAGCGGGCTGCGTCGCGGGCGCCTGCCCGGAGGCAGCAGCGGCGACGAGCAGCATGATGCTGGCGAGAGGGGCGAATCTCATATGCAGGCTGGTCCTCACTGAAGCTGGGCGCCGCTGAAGTTGAGCGTGATGCTCTGCCACCCACCTTCATAGAGTTCGGGCGGCAGATGCATCGGCGACGATCGGCGGACTGCGCGGATGGCGGCATCGTCCGCCTGACGGACATAGGCACCGTTCGTGCCGTTGACGCCCTTGTGACCGACGACCGCGACATTCTGCACGGTCCCGTCGCGCGCCATCGTGATCTCGAGCGTGGAGACGATAGACGCGGCGTCGGCACCCCCGGTCGGCGGATTATAGTTGGGCTTGACCTGCTCGCGGATCAGCGAACCGATGCCCGCCATCGACCGCGCGCTGACCGCTGCGGCGCGCGGCGCATCGGCCTTGCCCGCCGCATCGCTGCCGATCCCCTTGAGGAAGTCCTTGCCGAGCCGCGATCCCTTGGGCCTGGCGGTGCCCGTCGTCCTGCCGCTGCCGATCTCCTTGGGCAGGTCCTTGAGGAAATCGGACGACAGGCCCGGCGCCTTCCTCGAGATCGACGGCTTGGTGCTCCCGGCCGACGCGCTCGTGTCGGGCGCGGCCTTGGCGGGCGTCGGCCTGGCCGGCGTCTCCGGCGCGGGTTTCTCCGGCCCGGGCTTTTGCTTGAGCGGCTTTACGGGCTTCGCGGTTTCCGGCCTGGGCTTTTCGGGCCTGGGCTTTTCGGGCTTCGGCCTGTCGGGCTTCGGCTTGTCGGGCTTCGGCTTGTCGGGCTTGGGTTTGTCGGGCTTGGGTTTGTCGGGCTTGGGTTCGGCCTTCTTGTCGGGTTTCGGCTCGGGCGTCTCGGGCTTGGGGGGCGTCGGCTTTGGCGGCGTAGGCTTTGGCAACGCCGGCTTGGGCGGGATCGACTTGGGCGGCGTGGGCTCCGGCGTCGGCGGCTTGGGTTCGGGCGGCGGTGGCGTCGCCTCGACGGCGGGCGGCGGGGGTGCGGAGTCCTCGGGTCTGCCCTGCTCGGGCGCTTCGGACGCCTTGGGCGCCTCGGCGCTCGCGCTGGGCGCGGCGGACTGCATGCCCGCCATATCCGAGATCGTCACGTCCATCGTGTCGGCGAGCGGCGGCTTGGGGATGCGCGCCGAGAACAGCCCGAGCGACAGCAGCGCGAACAGGGCGAGATGCCCGACGGCGGCGACCGCGAGTCCCTGTTTCTCGGCGCGCTCCATCGCCGTCCGTTACTCGCGATCGGCGCCGTTGGTGGCGACCAGCGAGACCTTGTTGAGCCCGGCATGGTTGAGCTCGCCGAGCACGGCGGCGACCCGGCCGTAATCGACCGCGCGATCGGCACGCAGGAAGATCTGCACGGGGTCGCCGGGCGGGCTCGCCACAGCGATCTGATCGAGCCGCGCGGAGAGCGCGTCGGGCGTCACCGGCGCATCGTCGACATAGACGATGCCGGCCTTGTCGATCGAGATCTGGATCGGCTTCTTCGGCTGCTCGAGCGCCTTGGCGCGGCTGTCGGGCAGGTTCACGGGAACGCCGGTCATCAGCAGCGGCGCGGTGATCATGAAGATGATCAGCAGCACGAGCATGACGTCGACCAGTGGCGTGACGTTGATGTCCGCCATCGGCGCGCGCCCGCGTCCCCTGCCCCCCGACGGTATCGGACCCATCGCCATCGTCACTCCGCCTCGAGTTCGCGAGACAGCGTGCCGTGGAACGCGTCGGCGAAGCGGTGCAGCCGGGCCTCGATCCGGTTCACGCCGTGGGTCAGCCGGTTGTAGGCGATCACCGCGGGGATCGCCGCGAACAGGCCGAGCGCGGTCGCGAACAGCGCCTCCGCGATCCCCGGCGCGACGACGCCGAGCGAGGTGTTCTGTTGCGCCGCGATGTTGGTGAAGGCGCGCATGATCCCCCAGACCGTCCCGAACAGGCCGACGAACGGCGCCACCGATCCTACCGTGGCCAGGATGTTGAGCCGGTCCGACAGACGATCGATCTCGGCGTTCGCCGCGGTCCCCATGGCGGCGGCGAGACGCGCGCGCGTGCCGTCGCGATCGATCCGCTTGCCCGAGGTGGAGCGCCGCCATTCGCCGACGCCGGCGCCCAGCACGCGCGCGATCGGCAGATCGGACTGGCGGTGCGCGGTGTAGAAGTTGTCGATGTCCTCGGCCGCCTTGAAATCGCGCTCGAACTTGACCGAACGCGACTGGATGCGGCGCAGCCTGAGCCCGTGGACGAGGATGATCGACCAGGTCCAGACCGAGGCGGCGATCAGGCCGACCATGACGATCTTGACGATGATATCGGCCTGGAGGAACAGCGCGACCGGAGACATGGTCGCGGCATCGGTGGCGATCATGGGTGTCATTGCGCGGTTTCGTCCCCCTGTAGTCGTCTGAACGTCTCGATCCACGCCGCCGGCTGGCGTCGCGGCCGTCCGCCGGGCGTCACGAACGCGGCGGTCACGTCGGCTTCCGCCAAAGTCTCGTCATGGCGCATGACCGTCTGCTGAATGGTGCAGGACGCGGCGCGATTGGCGGTGACGCGGCTCAGCACGACGAGCGCATCGTCGAGCCGTGCGGGCCTGCGGTAGCGGATTGCGAGACCGGCGACGGCATAGACCCCTTCGCCCCGCTCCAGCGCCGCGCGCTGGTCGATGCCGGCGACGCGCAGCATGTCGGAGCGCGCACGCTCGATGAAGCGCAGGTAATTGGCATGATAGACCATGCCCGAAACATCGGTGTCCTCGAAATAGACGCGCAGCGCAAAGCGGTGCACGCCGCCCTCGAAACGGCCCGATGGCGGCCGGTCGCCGGCCCAATCTGTCTCGCTTTGGATCACGATGCGGTCCTTAGCGGGGCGGAGGCGCAAAGGTCCAGCGGGCACGCGGCGCTAGCTGTCGAACAGGCCGTCCTGCGTGCCCGCCGGCTCGGGCAGGCCGAGATGGCGCCAGGCACGGCCGGTCAGGCAGCGGCCGCGCGCGGTGCGCGCGACCAGGCCGAGCTGGATCAGGAACGGCTCGATCACCTCCTCGATCGTGTCGCGCGGCTCGGCCAGGCCCGCGGCCAGCGTCTCGACGCCGACCGGGCCGCCACGATAGATGTCCGCGATCATCAGGAGATAGCGGCGATCCATCGCGTCGAGCCCGAGCGCATCGACCTCGAGCCGGTTGAGCGCGGCGTCCGCGATCCGCGCATCGACCTGCGCGTCGCCGGCCATGTGCGCGAAGTCGCGGACACGACGCAGCAGGCGACCGGCGATCCGCGGCGTCCCGCGCGCGCGCCGCGCGATCTCGGCCGCGCCGTCGCCGGTGATCGCCATGCCGAGCAGCCGCGCGGCGCGGGTGACGACATGCTCGAGCTCGCCTATCGAGTAGAATTGCAGCCGGATCGGGATGCCGAAGCGATCGCGCAGCGGCGTGGTCAGCAGGCCCTGCCGCGTCGTCGCGCCGATCAGGGTGAAGCGCGGCAGATCGATCCTGACGCTGCGCGCCGACGGCCCCTCGCCGATCATCAGGTCCAGCGCACGGTCCTCCATCGCCGGGTAGAGCACCTCCTCGACGGCGGGTGCGAGTCGGTGGATCTCATCGATGAAGAGCACGTCGCCCTCCTCGAGATTGGTGAGCAACGCCGCGAGATCGCCCGACTTGGCGATCACCGGGCCGGAGGTGGCGCGGAACCCGACGCCGAGCTCGCGCGCGACGATCTGGGCGAGCGTCGTCTTGCCGAGCCCCGGCGGCCCGAACAGCAGGACATGGTCCATCGCCTCGCCGCGCGCCCTGGCGGCGCCGATGAACACGCGCAGATTCTCACGCGCCGCCGCCTGGCCGACAAAGTCGTCGAGCGACCTCGGGCGCAGCGCGGCATCGACATCCTCGCTCTGCCGCTGGGCGGCAAGCAGGCGATCGGGCTCGGCCATGCCGGTCAGGAAACCCGTACCGCCATCGCGGTGGCCACGGGGGTCGGCGCGCCGCTGAACTCGATCGTCGCCGGACCCGCGGACAACGCGAAATCGACGGTCTTGACGATCCCCGAACAGGCCGGGCCATGATCGTGCGCGACCGAGGCGACGACCTGCCCGCCGCTGACCATGTCGATCCAGGCCGGCGCGCCGATCGCGACGCGATAGGTGCCCGCAACCGGTACGTTCAGCTGCATCATCCCGCCATAGCTGACCGGGGCCGGCGTCCTGGTGGGCGTCGCGACAAAGGCCACATCGCGCGACGGCGCGAGCGTCACCGAGGCGGCGCGACCGGGTACCAGCATCGCGACGGGCTTCGCGCCGGGCCTGTCGGCGGCGACGAGAGGCACCGGCCGGTCCCACCCCACCCATGGCGGGGACGCGACCATCGGCACCGCGCAGGCGGCTTCTGGCGTCATCGATGCCTGCGCGTACAGTCCGCCTGCCGCCGCCGCGGCGATCAACGTCGCTCCGATCAGTCCGCGCATCATGGTCTCCAGCCGCAATCCCATGCCGCGATAGCCAGCTTCGTGCGCACGGCGAAGCGTGAATCGCGCCGCGCCATCGGTTCGCATCGCGGAACCGACCCGCCCCGCTGCTGGTTTCCGCGTCCGAACGAAGGAGATCGATGATGCCAACCGACGCCGATATCGAAGCCCGCTTCTGGAAGGACCTGGCGGCCGGGCCGTTCGTGATGCTCGGTCTTGACGGCGCGCGCGACGGCCATACCCAGCCGATGACCGCGAAGTTCGAGGGCGATTCCGGTCCGATCTGGTTCTTTGCGACCAAGGACAACGGCCTGATCGAGGCGCTCGGCGACTCGCACCGGGCGATCGCGACCTATACCGCCAAGGGTCACGACCTGTTCGCGAGCATCCACGGCACGCTCTCGATCGAGCGCGATCCGAGCGTCGCCGATCGGCTGTGGGACAAGCATACCGAAGCCTGGTTCGAAGGCGGTCGCGACGATCCCAAGCTCGCGCTGCTGCGGCTCGACACCGAGACCGCGGAGATCTGGCTCGCCGGTTCGTCGATCGGGGCGATGATCACCCGCCTGTTCGGAAAGGATCCCAAGGCAAGCTACAAGGACAATATCGCGGAGGTGTCGCTCTGATCCCACCCATGGCCCGGTCCGCAGCGCGGCGTGTCGCGATCGCTCGTCAGGTCCGGTGCACGGACCCGAGCAGTCGCTCGGCGCGCGCCAGATGGGGTCGGTCGAGCATCTCGCCCTTGTAACCGATCGCGGCGATGCCCGGATTGGCGGCGAACAGGTCGACCACCGCCTGGGCTTCGGCGATCTCGTCCGCATCCGGGCTGAACGCCCGGTTGATGACGTCGACCTGCGCCGGATGGATCGCCAGCATGCCGCGATAGCCGTCGCGCCGCACCTGCTCGGCGCGGCGGCGCAAGCCATCCGGGTCGCGGAAGTCGCCGTGGATCGTCTCGACCGCCGCGACCCCCGCCGCCGCGGCGCCGAGCAGGCAGAGGCTGCGGGCAAGTTCATAGGTGAAGCCATAGCGGCCGTCCGCGTCACGGTTCGAACTCGCGCCGATCGACTCGGCGAGGTCCTCCGCTCCCCACGTCAGCGCGACGACGCGCGGCGCGTCCTTATAGTCTCCGGTGGTGAACATCGCGCCCGCGGTCTCGGTGACCAGGACGATGACCTTGGTGACGCCCTGCGCGATCCCATGCACCGCCTCGAACGCGGAGAGATAATGGTCGAGCCGCTCGACATCGGGCCGGCCATCGACCTTGGGAAGCATGATCCCGCCCGGTCGTGCCGGCATCACCGCGGCAAGGTCGGCGAGCGTATGCGGTCCGTCGATCGGGTTGACGCGCACCCAGATGCGCTCGCGCCCCGCATCCTGGCGGGCGATGAAGTCATGCGCCAGCATGCGAGCGCGCGGTTTCTCGGAGTCGGCGACCGCATCCTCGAGATCGATCAGCACGATGTCCGCGTCGCTGGCGGTCGCCTTCGCGATCTTGGTCGCGCTGTCGCCCGGCGCGAACAGCCAGGAGCGCGCGGCGAAGGTCTCGGCCCGGATCGTCATCTCGTCGCGTGTTCCGTCAGCAGGATGAGCAGCGCCCGCCCCTTCTCCCACCGCGTAGCCCCCGTCAACGCGGTATCCGGTCTGGTCGCTCCGGCGCGCGGTCGCTAAGCCCGGCAGGCCGGGCGCCGCGGGCGGCGGCGCCTCCGGATGGGTCGGGATGCCGATCCCGGGCGCATCGCCGCGGACCCTATCGATCGGCGCCGCCCCGCGCGTCGCCGCGTCCTGACCGCGCGCCTGTGCCTTGCGTCGCCGCAGATTGGCGCGCAACGCCTCGGCGAGCCGCTGCTCGCGCGCATCCCCGTCCCTCATCGACACGACCTAGCCGCCGGGAGGATCGTGGATCAAGCCCGGGTTGACGCCGCGCCGGGGTTTCTCCATAGGCGCCACCTTGCTCGACACGGGCAATGCTGCCGTAGCTCAGTGGTAGAGCGCATCCTTGGTAAGGCTGAGGTCGTGAGTTCAATCCTCACCGGCAGCACCATTTTTCAATGACTTCGCTGTGTATCACCGGCTTAGCCGGAAACTCCAGCAAGCACCTGGCAAGCACTGTCCAGCCCTCGTGTTGGTTACCCCCGTGCGGTGGGGTGCACTCTGGGCACGCCGAGGCGAACGCGGGACGCGTGCGGCTCAGCGGAGTTGCGCATCTCGCGAGCGCTTCTCGCTAATTGTCTTGTCGATTCCTGATCGCCTGCGATGTGCCAGGCCTAAGGGCGAACCGACCGGCGTCATCTTCCTACGCGCGCCTGCATGCGCAGCGTATCGCTCCGCCGCGATCCGGAGCCCGACCACGGCGCCGCACCGAGCGCCCCCGGCAGGCCAGCGGCTGGCGGGGGGGGTGGCCACCGTCCGACGAGCCGCCCGATCAGTCCTGCTCCACGACCCGCTCCACGAACGAGATCAGGCCCCTTCCCACCATCTCCTTGATGGTCGGCCCCTCGATCGCGGGCGGCGACGAAAGCATCACCGAGGTGATCCGGATGTCCGCGATGGCCTGGACGGGGACCGCATAGTAGTAGTCCCCACCGGAGCATCCGCGCGAGCTGATCGCGAACACCCTTCCGGTCCGGTCCATGACCGGTCCGCCGCTAGACCCAGCACCGATGTACCCCTCGATCGCGTAGCAGGGCGATGGGAAGAGCGACCCCATGCCATCTGGGAACCAGCCGATGACCTTTCCCTCCGTCACGAGCGGAACCATGAGCACCTGCAGACCCTCGGGCTGATCGAGGAGGACCGGGTCTGGATAGGAGTACTGGTGGGCCGCGTCGCCGATCTCGAACCAGTCGGTCGTGAGCGCCAGCGTCTTGTTAGAGAAGGGCTCGCCCGTTCCCAGATGGATCGCGGGTTCAAGCCGGGCGACCGCGACGTCGTAGCGCGGATGCGCGTGCACCGCGACGATCGGCCTGATGCCGGTGGTGTGGTCGTCGTAGTGCTGCATCACGGCCGGGAAGCTCCGGCGCGAGAGGTGCCTCATCGAATCCAGAAACTGAGGCTCGAAATCGAACACGTGCCGCGCGGTGCAGACCAGCGCTATGTGGGAGATGAACACTCCGGTCGCGAACGGCTGGAAGAGCTCGACCGTCGGGTCGAAGAATCCGATCGCCACCACCGTCTCGAGAGGTGAAGACGGCGCGCCGGTGTCGTTTACGAAGCTGATGCGGTGGTCGAAGAACCTTCCCTCGTCACCATCGACAGTCATTTCCTCCCCCCATCGCCCTCGCCTGCGCCACCTGGCCGGGCACTTGCCTTCGGTTGACCCGGACGGCAGCGTTGGCCGCATGAACGCGTTCCTGAAGCGGCCGCTAGTCGGCGACTGGCCGTACCTCTGGCTCGATGCGACCTACCTCCAGGTCCGCGAGCGCGGACGCATCGTCAGCGTCGCCGCCATAATAGCGATGGCCGTGACGACCGAGGCCCGCCCCGGTCAACGTTTCGATCCACGCCCCCACGCGGAGGGCGACGCCAGGGAGGCGTCGGCCGCCTCGTCCGCTGCGGCGTTTCGATCCACGCCCCCACGCGGAGGGTGACACTTTGCCTTGTCGGCGCCCTTGCCGAACCGCATGTTTCGATCCACGCCCCCACGCGGAGGGCGACCGTTCGGACCCGGTTCCGCTGACGCGAACAAGTGTTTCGATCCACGCCCCCACGCGGAGGGCGACCGCAGCGCGGCTATGAGGGGCGCCGCGATCTTGGGTTTCGATCCACGCCCCCACGCGGAGGGCGACGTGAGCGGGCGCGCCGATCTCCTCGCCCGCATCAAGTTTCGATCCACGCCCCCACGCGGAGGGCGACCCCGGTCGATCCAGTGATCCGGCACGCTTCCGTGGTTTCGATCCACGCCCCCACGCGGAGGGCGACGGTTCACCGACCGGATGCTCGCCGCTTTCAACGAGTTTCGATCCACGCCCCCATATAAGGGATGACGTAGATCACGCGATCGAGGCGATGCGCGATCGCGTGATCGAGCGCGAAGGCCAGGCTCGCCAGCGTCTTGCCGCCGCCGGTTGGTACCGTCATCGTGAACAGGCCGGGCGCGTCGTCGGCCTTGCCGCGAGCGTGCGCCAGGATGTCGGCGCGCACATTGTTCAGGGGGCTCGATCGGGCACCTGCAACCAGCTTGGCAAGATGCCGATCCAGACGCTCGCGCAGTTCGGCAAGCGGCGTGGGATCGCCGCGGTCGGTCGGTACGCCGCGCGCTCTTGCATAAAAGGCTTCGGTCGCGAGGAAGTCCGCGTCGACGAGGCAGGAAAACAGCATTCGCCCGAGGAAGGCCTCCGCATAGCCGGCGGGTGCCCGATAGTTGTCGACGCGCGGCAAATCGACGCGATGCAGCGCTGGCAGTTCGCCGACCTCACCCTCCCAGCCGCCATAACCGGGGAGGTCGCGCTTCTCCAGCCGCACCTGCAGCGATCCGCCGCGCTGGCCGCTGCCGTCGGCGAGTCCCGCGTGGTGACCGGCGATCGCGAACGCGATCAGCGGGCCAGGAGCGGGGCGGAGTCGCCGTACCGCTTCATCGCCTCGACGGCACCCGCCGTGCTGTGATCGGGCCCGCGCGCCGCGTCCGAACCGCCGATATAGGCCTGGAATTCCGGGGAGACTTTGCCGATGTCATGAAGCAGCCCCGCTGCCAGCGCCACGTTTGCCGCACCGAAAGGAGCGGCAAACCTCCGGGCCAAATGACCGACGTCGCTCAGATGGTGCGACAATGGCTCCCACAGGTGCCGGGGTTCGCCGGCGAGCGAATGTGCGAACAATGGCATTTCGCCAGTCTGGCACAATATTGGGACAACGCTAGCGAGCTTCGCGCGGGCGCTGAGCCTGTAACATCAAGGAGGGGCGCGGCATTGTCGTCTCGAAGTCGCTGGCGCCGGAGGCACCGGGTCCTCCTCCGCAGCGGCTCCCATTGGGCAACATGGCGCGCGACATCATCCCGGTGTTCGACGAGCATTTCGCGATCGAGACCGCCAGGCTGGAGCGCAAAGTCCAAAAGAGCGAACCGGAGATCATGGGCATGGTGCCCATGTTTGACCGGGACTGGTGCGGTCGAGAAGACTCGAACTTCCACGGCCTTTCGGCCACAGCCACCTCAAGGCTGCGCGTCTACCAGTTCCGCCACGACCGCACGCCATGATGCCCGCCTGCCCCCGCTAGAGGGCCCGGCGGCCGGTAGGCGGGTGCCTCTAGCGCAGCGACCAGGGGTCCGCAACACGATTTCTGGGCGCTTGGCGCGGCGTCATGGGGCGGCTACCGCGGTCCGCGATGCACCGCCCTCCGCCGTCCGTCGCCGCCGAGGCGCGCGCGCTCGCGACGCTGGCATGGCCCGTCGTGCTGACCAGCCTCAACTGGACGCTGATGCATCTCATCGACGTCGCCGTGGTGGGTCATGCCGGCACCGGCGAGCTCGGCGCGCTGTCCGCGGCGCGAGCGGTTCTCTACGTCATACTGGTCGCGGGCTTCTCGGCGACGACGGGGGTGCTGGTCCAGGTCGCGCGCGCGGACGGCGCCGGCCGACCGGGCGACAGCGGCACCGCGATGCGCGCCGGCGTGATCCACGGCATGGCGCTCGGCGCGATCGGCTGCGGCGTGCTGCTCGCCTTCGCGCCGCAGGCGATCGCCGGGCTCGGCGTCGCACCAGCGCTGGTGCCCGCGGGCGCTGCCGTCGCGCGCGCGATGGCGCCCGCCTTTCCCGCCCAATTCACGACCGGAGCGCTCGCCTTCTTCCTCGAGGGCGCCAGCAAGCCGCGACGCGTGACGATCGTCAACCTCGTGACGCTCCCCCTGAATGCGGTGCTGGCGTGGATGCTGGCGGACGGGCGGCTCGGCGCGCCGGCGCTCGGCGCGGTCGGCGCCGCGCTCGCCACCACGATCGCGTCGTGGACCGGGCTGGCGCTGATGGCCGCCGCCGCCTGGACGATGCCGGATCATGCCGCGCGCGGGGTCCGGCGGATGCGCCGCGCGGACTGGCGCCAGGCGCTCGCGCAATGGCCGGCGCTGGCCCGTTTCGGCGCGGTGCCGGCGATCGCCGCGGCGCTCGAGCTGGTCGGCTTCTCGATCCTGATCGCGCTCTCGACACGTTATGGCGACGTCACCGCGGGTGCGTTCCAGACCGTGTTCTCGCTCCACAATCTCGCCTTCGCGCTCGGCCTCGGCATGGCGTCGGCGGCGGGCGTGCGCGTCGGCCACGCCGTCGGCGCGGGCGATACCCAGGCCGCGCTGCCGCGCGCCGCGCTGGCGGGGGGAATGGCGTTCGTGCTGATGGCGCTGTTCGCGGCATTGCTGGTCGCGTTCGCGGCGCCCGTCTGCGCGCTGTTCTCGAGCGACCCGGCGGTCGTCGCGCTTGCCGGCGCGTTCCTGGTCCGGCTCGCGCTGTTCATCCCGTTCGACGGGCTCCAGATCGTCAGCGTCTATGCGTTGCGCTCGCTCGACGACCAGGTCGCCGCCGGCGTCAACGGCATCATCGCCTATCTGGTGGTGACCGGCGGGCTCGGCTGGGCGCTGGCGACCGCCGGCGGCGGGCCGATGTCGCTGGTCGTCGCGGCGGGCACGGGCATGGTCGCATCCGCCGTCCTGCAGGCCGGGCGGCTGATCGTCGTCGTACGCCGGATCACCCGCCCGTTCCGTCCGCGAAGCTCAGGTTGAGCGCGCGCGAGCCGCGCGGCACATCGACTTCGGCACTGTCGAAATCGGCGCTAGCGCGCGGAGCGAGCGAGCGGACGGGCGCCGCGATCGTCCAGCTATACACGATATGCCCGGCGCCATCGCGCAGTTCGGCGCGGATGTCGGGCACGCTCTGGCGAAGCGGCGTCGGATTGACGATACGACCCGAGACCGCGAAGAGTTCGTTGCCGCTCGCCATCACGCGCCGCTCCGGCTTCTGGACAACCTGGAGCATCAGCGGGCTCTGCCGCGCGGTCGTGCTGAGACCGCCCACGAGCGCGAGCTGCCTTGGCCCCAGCCATACGACCGCAGCCGCCGCCGCGAGCAACAGCACCGCTGCGACCGCGGCGAGGATGGTCTTGATGCGCAGCGGGTTGCGCCGTCCCCGGAACGGCGGCTCGGACGCCCAGGGGTCCTGGCGGGCCTCGTGCGGCCGGATCTCGGCGTAGCCCTGAACCGGCACATCGCTGCCGCCGGCGAGCGGGCGGCCGGCGCCGGCCGCGGTCGCGGTACCGGGCACGATCCGCGCCGTCGACGGAGGCGCGAACGACGCCGGCGGCGCCGCAGGATCGATCGCCGCCGCCTCCTGGAACCAGCTGTGCCGGCAGGCGGCGCAACGGACCTGCCGCCCGCTCGCCCCGACGGACGCATCCGGGACGAGATAACGCGTCCGACAGGCCGGACAGCTCAAGATCATCGCGCCCGCACCCCGCCTGCCCCCACGACACACCGGCAGCCGGTCTAGAGTGGTTTTCGCGTTCACGGAACCGTCCTCGTTCGCGTGCCCCGCGATTTTCCCGCGATGCTTGCCCGCGCCACGGCGGCTGTGCGAAAGCGGCGGAGGAGCAGACCGGAAGGACGCGGGCGGACGTGGCGGGCATCGTGCAGTTCGAGAATGTCGGTCTGCGCTATGGCACCGGCGCCGAGACGCTGTCCGACCTGAGCTTCAGCCTCGCGGTCGGCGGCTTCTATTTCCTCACCGGGCCGTCGGGCGCAGGCAAGACCTCGATGCTGCGCATGCTCTATCTTTCGCAACGCCCGTCACGCGGGTCGATCCGGTTGTTCGGGGAGGATGTGGTGCGGCTGCGGCGCGGCCGCCTGCCGGGCTTCCGTCGCCGCATCGGCGTCGTGTTCCAGGATTTCCGGCTGATCCCACACCTTTCGGCGTTCGACAACATCGCGTTGCCGCTGCGCGTCGCCGGCGTCGACGAGCGCGATCTCGTCACGCCGGTGCGCGAGATGCTGGCCTGGGTCGGGTTAGCCGATCGGGCGTCGGCGCGCCCGCCGACGCTGTCCGGCGGCGAGCAGCAGCGTGTCGCGATCGCGCGCGCGGTGATCGGCCGGCCCGAGATCCTCGTCGCCGACGAGCCGACCGGCAACGTCGATCCCGACATGGCGGCGCGGCTGCTCCATCTGTTCGACGCGCTCAACACGCTCGGCACCACGATCGTCGTCGCGACGCACGACATCCACCTGCTGAGCCGCGTCGCCAAGGCCGAGATCATGCGGATCGAGCGTGGCCGCCTCGTCGACCCTACCGGCGCGCTGCGCTACCCGCCCCGGCCCGACTTCAGACTCGAGACGCCGTTCGGGGCGGGCGCGTGACCGGCCAGCCCGGCGGCGGCGATCCCGGCACGACCGCGCATGCCGCACGGACCACCGCGCTCGCCGCGGATCGCCGGCTGCTGCCCGAAGGCCGGCTCGCCGGGCCGATGCCGTGGGTCATCGCGATCATGATGTTCCTGACCGCGCTCGCCGCCGCGACGGGGCTGGCGATGGGGGCGGCGGCCGATCGGCTCGGCGACGGGCTCGACCGGCAGGTGACGGTGCAGGTCATCGCCGCCGATCCCGCGATACGCGACGCCCAGGCCACCGCCGCCGAACGCGCGCTGCGCAGCCAGGAGGGGGTGACCAGCGTCGCGCGGGTCGGCGACGACCAGATGCAGACGCTGCTGCGCCCATGGCTCGGCGACAGCGGGCTCGGCGGCGATCTCCCGCTCCCGGCGATGATCGATGCGGAGCTGGATGCCGGCGGACGCGTGCGGATCAGCGAGATCGCCGATGCCGTCCGCGTCGCGGCGCCGGCTGCGCGTCTCGACGATCATGCCCGGTGGATCGGTCCGCTGGTGTCGCTGGTCCGCTCGCTCGGGCTGCTCGCCGCGGGCATCGTCGCGCTGATGGGTGGCGCGACCGCGGCGGCGGTGGTGCTGGCGGCCCGCGCCGCGCTCGACACCCATCGCCCGACGATCGACGTGATGCACATGCTCGGCGCCACCGATGTCCAGGTGGCCCGCCTGTTCCAGCGCCGGCTCGCGCTCGACGCGCTATTCGGCGCGGTCGTCGGCCTCATCGCGGCGATCGCGGTGATCCTGCTGCTCGGCCACCGGATCGATGAGATCGGCTCCGGCCTGATCGGCTCGATCGGCCTCTCGCTCGGCGCATGGCTGCTCCTGCTGATGCTGCCGGTCGCGGCGGGCGCGGTGGCGATCGGCGTCGCGCGCGTGACGGTGCTGAATGCGCTGCGGCGGACGCTGTGATCGCACGGCTGCTGTCGCTCGTCCTCATCGTGTGGGCGCTGGGCTTCGCGCTGTTCGCGACGACGTTGCCGCGTCCGGCGGACGACCGGGCCACCGACGCGATCGTGGTGCTGACCGGCGGCGCGGGCCGGCTGGAGCGCGGGCTCGATCTCCTCGCGGCGCACCGGGCGACGCGCCTGTTCGTATCCGGCGCGGATCGCAGCGTGCGCAAGATCGAGCTCGCGCGGCGCACCGGCACGTCCGCGCGGTTGTTCGCCTGCTGCGTCGATCTCGGCCAGGATTCGGTCGATACGCGATCCAACGCGCTCGAGACCGCGACCTGGCTCAAGGCGCATCGCTACGCGAGCGTGCGCCTCATCACCACCGACTGGCACATGCCGCGCGCGCACCGTGATCTCGACGCGCAACTGAAGGGAAGCGGCATCCTCGTGCTGGTCGATGCGGTGCCAAGCCAGCCAAGCTTCATGACCCTGTTCACGGAATACCAGAAATATCTGCTGCGGCGGGTCGCCGCGCCGTTCGGCTTCTAGGAGCGTCGCCGTCGATGGCCGCAATACGGACCGCTTGCTTCCTGCTCATCGCCAACCTGCTGACCGGCGTGATGATCGTCGTCGGGCTGCCGCTCGCGCTGGTCGGTCGGCATGGTCTCGCCCGGCTCGCCTGGGTCTGGGCGTGGACGCTGATCGGGCTGGCGCGCGTGCTGCTCGGCGTGCGCTGGATCGTCGAGGGCACCATACCGCAGGGCCCGACGCTGGTCGCGGCGAAGCACGAGAGCGCGTGGGAGACGCTGGCGCTGCTCGCGCTGGTCGACGATCCGGTCGTGGTGCTCAAGCGTCAGCTCGCCGACGTGCCGCTGTTCGGGTGGCTGATCCGCCGCCACGGCGTCATCGCGGTCGATCGTACCGCCAACGCCAGCGCGTTACGCGCCATGCTCGCCGCGGCGGACGAGGCGCGGGTGCAGGATCGCGCGATCCTGATCTTCCCCGAAGGCACGCGCGTGCCGCATGGCGAGACGCCCCGGCTCCAGTCCGGTTTCGCCGGGCTCTATGCGCGTCTCGCGCTGCCGGTCGTGCCCGTCGCGACCGACGCCGGCACGGTGTGGGGCCGGGCCTTCGCCAAGCGCCCCGGGACGATCCGCCTGCGCTTCGCCGATCCGATCCCGTCCGGGCTACCCCGCAAGGAGATCGAGGCGCGTGTCCACGACGCGATCAACGCGCTGAACGCCCGGACCGCCGTCGACGCCTGACCTAGACGCCGTGCGCGACGAGATAGTCATAGGCATGCGCCGCATCGAGCGGGGCGGCGTAGACATAGCCCTGGCCATGGGTGCACCCGAGCGCGGACAGCGTGTTGCCGAGCTCGGTCGTCTCGACCCCTTCCGCAGTCGTCAGCTTGCCGAGCGCATCGGCGAGGCTGAGCACCGCGCGCACGATCGCCACCTTGTCGCGATCGGCGAGCATGCCGGTGACGAAGCTGCGATCGATCTTCAGGATGTCGATCGGCAGGCGGCGCAGATAGGCGAGGCTCGAATAGCCGGTGCCGAAATCGTCCATCGCGACACGCACGTCGAGCGCCTTGAGTGCCTGGAGCGCGCGGCTGGTCCGCTCGGGATCCTGGACGATCGCGCTCTCGGTGAGCTCGACCGTCAGGCGGCCGCCATGCAGCCCGTGGGTGGCGAGCAGGCCCGCGATCACGCCCGGCACGTCGTCCCGGCCGAGCTGGATCGCCGATACGTTGACCGACATCGTGATCGGCAGCACGCGCCCGGCCGCGGCATCCCACGCCGCCATCGTGCGCAGCGCGCGGTCCAGCGCCCAGCGGCCGAGCGGGACGATCAGCCCGGTCTCCTCGGCGAGCGGAATGAACTCGCACGGATCGATCGTACCGCGTCGCGGATGCGTCCAGCGCGCCAGCGCCTCGAAGCCGACCGGCTTGTCGGTACCGAGATTGACGATCGGCTGATAGGCGAGCGTCAGCGCGTCGACCTCGATCGCGCGCCTGAGCTCGGTCTCGATGTCGAGCTTGTACAGCGCGCAGGCGCTTTCGCCCGGCGCGTGGATCTCGATCCGGCCGGTGCCCTTGGCGCGCTTGAGCGCGAGCTGGGCATGGCGCACCAGCTCCTCGCCGCCCTCGATCGACGCGCCGGTCAGCGCGCAGCCGATCGCGCACTCGAGCCCGATCTCGAACCGCGACAGGCGGAACGTCGTGGCGAGCACCCCGCGCACGCGCTGCGCGGCGGCGAGCGCGTCGCCGGCATCGTCGCCGATGCGGATCAGCAGCCCGAACTCGTTGCCGCCGACGCGGGCGATCAGGTCGCCGGCGCGCAGCGTCGAGAGCAGGCG
This sequence comes from uncultured Sphingomonadaceae bacterium, assembly GCA_964245815.1. Taxonomy (GTDB): domain Bacteria; phylum Pseudomonadota; class Alphaproteobacteria; order Sphingomonadales; family Sphingomonadaceae; genus Solisphingomonas. The sequence continues at coordinate 1,833 of CAXTNX010000021.1, read as the reverse complement.
GCGCGCGACGGTGATGATGACCTCGTCGCCCGCCATCACGCCAAGGCTGTCGTTGACCCGGCTGAAGCGCGCTAGATCGACGAGGAGCACGGCGTGGCGACCGCCCGCCATGGTCTTCTCCTCGACCGCCTCGGCAAAGGCGGCGCGATTGGGCAGGCCGGTCAGGCTGTCGTTGGCGAGCTCGGCACGCAGCGACCTTGCGCTCTCGAACTCGTTGGTACGGTCGATCAGCGAGACGAAGCAGGCGCGTTCGCCGACCGCCTCGTCGATGCGGGACAGCATCACTTGGAAATGGCGGCCGGCGGCGATGTCGCCGTCCTGCCAGTGGAAGCTGCGCCGGTCGTCGTGCTCGTCGCCGCCGAGCATCGCCAGGATCGCGCGGCCGATCGGCTGGTCGGGCGCGAGCAGCGGCGCGGACTTGGGCTGCGCGTCGCGCATCCGTCCGAACGCGGCATTGCGCGCGACGAGCAGCAGCGCGCCGCCGTGCGCGACCACGATCGCGCCGGGCACCGGGAGCGAACGGAGCAGAACCGTGCCGATCGCGGCGACCGCCTCGGACACGACGGGCGCGGCGGCGGGCGCGGCAACGGGCGCGACGACCCGTCGTGGCGATCGCGGTTTGCCGCTGGTTGCTCTGGCGCCGACCGGACCCATTGTTCGAGGCTTAAGCCCAGGGCGTTAATTCTTGCTTGCCTCGCCGGTCAGGGAATTGGCGCCAAAGCGATTGTCGCGCGGGAAACCATTGGGGGCGATGCGGCCCCCCGCGCCGCGCGCGGTGCGCCACGCGGTCAGATCGGTCTCGGTCCGCACCCGGCCGCTGTCGCCGCCCATCGGCCAGGAGAGACCGTCGGCCAGCCGGATCGCGATCGCATCGGACAGGCCGCCATCGCCATAACGCTGCAACTGCATCCCTGCCCCGCGCCCGAGCACCGGCAGCTCGGCGAGCGGAAAGACGACGAGCTTGCGATTGTCGCCGACCACCGCGATCGTATCCGCTCCGGTGGCGATCGGGGCGAGCACACGCAGCTCGGCGCCGGCCCGCAGGTTCATCAACTGCTTGCCCTTGCGCGTCTCGGCGATCGCATCGCTGGCCGGCGTCTGGAAGCCGCGACCGTCCGACGAGGCGACGAGCAGCATCGTCGCGGCGCCGCGCGGCACCGGGATCAGTGCCACCGGCGCGCCCTCGCCGTCGAAATCGACGAGCAGCCGCACCGGCTCGCCAAAGCCGCGCCCGCCGGGCAGCCGATCGGCGGCGAGCGTGAACACCCGGCCCTGCGCGCTCGCCAGCAGCAGCCGGTCGGTGGTCTGGGCGTGGAAGGCGAACAAGGGGCCGTCCCCCTCCTTGAACCTGAGCGTGTCGGCGGCGGCGAGATCGCGGTGTCCGGTCATCGCGCGCACCCAGCCGCGGCGCGACAGGATGACGGTGATCGGCTCGCGATCGATCATCGCCTCGAGCGGGATCTCGCGGGTCGGCGCGGCCTCGGCGATCGTCGTGCGGCGCGCGCCGAGCGCCGTATCCTCGGCATATCGCTTGCGCAGATCCTTGAGATCGCGTTTCAATCGGGCGCGCTGGAGCCTCGGCCCGGTGGTCTCGTCGAGCAGTGCCGCCAGCCCCTCGCGCTCCTTGGCGAGGCCCGCGCGCTCCCTGCCGATCTCGACCTCCTCGAGCTTGCGCAGCGAGCGCAGCCGCATGTTGAGGATCGCCTCGGCCTGGCGATCGGTCAGGCGGAACTCGGCGATCATCACCGGCTTGGGCTCGTCCTCGCCGCGGATGATCTCGATCACGCGATCGAGGTTGAGATAGGCGATCAGGAAGCCGTCGAGCAGCTCGAT
>CAXTNX010000020.1:13853-49010 GCA_964245815.1 uncultured Sphingomonadaceae bacterium | reverse complement strand
CTGCTCACCGCCGCGCCGCTGCTGTCCGCCGCCGCATCGGGCGCACGCTACTGACCGGAGAGACAGCGGATCAAACCGAAGTCCGCTCTACAGCAGCAATCCCTGCGCGGAGGGACGGCCGGTCGCCCCGCCGCCCGCGCGGCGCCGCAATTCGGTCTGTGCGGAAAATCGCATGTCCTCGTCGCGGCTGTCGAGCAGGCCGCGCAGGGCCGTATCGTCGAGCTCCGGCCAGGCACGGCCGCGCTCCGCCCCATGGGGCACGCGCGGCAGCAGCCCGGGCTCGGCCGACCAGGCGATCAGCTGCGCGACGCTCGCCTGCGCCAGCATGTCGCGCAGGTGATGGGCGGTGACATAGGCGTCGGGCATCGCGCGATGGACCGGTAATCCGATGTCGCGATCGAGCCCGACCGGCATCCGCCAGTAGCGCAGCACCTGATTGGAGAAGGACGGCGACCCGGGCCACAGCCGCAGCGCGCATTTCCAGGTGCAGATCCACGCCGCGCCCGCCGCGAGCTCCGGCGTGCAGAAGCGCTGCTCGAAGCTCGCCCGATGCGCCGCGAGCGCGACCGCGCCACCCGCGGGGCGCAGCACCCCCGGCGCCGCCTCCGGCCAGGACGGGGCGTCGGCGACATCGGCGTCGATGATGTGGTGGAGCGCCATCGTCACCGGCGGGATCGCGCGTCCGGGATTGACGAGGATGCTCCCGCGCGCGTCGTTCACCGCCCACGCGCCGTCCGCGCCGAGCACGACGTCCTGCCAGCCGATCTCGCAGACACCATGGGCGGGCGGACGCGAGCCGGTGGTTTCGAGGTCGACGACGCGGATGCGGGACACGGCCATCGGAACGATATGGGTCGTCGTCCGCGCGCGCCCAAGCCCGGCGATCAGATCGCCAGCGAGAGCTGCGGATCGGCCGGCGGCGACGCCGCCTCGCCGTCCAACGCGGACAAGGCGAGGCCGAGCAGCCGCACCGGCCGCTCGACCGGGATCGACGCGTCGAGCAGGTCGGCGCCCGCCCGCGCGAACGCGGCGCGATCGGCGACCGGCATGGCGAAGCTGCGCGCGCGCGTGATCTGGCGGAAATCGTTGAACTTGATCTTGAGCGTCACCGTCCGGCCCTGCACCTCGGCCGCCGCGATCCGGGCCCACACCGCCTCGACGATCGGCTCGAGCGCGGCGTGGAGCGCGCGCGGCGTCGCCACGTCCTCAAGGAAGGTCCGCTCGGCACCGATCGACTTGCGGATGCGGTCGGGCCGCACCGGGCGATGATCGATCCCGCGCGCCGCGGCGTGAAGCGTGTCGCCCCACACGCCGAACTGTTCGCGCAGCCATGCGGCGGGCTTGTCCGCCAGGTCGCCGCCGGTGACGATGGCCAGCCGCGCCATCTTCTTGGCGGTCTGCGGACCGACGCCGTGGAAGCGCCCGATCGGCAGCGCGGCGACGAACGCGGCGCCGCGTTGCGGCGTGATGACGCACAGGCCGTCCGGCTTGTTGTGGTCCGACGCGATCTTGGCGAGGAACTTGTTGTACGAGACGCCCGCGGACGCGGTGAGCCCGGTCTCCTCGCGGATCGCGGCACGGATCGCCTGCGCGGTCGCGGTCGCGCTGCCGAGCCGGGCGAGATCGGCGGTGACGTCCAGATACGCCTCGTCCAGCGACAACGGCTCGACCAGCGGCGTATAGCGCGCGAAGATCGCGCGGATCTGTCGGGAGACCTCGCGATAGGTGTCGAAGCGCGGCTTGACGAAGACCAGGTCGGGGCAGAGCCGCGACGCGGTGACCGACGGCATCGCGGACCGCACGCCGAACGCGCGCGCCTCATAGCTCGCCGCCGCGACGACGCCGCGCAGCCGCGCACCGCCGACCGCGACCGGCCGGCCGCGCAAGCCCGGATCGTCGCGCTGTTCGACCGACGCGTAGAAGGCGTCCATGTCGATATGCAGGATGCGGCGATCGTCCGACATCCGCCGGATCTAGGGCTGCCGACCGTCGGTTTGAACCCGGTGGCGGCTATCGATGGAGATGCTCGGGGCCGTCGAGATGGAGATAGACCGGATCGAACTCGCCCGCCGCCGAAAGTCCCTCCCAGTCGTCGACGGTCAGCATCCGGCCGTCGAGCGTGATGAGCCCCTCGCGCCGCAGCCGCGAGAGCACGCGGTTCATGTGGATCGAGGTGATGCCGAGCGCATCGGCGAGATCGGCCTGCGTCACGCACAGATCGATCGGCGCGGCACCATCGGCACCGGCGCGGCGCAGCCGGACGATCAGCTCGCACAGCAGGTGCGCGGTGCGCGCGCGCGCATCGCGCCGGCCGATGTTGAGCATCGTCTCGCGCTGGATCGAGGCATCGACCAGCGTATCGAACCAGAAGGCGCGGGCGAGCGCGGGATGCTCCGCCGCCGCCGCCAGCACCGCGTCGTGCGGGATGAACACGACGGTGCTGTTGCGCGCCGTCTCGATGGTATGATCCGCGGTCCGGAACAGGATCGTCTGGAGATCGACCATGTCACCGGGAACGTGGAACGACATGATCTGGCGGCCGCCGGTCAGCGCGAGCTTGGAGCGGAACACCATCCCGGCCACGACCAGGCAGCATTGCGTCGGCCGATCGCCCTCCTCGACGATGCGGGTACGGCCGGGCGCATGCACGACGCGGCGCGGCAAGGTGCGCAATGCCGACCGTTCGGCCGGGCTCAGCGTGTCGCGCACCTCGATCTTGGCGATGAAGGAATCAAGGTGATCGCGCAGGTCCGTCAGCATGGTCCGATCCTCTTGGATCGCGATCTAGCGCACCGTGTCGCGGCTGCAAGGGAAACCGCATGCCCGCGCGCAAGCTGGGGATCGATCCCGGGCGATCCGCCGCCGTAATCCCCTTTGCGCGAAAAGGGCGCGGGAGGATAATGACGGGCATGACCCAGCGCGCACCGGAACCCGCCAGCTTCGGCCTGCCGTCGGATACCGGCGGCCGCGACCTCGGCATCTTCTGCCGGTCGCCAACGGCGGCTGGATGCTCTCGAAGAACGCACCCAGGCTCGACGGCTCGTACGACCACAACCGCCAGGTTGCGCGGCTCGCCGACGAGACGGGCCTCGATTTCATCATGTCGATGGCCAGGTATCGCGGCTATGGCGGCGAGACCGAGCATTGGCGGCAGGCGCTCGATTCCACCACGCTGATGGCGGCGCTGGCGGAGGCGACGAGCCGGGCCAAGATCTGGACGACGGTCCACACCCTGCTCCAGAACCACGCGGTCGTCGCCAAGATGATCGCGACGCTCGATCAGATCAGCCCTGGCCGCGCCGGGCTGAACGTCGTCACCGGCGCGTATCGCGGCGAGTTCGCGCAGATGGGCGCGCGGCCCGAGACGGTCGGCCATGACGATCGCTATGTGCTGGCGACCGAGTGGATCCGGGCGATCAAGCGGCTGTGGACGCAGACGTCGTTGACGATGGACGGCCGGTACGTCCAGCTCGACGACTGCATGTCCGACCCCAAGCCCGCGACCCGTCCCTTCCTCGTCTGCGCGGGGACGTCCGGGGCCGGCAGGCGCTTCACCACGGAGGAGATGGACGGGCTGTTCCTGTCGGGCGGCGACAGGGCGGATCTCGCGATCGCGAACCGCGCCGCCAAGGACGACGCCGCCGCGATCGGCCGCTCGATCCGCACCTATTCGATGATGACCATCCTGTTCGGCGAGACCGAGGCGGCGGCCGAGGCCGAGGCGGCGCGCTACCGCAAGGGCCTCGACGAGGGCGCGCTGCACGGCATGATGCGCGCCTACGGCTTTCTCGATGGCGAGATCGGCCAGGAGAACGCCTTCGTCCGCAAGGCGCGCTCGACCTTCATGACGCCGCACGTGCTCGGCACTCGCGAGACCGTGATCGAGCGCCAGAGCGAGCGTCTTCGAGCAGACCTCGCGCGAGGGGCTGATGCCGATCTTTCCCGACTATCTCGCCGCGATGCCGGTCTTCGGCGCGCGGGTCCTGCCGGTGCTGCGCCAGCGCTTCCCGTCATGCGTTCCGGAGCCCCTGCATGTCTGACGCCGTCGACCCGACGATCCGCAGCCGCCGGATCGTCACCGTCGATCGATGCGCGCGACACGGGCGACGGCGCGGACGGCGCGCGGCTCGAGGCTACCGCGATCGTGTCCGTCGCGCACGCCGGCCGGAAGATACCCCGCGATCGGGCGGTGCTATAGGCTGGCCGGCTTCGCGGCCTTCACAAGCGGGAACGACGTCTGATGAACTACCATGGACGCATGCGCATCGTCGTGCTGGCGGCGCTCAGCCTGCTCTATTTCCTGCTGCTGGCGTCGACCTTCAATTCGCTGGGCCAGGTGCTGCCCTCGATGGTGCCCGATCTCGGCATGGACTGGGCGCAGGCCGGCTTCGGCTTCACCCTGCTCGGCATCGCGTGCGGCGTCGCGAGCCTGCTGCCGGCGCTGACGATCCGGCGGGTGGGCGTGAGCCTGACGCTGGGCATCGGCGCGGTGCTGCTATGCGCGGGCTTCGCGGCGCTGGCGCAGACGCGGAGCGTGCTCGTCTATGACATCGGCACGATCCTGCTGGGCATCGGCTTCTGCTTCTGCGGAACGGTGCCGAGCGTGCACGTCATCTCCGGCATGTTCGCGCGGCGATCGACCGCGCTCGGCATCTATTTCACCTGCGGGAGCCTCGGCGCGGTGTTCGGGCCGGTATTCTTCTACGTGGTGAGCGAGATCGCCCATGGCTGGCGCAGCTACTGGCTGATCTGCGCGGCGGCGGCGCTCGGGGCCGGCGGGCTGGCGATGCTGGTGACGCGCGGCGGCGGCGGCGCACAGGTGAAGGAGATCGCGGCCGACGCCATCCCCGATCCGGCGCAGTGGACGCTGCGCGCGGCGCTGGCGACACCGCAATTCTGGCTGATCGTCGCCGCCTATACCGGCTGCGTACTGGTCAACACGACCGTCCACAGCTTCGCTTTCCAGCATCTGATGGAGCGCGGCCAGAGCAAGGGATCGGCGACCGCGCTGATCAGCATCGCGGCCGCGGTCGGCGCGCTGGCGGCGGCGGCGGCGGGGGTGATCGGCGAGAAGATCGACGGCCGGCGGCTGACCATGCTGTCGCTCGGCGCGCTGGCGGTGACGTCGGCCAGCCTGTCGATCGGCGCGGGCGCGATCGCGCTTTCCCTGTTCGCGGTGAGCATGGGGGTGGGGCTGGGCTTCAGCTATGTCTCGACCGCGATGCTGATGCAGGATTATTTCGGCCGCCGCGCGAGCCTTGAGCTCTATTCGACGATGACCTGGGTCTCGACCTCCGCGGCGATCGGGCCGGGGCTCGGCGGTATCGTGCGCGATCGCAGCGGCAGCTTCTCGGGTGTATTCCTGGGCATCGCCGCGATCGACGTCGCGCTGCTGCTCGGCCTGTTGCTGATGCGCCGCCCGGTGCCGCGTGCGGCGCCACTGGTCGGACGACCGCTGGCGTGACGGGAAAGGCCCTTCCCGCGAGGCTGTTCCCTTGCCCGGCGGCGGCGCCCGCGCGCGATCGCCCCGGGGCGCCGGAACATCGGAGAAGCCTGATCCGTATGACACGACGAGCGCCGCAGCTCTTCGCGGCATCGACGGAGCGCTTATGAACAGATGCACGGTCTCGATCGCGAGCGCCGCGCTCGCCGTGGCGTCGCTGATCGGTGGCGCGGCGCTGTCGGCGATGACGCCGCCGGACGGCGGCACGATCGCGATCCAGCCGAGGACCGCCGACGGGGCGTATGATCGCGCGATGCCCGCGTTCGTCGGCGCCGCCGAAGAAGCGCTGACCGCGAGGGGCTTCACGATCCTCGACGATCCGGCCCACGCCTCGTACGTTGCGGAACTGATCCTCGGGCACGCGGATGTCGGGATCGGCCTGACCAGGGATCCGCGCGGCGCGTCGGTCATGGTCGGTCCCGGCGTCATCGTGCCGTTCTCGACGGGCAACTCGCATCTGGCGGCGCTCCGGCGCACGAGCCTGGAGCTGCGTATCCGAACGCGCGCGGACAGCGTCGTCTGGGATGGCACCGCGCTGACCGTCCGCGAGGCCGGCACGCGGACCGGAACCGACGATGCGGTCGCGTCGGACCTCAGCGAGGCGCTGCTCCGGAGCTATCCCGAGGTGCCCGGGACGGTCATCGGCGTGCCGTAGGCGTTCGTATCGCGTCAACCGCGCGATGCCCGCGCGGCGATGTCGTCCGGCTTCAGGCGGGCTCGACCGGTCCCTGCGGGGCCGGGTCGCCCGGTGTGCCGGTCGCCTGGTCATGCTGGCGCCAGCGTCGCGGAGGCGTGATCACCGCGTTGATCGTGGCGCCGAGCAGGATCGCATAGGCCGACACGTAGAACCACATCAGCAGCACGACGATCGCGGAGAGCGAGCCGTAGGTGGCGTTGTAGTTGCCGAACCGCGAGACGTAGAAGCCGAGCACGATCGTCGCCACCAGCCACAGCACCGTGGCCAGCCCTGATCCCACGCTCAGCCACTGCCAGCCGGACGGCGCATGCGAGGGCCCGAAGCGATAGGCCGCGCCGATCGCCGCGCTCGCCAGCAGCGCCGCCACCACCCAGGTGCCGATCTGGACCACGATCGCGCCGAGCGGCCCGAGAAATGCCGCGATCGTGCCGATCCATGCCAGCACGCCCGCCGACAGCAGCCCGACGATGACCGCCGCCACCGCGCCGATGATGATCCCGAACGAAATGACCGTCGTCTTGACGATGCTGCGATCCTCGCGCTGGCCGTAGATCACGTTCATCGCCGACATCATCGAGGACGACGCGCGGGTCGCGCCGTAGACCGCGAAGAACAGCGCCAGGATCAGGCCGAAACCGGTCTTGGTCGAGGATGTCGTCACCACCGCGACGATCTGATCGAGGATCAGCCTGGCGGCGTCCGCGGGGACCACCATGATGATCGTCCTGATGTGGACGGCGATCGTCGAGGGGTCGGCGATCAGGCCGTAGGTGAGGATCACCGCGGCGAGCAGCGGGGCCAGCGACAGGAAGCAGTAGAAGGCGACGCCGGCCGCCATCAGTGCGATGTTCTCCTCGCTCATCCGCTGCCACAGCGTCGCCAGGAACCGGCCGGTCCTGCGCGCCGGCCTGCCCGGATGCTCGATGCCGCGCACGACGCCGGCGGCGCCCCGGCCGATGCGCGCACCGACGTTCGATACCGTCTCGCCGACGCTCTGCACCATAGGTCGAGAGCTCCATTCAACCGATCGAACTGCCCGACAAACTCCCGAACGACAGGGAAATGTCCGGTTGCGATGCGCCGACCGACCGAATAGTGCTGCGGCGCTGCGGAATGCGTCTCATGCCAGCACGTTGGCGGTCAAGACGGTCGCGTAACGGCTGGTGGTTCGGGGATCGGGTTTGTCGGACAGGGGGGCTCCGGCTCGCGTCTTCATCACCGGGCTGCTGTGCTGTGCTTCGGCCCTGGGATGCGGAACCGCGTCCGCGCAGAAGCCTTCGGCGGGATCGGCCGCGGTCGGTCCCGATCTGACGCCACAGGCGTCCGATCCCGCGCAGGATCCGGGTTTCCACGCGGACTTGCCGCCGCTCGACGGGATGCAGGCACCTCCTGCGGCGACGATCCGGAACCAGGCGGCGATGCCGGCCGCGGCGGCGGCGCCGACGGCGGTGGCGACGCCCGATCCCGCGCTCGCCCAGTCGCTGCCGCCGCTCGCCGGCTTCGATCCGACGCCCGACACCGGCAAGGCCGTGGTGCCGACCGCCGAAGAGGCGCGCATCCGCTATACGGTGACCGTCGAGGGTCTCGACACGATCGGTCTGTCGAGCCAGTTCAGGACGCTCTCGGCGCTCCGCAAGGGCAAGAAGGCGGCCAACGCGGCGCAGGTCCAGGCGCGCGCGTCCGCCGATGCCGAGCTCGCCGAGAAGCTGATGAGGTCGCAGGGCTATTACGATGGCGTCGCGACCGCGACGGTGCTCGCCGTCACCGGCCAGCCGGGAACGGTCGCGGTGACGATCACCGCGACGCCCGGCGCGCGCTACGACTTCGCGACGATCACGATCGCCGGTGCGCCGCCGGAGCCGACGCGGATCGCGCGCGACGCGCTGCCGCTCGCGATCGGCGCCCCGATCGTCGCCACCGACGTCATCGCGGGCGAGGCCAATGTCGGGCTGATCCTGCCCCAGCAGGGCTATCCCTTCGCCAGGACCGGGGATCACGACATCGTGCTCGACGACGCCAGCCATGGCGCCGACTATACGCTGCCGCTCGCCGCCGGCCCGCGATCGGTGTTCGGCGGGCTCCAGACCAAGGGCGATCCGGTCTTCAGGCTCAGGCACCTCGCCGTGTTCCCGCGCTTCGCCCGGGGCGCGCCCTACGACAGCCGCTGGACCGAGGATCTTCGCCAGGCGCTGGTCGGCACCAGCCTGTTCTCCTCGATCGCGGTCGAGCCGGTCGACACCCGCGCCACCGACGCGCAGGGCAACGCGATCATCGACCTGATGGTCACGCAGAACAAGGGGCCGTGGCACGCGATCAACGGCGATGGCGGCTACGGCACCGGCCAGGGCATCAAGGCCGATATCAGCTACACCTGGCGCAACCTGTTTCCGCCCGAAGGCGCGCTGACGCTGTCCGCGACCGGCGGCACGCTGGAACAGGGCGCGACCGCGCAGTTCACGCGCTCCAACGCCGGCCAGCGCGACCGTACCTTCTCGATCGCGGGCGGCTTCGACCATTCCAACCTCGACGCCTACAACGCCAGGACGGTCAATCTCGTGGCGACGCTGGCGCGCCAGTCGACGCCGATCTGGCAGAAGCGCTGGACCTGGTCGGTCGGGGTCGGGCTGATCGAGACAGACGAGCAGGGCGCCGCGGTCGACGCGAGCGATCCCCGGCCCTATCGCAAATACAACATCGCCGAGGTGCCGCTCCAGCTCGGCTACGATACGTCGGACGATCTGCTCAATCCCACCCACGGCGTCCGCGCGGTGGTCCGCGGCGGGCCGGAAGCCGCGGTGCATGACGGCGTGCGGCCCTATGCGCGCGCGATCGGCCAGGTCGCGGGCTATTACCCGATCGGCAGGTCGCTGGTGCTCGCCGGGCGCATCCTGGTCGGCTCGATCGTCGGCATCGGCCGCGACGACATCGCGCCCTCGCGCCGGCTCTATTCGGGCGGCGGCGGTTCTGTGCGCGGCTATGGCTATCAGGAGCTCGGCCCCAAGGACGCGCAGAACAACCCGATCGGCGGCCGCGACCAGACCGAGTTCGCGATCGAGGCGCGCTACCGCTTCGGCAATTTCGGCGTCGTCCCGTTCTTCGACGGCGGCCGCGTCGGCGAGAGCTCGACGCCGGGGATCTCCAACCTGCGCTACGGCGCCGGCATCGGCGGGCGCTATTATACCAATTTCGGGCCGCTGCGCGTCGATGTCGCGACCCCGCTCAACCCGCAGCACGGCGACAGCAGGATCACGCTCTACATCTCGATCGGGCAGGCCTTCTGATGGCCGGCGGGGACGAGACCGTCATCGTCGTGCGCGACGCGCCGCCGCTCCGGGCGCGGATCGCGACATGGCTCGCGGTCGCGCTTGGCGTGCTCGCGGCGCTGATCGTGCTGCTCGGCGTCTTCATCAATACCGCACCGGGCAAGCGCTTCATCGGCGCGCAGCTCGCCGGCTATACCACCGCGTCGGGGATCAACATCCGCGTGGGCGGGATCGACGGATCGATCTACGGCCGCTTCACGCTCCACGATCTCGAGGTGCGCGATCAGAAGGGCGTGTTCCTGACCGCGCCGGCGGTGGCGATCGACTGGAATCCGTTCGCGTACATCCATTCCAGGATCGACCTGCATTCGGTGACCGCGGCCGAGATCCGGATGCTGCGCAACCCCGCGCTCAAGCCGGTGCCGAGCGACCCCGACGCGCCGATCCTCCCCGACATCGACCTGACGCTCGGCACGCTGACGGTCGATCGCTTCATCCTCGAACAGCCGGTCACCGGCAGGCGCAGCATCCTCCGGCTCGGCGGCGGCGCGGTGATCGCGGACAAACGCGCGCAGCTCGCGCTCGATGGCGGCACCGTCGCGGCGCCCGGCGTCGCGGGCGGGGACAGCGTCCATCTCAGGCTCGATGCGGTGCCCGAGCGGAACCGGCTGCTGATCGATCTCAAGCTCGCCGCGCCCGCCGGCGGGCTGGTCGACAGCTACGCGCATCTCGGCCGTCCCCTGACCCTGTCGATCGGCGGCAAGGGCGACTGGACCGCGTGGAACGGCACCGTGACCGGGACGCTCGGCGGCCAACCGCTCGCCGACCTCGGCCTCGCCGCGCGCAACGGCACCTTCCGCCTGCTCGGCACCGTCAAGCCTGGCATCATGCTCAGCGGCCCCGCCGCGCGGCTGACCGAGCCGCAGATCGCCGTCGACGCGACCGCGACGCTTGCGGAGCGCCGCGCCGACACGACCGTCAGACTTCGCTCCAGCGCGTTCGCGATGGACGCCGCCGGTATCGTCGACTTCGCCAAGAGCCGGTTCGGCAACGTCCGCGTCACCGCGCAACTCCTCACCCCCGGTGCGATCGCCGCCAATCTCGCCGGACGCGACGTCAAGGCGGCGGTGGTGCTCGACGGCCCCTTCGCGCAGGCGACGCTCGACTACAGGCTCGACGCCGCGTCGCTCGCGTTCGGGACCACCGGCGTCGATCGGCTTGCCGCCTCGGGTCGTGCGACGATCGATACGGCAAGAATCCTCGTGCCCATCCACGCGACGGCGCTGCGCGTCACCGGCGTCAATGCCGCCGCGGGCGGGCTGGTCACGCACCTGGCGATCGACGGCACGATCGCCTACCGGAACGGCCAGCTGTTCTCGGACAACCTCCACCTGCGCTCGGACTCGATCGATGCGACCGCGCTGGTCCTCGCCGATCTCAAGACCGGGACCTATACCGGCGCGCTCAAGGGCCGGGTCAACGATTACCAGATCAACGGGCTCGGCCGGATCAACCTCGTCACCGACGCGCATCTCGTCACCGCACCCGGCGGCGGGTTCGGCATCAAGGGCCGGGTCCGGATCGTCACCGCCAGGATCACCAATGCCAGCCTCGCGCAGCAGCTCGGCGGCAACGCGGTCGTCACCGCGGATGTCGGCTACGATCCCGGGGCCGGCGCCAGCGTCACCAATCTCAGGCTCGCCGCGCCGGACTTCCGGATCACCAGCGGACAGGGCAGCTACCGCCTCGCCGACGGCGCGATCCGCTTCGATGCCGCGGGTGCGAGCACGGCCTATGGTCCGTTCGCGCTGATCGCGACGGGAACGGCCGCCAGTCCGGACATCGTGCTCAGGGCGGCGCGGCCCGGTATCGGCATCGGTCTCAGGGACCTCACGGCGACGGTCCACGGCTCGGCGGCGGGCTATCGGATCGATGCCGCCGGCGCTTCGGATTACGGCGCGTTCAAGGCCGACATGCTGGTCCGCGCCGGCAAAGGCCCGCTCGCGGTCGACATCCATCAGCTGCTGATCGCGGGGATCACCGTGCGCGGCGCGATCGTGCAGACCGCGGCCGGACCGTTCGCCGGCCTGCTGACGCTCGGCGGATCGGGATTGAACGGCACCGTCCGCCTGGCCGCGCAGGGCAGCAACCAGGCCGCGGACGTCGACGTCCGCGCTTCTGGCGCGCGACTGCCGGGGCCGGGCGGGCAGCCCGTCACGATCACCTCGGGCCTTGTCAAGGCGCATGTCGTCGTCCTGCCGGACGGCCCGTCGGCGACCGGCTCGGTCGCGCTGCTCGGCGCGCGCCTCGGCACCGGCGTCGTCACGTCGCTGCGATCGGTGTTCCGCTACGCGCATGGCCGCGGTCATGTCGGTCTCACCGCCAGGTGCGTTTCGGGCGTCCCGTTCGACGTCGCCGCGCAGGCGCAGATCGATCCGACACGCCTCCTCGCCAATCTGCGCGGGACCGTGAACGGCCTCGCCGTCTCGCTTGCCCGGCCGGCGGTCGCCACCCGGCAGGACGGCGACTACGTCCTCGCGCCGGCCACCATCGTGCTGCCGCAGGGCCGCATCACGGTGAACGGCCGCTACGGGAGGGTCGTCGAGGCGCATGCCGCGATGCAGAAAATGGACCTCTCGATCGCGCAGGTGTTCGCGCCGTCGCTCGGGCTCGGCGGCACCGCGACCGGGACCGTCGACCTGACGATGTCGGGATCCGGGGCGATCCCGGATGCGCGCGTGCGGATCGACATCGCGGGCTTCACCCGGACCGGTGCGCTCACCGTCTCCGACCCGGTGGACATCGCCTTGCTCGGCACGCTGAGCGGCGCGCGGGGCGGCCAGGTCGCGGCGCTGCTCAGGCGTGGCGGCACCGTGCTCGGGCGCGTCAAGGCGAGCCTCGCGCCGATCCCCGGCGGCACGGCCGCGTGGACGACACGGCTGATGCAGGCGCCTTTGAGTGGCGGCATCCGCTACAACGGACCTGCCGAGGTGCTCTGGACGCTGACCGGCATCGCCGGCCAGACGCTGTCCGGCCCGATCGCGATGGGCGCGGATGTCTCCGGCCGTCTCGACAAGCCAGCCCTGGTCGGCGTCATCCGCGCCAACCAGCTGCGCTACGAGAACACGACCTACGGCACGACGATCTCCAACATCCAGCTCGACGGTCGCTTCACCCAGTCGCAATTCCTGCTCAACCGCTTCCAGGGCACCGCGGGGAAGGGCAGCATGCAGGCCTCGGGCGCGGTCGGCATCGATCCGGCGGCGGGCTTCCCGATCGACATCATCGCCCGGCTCGACAATGCGACGCTCGCCAATTCGGACGCCGCGGCGGCGCGCGTCTCGGGCACGATCGCGGTGACCAACTCCAGGGCGGCGGGCGGGCTGATCGCGGGCACGCTCAACCTCGCCGAGGTCCATTACGAGATCGCGCGGCCCGGCGCGGGCGAGGTGCCCGAACTGGCCGGCGTGCGCCGCAAGGGTGCACCGCCGCCCGATCCGAACGCCGCGCAGGGTCCGGCGCCGACCAACTGGAAGCTCGACATCCGCGTCAAGGCGGCGAACCAGCTCTTCGTCGGCGGCATGGGCCTCGATTCCGAATGGTCGACCGACATGCACGTCACCGGCACCACCGGGAGCCCGCAGGTGACGGGCGATCTCAGGGTGGTGCGCGGCACGTTCAGCTTCGCGGGCAAGCGGCTGACGCTCGAGGACCAGTCCCGGATCACCTTCGCCGGACCGCTGCTCAACCCGATCCTCGACATCACCGCGGACACGACCGCGAACGGTGTCACCGCCGCGATCAACATCGGCGGCACCGCGACGCACCCGCAGATCACCTTCACCTCGACACCCAGCCTGCCGCAGGACGAGGTGCTCTCGCGGCTGCTGTTCGGCACCTCGGTGACCTCGCTGACGCCCGCGCAGGCGCTCCAGCTCGCCGCCGCGCTCAACTCGCTGCGTGGCGCGGGCGGCAGCGGCGGCTTCAACCCGATCGGCAAGCTGAAAGGGGCGGCGGGGCTCACCAACCTGTCGATCCTCGGCTCGGACACCCAGGCCGGCCACGGCACCGCGCTGTCGGCGGGCAAGTACATCTCGAACCGGGTCTATGTGCAGGTCATCACCGATGCCAAGGGCTTCACCCAGACCCAGCTGACGATCGGCCTCTCCAAGGCGCTGAGCCTGCTCAGCCAGGCGGGCGGGCTGCTCGGCCCGAGCGTCAGCCTGCGCTATTCGAAGCAGTATTGATCCGATACCGTCATCCTGGAGGAGGCGACGATCCGGCTGCCTCGCCGGACAGACGAACGAGCGCGCTACCCGCCGTCGCGGGACCTTTGCGTAAGTCCGCCGAGCGCTTCGTCATACCGTCATGCCGGACGTGTTCAGGCATCCACGATCGCGCGAAATCGACGGCTTGAGAGGGTGACGACGGCGGATCCCGGCACCAGGGCGGGATGACGATGGTGTCTTGCAAAGGTCCCGCTTTCGCCGGGATGACAGGGCTGACCTCAGCTCGCGGCGGGCGCCGCGCCGCGGGCCGCCGGCCGGGCGCCCTGATTGGCCCAGATCGTCCAGTATTGCGCGAGCGGCTGGGTCTTGCCGGTGACCTGGCCGAACGCCTGGATCGCGGCGTCCTTCTGGCCGGCATGCGCCAGCGCCTCGCCGAGCCGGAGATTGGCGACGTTGGCGTCGACCCCGCCCTTCTGGACCGCGACCCTGAACAGATCGGCGGCCTGCGGATACATGCCGTAGCCGAGATAGGCATCGCCGGTGAGCAGCGCCTTCTTGCCGTCGGGCGCCGCGCGCGCGCTCTTGTCGAGCGCGGGGAGCGACGCCTTGTCGCCGGCGATCTTCGGGCCGGTGACGGTCTTGAGCTCGGCGAGCGCCTTGCTGTTCTTGACCTGGGCGGAGACCATGTTCGAGCTCATGCCCTCGTCGATCACCGCCTTGGCCTCGCCGGGATAGCCCTTGTCGTTGGCGAGGTTGGCATATTCGTAATAGTCGCGCTCGCCGGCCAGCGCGCCGGCCGCCCGCATCAGCCGCAGCGAATCGAGATCGCCCTGCTGGTCGAGCGCGGCGGTGTCGCGATAGGTCTGCACGCTGGTCCGCCAGGTATCGGTGGTCGGGTAGTCGCCGACGAGGCCCATGCCGAAACGCGCCGTCTCGGCGGGCAGCTTGGCGTCATAGGCGATCGCCAGCGCGCGGCGATACCAATCCTCGGGCACGGGCTGGCCGGCCGCCTTCTTGGCCTTGATCGCGGCATCGATGATCGGCATCGCGGCCTGCGGCTGCTTTTCGCGGACCTTGGTCTGCGCGAGCAGGATGGCATTGTCGCTGTCTGCGGGATTGGCCTGGTATTGCTGGGAGAAGGCGGCGTCGGCGCCGGCCAGATCGCCCTTGTTGTAGGCGATCACGCCCTTCACGTTGAGCAGCTGTGCCACCTCGGACGGCGGCGACTTGCCGCTCTGGACCGCCATGTCGACACCCTGCGACTGGAGCGTGTCGTCCTGTGCCTTGGTGCCGAGCTGGACCATCAGGACGCCGAGAACATGCTTGTCGTCGGGGGTCGAGGCGGCGGCCTGCGCGGCGGGCAGCACGGCCTTGGCGGCGGCGATGTCGCCGGCATTGTAGGCCGTCTGCAGCGGTTGCGCCGCCTGGCGGAATGCCGTGCTGAACGCGGGCTTGCCGGCATCGGCCGGGGCCGCGGGCTTCTTGGCGAGGGCGGGCGCGCAGCCGAGCGCCAGCACGGCGGCGAAAGCGGTCGTCGTTGCGAACTTCATGCTGGGAAACCTCCTGCTGCGGCACCGGGGACCAGGCGCCGCGTCGCGCGCGGTGCTAGCCCCGGCCCTCTCCCGGTTCAAGCGATGGGCCGACGCGACCATCGGTGTCTCCCGCTGAACCCGCATTGAACGCCGCTGGTTGCATGTTGACGAGCGATCGCCATTCGCCCACCGCACGGGATCGCGATGCTCGCCCTGCTCTCCCCCGCCAAGACGCTCGACTATGAGCGCGCGCTGCCCGACGGGATCGTCGCGACCCGGCCGCGACTGGCGCGCGAGGCGGGGCGCATCGCACGCGCCGCCGCCGCGCTGACCGAACGCGATCTCGAGCGCATCATGGGAATCAGCGAGACGCTCGCCACGCTCAACGTCGCGCGCTTCAGGGGTTTCCGCAGGGCGGCCTCGCGCCCCGCGATCTTCGCCTTCGCGGGGGACGTCTATACCGGCTTCGAGGTGCGCACGCTGGAGGCGCCGGCGCTGGACTTCGCCCAGGATCACGTCCGGATGCTCTCGGGACTCTACGGATTGCTCCGCCCGCTCGACGCGATGCGGCCCTACCGGCTCGAGATGGGCACGCGCTGGGCGCCCGACGCCACCACATTGTACGCGCACTGGGGAGACCGGATCGGCGCGCTGCTCGCGAAGGACCTGCGCGCCGAAGGATCGGGCGTCGTCGTCAATCTCGCCAGCAAGGAATATTGGCGCGCGATCGCTCAAGCGCCGCCGCGCAGGGCCACGATCCACGATATCGAGTTCATGGACGACCATGGCGCGGACGGACTGCGCTTCAACAGCTTCGCCGCCAAGAAGGCGCGCGGCATGATGGCACGCTATCTGTGCGAGCACCGCATCGAACGGATCGCCGATCTCAAGGGCTTCGACGGCGACGGGTATGCGTTCGACGCGGCCGGCTCCGACGACCGGCGCTGGCGCTTCGTGCGCGGCTGAACCAAGCGCGACGCAGTCCCTTTTCCGTCATCCCGGCGGAAGGCTGGGCGACAGGGGACGCGCTGCGACGAAGGGAGGATACGAGCCAGCCCTCGCGCGCGTGCGCGAGCGCGTGCCCGCGCGGGGTGGCGCCTGTCCCCGGGCTGGGCTAGGGAAGGCGGTCGCGCGTCGGCGCGTCTTCCGTCAGCCACGAAAGCCCCGAGACCTTGGCCAGCGCGCCCCCGACCATCGAACCCAGCGACATCTCCCCCGTCTCGATCGTCGACGAGATGAAGTCGAGCTATCTCGACTATGCGATGTCGGTCATCGTCAGTCGTGCGCTGCCCGACGTCCGCGACGGCCTGAAGCCCGTCCATCGCCGCATCCTCTGGGCGTCGCAGGAGGGCGGCTTCGTCCCCGGCCGGCCCTATCGCAAATGCGCCAAGATCGTCGGCGACACGATGGGCAACTATCACCCGCACGGCAACCTCGCCATCTACATGGCGCTGGCCCGCATGGCGCAGGACTGGTCCATGCGGGTGCCGCTGATCGACGGCCAGGGCAATTTCGGATCGATGGACCCGGATGCGCCCGCCGCCGAACGGTACACCGAGGCGCGCCTCAACAAGGCGGCGATGGCGCTGCTGGAGGATGTCGAGAAGGACACCGTCGATTTCGGTCCGAACTACGATGGCTCGCGCGAAGAGCCGCTGGTCCTCCCCGCGCGCTTCCCCAACCTGCTCGTCAACGGCGCGGGCGGCATCGCGGTCGGCATGGCGACCAACATCCCGCCGCACAATCTCGGCGAGGTGATCGCCGCGTGCAAGGCCTTCATCGCCGATCCCGGCCTCACCTCCGAGCAGCTTCACGAGATCATCCCCGGCCCGGACTTCCCGACCGGCGGCCTGATCCTCGGGCTGGGCGGCGCGCGTAACGCCTATACGCTCGGGCGCGGATCGATCATGATGCGCTCCAGCCACATCGTCGAGGACGGGCGCGGCGACCGGCGCGCGATCGTGCTCACCTCGATCCCGTACCAGACCGGCAAGAACGGTCTTGTCGAATCGATCGCCGAGGCCGCCAAGGACAAGCGCATCGAGGGCGTCTCGGACATCCGTGACGAATCCAACCGCGATGGCGTGCGGATCGTCATCGAGCTGAAGCGCGATGCGACGCCGGACGTGGTGCTCAACCAACTCTGGCGCCACACGCCGGCGCAGACCAGCTTCCCCGCCAACATGCTGGCGATCCGCGGCGGACGGCCCGAGACGCTCACCCTCCGCGACATCGTCGCCGCCTTCATCACCTTCCGCGAGGAGGTGATCACCCGCCGCTCCAAGTACGAGCTGCTCAAGGCGCGCGAGCGTGCCCATGTCCTGCTCGGCCTCGTCGTCGCAGTGACCAATCTCGACGAGGTGGTGAAGATCATCCGCGCCTCGTCCAATCCGGCCGCGGCGCGCGCCGCCCTGGCAGCGCGCGAATGGCCGATCGCGGAGATCATTCCCTATATCCGCCTCGTCGAGGCGGTGGAGAAGGACGTCGAGGGCGACACCTATCGCCTGTCCGACTTCCAGGTGCGCGCCATCCTCGAACTGCGCCTCCACCGCCTGACGGCACTCGGCCGCGACGAGACCGGCGGCGAGCTGGCCAAGCTGGCGGACTTGATCGGCGCGCTCCTCCACATCCTCGGCGACCGCGCGCGACTCTACGAGGTGATGGGCGAGGAGCTGGACGCGGTCTCCGCCGAGTTCGCGTCCCCGCGCCGGACCTTGATCCTGCCCGCCGGCAACGACATCGACGACGAGGACCTGATCGAGCGCGAGGACATGGTCGTCACCGTGACGCTCGGCGGCTACATCAAGCGTACCCCGCTCGCCACGTTCCGCACGCAGGCCAAGGGCGGCAAAGGCCGCTCGGGCATGGCGACCAAGGACGAGGACGCGGTCATCAAGCTGTTCGTTACCTCGACGCACACGCCCGTGCTGTTCTTCTCGACCGCGGGCAAGGTCTATCGCAAGAAGGTCTGGCGGCTGCCCGAGGGTGCCCCGCAGGCGCGCGGCCGCTCGATGAACAACCTGCTGCCGCTCGCCGAGGGCGAGACGATCTCGACCGTGCTGACCTTGCCCGAGGACGAGACGGAATGGAGCGGGCTCCACATCCTGTTCGCCACCGCCAAGGGGCTGGTGCGGCGCAACGCGATGGACGCGTTCACCAACGTGCCCACCGCCGGCAAGATCGCGATGCGGTTCGTGGCGGACGACGGCCACGAGGACGCGTCCGACCGGCTGATCGGGGTGACGCTGCTCACCGAGGACGACGACGTGCTGCTCGCCACGCGCGGCACGAAGACCGACGGCGCCAAGGCGATCCGCTTCGCCGCCACCGACGTCCGTGCGTTCCAGAGCCGCACCGCGACCGGCGTGCGCGGCGCACGGCTGGCGGACGACGACGAGGTGATCTCGCTGTCGATCCTGCGCGGCTTCGCGGCGACCCCGCAAGAGCGCGAGGATTACCTCCGCCATGCGCCGTGGAAGGAGGCCAGGTCCGACACGCCGCGCGCGATGTCCGACGCGCGCTTCGCCGAGTTCATCGCGGCGGAGGAGTTCATCCTGACGGTGTGCGCCAACGGCTATGGCAAACGCTCGTCGGCCTACGAGTATCGCCGCATCGGCCGTGGCGGCCAGGGCATCACCAACATCGACAACCTCGCGCGCAACGGCCCGGTCGTGGCGAGCTTTCCCGCGCACAAGGGCGAGCAGCTGATGCTCGTCACCGATCAGGCCAAGCTGATCCGCATGTCGGTGGGCGACACCCGCGTGATCGGTCGCGGCAGCTCGGGCGTGATCCTGTTCCGGGTGGACCCGAACGAGCACGTCGTCTCGGCGGCGCGCATCGAGGAGAGCGAAGGCGAGGCGGAAGCGGTGCTGAGCGACGAGGCCGCCGCGCCGGCGATCGATCCGCAGGTGGAAGGCGATACCGACGAGGACCTGTCGGACGGGGCAGGCGCCTGAGGCTTCACGGTCATGCGGGGGTAGCTGGTGCCCAGAAGAGGACTCGAACCTCCACGGCCTTGCGACCGCCAGCACCTGAAGCTGGTGCGTCTACCAATTCCGCCATCTGGGCACGGGGTAGGAGCGCGCCGATAGCGGGGGCTCGCGCGGCTTGTCAATGGCGGTGCGTGCTTGTCATCGTGCGGGGGCCGGGGCAGAGCGGTGCGCGTTGTACCGCGCGAGCTGGACGGGATTGGCGATGACGGATCTGGTGACGGTGTTCGGCGGCGGCGGCTTCGTCGGCCGCTATATCGCGCAGCGGCTTCTGAAGCGCGGCGCACGCGTGCGCATCGTCGGGCGCGATCCGCGTCATGCCTTCTTCCTCAAGCCGCAGGGCGGGCTGGGGCAGACCCAGTTCATCGCCGCCGACGTGACCAGGCCGGCCAGCGTCGCGCGCGCGGTGCGGGACAGCGACGCGGTGATCAATCTGGTCGGCGTGCTGACCGGCAGGTTCGATGCCGTCCATGTCGAGGGCGCGCGCATCGTCGCCGCGGCTGCGGCCGACGCCGGCGCCAGGACGTTCGTGCAGATGTCCGCGATCGGCGCCGACCCGGCGTCGCCCTCCGCCTATGGCCGCAGCAAGGGCGACGGCGAGGCCGCGGTCCGCGCCGCCTTCCCCGCCGCGACGATCCTGCGGCCCTCGGTGATCTTCGGTGCGGAGGACGATTTCCTCAACAAGTTCGCGCGGATGATCCAGCTCCTGCCGGTGGTGCCGGTCATCGCGCCGGGCTCGCGTTTCCAGCCGGTGTTCGTCGCCGACGTCGCGCGCGCGGCGGCGTCCGCGGCGCTCGATCCGTCCGCGCATGCCGGGCATCTCTACGAGCTCGGCGGCCCGGAGGTGTTGACGATGCGCGCGATCAACGAGCTGATCGCGCGGATGATCGGGCGCGCCCCGCTGTTCGTCGACCTGCCCGATCCGCTGGCCGACATGATCGCGCGGCTGCCCGCGTCGCCGCTGACGACCGACCAGCTGAAGATGCTCAAGCGCGATACGATCGTCGCACCGGACGCGGAGACGCTGGCCGCGTTCGGGCGGGCGGCGACGCCGATCGAGACGGTGGCGATGGACTGGCTGGTCAAGTATCAGCGGCTCGGACGGTTCGCGCGGCAGCGCCGCGCCGCCTGAGCCCTCCCCTCCTCCCGTAGCGAAGGCCGCGCCCGCATGATGATCCTGCAACCGGTGCTGCTCGGCATCGTCGAAGGCGTCACCGAGTTCCTGCCGGTCTCGTCGACCGGTCACCTCATCCTCGCGGGCGCGCTGCTCGGCTATGACGACCGGCAATGGGCGACGTTCGACATCGTCATCCAGCTCGGCGCGATCCTGGCGATCGTGGTGTTGTACTGGCGGACCTTCTGGACGGTCCTGATCGGGCTCGCGCGGCGCACGCCGGGCGCCTGGCGCTTCGTGCGCAACATCCTGCTCGCCTTTCTCCCCGCCGCGGTGATCGGGCTGGCGTTGCACAAGAAGATCGAGGTGCTGCTGACCAAGCCGATCGTCGTCTGCTGGGCGCTGATCCTCGGCGGTGTCGCGATCCTCGTCATCGAGCGCGTCGTCAAACCGGGCCAGACGCACGGCATCGCCGAGGTGCCGGCGAGGACGACGGTCGGGATCGGGCTGATCCAGTGCCTGGCGATGATCCCCGGCGTCAGCCGATCGGGCGCGACGATCCTCGGCGCGCTGTCGCTCGGCGTCGAACGGCGGACGGCGGCAGAGTTCAGCTTCTTCCTCGCAGTCCCGACGATGCTCGGCGCGACCGTGGTGGAGCTGGCCAAGCGGCCACCGCCGGCACAGGCACCGGCCGATGCCGCGATCGTGGGGTGGCCCGAGATCGCGATCGGTTTCGTCGTGGCATTTCTGGTCGCGCTCGTCGTGGTGCGCGCCTTCGTCGGCTTCGTATCGCGTCGCGGATTCGCACCGTTTGCCTGGTATCGGATCTTCGCGGGCGCTGCCGCGATGACTTGGCTGCTGGCATAGGTCCGGTCTGGCCATTTACTTTGGCTTTCACCTTCCCGCCGTCGCGACAAACGCCCGGCACCTGTCATATTAGGGATGGTATCCTTACCTTCTCTTAAATCCGGCCGTGACTCGGACGTGATTCCGTGCTTTCAACGGATGCGGAGGGCGTGATGGCTGACAATCCGATGCTCAAGTTCGTTGGAACGGTGCAGGCCTATCCGGAGAAGCGCGTGCCGGCGCTGCGCGCCGAGGACTTCGCGGAGATCGCGCGGGCCTATGCCGTCGACGAGGCCGAGCAGCAGGCGGGGCGCTGCTCGCAGTGCGGCGTCCCCTATTGTTCGACGCATTGCCCGCTCCACAACCACATTCCCGACTGGCTACGACTGTGCGCCGAAGGCCGGCTGCGCGAGGCCTATGAGCTTGCCGCCTCGACCTCGACCATGCCCGAGATCTGCGGCCGCATCTGCCCGCAGGACCGGTTGTGCGAGGGCAATTGCGTCATCGAGTTCTCCGGTCACGGCGCGGTGACGATCGGCGCGATCGAGAAGTTCATCACCGATACCGCCTGGGCGGAGGGCTGGGTCGAGCCCGTCCGCCCGGTGCGCGATCGTTCGGGCCAGTCGATCGGCATCGTCGGCGCCGGACCCGCCGGCCTGAGTGCGGCCGAATACATGCGCGGGCACGGCTATGAGGTGCATGTCTATGATCGCCACGATCGCGCCGGTGGGCTGCTCGTCTATGGCATCCCCGGCTTCAAGCTCGAGAAGGAGGTGGTCGGCCGCCGTCACCAGCGGCTGATCGACAGCGGCATCCATTTCCATCTCGATTTCGAGGTCGGCCGTGATGCGACGCTGGCGCAGCTGCGCGAGCGCCACGATGCGGTGCTCATCGCCACTGGCGTCTACAAGGCGCGCGCGATGAAGGCGCCGGGTGTGGGATCGGCGGGCGTGGTCAAGGCGCTCGACTTCCTGATCGCATCCAACCGCAAGGGTTTCGGCGACGACGTACCGGCGTTCGAGGATGGCTCGCTCAATGCCGCGAACAAGCATGTCGTCGTCGTCGGCGGCGGCGACACAGCGATGGACTGCGTGCGCACCGCGGTCCGCCAGGGCGCCAGATCGGTCAAGTGCCTCTACCGCCGCGACCGCGCCAACATGCCGGGCTCGCAGCGCGAGGTGAAGAACGCCGAGGAGGAAGGCGTCGAGTTCGTCTGGCTGTCCGCGCCCGAGGCATTCACGGCGGCCGAGACGGTGAGTGGCGTGCGGGTCAGCCGGATGCGGCTCGGCGCGCCCGACCCCTCGGGTCGCCGCGCGCCCGAGGTCGATCCCGAGGGCGCCTTCTCGCTCGACGCTAATCTCGTCGTCATGGCGCTCGGCTTCGATCCCGAGGACCTGCCGCAGATGTTCGGCGCGCCGGAACTGTCGGTGACGCGCTGGGGCACGCTGCGTGTCGATCATCGTACCATGCAGACCTCGATGCCGGGCGTGTTCGCGGCGGGCGACATCGTGCGCGGCGCGTCGCTGGTCGTCTGGGCGGTGCGCGACGGCCGCGACGTGTCCGAGCGGATGCACGGCTGGCTCAAGGACCGCGCAAAGGCGGCCACGTCGGCGCAGCCGGTGGCGGCGTGAGATGCGGCTGACCGACCACGAGATCGCCGCGATCAAGGCGGCGGCGCGCGGGGCGTTCGGCGACAACGTCGTCGTGCGGCTGTTCGGCAGCCGGGTGGATGACCGCAGGCGCGGCGGCGATATCGATCTGCTCGTAGAGGTGGATCGCCCGGGAGATGAGGCCCACCAAAAGGCGATGTTTGAGGAGCGGTTCTGGAGACTGACCGAGCCGCGCAAGGTGGACGTGCTTGTTGCCGTCCGCGGAAAGGCGCCCGGACCATTCGAGCGCATCGCGTATCGTGATGGCGTGGTGTTGTGACGACGCCCGAGCTGGAGATCATGGACCGGCTGCTGGACAGGCTGGGCCGGCTGCACGCATCGGTAGCCGCGGACCTCGAACTGCTGGACAGCATGCCGTCCGATCTGGCGGCGTTCGACGCGATGCCATCCCCGCGGCAGTCGGGCGCGCGAGCCACGCTGAAGAGCTTCGAGCAGATCGAGGATCAGCTTTCGCGCGCGTTCCGTGCCATTCCGAAGCTCATGGGGGAGGATACCGCCCGCTGGTTCTCCCGCGACAATGCGGACTTCATGGAGCGTATCGGACTGCTTGATGATGCCGGCGAGTGGAGCAAGGTCGTCAAGCTGCGAAATCAGCTCGTCCACGACTATCCGCTCGATCCGCAGGTCCAATTTGACCGGCTGATCGAGGCGATCGGTCACCTGCCGCTGCTCGCCGAGACCATCCACCGTTTGACGACCTTCGTGCGCCTTGAACTGCCGGGAAAGATATTATGAAGGATCAGCGAGAGCGCCTCGCCCGCGAGGGCATGTACCGCCCCGAGTTCGAGAGCGATGCCTGTGGCGTCGGGCTCGTCGCCGCCACCGACGGCCAGCCCTCGCGGCGCGTCGTCGCCGCCGCGATCGATGCGCTGAAGGCGGTGTGGCATCGTGGCGCGGTGGATGCCGACGGCAAGACCGGCGACGGCGCGGGCATCCATGTCGAGTTGCCGACCGGCTTCTTCGACGATGCGATCGAGAATGGCGGGCACAAGGCCGGCGCCGGGCGGCTCGCGGTCGGCATGATCTTCCTGCCGCGCACCGATCTCGGCGCGCAGGAGGCGTGTCGCACGATCGTCGAGAGCGAGATCATCGGCTTCGGCTACACCATCTACGGCTGGCGGCAGGTGCCGGTCGATATCGCGGTGATCGGCGACAAGGCGATGATGACGCGCCCCGAGATCGAGCAGATCATGATCCAGGGCCCGCACCCCGACACCGTCGATTCGGCCGAGTTCGAGAAGAACCTCTATCTCATCCGGCGCCGGATCGAGCGCGCGGTGATCGAGGCGCAGATCCAGGGCTTCTACGTCTGCTCGCTGTCGTGCCAGTCGATCATCTACAAGGGCCTGTTCCTCGCCGAAGAGCTGTCGGTGTTCTATCCGGACCTGCGCGACGAGCGCTTCGTCAGCCGCTTCGCGATCTTCCACCAGCGCTATTCGACCAACACCTTCCCGCAATGGTGGCTGGCGCAGCCGTTCCGCACGCTCGCGCACAATGGCGAGATCAACACGATCCGCGGCAACAAGAACTGGATGAAGAGCCACGAGATCAAGATGGCGGCGATCGCGTTCGGCGAGCATTCGGAGGACATCAAGCCCCTCATCCCGGCGGGCGCGTCGGACACCGCCGCGCTGGACGCGGTGTTCGAGGCGATCTGCCGCGCGGGCCGTGACGCGCCGACCGCCAAGCTGATGCTCGTCCCCGAGGCGTGGCAGGGGGCGGTCGATCTGCCGCAGGCGCATCGCGACATGTACGCCTATTACGCCTCGGTGATGGAGCCGTGGGACGGCCCGGCCGCGCTTGCGATGACCGACGGGCGGTGGGTCGTCGCCGGCGTCGACCGCAACGCGCTGCGCCCGCTGCGCACCACGCTGACCGCGGACAATCTGCTGATCGTGGGGTCCGAGACCGGCATGGTCGTGGTGCCGGAGAGCACGGTGATCGCCAAGGGCCGGATCGGCCCCGGCCAGATGATCGCGGTCGATCTCGACGAGGGCGTGCTGTTCACCGACGAGCAGCTGAAGGACCGGCTCGCCGGCGAGCATCCCTTCGCCGACTATATCAAGGACTTCCGCACGCTCGCCGACCTGCCCGTGGCGGAGGGCGACTTCTGGCCGGCGATGCCGCGCGCCGAGCTGATCCGCCGCCAGGTCGCCGCCGGCCAGACGATGGAGGATATGGAGCTGATCCTCTCCCCTTGCGTCGAGGATGCCAAGGAGGCGATCGGATCGATGGGCGACGACACGCCGCTCGCGGTCATCTCGGACAAGCCGCGCGTCATCAGCCAGTTCTTCCGCCAGAACTTCAGCCAGGTCACCAACCCGCCGATCGACAGCCTGCGCGAGA
Organism: uncultured Sphingomonadaceae bacterium; assembly: GCA_964245815.1. Classification (GTDB taxonomy): domain Bacteria; phylum Pseudomonadota; class Alphaproteobacteria; order Sphingomonadales; family Sphingomonadaceae; genus Solisphingomonas. Next base: position 23,821 of record CAXTNX010000020.1, on the reverse strand, counting down.
CCCGCGTGATGAGCCTGTCGACCCGGTTCGGCAATCTCGGCAACATCCTCGATGTCGCGTCCACCCAGTCCAACATCCTGGTGCTGCCCTCGCCGGTGCTGAGTTCGGTCGACTGGGCGACGCTCAAGCTCTATTTCGGCGCGACCGCCGCCGAGATCGACTGCACCTTTTCGGCGGACGCGGGCGCCGACGGGCTGCGCGCCGCGATCGCCGAGATCCGCCGCAAGGCCGAGCAGGCGGTGCGCGAGGGCCGCTCCGAGCTGTTCCTCACCGACGAGCATGTCTCGGCCGACCGCGTCGCCATCCAGATGGTGATCGCGGCGGCGGCGGTGCACACCCATCTCGTCCGCAAGGGCTTGCGCTCCTACGCGTCGATCAACGTGCGCTCGGCCGAATGCCTCGACACGCATTATTTCGCGGTGCTGGTCGGTGTCGGCGCGACCACGGTCAACGCGTACCTGACCGAAGCGGCGATCGCCGACCGCCAGCGCCGGGGCCTGTTCGGCGAGCTCGGCCTCGAGGAGTGCATCAGGCGCTATCGCAAGGCGATCGACGACGGGCTGCTCAAGATCATCGCCAAGATGGGCATCGCGGTGATCGCGTCCTATCGCGGCGGCTATAATTTCGAGGCGGTGGGATTGAGCCGCGCGCTGGTCAACGATCTGTTCCCCGGCATGCCCGCCAAGATCTCGGGCGAGGGCTATGCCTCGCTCCAGGTCAACGCGCTCGACCGCCATGAGAAGGCATGGGACGCCGCGGTCGCGACGCTGCCGGTCGGCGGCTTCTATCGCCAGCGCGGCGGCGGCGAGGCGCATGCCTATTCGGCGCAGCTGATGCACCTGTTGCAGACATCCGTCGGTACCGACAGCTATTCGACCTATCTGCAGTTCTCGCGTGGCGTGCGCGACCTGCCGCCGGTGTATCTGCGCGACCTGCTCGAGTTCAACTGGGCGCGGGAGGCGATCCCGATCGACGAGGTCGAGGCGATCACCGAGATCCGCAAGCGCTTCGTCACGCCCGGCATGTCGCTGGGCGCGTTGAGCCCCGAAGCGCACGAGACGCTGGCGATCGCGATGAACCGGATCGGCGCCAAGGCGGTCTCGGGCGAGGGCGGCGAGGATCGCTCGCGCTACCAACCCTACGAGAATGGCGACAACGCCAACTCGGTCATCAAGCAGGTGGCGAGCGGGCGGTTCGGCGTCACCGCCGAATATCTCGGCGCCGCCGAAGAGCTCGAGATCAAGGTCGCGCAGGGCGCCAAGCCCGGCGAGGGCGGCCAGCTGCCGGGCTTCAAGGTGACCGAGTTCATCGCCAGGCTCAGGCACTCGACGCCGGGCGTGACGCTGATCTCGCCGCCGCCGCATCACGACATCTATTCGATCGAGGACCTGGCGCAGCTCATCTACGACCTGAAGCAGATCAATCCGCGCGCGCGGGTCTGCGTCAAGCTGGTGTCGTCAGCCGGCATCGGCACCGTCGCGGCGGGCGTCGCCAAGGCGCACGCCGACGTGATCCTGGTCGCCGGCCATGTCGGCGGCACCGGCGCCAGCCCGCAGACCTCGATCAAATATGCCGGCACGCCCTGGGAGATGGGGCTGACCGAGACCAACCAGGTGCTCACGCTCAACGGGCTCAGGCACCGCGTCAAGCTGCGCACCGATGGTGGGCTCAAGACCGGGCGCGACATCGTCATCGCCGCCATATTGGGCGCGGAGGAGTTCGGCATCGGCACGCTGAGCCTGGTCGCGATGGGCTGCATCATGGTCCGCCAGTGCCATTCGAACACCTGTCCGGTCGGGGTCTGCACGCAGGACGAGACACTGCGCGCCAAGTTCGTCGGCACGCCCGAGAAGGTCATCAACCTGATGACCTTCATCGCGGAGGAAGTGCGCGAGATCCTCGCGCGGCTGGGCGTGCGCAGCCTCGACGAGATCATCGGCCGCACCGAGCTGCTCCGCCAGGTCAGCCGCGGCGCCGAGCATCTCGACGATCTCGACCTCAACCCGATCCTCGCCAAGGTCGACGCCGCCGATCACGAGCGCCGCTTCGCGATCCCGACGTTCCGCAACGAGGTGCCCGACAGCCTCGACGCGCAGATGATCCGCGACGCGCGCGCCGTGTTCGAACGCGGCGAGAAGATGCAGCTGACCTATTCGGTGCGCAATACGCACCGCGCGGTGGGCACGCGCTTCTCGTCCGAAGTGACCTCCAGGTTCGGCATGAGCACGCTCGCCGACGGGCACGTCCATGTCCGGCTGCGCGGATCGGCGGGGCAGTCGCTCGGCGCGTTCCTGTGCAAGGGGATCACCATCGAGGTGTTCGGAGACGCCAACGACTATGTCGGCAAGGGCCTGTCCGGCGGGATCATCGCGATCCGGCCGACGGTCTCCTCGCCGCTCGATTCGCGGCGCAACGCGATCATCGGCAACACCGTGCTCTACGGCGCCACGAGCGGCGCGCTCTACGCCGCCGGCCAGGCGGGCGAGCGCTTCGCGGTGCGCAATTCGGGCGCCAGCGTGGTGGTCGAGGGCTGCGGCGCGAACGGCTGCGAGTACATGACCAACGGCGTCGCGGTGATCCTCGGCCGCGTCGGCGAGAATTTCGGCGCGGGGATGACCGGCGGCATGGCCTTCGTCCTCGACGAGGACGGATCGTTCGAAGCCCACGCCAACCCCGACAACATCGTCTGGCAGCGCCTCGCCGCGGCGCACTGGGAAGGCGTGGTCCACGGCATGATCGTCGAGCATGCCCGGCGCACCGACAGCAGATGGGCGCAGACCGTGATCGCCGACTGGGACCGGATGCGCAGCGATATCTGGCAGGTCTGCCCGAAGGAGATGCTGAGCCGGCTGGCGCACCCGCTCGACGACGGCCTGGCCGCGGTGGCGGCGGAGTAGCTGCAAGCCCTCTCCCTCCCGCAGGGGAGAGGGAGGGCAACCACGCTTCGCGACCGCCGCATCCATCCCGACGGTCGAGACCGACTTACGCCGGGGCGCGTGCCGGAAGCCCTTTTTCAGCGAGCGGCTCATCGAGGGCGACGGTCCCGCGGTCGGATCGCGGCGTCCCCGTCACGCTGCCGCCTTCACCGCCGCCAGCGCCGCGCGCACCGCCGCGACCGCATCCGCCGCCCTCGCGCCGTCCGGACCCCCGCCCTGCGCCATGTCGGGGCGACCGCCACCGCCCTGCCCGCCGAGCGCCGTGACCGCCGCGCGGACCAGGTCGACCGCGCCGAGCCCGGGCAGCAGGTCGTCGGTGACGCCGACCGCGACGGTCGCGCGGCCGTCATGCACCGCGACCAGCACCGCGACGCCCGAGCCGAGCGACGTCTTGGCCTCGTCGACCAGCCCGCGCAGGCTCTTGGGGTCGAGCCCGTCGATCACCTGCCCGACAAAGCCGTGGCCACCGACCTGCTCGACCACCGGCCCGGTCTTGCTCGCGCCGCCGCCGCCCATCGCCAGCGCCTTCCTCGCCTCGGCGAGTTCGCGCTCCAGCCGGCGCCGCTCCTCGACCAGCGACACGATGCGCGCGGGCACCTCCTCGGGCGAGGCCTTGAGCGTCGCGGCGGCCTCTTTGAGCTGCGCCTCGCGCGTCGTCAGCCATTGTCGCGCCGCCTCGCCGGTCAGCGCCTCGATGCGGCGGATGCCCGACGAGACCGCACCCTCGGAGACGATCTTGAACAACGCGATCTCGCCCAGCGCCGAGACATGCGTGCCGCCGCACAGCTCGACCGAATAGTCACCCGCGGTCAGCCGCCCCATCGAGAGCACGCGCACCTCGTCGCCGTATTTCTCGCCGAACAGCGCCATCGCACCCGCCGCGATCGCATCGTCCGCGGCCATCAGCCGGGTGCCGACGGGGACGTTCTCGCGGATGTGGCGGTTCACCTCGGCCTCGACCTCGGCGATCTCGACCGGCGTCATCGCCTTCTGGTGCGAAAAGTCGAAACGCAGCCGGTCGGCGCCGACGCGGCTGCCCTTCTGCGAGACGTGCTTGCCGAGGTGGTCGCGCAGCGCCGCGTGGAGCAGGTGCGTCGCCGAATGATTGGCGCGCACCTCGTTGCGATGCTCGACATCGACCGCGAGGCGCACCGCGTCTCCGACCGTGACCTCGCCGCCGGTGACCACCGCGTGCATCGCGTGCAGCCGACCGACCAGCTTCCGGGTATCCTCGACGTCCGCCTCGAACCCGGCGTCTCCGGAGATCGTGCCGACATCGCCGACCTGTCCGCCGCTCTCGGCATAGAAGGGCGTCTGGTTGACGAGGAACACCCCCTCGTCACCGGTGATCGCGGTCTTCACGCGTTCGCCGTCGCGGACGATCGCGAGCACCCGCGCCTCACCCTGCGTCGCGCCGTAGCCGGTGAAGTCGGTGCCGCCCAGCTCCTCGGCGAGATCGAACCACAATTCGTCGGACGCGGTCTCGCCCGATCCCTTCCACGCGGCGCGCGCGGCGCGGCGCTGTTCGGCCATCGCGAGATCGAAGCCGGCGCGGTCGACCCCGAAGCCCTGCGCGCGCAGCGCGTCCTCGGTGAGGTCGTAGGGGAAGCCGAACGTATCGTAGAGCCGGAACGCGGTCGCGCCGGGCAGCGTGGCGCCCGGCGCCATGCCCGCGGTCGCCTCCTCGAGCAGCCTGAGGCCCTTGTCGAGCGTCTGGCGGAAGCGCGTCTCCTCCAGCTTGAGCGTCTCCTCGATCAGCGGCTGCGCGCGGACCAGCTCGGGATAGGCCGTCCCCATTTCGGCGACCAGCGCGGGCACCAGCCGGTGCATCAGCGGATCGCGGGCGCCGAGCAGATGCGCGTGGCGCATCGCGCGGCGCATGATCCGGCGCAGCACATAGCCGCGGCCTTCGTTGGCGGGCAGCACGCCGTCCGCGACGAGGAAGCCGGACGCGCGCAGATGATCGGCGATGACCCGGTACGACGCCTGCATCGGTCCCGCGGTGTCGCCGTCCGTCAGCCCACCCGCGGCGCCGATCAGCGCCTTGAAGGTGTCGGTCTCGTAATTGTCGTGGACGCCCTGGAGGACGGCCGCGATGCGTTCCAGGCCCATCCCCGTATCGATCGACGGCCTGGGCAGCGCGAGCCGGGTCGCGGTATCGACCTGCTCGTACTGCATGAACACCAGGTTCCAGATCTCGACGAAGCGATCGCCATCCTCGTCCGGGCTGCCGGGCGGGCCGCCGGGGATGTGATCGCCATGATCGTAGAAGATCTCCGAACACGGCCCACACGGCCCGGTATCGCCCATCGCCCAGAAATTGTCGCTGGTCGGGATGCGGATGATGCGGCGCTCGGGCAGGCCGGCGATGCGACGCCACAGGTCGAACGCCTCGTCGTCGGTATGATAGACGGTGACGGTCAGCCGGTCGGGGTCGAGCCCCCACACCTTGGTGACCAGCGTCCAGGCGTGGTGGATCGCCTGCTCCTTGAAATAGTCGCCGAAGGAGAAATTGCCGAGCATCTCGAAGAATGTGTGGTGCCGCGCGGTGTAGCCGACATTATCGAGATCGTTGTGCTTGCCGCCGGCACGCACGCATTTCTGCGCGGAGGTCGCGGTGCGGTAGGATCGCGTCTCCAGCCCGGTGAACACGTTCTTGAACGGCACCATGCCCGCATTGACGAACATCAGCGTCGGGTCGTTGTGCGGCACCAGCGGTGCCGACGACACGACCTGGTGACCCTCGCGGGCAAAATAATCGAGGAACGAGCGGCGGATGTCGTTTGTCGAGGTCATTGGCGGGATTTAAGCGAGCGCGCGGATACGCACAAGCGATGCGGGATGCCGGCGCGGAGGGCGCGATTCAGCCGATCACGCGCCAGATCCGGATCGGCGTTCCGGACAGCGGAACCGGTGCGAGCCAGGACGGCGCTTCACCGCCGGCCAGATGCGCGGCGAAGCCGTGCGGCGCCGCCTCGCGGTACAGACCCACCTCGGCGAGATCGGGGCACAGCGCGACCATCGCGAGGCCGTGGCGTCGCATCACCGCGCGGGCGGCCTCATCGCTGCCCAGCCACGCGCGCAGTTCCTCGGCCATCGCGGCGTGATTGCGATGGTGTCCGCTGGCGAGGATCGCATCGCGGGTCTCGAGCAGGATCGCGGGGCCGATGTCGAACGGCGCGAGAAGAGGCGCGGGGGGCAGCGCGGCGAGCCGCCGCACCGCCGCCGCCGTGTTGCAGGCCTGCCGGCTGCGCGCGACGCCGCCGGTGGCGGTGATGCGCGCAGGCAGCAGGTCGATCGCACCGACGGGCGCCAGGGGAGAGAGGATCGCGACCGCGCCGACGCTGCCCAGCACCCGCACCGCCGCGCGCCTGTCGCGTTGCGCGCGCGTCACCAGCGCCACCATCGCCCACGCCGCCGCCGGCACCGCAAGTGCGTTGGCGAGGCCACCGGCGCGTTGCACCATCATGGCGACCAGCGTCGCGGCGGCGAGCAGCATCGCGTAGATCAGCCAGCGTTCGCGAGCGCCGGCCGTGCCGGTGCGCAACGCGACGCCGGCGCAGGCCAGCGCGACGAGCGGGAAACCGATCGCCGCGGTGGCGACCAGCAGCCCTTGCCGCCATACCGGCAGGCCTTCGTTGACCTGATCGTACCAGTAGACTCGCACGATCGGCTCGAGCGCGGAGAACGCGTCCGCTCCGCAATGCGGCGGTACGGCGCGGAAGGCGAGCGCGGCGAGCGCGGCGACGACGACGAGCGCGGCGCCGCGCGCCGATCGCCCGCGGCGCGCGAAACGACAGGCGAGCACGACGCCGCCGGCGGCGAGCGCCAGTCCGAGCAGGTGCGGCGGCGAGACCGCGTCGCAATGCCCGGCGAGATCGGCCGGCGCGCGCAGCGCCAGGAACAGCGCCGCCTCGGCGGTCGCCAACGCGAGCATGTAGCCGCGCAGCCGCGCCGCCGCGACCGGATCGGGCCGCCGCCACCAGCGCAGCGCCGCCACGCCGCCGAGCGCGATCGCATAGGGCAACGCCTCGAGCGAGATCTGCAATGCGACCGCGATCGCCGCGCCGGCAACCGCCGCGCCCCGCCCCGCCCTCGGGCTCAGCAGTCCGAGCGTGGCGAGCAACGAAAAGACGATCTCCCAGCCATGATGATCGATGCGCAGCGGCTGCGCCTGGACGGTCGCCGCCACCGCCATGCCGCCGAGCGCGGTCGCCGCCAGTCCGGCGCGGTCGCCGGCGAGCCGACGCGCGATCGCGCCGCCGAGCAGCACCATCGCCGCCAGCGTCGCCAGCGGCACCGCGATCGTCGCGACCAGTTCGGCCGAGCCCGCGCCGAGCAGCGGGCGCAGCGCCAGGATCGTCGCGGCAAGCGGCATGTCGACGAGCCGCGACCAGTGCATCGGACCCCCTGCGGGCAGGTTCATGCGATGCTGGCTGACGTCGTAGAAGCCCTGCCCGCCCAGCCAGTCGCGCACCTCGACCAGCCGCAGTTCGTCGTCCATGTCCGGATAGGCCAATGTCGCGATGTCGTGCCAGTGCAGCGCCAGCGTCAACGCCACGACACCCAGCGCGACGAGCACCGCCCAGCGCCAGTAGCGACGCGGCGGTACGATCCCCGCCGGCGCCGCCCCGATCGCGACGTGGTACACGGGCTCAGGCCGCCGCGAGACGCCCGGGCACCGCGCGGGACGAGTTCAGCGCGGCGCGGATGTCCGCCGCCTGACCCGCATCGCCCGCCTCGTGATATTCGGCATCCTCGTTGACCGCCCAGATGTCGTGGAGCCGCTCGCCCGCGAGGATGTTGCGCACGGTGAGCATCGCGGTCATCATCGCGTGATCCTGGTTGTTGTAGCGGTGCATGCCGTTGCGGCCGACGAGGTGGAGGGTGGGGTACGACGCCTCCAGCTCGACCCGCATCGTCTCGACATTCTCGCGGTAGCGCGCATCGTAGATCGGGTAGGCCTTTTCCTGGCGCACCACGACGCCGCCCTCGACCGTCGCCGGATCGCACAGGCCCAACGTGGCCATCTCGCGCGTCGCCAGCGCGATCAGGTCGGCATCGGGAGTGGCCCACAGGCCGTCGCCCTCGAAGCAGAAATATTCGAGGCCGACGCACGCCAGCGCGGGATCGGGCACCATCTCGGGCGACCACGACCGGAAGTTCTGGATGCGGCCGACGCGCACCTTCGGATCGTGGATGTAGATCCAGTTGTCCGGGAACAGATCGGGCGAGCGGATCTTGAGCGCGACGGTGAGGAAATCGCGATACTTCAGGTCGAACGCCTCCGCCGCGCACGCCGGCAGCGGGTGCAGCCGGCCGGCGAGCTCGCGCATCGGCGCCGACGAGATCACGTCGCGCGCGCGGATCATGCTCAGCGTGCCGGCGCGGTCGATCACGGCGACATGCCAGCACCCTTCGATCGGGTTCCAGCTCAGCCGGTGCAGCGCTGTGCCCATCCGCACCTCGTTGCCCATCGCCGCCACCCGGTCGCGCGCGGCATCCCACATCATGCCGGGTCCGCGCCGCGGATAGCGGAAGCTCTCGAGCAGCGTCTTGGCGCCCATTCCGTCATTGGGGGTCCTGTTAAGCCCAAGGCTGCGCTTCACTCCGTCGAGCACCGCCGCGCCGAGGCTCAGCCCCTTGATGCGCTGCGCCGCCCAATCCGCGGAGATTTCGTCGCAGGGCATGCCCCAGACCTTCTCGGTATAGGTCTTGAAGAAGATGCCGAACAGCCTCGCGCCGAACTGGTTGATCGTCCAGTCCTGGAACGACCGCGGATCGCGGTTGGGGAAGAGCTTCGACCTGGCGAAGCTCGCCATGCACAGCGTCGAGCGCCACAGCCCGAGATTGGCCAGCGCCTCGAACGCGCGTAGCGGGTAGGAGTAGAACTTGCCCTCGTAATAGATGCGGCTCATCCGCGGCCGCTCGATGAAGTCGTCGGGCAGGAGCTCGTTCCACAGCGCGACGACCTCGCGCGACTTGGAGAAGAAGCGGTGGCCGCCGATGTCGAAGCGGAACCCGTCATGCTCGACGGTGCGGCTGATGCCGCCGACATAGACCGGATCGCGCTCGATCACGGTGACGCTGCGGCCCTCCTTGGAAAGCAGATAGGCCGCGGTCAGCCCGGCCGGCCCCGCGCCCACGATCGCCACGTCCACGATCGCCTTGCCATTCGTCATGTGCCGCGTGTCCCCGCTCGATGCGGGTCGGGAATGCGGCACCAGCGGCTAAGACTTGGTTAAGCGGGGTTAGTCCATTTCTGCCGACCCGCGACTATGGCGACGATGCTCGCGCGACTCCTGGGCGAACGAGGTACCGAGACGATGCTGATCCTGCCCCTCCTGCTCGCCGCCGCCGCGGAACCGCCGGAGATCGTCACCGCGGTGCCGATCGACGCGCTCCAGCGCTGCATGACCACCGAGCTCTCGCACAACGGGCGCGCGACCGCGATCAACACCGCGTCGGGCGTGGTGATCGACTTCGCTTTCCAGGCGGTGGCGGTCGACGGCAAGGTGGCGGCGACGCATGTCGCCTTCGCGATCGACGATCTCGGCACCCAGCGCCGGATCACCGCGAGCGCGCCCGCACAAGCCGACGTCGCGCTCGGGCGACAGATGCTGCAACAGACCGCCAAGGCGTGCATAGCCGATCGCGACACCCATGGCGCCGAATAGCGGGAGCAGGCATGTCCGACCACATCGTCGTCACCCGAACGCCCGGCCTGGCCGAGATCGCGATCCGGCGACCCGAGCGCAGGAACGCGATCGACGAGGCGATGTATGTCGCACTCGCCGACGCGTTCGAGGCGGCCGAGCGCGACGCCGCGGTGCGCGCGATCCTGGTCGTGGGTGGCGACGACGTGTTCACCGCGGGCAACGATCTTGCCGATTTCGTGGGCAACCCACCGCGCGGCGGCGATTCCCCGACGTTCCGCTTCATGCACGCGGTGATGGCATCGACCAGGGTGATCGTCGCGGGGGTCGAAGGTCTCGCGGTCGGCATCGGCACGACGCTGCTGCTGCATTGCGA
>CAXTNX010000020.1:0-13843 GCA_964245815.1 uncultured Sphingomonadaceae bacterium | reverse complement strand
CGATCTGGTCGTCGCGGGGCGCGGCGCGACGTTCGTGGTGCCGTTCGTCGGGCTCGGGCTGGTGCCCGAGTTCGCAAGCTCGCGGCTGCTGCCCGGGATCATGGGGCGTCAGCGCGCCGCCCGCCATCTGCTGCTCGGCGATCCGATCGACGCCGAGACCGCCTATGCGTGCGGGCTGGTGTCCGCGCTGGTCGACGACGGCGCGGTGATCGCGGCGGCGCGCGCCATGACCCAGCGCCTGCTCGCCAAGCCGCCGCTCGCGCTCGCGCGCGCCCGCGCGCTCGTCGCCCCGGATCCGGCCCTCATCACCGCGACGGTCGAGCGCGAGGCCGCGGTGTTCGCCGAATGCCTCGCCGGCGGCGAGTTCGCCGAGGCCGCGCGCGCCTTTTTCGAGAAACGCCCGCCCCGCTCCGCACCCGCCGACTGATCCTTCCCGAGCTTGCCCGGGAAGGATCGTTGCGGTTTCACGTGAGGCGATTAGGCATTAGAAGGCCGCCATGGCCGCCGCCCGTCATCACGATCACGACCATGGCACCCACGCCCACAGCCACGCGCCCGCCAGCTTCGGCCGCGCCTTCGCGATCGGCACCGCGCTCAACATCGGCTTCGTCGCCGTCGAAGGCATCTACGGCATCGCCGCGGGATCGACCGCACTGCTCGCCGACGCCGGACACAATCTCAGCGACGTGCTCGGCCTGCTGATCGCCTGGGGTGCCGCGACGCTTGGCCGGCGCAGCCCCAAGGGGCGCTACACCTATGGCCTGCGCAGCTCCTCGATCATCGCCGCGCTGCTCAACGCGCTGATGCTGCTCGTCGCGCTCGGCGTCATCGCGGTCGAGGCGATCGGGCGGCTCGCGGATCCCGCGCCGGTCGCCGGGCGGACGGTGATGCTGGTCGCCGCGATCGGCATCCTCGTCAACGGCGCGACCGCGCTGCTGTTCATGCGCGGTCGGGCGCATGATCTCAACATCCGCGGTGCCTTCGCCCACATGGCCGCCGATGCCGCGATCTCGGCGGGTGTCGTAGTCGCCGGCTTCGTCATCCTCGAGACCGGCTGGCTCCGGCTCGATCCGCTGGTCAGCCTGGCGATCGTCGGGATCGTCGCGGTCGGCACCTGGGGGCTGTTGCGCGACAGCGTCAATATGAGCCTGATGGCGGCGCCGCCGGGGCTCGATCCCGAGACCGTCGCCGCCTTCCTGCGCGGTCGCGAGGGCGTGGTCGCGCTGCACGACCTCCATATCTGGCCGATGAGCACGACCGAGACCGCGCTCACCGTCCACCTGCTGTTGCCGGGCGGCTATCCCGGCGACGGCTATGTCGCGGAGACCGCGGACGCGCTGCGCCAGCGCTTCGGCATCGGCCATTCGACCATCCAGATCGAGACCGACCCGGCCCGCGCCTGCCACCTCGAGCCGGACATGGTGGTATAGGCGCTACCTTCGGCCGATCAGCCGCTGCGCGATGCGGTCCGCGACCAGCGCGGCGGGATCGCCGGTCGCCGCGCTCTCGTCCCACACCGTATCGAGCCGGCCGGGAATCTCCGCGATCCGCTTCTCGACCTCGGCGCGATCGCCATGACCGAGATACTCGAGCCCGACATTGATGATCCCGCCCGCGTTGATGACGTAGTCCGGCGCGTAGACGATGCCGCGCTGGTGGATGCGCCAGCCATCCTCCGGCGTCGCGAGCTGGTTGTTGGCGCCGCCCGCGACGACCGGCGCCCTGAGCGCCGCGATCGTCTCGGCGGTGAGGATCGCACCGAGCGCGCACGGGCTGAACACCTCCGCGGCGATGCCGAGGATCGTATCCGCCGGGACCGCCGCGCCGCCAAGCTCGTCGGCGAGTGCGGCGGCGCGCGTCTCGTCGACGTCCGCCAGCGTCAGTCGCGCGCCGTCCGCCGCGAGCAGCCGGGCGAGCCCGCCGCCGACCGAACCGACGCCCTGGATCGCGACATGCACGCCGGCCATGTCGTCACGCCCGAGGCCGCGCTTCACCGCTGCCCTGACGCCGAGATAGACCCCCATCGCGGTGAACGGCCCGGGATCGCCGCCCGCCGCCGCACCGTCGCCCGCTGCCACCGGCAGCCCCGAGACGTGCCTGGTCTGCCGCGAGATCGCGACCATGTCCGCATCCGAGATGCCGACATCCTCCGCGGTGACGTAGCGCCCGCCGAGGCTGTCGACCGCGCGGCCGAACGCGCGGAGCATGTCGGGCGTCTTGCCGCTCGCGGGATCGGCGAGGATCACCGCCTTGCCGCCCCCCATCGGCAGGCCGGCCATCGCGTTCTTGTAGCTCATCCCGCGAGACAGCCTGAGCGCGTCGGTCACCGCATCGGACGAGCGCGCGTAGCGCCAGTAGCGGCAGCCGCCGGCGGCCGGGCCGAGCGTGGTCGAATGGATCGCGATGATCGCCGACAGCCCGGAGGCTGCGTCGCGGAAGAAGTGGACGCCCTCATGGTCGTCGAAATCGGCATAGTCCCATGGCGCCATGATGGCATCACCCCGCCGGCCCGATCAGGCAGTACCCAGGGCGCGCCGGCACGTAGACAACCCGGATCCAAAGACGCACGCGGCGAGGTGATGGGGCGACCGACGGGGATTGAACCCGCAACCTCCGGTACCACAAACCGGCGCTCTAACCAATTGAGCTACGGTCGCCACGGCCCTCGCGGCGACGCGCGCCATAGGGGTGGACGGGGTGGCGGGTCAAGCCGATGGTCGCGCATGTGCGTGCATGACCGTGCCGAGGGGCGGCCTGTCGGCACGGGAACCGACCCGGATCGATCCCCATCGCGCGGCGTTCGTGGGTGATGTCGTTCGTCCTGATCCCAGGCGTCGCGGTGTTCGTCATGTTCGGCGTCAGGCTGTTCGTCGCCGGCGTCCGTGGCCGCCGGCGCCGCCCCGCCGATATCCGCCGCGCCAATGCCAAGGCCCTGGCGCGGCTGGACGCGATCGCCCGCCGCGCACCGCCACGGGACCGCGCGCCGTGACTTCCCGGTGCTTGCGCTGGCGCGGCGGGGCGTTAAGTCGTGGGCATGATCCTGGTCATCGACAATTACGACAGCTTCACCTGGAACCTGGTGCACTATCTCCAGGAGCTCGGCAGCGTGGTCGAGGTCGTGCGCAACGACGCGATCGGCGTCGGCCAGGCGCTGTCGAGCGGAGCGGACGCCTTCCTCATCTCGCCGGGGCCGCGCACCCCCGACGAGGCGGGTGTCAGTCTCGATCTGGTCGCGGCGTGCGCCGAGGCGCGCCGGCCGCTGCTCGGCGTCTGTCTCGGCCATCAGGCGATCGGCCAGAGCTTCGGCGGCCGCGTCGTGCGCGCGGCGACGCTGATGCACGGCAAGACCAGCGCGATCGCGCACGACGGGAGCGGCGTGTTCGAGCGGCTGCCGACACCCTTCACCGCGACGCGCTATCATTCGCTGGTGGTGGCGCCCGACGACCTGCCGCGCGACCTGATCGTCAACGCACGCACCCCGGACGGGACGATCATGGGCGTGCGCCACGCGCACCTGCCGATCCACGGCGTCCAGTTCCATCCCGAGAGCATCGCCACCGAGCATGGCCATGCGATGCTCGCCAATTTCATGCGCCTGGCGGGATTGTCCCCGAGGCTGCGCGAAGCGGCATGACCACGGTCGCGCTGCTCCCGGATCCGGCGACGCCGCTGTCGTTCGGGAGCGCGAACGCCGCCTTCGCGGACATCCTCGACGGCCGCGTGCCCGACGATGCGGTCGCCGCCTTCCTCACCACGCTGACCTTGCGCGACGAGACCGCGACCGAGATCGCGGCGGCGGCGCGCGCGCTTCGCGAACGCATGCGCGAGGTCGTCGCACCCGCCGCCGCGATCGACGTGTGCGGCACCGGGGGGGACGGCGCGCACAGCCTCAACGTCTCGACCGCGGTGGCGATCGTCGTCGCGGCATGCGGCGTCCCGGTCGCCAAGCACGGCAACCGCGCCGCCTCGAGCAGGGCGGGCGCTGCCGACACGCTCGAGGCGCTCGGCATCGATCTCGATCGCGCTGCCGCGACCGCCACCGAGACGCTCGACGCGCTGGGCATCGCCTTCCTGTTCGCGCAGACCCATCACCCGGCGCTCGGCCGGCTCGCGCCGGTGCGCCGCGCGATCGGCCGGAGGACGATCTTCAACATCGTCGGCCCGTTGTGCAACCCGGCGCGCGTGACGCGGCAGCTGATGGGCGTCGCGCGCACCGACTATGTCGACACGGTCGCCGAGGCGGTGCGCCTGCTCGGCACCGCGAGCGCGATGATCGTGTCGGGCGACGAGGGGCTCGACGAGCTGTCGATCGCCGGCGGCAGCCGCGCGGTGCGGATCGGCGACTGCGGCGACCATGCCGAGCATGTCCTGCCCGAAGATGCCGGGCTTGCGCCGCATCCGCTGAGCGCGATCCGCGGCGGCGATGCGGCGTTCAACGCCACCGCGCTGGCCGCCTTGCTCGCCGGCGAAGCGGGCGCCTATCGCGACGCGGTGCTGCTCAACGCGGCGGGTGCGCTGATCGTCGCCGGTCGCGCGGGCGACTGGCCGGGGGGCATCGCGCTGGCGGCGGAGGCGATCGACGACGGCGCCGCCGGAGCGCTGCTCGCGCGCTGGATCGCCTTCTAGATGAGCGTGCTGTCGGACATCCTGGCGACCACGCGCGACGCGGTCGCGCGGCGCAAGGCGGCGATCCCGCAGGACGAGATCGAGCGGCGCGCGAGCGGCGCGCTGTTCCCGCGCGGGTTCGCCGCCGCGCTGGCGGCCGCCGCGATGAACGGGCCCGCGCTGATCGCCGAGATCAAGAAGGCGAGCCCGTCCAAGGGCCTGATCCGCGCCGATTTCGATCCCCCCGCGCATGCCCGCGCCTACCAGGCGGGCGGCGCCGCATGCCTGTCGGTGCTGACCGACACGCCCTGGTTCCAGGGCGCCGATGCCGATCTCGAGGTGGCACGGGAAGCCTGCACGCTGCCCGTGCTGCGCAAGGACTTCATGATCGATCCCTGGCAGGTCGCCGAGGCGCGCGCGATCGGGGCCGACGCGATCCTCGTCATCGTCGCCGCGCTCGACGACGGGCAGATGGCCGAGATCGAGGCGACCGCGTTCGCCCATGGCATGGACGTGCTGATCGAGGTCCATGACGATGCCGAACTCGACCGCGCGCTCGCGACCCTGCGCAGCCGCCTGATCGGGGTCAACAACCGCGACCTCAGGGATTTCTCGGTCGATCTTAGCCGCACCGAGGCGCTCGCCGCACGGATGCCGCCGGGTATCGCGCTGGTCGCCGAGAGCGGGCTCGCCACCCGCGCCGATCTCGATCGGCTGATGGAGGCGGGCGTGCGCCGCTTCCTGATCGGCGAGACCCTGATGCGCGCATCCGATATCGAGGCGGCGACTCGCGCGCTGCTGACATGGGCCTGACGCATCTCGACGCCACGGGCGCGGCGCGCATGGTCGATGTCTCCGCCAAGCCCGCCACCGTGCGCGAGGCGATCGCAACCGGGCGCATCGCGATGTCCCCGTCCGCGATCGCCGCGGTGCGCGACGGTGCCGCCGCCAAGGGCGACGTGCTCGCGGTGGCGCGCATCGCGGGCATCATGGCGGCCAAACGCACCGCGGAGCTGATCCCGCTCTGCCACCCGCTGCCGCTCGCCGGGGTCACGGTGGATCTCGTCGTCGAGGCGGACGGCATCGTCGCCACCGCGACCGCGCGGACGACGTACGCCACCGGCGTCGAGATGGAGGCGATGACCGCGGTCTCGATCGCGCTGCTCACCGTGTACGACATGGTCAAGGCGATCGATCGCGGCATGACGATCGGCGCGGTGCGGCTGCTCGCCAAGTCGGGCGGCCGCTCGGGCGAGTGGCGCGCCGCATGAGCCTGTTGCCGGTCATCGACGCGCAGGCGCGGCTGCTCGCGCTCGCCACGCCGCTGCCGGTCGAGACCGTGCCGCTGGTCGCCGCGGCGGGGCGCTGGGCGGCGGCGGACATCGTCGCGCTGCGCGATCAGCCGGCGGCGGCCCTGTCGGCGATGGACGGCTATGCGATCCGTCATGCCGAGCGGCCCGGCCCCTGGACGGTGATCGGCGAGAGCGCCGCCGGACGCGGCTTCGCCGGTATGCTCGGCGCGTACCAGGCGACGCGCATCTTCACCGGCGCGCCGATGCCCGATGGCGCGGACAGCGTGCTGATCCAGGAGGAGGCGGCCCGCGACGGGGCACGGCTGGTGATGCGCGGCGACGGCCCGGTGCGCGCCGGTGGCAATGTCCGCCCCCGGGCCGCCGACTTCGCGGCGGGGCGCATCCTGGTCCGCGCCGGCATGCCGATCGACGCGCGCCAGATCGCGCTCGCCGCGATCGGCGGCCATGGCGTCCTTGCCGTCCGCCGCCGTCCGCGGATCGCGTTGATCGCGACCGGAGACGAACTGGTCGCGCCGGGCGAGACGACCGATGGCGCGACGTTGCCCGCGTCCAATTCGCCGATGCTCGCCGCCCTGCTCGGCGCGCGCGCGACGATCGACGATCATGGCATCCTGCGTGACGATCTCGATCTTATCGCGCGGACCTTTCGCGCTGTCGCCGCGACCGCCGACATCATCGTCACCACCGGCGGCGCGTCGGTCGGCGATCACGATCTCGTCCGCCCCGCGCTTGCCGAAGCGGGGGCGACGCTCGATTTCTGGCGCGTGGCGATGCGGCCGGGCAAGCCGCTGCTCGCCGGGAAGCTGGGCGATGCGATCGTGCTCGGCCTGCCCGGCAATCCGGTCTCCGCCTATGTGACCGCGACGCTGTTCCTGCTGCCGCTCGTCGCCGCGCTCGGCGGTGCGCGCGATCCGATGCCGGCGACACGCACGGTCCGGCTCGGGGCCGCGCTGCCCGCCAACGGCCTCCGCCAGGATTATCTGCGTGCGCGGCTGGAGGGCGACCGGGCCTTCGCTCCCGATGGGCAGGACTCGGCCGCCGTCGTCGCGCTCGCATCGGCGCACGGACTCATCGTCCGACCTCCACAGGCGCCCGCGGCGGCGATAGGCGACTCGGCTGAACTGCTGATGTTCGACTGAGCGCAAGTCTTGACACCATGTTCGAGGTTGCCTACACGTTCGCTATCCGTTCCGGGATAGAGGACTGGCGATGCTGACCCGCAAGCAACACGACCTCCTGCTGTTCATCCACGAGCGTCTCACGGCGAGCGGTGTCTCACCCTCGTTCGAGGAGATGAAGGAGGCGCTCGATCTCAAGTCCAAGTCCGGCGTCCATCGGCTGATCCGCGCGCTCGAGGAACGCAGCTTCATCCGCCGCCTGCCCAATCGCGCGCGCGCGCTCGAAGTGGTCAAGATGCCGGACCGCGTCGTGCCCGAGGCACGCGCCGCGGTCCACCCCGCCAACGATCGCCAGGCCCTGCCGCTGCCCGCCAACGACAGCGTGATCGAGCTGCCGCTCCACGGCCGGATCGCGGCGGGCATGCCGATCGAGGCGCTGGAAGGTCAGTCGACATTGGCGGTGCCCGCCGCGCTGCTCGGTCCCGGCGAGCATTATGCGCTCGAGGTCTCGGGCGACTCGATGATCGAGGCGGGCATCCTCGACGGCGACTATGCGCTGGTGCGCCGCACCGATGTCGCGCGTGACGGCGAGATCGTCGTCGCGCTGATCGAGGAGAGCGAGGCGACGCTCAAATATTTCCGGCGCGAGGGCCGCATGGTTCGGCTCGATCCGGCCAACCGAGCCTATCAGGCGCAGCGCTACGATCCGGGCCAGGTCCGCGTGCAGGGCCGGCTGGCCGGGCTGCTGCGGCGCTACTGACCGAACCGCGCCCGTACCCGGGCAAGCCCCCGCGCTCAGGCGAGATAGAGGAAGTCGCGTTCGTAGCGGTGCAGGTGAGCGCCGCCGTCGACGAACAGGACCTGCCCGGTGACCGCGTGGGCGCGCACCAGATACAGGACCGCATCGGCGATGTCGGCCGGGTCGGCAAGCCGCTCGAGCGGCATCAGCCGCGTGAGCCGCGCCATCCTGTCGGCATCGTAATCGGGCGTCGGCAGCGTCAGGCCCGGGGCGACGCCGCAGACGCGCGTCGCCGGTGCCAGCTCGCGCGCCAGGATCTCGGTGGCGGCGGCGAGCGCGATCTTGCCGAGCGTGTAGCTGAACTGATCGCCGTGCGGCGCGGCGATGCGCTGATCAAGGATGTTGACGATCAGCGCCGCACCGCGCGCCGCCGCATCGCGCGCGAGCAGCACCGGCGCCGCGCAGTTGACCGCATAATGGCCGATCAGCGCATCGTGGCTCGCGGTCTCGGGCCGATCCTCGCCGAACCGCGAGGCGTTGTTGACCAGCAGGTCCGGCGCGCGCCCGAACGCGGCGACCACGGCGGGTATCAATGCCGCGACCGCCTCGCCGTCGGCGAGATCGGCGACGAACGGCTCGGCCCTGACACCGGTCGCGGCGATCGCCCCGGCCAACGCCGCCTCGGGCTCGACCTCATGCCCGCCATGCAGCGCGAGATCATAGCCTGCACGGGCCAGCGCCGTGGCGATCGCCGCGCCGATCCGGCGCGCCCCGCCGGTGACGAGCGCCAGCGGCGGCGGCGCACTCACCTGATCGACTCCGAGCGGTTGCGCACCATGCGGATACCGATCGCCTCGCCATTCTCGGAGATGGCGAGCTTCACGATCGCCACCTCGACCCGCGTCACGCGTACATCCTGCGCGAACAGGGTCATGCAGACATGCTCGGCGACCGCTTCGATCAGCGTGAAGTGCAGGCCCTCGGGCAGTCGTTCGGTCACCGCATGCCTGAGGTCGAGATAGTTCTTGGAGTGGGCGAGCGGCGTGTCGGGGGCGAAGCGCGCTTCGGGCAGCATGAGATCGGCGATGACGTCGATCCGCAGCGGCTGCGGCAGGTGCGTCTCCTCCGAATAGATACCGGTGAGCACCATGACCTCGATCCCGGTCACGCTGAGCTTTAGCATATCCTGCGTCATCGCCGCCGACTAGGACATTTCCGGCCACCATGAAACCGGCTGTGCGCTCTTCCTTTTTCGGATGGGCGGGTTACATGCGCGCTCCCCCCGGCGGGAGGACGAGACGATGGCGACGATGGCGATGAAGGCGACGGCTGTGCAGGCGACGGCCGTGCGGCCGATCCGGCTCGTGCCGATCGTCGAGACCATGGCGGAGGCGATCGAGCGGCTGCTCGACCTCAGCTTCGGCTATGATCGCCATCTGCGCACCGCCTACCGGCTGCGCGACCGCGTCGCCGCCGAGCCCGCGCTCTCCTGCGCCGCGCTCGACGACGACGGCCGGCTGGTCGGATCGCTGCAAGGCTGGCCGCTGGCGCTGCTCTCGGACGAGGCCGACGCGACGCCGCTCTGGCTGATCGGTCCGATCGCGGTCCATCCGCTGCATCGGGGGCGGGGCACGGGCCGCGCGATGCTGGCGCGCGCCTGCGCCGCGGTCGATACGACGCCCTGTCCGGCGGTGCTGATCGGCGACCCGGCCTATTATGCGCCGTTCGGTTTCACCGCGGATGCGACCGGCGGGTGGACCCTGCCCGGCCCGGTCGAGCGCCACCGCCTGCTCGCCCGATCCGCCGCCGGGGGGGCGGCCCTGCCGGCGTCGGGCCTGCTCGCGCCGCGCGTCGGATAGCGCACGCCTCGCCACGGTGGATCACCCCGACGGAGGCCTCGATGCTCAGGCGATCGGCGCTGTCGCCACCCACCAAGTCACGTCGGACGGCGGCGGGCCCAGCGCTTCATGGTTGCCGAGCCCGGCTTAATGCGCGAGACTGCTGTCACCGGGACGCAGCCTGGCCTCTCTTCGAAGCCCCCCTTGCCAGAACAGGGCTGAGACCCGCTTGGTCTTGAGAGACGACTGAGGTCGGCCGATAAATGCCGGATCGGGGCTCAGCCACCGGATCGGCGATGTGGAGGGTGACACCATGACGGAACGGCAGAAGACCATGATCGGGGCCAATCAGGCTCACATGCCGATCGTCGAAGACGACGCGTTCCTGGCCCATGTCGTCGACGAAGTCGGGCTTGTTCAGCTCTTGTGCTCGGTCGTCCATATGACCGGCAAGCTCGATATCATCGACGGCGTGCAGACGGGCGGCGTGCGCTTCGTCAGCGACGGCAGCGGCCAGATCCCGCCCGAGCAGGCCGCGGAATTGCGTGCGAAGGCGCTTGATGCGATCAAGGCATGGCGCGATGCGGGCTGTCCGGAGCCCTATCGCCCTGACGACGTCCAGTTCCGGCAGATGATTGAATTCCTTGTCGGGACCGATATGGGCGCGGACTATGTTCCGCTCGTCAAGGAGGAGATGGCCTTTGGCGGCGACGCGCGGCGCCATGAATGGTCCCAGCCGGTCTCCCAGAAGACAAAGGACGCCAATCCGGTCCTCATCATCGGCGCTGGCGTTTCCGGTCTCGTTCTCGCCTATCGGCTCAAGGAAGCAGGCATCCCCGTTACCGTGATCGAGAAAAATCCCGGCGTCGGCGGCACGTGGCATGAAAATCGCTACCCCGGCTGCCGGGTCGACGTCGCGAGCCACGCTTACTCTTTTTCCTTCATGCAGGACTATAAGTGGCCGGGCGTGTTCGCGGTCCAATCCGAGCTGCAGCGCTATTTCGACGCCTTCGTCGAACGGTTCGGTCTCCGCGACCTGATCGAATTGGGCACCGAGGTGATACGCGCGGACTATGACGAAGACGCGCATCAGTGGGCGGTGGTGTTACGCGGTCCCGATGGTGTCCAGCGCACCGAGCGCACCCGGTCGCTGGTGAGTGCGGTCGGACAGCTCAACCGTGCGCGCATACCCGAGATTCCCGGGCTCGACGACTTTGCCGGACGCCATTGGCACACGTCGAACTGGCCGGAAGATGCGGACCTGACCGGCAAGAATGTCGTCGTCGTCGGCGCCGCCGCCACAGGTGTCCAGGCGATCCCGATCATCGCAGAGGCCGCCGCCCATACGACGGTCGTGATGCGCAGCCCGAACTGGATTGCGCTGAATCCGGATTATCACAGGGCGTTCAACGACAGCGAACAGTGGGCATTCGATCACCTTCCCTACTTTTCGGGCTGGACGCGCGCGCTCTATTTCAACTGGCCATTCGATCGATCGCCGATGTCTTTCCGGGTCGATCCGTCCTGGAGCGGCGGCAGGCGATCGTCGAGCCGGGAGAATGACTATGTGCGCATGGCGCTGACCAGCGGCGTCGAGCGCGTTCTTGCCGGAAGGCCCGATCTGATCGAGAAACTGCTTCCCGATTATCCGCCCTATATGAAGCGTCCGATGGTGACCGAGGGTGCATTCTTCACCACATTCAAGCGTCCCGACGTGACCCTGACGGACGGTATCGCGAAAATCGTTCCCGATGGCGTCATCGACGCAGACGGCGCATTTCATAAGGCAGATGTGATCGTGTTCGCGACGGGCTTCCACGCCCAGAAATTCCTCTTCCCCATGACGGTATGCGGTCGTGACAAGATTTCCCTCCAGGACTATTGGGGTGAGGAGCCAAGCGCGTTGTACGGCATGACCGTGCCGTACTTTCCCAATTTCTACATGATGTACGGACCCAACACGAACCTCGGCTTCAACGGCACCCTGATCTTTCATTCCGAATGCCAGACAAAATATATCGTCGGCAATATCTGTCGCATGATCGCCGAAGATTTGAGCGAGATCGAAGTCCGGGAGTCGGTTTACCTCGAATATGACGCTCTCGTTCAGGAGACCATGCACGACTTCGTCTGGAAGCTCGAGCATACCAATAACTGGTATAAAAACGACAATGGTCGCATCACGACCAACTCGCCTTGGCCGTGCCTGAAATATTGGAGGTGGACTCGGGAACCCGACCCGCGCGATTTTCTCGAGCAGGGCGAACAACAATCACGCACCGTACGAAAAACAAAAGTGGCTTGAGGGAAGCATTTATCGAAAACGTCACGGGAGACCGCCTCGCCGGTCGCCGCGCCATCATCACCGGCGCGGCGAGCGGCATCGGTGCGGCGATAGCGCAGCGCTTCGGCGCCGAAGGCGCGACGGTAGCGCTGCTCGACATCGATCTCGCCGGCGCAACCGCGGTCGCCGGCGCGACCCGCGGACATGCGTTCGCATGCGATGTCGGCGAGCCGGACAGCGTCACGGACGCTGTTGCGGGCGCGGTCGCGGCGCTCGGCGGACTTGACACGCTCGTCAATGCCGCAGGGGTCCTGGTTTTCCAACCCTTCGAGACGATAGCCGCCGAGGCTTGGCTGAACGTGTTCAAAATCAATGTCCGCGGCCCGGCTCTGGCAATCCAGGCCGCTTTGCCCGCGCTACGCGCTTCGGCCTCGCCCGCGGTGGTCAACATCGGATCGCTCAGCTCGCTGCGCCCCGCGCCCGGTACCAGCGCCTATTCCGCCACCAAGGGCGGCTTGCTGATGCTGACCCGCTGTCTTGCACAGGAGCTTGCGCCGATCCGCGTCAATGCGATCTGCCCGGGCATCGTGGAAACCGCGATGACCGTGGCTCAACTTCGCGAAGCGCGTGCGACGATCGCCGCGACGAACGTGCTCGGGATGATCGGGCAGCCGCACGACATCGCCGCCGCCGCGGTCTATCTCGCCAGCGACGAGGGGCGTTTCGTTAACGGTACGCAGATCGTGATCGATGGAGGCAGCGGCTTCGTCTGACATGATGCGAGATCGCGCGGATCCGCTCTTTGACGATATTTTCTGAACGAGCGACAGCGACCTATGGCCTTTTCCTATGATCCCGAAATCGGCGCGGTGGTACAAGGCGCCCTGGCAATGGCGCATTCGCAGCCCGTGCCGCGCCGTGGCGACGCAATGGCGTTGCGTGAACTGTGCGACGCGCAAATGGCTATGGCGGACGCGGCGACGCCGCTTTCTGCGGAAGTCGGCAGAACGGTTTATCGTACCAGGTCCTTCGATGGCGCGACGATCGATCTCCACTGGTTCAGCAAGTATCAGTCGTCGCCGGGTTCGGCGGCGCTCTACGTCCATGGCGGCGGGATGATCTGCGGGAGCGTGGAATTGTACAGGTCGGTGGTCAGCGATTATGTCGCCGCCAGCGGTGTGCCCATGTTGGCGGTATCGTATCGGCTAGCGCCGGAACATCCGCATCCCACGCCGGTCGAGGATGCCTGTTCGGGCCTGCGCTGGTTGATGGATAATGCCGATCAGCTGGGCGTCGATCAGGGTCGCCTGGGGGTGTTCGGCGACAGCGCGGGCGGTGGCATCGCCGCATCCGTCGCGCTGCTCGCGCGCGATCGGAAGATAGCGCTGGCACGGCAGATTCTCATCTATCCGATGCTCGATGACCGCAACGTCACTCCGGACGAGGCTTTGGTTCCGTTCGCGCACTGGACGTACGACAACAATTTCACGGCATGGCACGCGCTGCTCGGATCTCGGCTGGGCTCGGATCGGGTTCCGGCGTCGGCGGCGCCGGCGCGAGCGAAGGACCTTCGCGGCGTTGCGCCGGCCTATGTCGAGGTCGGCGAGCTCGATATCTTTCGTGACGAGAGCATAGAATATGCGCGGCGGATCGCTGCGGCGGGCGTGTCGATCGAATTGCACGTTCACCCTGGCGCGCCGCACGGATTTGAACGGATGGCGAGCGCCAGCGCCGTAGCGAGGCGCGCGATGGCTGACCGGATCAGAGTGCTGCGCTCGCTATAGGTGCCGTCTCTGATCGGGGTCCCTTGGATCAAGCTGCGTGCTCCCCAACCTGATCAACGGGGGCGCTCCTCGAAAGTGGCGATAGGCTTCCGATGGACCCGGTCCTGAGTGTCCGTCTCGAATCTCATGCGTAACGAGCCAGGCGGCGGATGAGCATCATTG
>CAXTNX010000019.1:0-54326 GCA_964245815.1 uncultured Sphingomonadaceae bacterium | reverse complement strand
TTCGCTCGACACGAACGGAAATACAGTTGGTCAAACTGATGTCATCATGCTCTAGGCCGGACGGATATCGTCGGCGATGACGAGGTCACGGCTTCTCGAACGTCGCCGGGTCCGGGCCGATCCGGCCGTCCGCCGCATCGAGCCCGGCGATCGCCGTCATGTCGTCGTCGTCGAGCGCGAAGCCGCCGACCGCGAGATTGTCGACCATGTGTGGACGGCTGGTGGCGCGCGGGATGGTGATGATGCCCTGGTCGAGATGCCAGCGGATGACGATCTGCGCGGGGCTGCGGTCGTGCTTGCGCGCGATGCGGGCGATCGTCGGATCGTCGAGGATCCTGGCCTGGCCGAGCGGGCTCCAGCTTTCGGTGCGGATGTCGTTCTCGTCGAGCCAACCGCGCAGCTCGACCTGCTGGAAGCGCGGATGCAGCTCGATCTGGTTGAGCACCGGCTTGACCCCGGTATCGTCGATGATCCGTTCGAGATCCTCGGCCCGGAAGTTCGAGACGCCGATCGAGCGGACCCGGCCCTCCGCCTGGAGCCGGATCATCGCCCGCCAGCTCTCGACCGCCAGTCCATGCATCGGCACCGGCCAGTGGATGAGGTAGAGGTCGACATGGTCGAGGCCGAGCGCCTCGATGCTCCGGTCGAACGCCGCGAGCGTCTTGTCGAAGCCGTGTTCGGTGTTGAACAGCTTGGTGGTGACGAAGATCTCGTCGCGACCGACAGAGCCGTCGCGCAGCGCCGCGCCGACGCCGCTCTCGTTCCGGTAGGCGGCGGCGGTGTCGATCGAGCGATAGCCCGCCGCGATCGCATCCGCGACGAGCCGGGCGGTGTCCCCGGGTGGCACCGTCCACAGCCCGTAGCCGAGCTGCGGCATGATGTGTCCGTCGGGCAGGCGGACGAGCGATTGCTCGATCGGGGCATAGGTGGTGTCCATGCCGATCAAACCCCGCGCGTCCGAAAAGGTTCGCGTGCCGACCAATCATTCCGCCGCGAGCAGCGTCTGCGCGCCGCCGAGATCCACCGATACCAGCCGGCTGACCCCGCGCTCGACCATCGTCACGCCGAACAGGCGGTGCATCCGCGCCATCGTCACCGCATTGTGCGTGACGACGAGATAGCGCGTGTCGGTCTCGCGGACCATCTGGTCGAGCAGGTCGCAGAACCGCTCGATATTGGCATCGTCGAGCGGCGCGTCGACCTCGTCGAGCACGCAGATCGGCGACGGATTGGTGAGGAACAGCGCGAAGATCAGCGCACACGCGGTAAGTGCCTGCTCGCCGCCCGACAGCAGCGTCAGCGACGTGAGCCGCTTGCCCGGTGGTTGCGCCATGATCTCGAGCCCGGCCGCGAGCGGATCGTCCGAATCGACGAGTTCGAGACGTGCCTCTCCACCCGCGAACAACAGCGCGAACAGCCGCCGGAAGTGGCCGTCCACCGCCTCGAAGGCAAGCCGCAGGCGCGCGCGCCCCTCGCGATCGAGCGCGGCGATCGAGCTGCGCAGCCGCGCCACCGCGCCGGCCAGTTCGTCGCGCTGCGCGGCCTGGGCGAGGCGCTCGGCATCGAGTCCGGCAAGCTCCTGCTCGGCGACGAGATTGACCGGGCCGATCCGCTCGCGGTCCTCGGTGAGCTTGTCGAGCCGCCGCGACTCGTCCGCCACATGGCTGACCGCGGCGCCGTCGAAGCCGATCGTCCCGGGGAGCATCGGCGCCGGGCACTGGAACCGCTCGCCGGCGATGCGCCCCATCTCGACACGGCGCTGCTCGTGGTTCTCCACCCGCGCGGCGGCGGTGGCGCGCGTCTCGCGGGCGCGCGCCACCGCCTCGCCGGCCTCGGCGAGCGTCGCCTCGACGCCGCGCAGCGTCGCGGCGGCGGCGATCTCGCTCCGTTCGGTTTCCGCCTTTGCGGCCGTGGCTCCTTCAAGCATCGCCTGCGCTTCGGCGATCCGGCGGTCGAGGTCGGCCGGCGCCCCTGCGAGCCCCGTCGTCGCCGCGTCGGCATCGTGCGCGCGCCTCGCCATCTCGGCGATCCGCCGGGCGGCATCGCCGGCGCGTGCATGCCAGCCCGCCGCTTCGGACGATGTGGCGGCGCGCCGATCGCGATCCGTCGCGAGTCCTCGATCGAGCGCGGCGAGATCGGCGCGGGTCTGCATGACTCGCACGCGCGCGGCATCGCTTGCCGCGCAACGATCGGCGACATCGTGCGTGGCCGCGCCGGTATCGGGCAGCGTCGCGAGCGCGGCGCACGCGGTCTCGTGATCGGCGGCCGCCGCGATATGGTCGCGCTCCGCCCGGCCCGCTTGTTCGGAAAGCTCGCCGCGCCGGGCGACGCTACGCTCGATCGCGCCGCGCGCGCGGTCCTGGGCGAACAGCGCGTCGCGGACGCCGCGCTCCGCCGCCTGCGAGCCCGCCCGCGCGGCGTGCCCGGCGGCTGTCGCGCGTTCGAGCGCTTCGGCGGCCCGCGCGATCGCCGCGCCGACCTCGGCCGCCTCGACGCGCAGATCGGGGAGCCGCGCGGCGATCTCGGCCAGGCGATTGCGCCGCACCAGCCGCTCCGCGGTCGCGGCGCCGCGATCCAGGGCGACGAAGCCGTCCCAGCGTCGCATCTGTCCATCAAGCGTCACGAGCCGCTGCCCGGTGGCGAGGCGGAGGCTGCCGTCGTCGACATCGACGACACCGATCTGCGTGAGCCGGCGCGCGATCTGAGGCACGCCCTCGACGAATGAGGACAGCGCGTCGCAACCGGGGATCGTCCTGTCGCGCCAGGCATCCGTCCCCTGCCAGCGCACCGCCCCGGTCGCGGCGACCGGTGCCTCGAGATCGTCGCCGAGCGCCGCGGCAAGGGCGCGTTCATAGCCCGGCGTCACCATCAGCCGATCGAGCACGCGGCCGGTCGTGGCGTGCGGCTGCGATCGGGCAAGCGCCGCGGCCTCGCTTTCCAGCGCCGCCAGCGTCGCGCGCGTCGCGGAGGCCGCGGCCTGCGCGGTGTCGCGCGCGGCGGCCGCCTGGGCCCGCTCGGCTTCGGCGGCTGCGATCGCCGCGGCGGCGCGCGCCGCCGCCTGCGCGCAGTCGTCGCGGCGCGCGACGGCATCGGCGAGCGCGTCCGTCTCCGCGCCCGCGTCGCCGAGCGCGGCGATCGCCTCGGCCACGCGGCGCACCTCCTGCTCGGCGCGATCGAGCATGTGGCGCGCGGCGGCATGCGCGGCTTCGGCGATGCGCGCATCGGCCTGCGCCTGCGCCTGCGCGGCGAGCGCGCGGGCAAGCGCGGCCCCGGCGTCGCGCAGCGCGTCTTCCCCCGCGGCGAGTTGCTCGACCAAAGCCGGCCGCGCCGCCGCCGCCTCGTCGAGACGCCGGTCGAGCACGAGGCCCTCGGCATCGAGCCGGGCGAGCGCGACGGCGGCGTCCTCCGCCAGCGCGGCCTCGCGCGCCCGGTCGCGCTCCAGCGTTTCCACGAGCGCCGCGGCGTCGGCGATGCGGCGACGAAGCGCGGCGCGATCGCGCTCCAGCGTGTCGAGGCGGTGCTGGGCACCGACCGCGGCATCCCGCGCGGACTGCGCCGCCGCGCGCGCCGCGGCGAGCGTCGTCGCCGCCGCCGCCGCCGCCTCGCCCGCGATCCGTTGCGCGTCCGATGCCTGGCCGACCGCGTGCGCCGCCGTCTCGGCGTCGCGCCTGGCCGCGCCCGCGGCGGCGGCGGCATCGCGCCACCGCGCATAGATCAGCCGCGCCTCGGCCAGCCGGATCTCGCCCGACAACAGGCGGTAGCGCTCGGCGGCGCGCGCCTGGCGGCGCAGCGCGTGGGCGCGGCCGTCCATGTCGCCGATCAGCTGGTCGAGCCGTTCGAGATTGGTCTCGGTGGCGCGCAGCCTGAGTTCGGCGTCGCGGCGGCGGACATGCAGCCCGGCGATACCCGCCGCCTCCTCGAGCATCGCGCGGCGATCGGCGGGGCGCGCCGCGATGATCGCGCCGATCCGGCCCTGGCTGACCAGCGCGGGCGAGTGCGCGCCGGTCGCCGCATCGGCGAAGAGCAGCGCGACATCCTTCTGGCGAACGTCGCGCCCGTCGACCCGATAGGCCGAGCCGGCGCCGCGCTCGATCCGGCGGACGATCTCGCCTTCCTGCGCGCCGCCGCGCGCGTCGGTTCGGTCGAGCAGCATCGCCACTTCGGCGAAGTCGCGCGCCGGGCGCTGCGCGGTGCCCGCGAAGATGACATCCTCCATGCCGCCGCCGCGCAGCGACCTGGCGGAACCCTCGCCCATCACCCAGCGGATGGCTTCGAGCAGGTTGGACTTGCCGCAGCCATTGGGGCCGACGATGCCGGTCAGCCCGGGCTCGATCACCAGCTCGGCGGAATCGACGAAACTCTTGAAGCCGGTGAGCTTGAGCCGGCGGATGCGCATCGCGGCGCCGTCAGCCGCCGATCGCGCGCACGAGATCGGGCTGGAGCGCCTGCCAGTCGGGCGAGCCCTCGACCTTGCCGTTGATCAGGAAGGTCGGCGTGCCTTCGATCTTGTAGCGCGCGGTGCCGGCCTGCGCGGCCTTGATGAGGCGGTCCCATTGCCCCTGGTCGGTCAGGCAGGCGTGGAGCCTGTCCTGCGACACGCCGTTCTGCCCGGCGAACCCGTTGAGCCCGGTGACGCGGGTGATCTGGTAGAGCTGCTCCTGCGGCGGCAGCGCGTCGATCTTCTTCGCGTCGGACGGCGTCATGTTCTGCGCGTTGCCGATCCACTCCTGCTGCTGCGCGAAGATCTGGTCGCTGAGCGGGAAGAAACCGGCGGGACCACCGCACCGCGCCACCAGTGCCGCCGACAGATCGAACGAATCGCGGATGAAGCTGCGGAACTCGTAGCTGAGCGTGCCGTCGGCGACCCATTTGCGGATCGTCGGCATCGCCTCGGTATCGAACGCGGCGCAGTGCGGGCAGGTATAGGAGGCGTATTCGACGAGCGCGACCGGCGCATCGGGCTTGCCCATCCGCATCCCCATATCGGGAGTGAGCGACACCTGCGCGACCCAGCCGCCGGCAGGCGCGGCGGGATCGCCCGCGACCGTCGCGCTTTTGCCGGCGGCATCGCCGCCGCCGCGCTTGCAACCGGTGACCGCCAGCGCCGATGCCAGCGCGATCGTCATGAGGATGCGTGTGCCCGCCACGGGCTCAGCCCTTCGCCGCATCGATCGCGGTCTTGAGCGTCGGCCAGTCGTGCGCGTTCGCCGCGACCTCGCCATTGACGATGAAGGTCGGGGTCGCGGTGATGTTGTAGCGCTGCGTCCCGTCCGCCATCGTCTTGCCGACCGCGTCCATCGCCGCGTTGTCGGCGAGGCACGCCTGCGCCTTGGCGGCGGGAACGCCGCGCTGGCCGACGAACCCGATCAGGCCGAGCTGGTCGGCCCACATCGTCGCCTGCTGCGTCGGCGGCTTACCGGCGAGCGACGTGCCGAACGACGGCGGCAGCGCACCCCATTTCTTCGAGATGTCGTCGAAATCGCCGAACATCTGCTCGAGCAGCGGGAAGAAGGCCTGCGGACCGTTGCAGCGCCCCAACAGGATCGCGGCGATATCCGGCGCATGGATCGCGAAATCGCGGAACTCGTAGCTGACCCGGCCGGTCGCGATCTCCTGCTTGAGCGGCGGGAAGGCCTCGCGCGCGAAGGCGGCGCAATGCGGGCAGGTTCGCGAGCCGAACTCGATCACCTTCACCGCCGCATCCGGATTGCCCATGCGATACCCGCCATCCGTCGTGATCGCGACCTGCTCGACCCAGCCGCCGGCCGGCGCGGGGGCGATCGGGCCGGCGACGGCGGACGGGGCATCGCCGCCGCCCTTCTTGCAGGCGCCGAGCAGCAGCGCGGGAGCCACCGCGGCGGCGAGGAAGAGCAGGCGGACGGTCGACATGACGGACGATTACTCCTGACGGGCGGACTTGAGCGCCGCGCCCTTGAGTGCGGCGACGAGATTGGGCTCGAGCGCGGCCCAGCCATAGACGCCGTCGAGCTTGTCGCCGTTGAGGAAGAAGCTCGGCGTGGCACCGATCTGCCGGACGTTCCAGGCATCGTTGGCGGCCCTGGCGAGCGTATCGCGCAGCGCGGCGTCGCCGATGCACCGGGTCAGCTGCGCGGGCGCGACACCGCGCCTGGCCGCCAGCGCGCCAAGGCCCGAACCCTGCGCGAGCCCGCTGAACACCGCCTCGGGCGGGCTGGTCGCGGGATCGGTCGGCCCGATCTTCTGGGCATAGGCGGTCGCGCGGGGTTCCCAATCGGATTGCGCGTCGAAGATCGCGAGCGCGGTGTTGAAGAAGCGCATCGGCCCGGCGCAGCGCGACACGATCGCCGCGGTGAGATCGCTGGCGTCGCGCAGCGCCGCGCGGAACTCGAAGCTGACGCGCCCGGTCCGTACGTAGCGATCGCGGATCAGCGGGAACGCCTCCCTGGCGAAGGCCGCGCAATGCGGGCAGGTGAACGAACCATATTCGACGAGCTGGACCCTGGCGACGGGATTGCCGATGCGGATGCCGCCATCGGGCGTCGCCACCGCGACGGTCGTCCAGTCGACCACGGCATGACGCGGCGCCGGCCGCGCCTCGGCGAGACCCGCGGGGACGCACGCGATCACCATCGACGCGGCGAGGATGCGCAAGATCATGGTTCGGTCTGCTCCGGGAGGCGTGGCACGCCGGACGTCAGCGAGAGCCCCTGCGCCAGCGATTCGAGTACCGCGCGCAGCTCCGGATCGCCGATCGCGCGCAGCCCGTCGCCGAGCGCGACCGGTTTGAGCGACGGCGGCGCGGGCCTCGGCGGCGATGGCCGCGTCCGCGCGGCACCCTGCCGGATCTGGACGCGCGCCACCGCGTCGTAGCCGAAGAAGCGGTTGACCCGCTCGATAAGCATCGGCGCGATATGCTGCATCGTCGCGGCGTGCGCGCCCTCGACCATCAGCGTCAGCACGCCGAGCGCGCGCTCGCCATGCGGGAAGCGGATCGATTCCGGGGTGGAGACGCCGGCGTAGCGCTCGCCGACGATCTCCGCCCAGCGGCTGACCACGGCGGACTGGACGAAGCCGAAGCGGCGGAAGGCGACGCGCCCGATATCGGGGACGATCTCGGCGACCGCACGCGCGCGTTCCGAGCGTTTCGGCTCGGCGGCGGGGCCGCGCGGCGTGCGTCTGCGTCTCGGGCGTTCCGTCATCGCGTTCCCCATGCCATAGCCGCGGCATGTCCGTCGATGCCGCTCGCACGCCACCTGCCAAAACCTTGCTCGGCTGGTACGATGCGCATGCCCGGGCGCTGCCGTGGCGCACCCCGCCCGGCTGCGGCACGGCGCCGGATCCGTACCGCGTCTGGCTGTCCGAGATCATGCTCCAGCAGACCACCACCATGGCGGTCGCGCCCTATTTCGAGCGCTTCACCGCGCGCTGGCCGGATATCGCGGCGCTTGCCGCGGCGGACGATACCGCGCTGATGGCGGCGTGGGCGGGGCTCGGCTATTATGCCCGCGCGCGCAACCTGCTCGCCTGCGCGCGCGCGGTGATGCGCGATCATGGCGGCTGCTTCCCGGCCGACGAGGCGGCGCTGCGCACGCTCCCCGGCATCGGCCGCTACACCGCCGCCGCGATCGCCGCGATCGCGTTCGGCCGGCGCGCGGTGGTGGTCGACGGCAATGTCGAGCGTGTCGTCGCGCGGCTGTTCGCGGTCGAGGCGGCGCTGCCCGGCGCGCGCGCGACGCTGCACGGTCTCGCCGCGACGCTGACCCCGCAGGAGCGCGCCGGCGACCATGCGCAGGCGATGATGGACCTCGGCGCGACGATCTGCACGCCGCGCGGCCCGCGCTGTCTGCTGTGTCCGTTGCGCTCCGACTGCCTGGGGTATGCGGGAGGCAATCCCGGACACTACCCGGTCAAGCGACCCAAAACCGCCAAGCCGCAGCGCCACGGCACCGCCTATTGGATCGAGGCGGACGAAGCGGTGCTGCTCGTCCGCCGGCCGCCGCGCGGGCTGCTCGGCGGGATGCGCGCGCTGCCCGGCGACGCATGGGACGGCGCCGCGACGCCGCCGCTCGATATCGCCTGGCGGTCGCTCGGCGCGGTCCGCCATGTCTTTACCCACTTCGCGCTGACGCTCGAGGTCCGGGCGGCGACGCGCGCCGCGCCCGACCCGCTGCTCGCGGGCGAATGGTGGCCGATCGCCGCACTCGCCGACGCCGGTCTGCCGACGCTCTATGCGCGCGCCGCCGCACTCGCCGTCGCCACCCGCACGGAAGAGGCCATCGCCGCATGAGCGCCATCCCCCCCGGCTTCACCGGATCCCCGCTCGATCGTGCGGACGAGGCCCGTCACGACCCGGCACAGGTCGAAGCGATGAAGCGCCACCCCGCGGCCGGCGTGCTGGTGCTCGACGGACTCGATCCGCTGCCGCGGAACGGCCGGCTCGACTGGCACCCGGTCGCCGCGGCGCCGCGCGATACGGAACTGGCACTGCTCGGGCGGCTCGGCGGTGCGCCGTCGTTCGTGGCGCTGACCCCCGGCGTCTCCGCGCTGGCGCGATCGCCCGCGCTGTTCGCGGCGATCGCCTCGCTTCCCGCCGCGGACGCCGCGACCTACGCGATGGCGCGCAGCCTGATCGACTGGCATGCCAGGACCGGCTTCTGCGCCAAATGCGGCACCGCGACGACGGTGTTCCGCGCCGGCTGGGGGCGGCGGTGCGGCACGTGCGCGACCGAGCATTTCCCGCGCGTCGATCCGGTCGTCATCATGCTCGCCGAGATCGGCCGCGGCGCGGACACGCGGGTGCTGGTCGGCCGGCAACGTGCCTTCCCGCCGGGCCGCTATTCGGCGCTCGCCGGTTTCCTGGAGCCCGGCGAATCGATCGAGGAAGCGGTGCGACGCGAGCTTTTCGAGGAATCGGGGATCGTCACGGAGGCGGTGCGCTACGTCGCCTCGCAGCCCTGGCCGTTCCCGTCCCAGCTGATGATCGCCTGCGTCGCGGAAGCCGAAGGCGATACGATCACGCTCGACGCGATCGAGCTCGAAGATGCGATGTGGGTGGACCGCGCCGGCGTCGCGGCGGCGCTGGCGGGCGATGGAAACGCACCGTTCCTGCCGCCTCCCCCGTACGCGATCGCGCATACCCTGCTGACGCGCTGGGTGGCGGGGGACACCTGATCCGTCCGGGCCGGGCGGACCTTACCGGACGCTCAACCGCGATCGATCACCCGAACCGGCCCGTCACATAGTCGCGCGTGCGGGTGCTCTGCGGACGCTCGAACAGCTCGTGGGTGGGGCGGAACTCGATCATCTTGCCGAGGAACATGAAGCCGGTCCAGTCGGAGATCCGCGCCGCCTGCTGGAGGTTGTGGGTGACGATGACGATCGAGAAGTCGCGACGCAGCTCCATCAGCGTCTCCTCGAGCTTGGCGGTCGAGACCGGATCGAGCGCGGAGGCCGGCTCGTCGAGCAGCAGCACCTCGGGCTCGACCGCGATCCCGCGCGCGACGCACAGCCGCTGCTGCTGACCGCCCGAGAGACCCAGGCCCGAGGTCTGGAGCTTGTCCTTGACCTCTTCCCAGAGCGCCGCGCGGCGGAGCGAGCGCTCGACGATCTGGTCCATCTCGCCCTTGGACTTGCGATGGTAGAGGCGGACCCCGTAGGCGACATTGTCGTAGATCGACATCGGGAACGGGGTCGGCTTCTGGAACACCATGCCGATGCGCGCGCGCAGGCCCGAGACATCGAGATCGGATTCGTCGAGGCTGTGATCGCCGTCGCGCTCGCGCAGGCGCGCCTTGTTGCCGCGATCGGAGAGCAGGTCCTTGCCGTCGAGCAGGATGCGCCCGGTGGCATGCTGGCCGGGATAGAGATCGTAGATCCGGTTGAGCGCGCGCAGCAGAGTCGACTTGCCGCAGCCCGACGGGCCGATCAGCGCGGTGATCTTGTTGCGCTCGATCGGCAGGTCGACGTCGAACAGCGCCTGGTTCCGGCCGTAGAAGAAGTCGAGCTTGCGCGCTTCCAGAACCAGGGAGTCGCGCGGCGGCGCGACCATGATGGTGTTCTCGGTGGAGGCGAGCATGGTGGGGGCGGCGACGTCGTTCATGGGCGATGCGTCTCCCGGGCGAGGAAACGCCCGATCGTGTTGATGGCGAGGACGGCGAAGGCGATCAGCATCGCGCCGACCCAGGCGAGGCGCTGCCAGTCGTCATAGGCGCTCAACGCGAACTGGAAGATGGTGGTCGGCAGGCTCGCCATCGGCTTGCTCATGTTCCAGTTGGGGAACTGGTTGCCGAGCGACGTGAACAGCAGCGGCGCGGTCTCGCCCGAGATGCGCGCGAAGCCGAGCAGGCCGCCGGTCAGCAGGCCCGCGCCCGCCGCCTTCCAGATGATCGAGCGGATCACCAGGCCGCGATTGGCGCCCAGCGCCATGCCCGCCTCGCGCAGCGTGTTGGGCTGGAGCGTCAGCATGTCCTCGGTGGTGCGGGTGACGATCGGCGCGGCGAGCAGCGCCAGCGCGACACCGCCGGCATAGCCCGAGAAGCCGTGGAACGGCTTGACCAGCAACTGATAGACGAACAGGCCGATCAGGATCGACGGCGCCGAGAGCAGCACGTCGTTGAGGAAGCGGACGACCTGCGCGTACGGCGTCGAGCCGCCATATTCGGCCAGCCAGGTCCCGGCGAGGATGCCGATGACGAGCGCGATCGCCATGCCGAGAAGGCACATCAGGATCGAGCCGACGATCGCGTTGTAGAGACCGCCGGGCGATCCCGGCGCCGGCTGGGTCATCGTGAAGATCGCGAGATTGACCCCGCCGATCCCCTTCGAGATCAAGGTCCACAGGATCAGCACCAGGAACGCGAGCGCGACCAGCGTGGCGATGCCGCACAGCACGACGAACACGGTGTTGGTGATGCGGCGACGGGTGGCACGGTCCATCGGGTCGCGTCCTAATGCTTCTGGCTGGCGAGCAGCAGGCGGGCGACCGCGAGCACCGCGAAGGTCAGCACGAACAGCACCAGCCCGAGCGCGACCAGCGCCGAGGTGTGCATGTCGCTGGTCGCCTCGGCGAACTCGTTGGCGATCGTCGACGCGATCGTCGAGCCGCTGTCGAATACCGAGTGCGGGAAGCCGTGGGCGTTGCCGATGATGAAGGTCACCGCCATCGTCTCGCCGAGCGCACGGCCGAGCCCGAGCATGATGACGCCGACGGTGCCGCGCCGCACGTAGGGCAGCATGACCTGGCGGACCACCTCGTACGACGTCGCGCCGAGGCCGTACGCCGCCTCGCGCACCTGCGGCGGCACGGTGAGCAGCAGCTCGCGCATCACCGCCGCCATGTAGGGCAGGATCATCACCGCGAGGATGACGCTGGCGGTGAAGATGTTGGCGCCGTTGGGAACGCCGTAGAACATCCGGCCGAGCACGCTGTTCGGATCGAGGTCCATCATCAGCGGCATCTGGATATAGGTCGCGAAGAACGGCGCGAGCACGAACAGACCCCACATGCCGTAGACGATCGACGGGATGCCGGCGAGCAGCTCGACCGCGATCGCGATCGGTCGCGCGAGATGGCGCGGGCAGAACTCGACGAGGAACACCGCGACGCCGAGCGCCAGCGGCAAAGCCATCGCCAGCGACAGCAGCGACGTGATGACCGTGCCGACGATCGGGCCGGCGGCGCCGTAGATCTCGTTGACCGGGTCCCAGGCGGTCGAGACCAGGAAACCGAAGCCGAACTGGCGGAACGCCGGCCAGCCGCCGATGGCGAGGCTGACGACGACCCCGGCCAGCGCCGCCAGCAGCAGGGTCGCGGCGCCGAAACACGCGGCGCGGAAGAGGCCTTCGCCACCCGGATCGCGGGTCGGCTCGCCGATCGGGATGCCCGGACTGTCTGCCGTCACGCTTGCCATGCCGCCCCGCTCGCGAAAGGGCGGAAACGCATATGCGCCTCCGCCCCTGCCATGATCGACCCCGCGGCGCGGGGCCGGGTCCTACTTGTAGACGGGCTGACCGCCGGACTTGATCGTCGCCGCCCACTGCCTGCGCATCAGGTTCTTGACGGGCAGCGGCAGCGGCACATAGTCGAGCGAGGACGCCGCGGCATCGCCGTTCTTGTAGGCCCAGTCGAAGAACTTGAGCACGGCCTCGCCCTGTCCCGGGTTGGTCTGGTCCTTGTAGAGCAGGATGAAGGTGGCGCCGGTGATCGGCCACGACGCCGCACCCGGCTGATCGAGCAGCAGCAGGTAGTTGCCCGGCGCCGTCGCCCACTTCGCGCCCGCGGCGGCGGCGGCGAAGGCGGCGGCGACCGGCTCGGGGAACTTGCCCGACTTGTTCTGCACCAGCGCATAGGTCGCGTGGTTCTGCTTGGCATAGGCGAACTCGACATAGCCGATCGAGCCCGTCGTCTGCTTCACGAACGCGGACACGCCGTCATTCCCCTTGCCGCCGAGACCGGTCGGCCAGTTGACCGAGTCGGACGCGCCGACCTTGCTCGCCCAGGCCGGGCTCTTCATCGACAGGAACGAGGTGAACAGGAACGACGTGCCCGAGCCGTCCGAGCGGTGGACGACGGTGATCGGCATCGCGGGCAGCTTGAGGCCGGGGTTGAGCTTGACGATGTTGGGATCGTTCCAGGTCTTGACCTGGCCGTAGAAGATCCCCGCGAGCAGTGGCCCGGTGAGCTTGAGCTGGCCGGCGGCGATGCCGGGCAGGTTCACGACGGGGACGATGCCGCCCATCACGGTCGGAAACTGGTAGAGACCCGAGGCATCGAGATCGGCGGGCTTGAGCGGCTTGTCCGACGCACCGAAATCGACCGTCTTGGCCTTGATCTGCTTGATGCCGCCGCCGGAGCCGATCGCCTGGTAGTTGAGGCCGATGCCGGTCTGCGCCTTGTAGGTCTCGGCCCACTTCGCGTAGACGGGCGCGGGGAAGGTCGCCCCGGCGCCCGACATGTCCGCCGCGTGGCCGGCAGAGGCAAGAAGCGTTGCAGCGCCCGCGGCCGCGGCGAATATCTTGAACATGATGTCTGTCTCCGAACGCCGGGGCAAGGACCCCCCCGGCGCGACAATCCCTAGAAAACCCCTGTTACGGTGATGTGACACGTCCCCCGATGGCGTGGACAGGCGGCGATCCGCCGCGCTCGCGGTCGATGGACGGGTCTGCGGCGAGCCGTTGACCCGGAACGCCCGCTCGAAATCGCCGCGCTGGCCGTCGCGGCATACCCCAAGTATATGAAGGCGATGGGGGAGCGTCCCGCTTCGTCTCGGCCAGGATGTCTCAAGGCGTGTGTGTGAGGGGGAGCCGCGGCGCGATCGCGGCGGTGATGGTGGTTTGGACGTGGATCGAACGGCTGGCCCGGGCGACAGGCCGCGCATCGTCGGCCCTGGCGGCGATGCTGGTCGTCGCCATGCCGGCCGCGGCGCAGCCACCGCGCTATGCCGCCTTCATGATCGACGCCAATTCGCGCGAGGTTCTCTACGCCAATGCCGCGGACGAGGCGCGGCACCCGGCCTCGCTCACCAAGATGATGACGCTCTACCTGGTGTTCGACGCGCTCGAGGCGGGGCGGCTGCGGATCGACGATCCGGTGCCGATCTCGGCCTATGCCGCCGCCCAGCCGCCGTCCCGCCTCGGGCTCCGGATCGGCCAGTCGCTCAGCGTCGACAATGCGATCTCGGTCACCGCGGTCAAGTCGGCCAACGACATCGCGGTCGCGCTGGCCGAGAAGGTCGGCGGATCGGTGCCCGGCTTCGTCGCGATGATGAATGCCCGGGCGCAGCAGCTCGGCATGCGCAACACCCATTTCTCGACCCCGTCGGGGCTGACCGATCCGGCCAACGTCACCACCGCGCGCGATCTCGCGATCCTCGGACTGGCGCTGGTCCAGCGCCATCCGCGCTACTACCGCTATTTCGGCGAGCGCGATTTCGTATGGAACCGCGCGACGCTCATCAATCACAACCATCTGCTCGGCAAGATGTACGGAATGGACGGCATCAAGACCGGCTATACCGTCGACTCGGGGTTCACGCTCGCCGCGTCCGCGGTGCGCGGCGATCGCCGGCTGATCGCGGTCGTGCTCGGCGAGCCCAGCCTGGCGGCGCGCAACCGCGACGCCCAGGCGCTGCTCGAGGCCGGCTTCTCGGTGCTCGATCGGCGGGGCGTGGGCCAGCAGGTGACCGTCGCCTCGGTGCTGCCGACGCTCGGTCATCCGGCGCTGCGGGTCGAGCCCTATGTCGAGCAGGGCTCGTCGGACGACGGCGCTCCGTTCGCGACCCCGCGACCCCGCATGGCGCGGTCCGTCGAGCGCGCGCCCCGGATCGCGCCGCATCGTCCCACGGCGTCGTCGCGGCACGAGACCGGCCATCGCACCGGCCATCGCCACGCCACCAGGGCGGTTGCCGGGCGAACCGGCAAAGCCGCGCATCGCAAGGCCCCAAGCGGTCCCCCGGGACATCACGACAGGCATCATCGCTGATCCTGTGCGTCGCGCCGGCCTCGATTCGGATCTTTGTCATTGGTTCCGGGATGCCGCCCTCGGCGGCGACGAAGCGTGTCGTCGACAGGGTGACCTGCGGGAATGTGCCACGACGAGAGGCACTTGCCTGCCGACGATTAATCCTTTTGCTGTTATACGCTCGGCCAAGGGACTGGGCAAACTGACGAGGATCGACAGAGTGGTTGCTTCCCGGGGGATGGGGTTCTCACGCCGCGAACTGCTGAGGACCGGCACGGTGGTCGCCGCCGGCGCGATCGCCGGACCCGCGTTCGGACAGATCAACGCGGGACTGATCGGCGCCGCGCGACCGACCGCGACCGCGATGGCGGTCTCGCCGGTGACGATCCGGCCGGATCTGTTCCGCCGCGCGCTGAACGCGATGCAACGCCATCATGGCAGCATCCGGCTGCGCGATCGCATGGCGATCGTCGATTTCGACCTGCCGTCCGCCAAGCCGCGCTTCCATATCGTCGATCTCGCCTCGGGCCGGAGCCGCAGCCTGCTCGTCTCGCACGGGCGCGGATCCGATCCCGAGCATATCGGGTGGCTCACCCGCTTCTCGAACCAGCCCAATTCGGAGGCGTCGTCGGCTGGCTCGTATCTCACCAGCGAGATCTATCAGGGCGCGCACGGCCGCTCGCGCCGGCTGCTCGGGCTGGACCAGACCAACAGCAACGTCGAGCCGCGCGGCATCGTCGTCCACGCCGCCTGGTACGTCAGCCCCGGCATGGTCGCGCAGCACGGCAAGCTCGGCCGCTCGGAGGGCTGCTTCGCGGTCTCGACCGACGAGCTCGAATATACGCTCCAGTCGCTGGGCGAAGGCCGGATGATCTACGCCGACAAGGTGTGAGACCGGGCCGGCGCGACACGCCCGTTGGCGGTCGTGCCGAGCGCAGCCGGGGCGATCGCGGCGGACAGCGGCGCCGCTCGGGGTGAGCGGGGCATGGACGTGACCCGGGAGGCGCGCGTTCGCCGCGGTGGCGCGGCCTTGAACCATTTCGGCTCTCGTCCGTATCTCGCCGCATGACGACCAACCGACGCGATCTTCTCGCCGCCATCGCCACGCTGGCGGCGCTGCCGCCCGGCGCGCTGTCGGCGGCCGCCCGTCCGGGCGGCGCGCGTTTCTCCTGGGCGTGGCTTCAGCAGGAGGCGGCGACGCGCGCCAGGCGGCCCTATTCGCCGCCGCCGCCGCCCACCGCCGGAATCGACAAGGTCGATTACGACGCGCTCAACTTGATCCATTACAAGGCCTCGGCGACGCGGCTGAAGGGCGCCGAGGGCGGGGTCCGCTTCTTCCCGGTCAACCGCATCCAGCCGACGCCGGTGGCCATCCATCTCGTCGACAACGACGTCGCGACGCCGTTCGTCTATTCGCCCGCGATGTTCGACATGCCCGCGACCGGTCCGCTTGCCGCGCTCGGCGACAAGGGCGGGCTTTCGGGCTTCCGGGCGATGAACGCGAGCGGGGAGAGCGACTGGCTGGCGTTTGCCGGCGCCTCCTATTTCCGGACCGCGGGCGCGCTCGACCAATACGGCCTCTCGGCGCGCGGACTGGCGATCGATACCGGCGGTCCGGATACCGAGGAGTTCCCGGTGTTCACGCAGTTCTGGCTGGGCAAGGCCGCCGATGGCGCGCTGCTCGTCGACGCGCTGCTCGAGGGACCGAGCGTCGTCGGCGCGTTCCGCTTCGTCAACCGCAAGCAGGCGGACGGCATCGTGCAGGATGTCGAGGTGTCGCTCCACCTGCGCAAGGATGTCGCGCGTCTCGGGCTCGCGCCGCTGACCAGCATGTTCTGGTACGATCAGTCGAGCCGGGCGCAGGCGAGCGACTGGCGGCCCGAGATCCACGATTCGGACGGATTGCTGATCTGGAACGGCAAGGGCGAGCGGATCTGGCGTCCGCTCGGCAACGCGCCGCGCGCGATCACCAACAGCTTCGCCGACCGGACGCCGAGGGGCTTCGGCCTGCTCCAGCGCGATCGTGTGTTCGACCATTATCAGGACGACGGCGTGTTCTACGAGAAGCGGCCGAGCGCGTGGGTCGAACCCAGGGGCGACTGGGGCGCGGGCGCGGTTACGCTGGTCGAACTGCCGACCGATACCGAGACCAACGACAACATCGTCGCCTGCTGGGTCCCGGCCGCCCCGGCCCGTGCCGGCAGGCAGTACCATTACGCCTACCGCCTGCGCTGGATCGCGGGCGAGCCGATCGGCGGCGGCGGCCCCGCTCGCGTGATCGACACCTGGCGCGGTGCGGGCGGCCGGCCCGGTCATGCCGCGATCAAGGGCACCACCAAGCTGGTCGCCGATTTCCAGGGCGCGGGCCTGGCCGGGCTGACCCGCGACAGCGGCGTGACGCCCGATCTGATCGTCGGGCACGCGCGGACGGACAATGTGGCGGCGTATCCCGTGGTCGGCCGCACCGATGTGTGGCGAGTGATGGCCGATGTCACACCGACGGGCGGCGACCCCGTCGATCTTCGTGTCGTCCTGCGCAGGGGCGGCAAGGCGCTGAGCGAGGTGCTGGTGGTGCAGATGGTTCCGGGCTGAACCGTGGTTCGTCGCGCGCCGGAACCGCGCGGGTGCCTGTCGGGTTGTCGTCGACGCGACATGCCTGCTGGTCTACGCCGTGGATCGCAGCGACACGACGGGGACGCGCTTGGACGAGGACCGGGCCTTCGGTGCGGGCGACAGGCCCCCGGCGGTGGCCGACATGCCGCGCGAGACGCCGATGGCGATGCCCATCCAGGCGTTCGATCAGGAGCCCGGGACCACCCCGCTGCTGCGCACCTCGCCGCACGGCATGCACGAGCGGCGCATCCTGCTTGTGCTGGCCACGCTGGTGATCGGCACGTTCGGCGCGGGCGAGGTGACGCGCAGCCTCGCGTCCGACGGCGTCTCCGGCATCGACGTCTGCTTCATGCTGCTGTTCTTCGCGCTGTTCGCTTGGATCGCGTTCGGTTTCCTCAACGCGCTGGCCGGCTTCCTGCTGCTCTGCTCGGGCCGCTCGGTGCCGACGCCCGCCGCGTCGCCGGCCGCGATCCCGATCGGGCGTACCGCGATCCTGATGCCGGTCCACAACGAGGCGGTCGACGCGGTGTTCGCGCGGCTGGGTGCGATGGCGCGATCGATCGCGCATGCCGGCGGCAGCCGGCTGTTCGACATCTTCGTGCTCAGCGACAGCAGGAGCGGGAACGAGGCGGCCGAGCACGCGGCCTTCGCGCATCTCCGCCGCGTGTCGCCGTTGCCGCTCCATTATCGGCGCCGGGCGAGGAACGAGGGCCGCAAGCCCGGCAACATCGCCGACTGGGTGAAGCGCCACGGCGGCGGGTACGATTACATGATGGTGCTCGATGCCGACAGCCTGATGTCGGGCGCAGCGATCATGCGGCTCGCAGCGGCGATGGATCGCCATCCCGGCGTGGGTCTGCTCCAGACCGTGCCGACCGTGATCGGCGGCGAGACGCTGTTCGCGCGCTGGCAGCAGTTCGCGGCGCGGCTCTACGGACCGATCTTCTCGGCGGGGCTGCTGTGGTGGTCGGGCGCCGAGGCGAGCTTCTGGGGGCACAACGCGATCATCCGGACGGTGGCGTTCGCCGAGAGTTGCGGTCTGCCCAGGCTTCCCGGCCCGGAGCCGTTCGGCGGTCATGTGATGAGCCACGACATGCTCGAGGCGGCATTGCTCCGCCGGCGCGGCTGGGCATGCCACATGGTCGCGATGCAGGACGGCAGCTACGAGGAGTATCCGCCGACCTTCGTCGAGCATGCCGTGCGCGACCGGCGCTGGTGCCAGGGCAATCTCCAGCATCTCCGCCTGCTCGGCACGGCGGGGTTCCACTGGGTCAACCGGCTGCAGCTGCTGATGGGCGCCTCGGCCTATCTGACCGCCCCGCTGTGGCTGCTGCTGCTCTGCGCGAGCGCGGTGCTCGCCGCGCAGTCGAACGGCGCGATCCAGGTGATGGCGCCGTCCTGGTGGCTGCTCGCGCTGACCATCGTGCTGCTGTTCGGGCCCAAGGCGATGGCGCTCGGCTGGTCTCTGCCCGACATCACGCGGCGCGGCGCGTTCGGCGGCGGCAGGGCGCTGGTGTGGAGCGTGATCGCCGAGATCCCGCTCTCGGTGCTGGTCGCACCGATGATGATGATGACCCAGACACTGGCGGTGATCGACATCCTGCGCGGCCGCAAATCGGGATGGGAGGCGCAGACGCGCGTGTCCGACGGCATCGCGCTCGGCGATGCGATCCGGCACTATCGCTGGCATTTCTCGCTCGGCCTCGCAATGGCGGCGGGCGCAACCACCGGCTGGTCGGCGATGGTGTGGATGACGCCGATCTTCGCCGGTCTGATCGCCTCGCCGTTCCTGGCCGCCTGGACGTCGCGCGTCTCGCTGGGACAGGCGGCGCGGCGCCGGCGGCTGTTCATGATCCCCGAGGAGCGGCGGCCGAGCCCGCTGATCGTCGATGCGCGGCCCGACGCGGCCGATTGGACCGCGCCGCCGCGCGTCGAGGGCGGCGGGCCATGGGCGGGGCGGACCGCGCTCGGTTAGCGACGAGCGTCGTGTCGCACCGGTCGGGACTTCGCCGGCACGAGGGCCGGTCCGCACTCAACTAATCCTTGCACGCCGCCGCACTTCCCTCTGAATGGATGGTCTGGGATCGGCGGGGTGGCATGGCGGAGACGGGCGAACGCGAACTGACGCTGCGCGGCGTGCTGCTGGGCGCCGTAATGACCATGGTGTTCACCGCCGCCAACGTGTTCCTCGGCCTGCGCGTCGGGCTGACCTTCGCGACCTCGATCCCCGCCGCCGTGATCTCGACGGCGGTGCTGCGGCTGGTGCCGGGATCGGGCGTGCTCGAGAACAACATCGTCCAGACCGTCGCGTCGGCGGCGGGCGCGCTCGCCTCGATCATCTTCATCCTGCCCGGTCTGGTGATGGTCGGGTGGTGGACGGGCTTCCCGTTCTGGACCTCCGCGTTGCTGTGCGGGACGGGCGGCGTGCTCGGCGTGATGTTCTCGATCCCCCTGCGCCGCGCGCTGGTGACGGGATCGGACCTGCCCTTCCCCGAGGGTCATGCCGCCGCCGAGGTGCTCAAGGTCGGCAGCGCGACCGGCGAGCACGCCGCGCGCGAGACCCGCGCCGGCTTCGCGGCGCTGATGTTCGGCAGCGCGGTGTCGGCGGGCTACGCGATGCTCGTCGCGTTGCGGCTGACCGTCGACGACGCGTCGGCCTGGATACGCGTGCGCGGCGCGGCGACCGGCATCGACATGGGCTTCTCGTTCGCGCTGATCGGCGTCGGGCATCTCGTCGGGCTGTCGGTCGGCATGGCGCTGCTGCTCGGGCTCGTCATCGCCTTCCTCGTCGCGGTGCCGGTGCTGAGCGCGCTCGGCGCGGTCGCCGGAACCGCCGAGGCG
Organism: uncultured Sphingomonadaceae bacterium; assembly: GCA_964245815.1. Taxonomy (GTDB): domain Bacteria; phylum Pseudomonadota; class Alphaproteobacteria; order Sphingomonadales; family Sphingomonadaceae; genus Solisphingomonas. Next base: position 34,435 of record CAXTNX010000019.1, on the reverse strand, counting down.
GCGGCGCTCGGCACCTGGTCGCATCAGGTGCGCTTCATCGGCGCGGGCGTGATCGGCGTGGCCGCGCTCTGGGCGCTGGCCGCGCTCATCATGCCGATCGGGCGCGGACTGGTCGACGCCGCCGCCTCGTCACGCGCGCGACGTGCCGGCGGCGGACTGGCGCTGCCGGTCGAGGAGCGCGACATGCCGTGCCCTACGTGGCGGCGATCAGCGCCGCGCTGGTCGTGCCGATCGCCTGGCTGCTCCGCGATTTCGTGGCGACCGGGCCGCTCGCCCCCTGGGGACTGGCGCTGACGCTTGGCGGCACGGTGTTCGTGCTGGCGATGACCGTCGTCACCGCATCGGTGTGCGGTTACATGGCCGGGCTGATCGGATCCTCCAACAGCCCGCTGTCGGGGATCGGCATCCTCGCGATCCTCGCCGCGACGCTGCTGCTCGCGGTCACCGTGGCGCCGCTCGGCGGCGGCGCGATCCGCCAGCATCTCGTCGCGTTCGCCCTGTTCGGCACGTCGATCGTGTTCGCCGCCGCGACCGTCGCCAACGACAATCTCCAGGACCTCAAGACCGGGCAGCTGGTCGGGGCGACACCGTGGAAGCAGCAGGTCGCGCTCGCCATCGGCAGCATCGCGGGCGCGATCGCGATCCCGCCGGTGCTCAACCTGCTCGCGACGGCCTACGGTTTCGGCGATCCGACCCCGGCGCACCCGGCGCCGCTGCCGGCGCCGCAGGCGATGCTGCTCAGCGCGCTGGCGAAAGGCGTGCTCGGCGGGAATCTCGACTGGGGCATGATCGGCATCGGCGCGGCGATCGGGCTGGCGCTGATCGCGCTCGACGGCGGGCTCGGCCGCGCGCGGCGGCTGCGCCTGCCGCCGCTGGCGGTCGGCATCGGCATCTATCTGCCGATGTCGGCGACGCTGCCGGTGGTGATCGGCGCGATCATCGGCCATCTGTGGGAACGCCGCCAACCGGCCGCCGTGCAGATCGGCGTGCTGATGGCGTCGGGTCTGATCGTCGGCGAGAGCCTGTTCGGCGTCGTGGTCGCTGGGCTGATCGTGCTGACCGGCAAGGCGGGGCCGCTGGCGATCATGACACCGGGCTTCCACGATGCGGCGGCGATCCTCGGCGCGCTGATCTTCGTCGCCGGGGTCGCGCTCTGCTACGCCCGTGCCGCCGCGATCGGACGCGACGCCCGGGTCGTGCCGAAGGGATAGGTGCGATCGGCTGCCGACAGGGATTGCGATCGGGCTTCGCACGCGGCACGTTCGCGCGCATCCGGCGTTCACACGACGCATCAACCAAGGAGATGATCGATGGCCACCGAGCCCGAGCCCGAAACGATCACCGGCCCCGAGCCCGCCCGTGCCCGCGCGGTGTTCTCGACCGAGGACTTCCAGCTGCTGCGCACCGCGGTCGCCGCTTATATCAAGGTCGTCCAGGACGAGCCGGATTCGATCAAGTACAGCAATCTCTACCACCGCCTCGGCCGGCTCGGCTGAGCGCGTGTCGCGGACGGGCGAGGCGGTTCAGGCCGCGACCCGCCGCAGCGCCTCGACCTGGGCGGGGCTGAACCCGTGGCCGAGCAGCTCGGGCATCAGGTCGCGCGCGCGTACGCCGTGGCGGCGCGCCGCGCACACGAACCGTCGGACCGCATCGAGCCGCGGATCGGCGAGCGGACGCGGCGTCTCGGCTCCGCTGAGCAGACGCCAGAGACGGACGAGGCGCCCCGGCGGCATGTCCGGCGCCGCACTCCGCCCATAGCGCTCCGCGTCGCGCAGCGCGACCGCCACCGCAGCCCATTCGGTCGTCGAAAGCGTCGTCTCGGTCATCGCGATCTCCTGTCGCGCCGATGTGGGATGGCTGGCATTGTCGTGCCAGTCGGATAAAGCCGCGTCCTCCGTTCGAGGAAATCGACATGCAGACGCCGGGCGTCCCCACGTTCGACCAGCTTCGCATCTTCCTCGCGGTCGTCGAGACCGGGAGCTTCGCCGCGGCCGGACGCGCGCTCAACCGCGCCACTTCGGTGGTGAGCTACGGCATCGCCAACCTCGAGGCGCAACTGGGGCTGGTGCTGTTCGAGCGTGAAGGCACCAAGCGCCCGGTGCTGACGATCGCGGGGAACGCGCTGCTCGCCGAGGCGCGAACCGTCGCACACGGCATCGACGAGTTGCGCGCGAAGGCGCGCGGGCTGCTGCACGGGCTGGAGGCGGAGGTCAGCCTGGTGGTCGACGTCATCCTGCCGACCGCGCGCCTGGCCCGGATCCTCACCGCTTTCCGCATCGAATATCCGACGGTCGCGCTGCGCCTCCATGTCGAGGCGCTCGGCGCGGTGATGGCGCTGCTGCTCGACGGCCGCGCGACAATCGGCATCGGCGGGCCGCTCGCCAGCGATTTCGCGGGGATCGAGCGGATCGCGATCGGCACGGTCGAGATGGTGCCGGTCGCGGCGCCGCATCATCCGCTGGCGGGCAGACCGCTCCCGCCGGGTGCCGGACGCGACCATATCCAGCTCGTCCTGAGCGATCGATCGACGCTGACCGCGGGGCGCGATTTCTCGGTGGGCAGCGATCATAGCTGGCGGATCGGCGATCTCGGCGCCAAGCACGCGCTGCTGCGCGAGGGGCTCGGCTGGGGGAACATGCCGTTGCCGCTGATCGAGCCCGATCTCGCCGCGGGCCGGCTGGTCCGCCTCGACATGCCCGATCATCCCGGCATGCCCTACCCGTTCGCGGGCATCTGGCGCACCGATGCGCCGCCCGGCCCCGCCGCGACCTGGCTGCTGCAGCGACTGGCGGCGTGCTAGGGCGGCCCGGGCGTCGCCTGCTGCGCGGCGACGATGTCGAGGATGTGCCCGCGCCGCCACGGCAGCCCGCGATCGCCCTCGGACGGGCGATGCCACGCCATCGGGAGCGCGACGGTCTCGTCCTCGCCGCCGGCATCGAGGATGACGATTCGAACCCGCGCAGCAGGTTGAGGTCGACATCGATCATGTACGCGCCGCATATCGTGTGTGAGAAGATGTCACTGGCGCGCGCCGCAACGCAGCGTTAGCCCGGTTCGTGGTAGTCCGGGTACGCTCTACCCGGAGACAGGGGTTCGCAGGCGGCCTTGACCGAGACGACACATGATTTCCACGGCGGTGAGGACGACGAGGCCGTCGGGTCGGATCCCGGCGTGCCCCCTGCGCGCCGCGCGACGATGGCCCCGGCACCGGTCGTGGCGTCTCGCCGTCGCGGCGGGAGGCGCTTGCTGCTCGTTGCGGTACCGATCCTCGCGCTGATCACGGCGCTTGGCGTCTATCTGCATGGCGGCCGCTATCAGAGCACCGACGATGCCTATCTCCAGTCCGGCCTGGCGCAGGTCGCGCCCAACATCGGCGGTCCGGTGATCGCGCGCGCCGTCCACGACAACCAGCAGGTCCATGCCGGCGACGAGCTGTTCCGGATCGATCCGGCGCCCTATCGCGCCGCGGTCGCGGAGGCGGAGGCACAACTGGCCGATGCACGCGCGCAGGTCGATGCGCTGCGGGCGACCTACCGGCAGGGCGCTGCCGCGCTCGCCACCGCGCGCGACCGGCTCGCCTATGCGACGCGCGAGGCGGATCGCCAGCAGGCGCTGCTCGCCAGGGGGATCGCCAGCCGTGCGCAGGTCGATCAGGCGCGTCTCGACGAGCAGATCGCGCGCGGGGCGATCGAGACCAGCGTGCAGCAGAATGCCGGGGTCGAGGCCAGCCTGGGGGGCGGACCCGGCGTACCCACCGCCGATCAGCCTGCCGTCCGTCGCGCGCAGGCGGCGCTCGATCGTGCCCGTCTCAACCTGTCCTACACCGTCGTCCGCGCCATGCAGGACGGGACGGTCACGCGTGTCGACGATCTTCAGGTCGGCAACGCCGTGACCGCGGGCAGCCCGGTGTTCGCGCTCGCGAGCCGGCACGTCTGGGTCGAGGCGAACTTCAAGGAGAGCCAGCTTCGTGACATGCGCATCGGTCAACCGGCGACGGTCACGATCGACGCGTTTCCCGATGTCGCGCTCGCCGCGCATGTCCGCAGCTTCAGTCCGGGCACGGGCAATTCCTTCGCGCTGCTCCCGCCCGAGAATGCGACCGGCAACTGGGTCAAGGTGGTCCAGCGGCTGGCCGTCATCCTCGAACTCGATCGCCCGCCCGCCGACCTGCCCCTGCACGCCGGGCTGAGCGTCGAGGCGACCGTCGATACCGGGCATGTCCGCCGGCTCCTCGGTCGCGATGCGGCGCCGGCGTCGTGAGCGGGAGGTGACGATCGCCACGTCGGCAAGGGGCGGCCGGCTCGCCGGTTGCGCGGCGCTGGCGCTGGTCTCGGGCTGCACGGTCGGCTCGACCTTCGTTGCCCCCGCCCCGCCCTCCGCGACGCGCTATACCGCCGCCGCCGATCCGGCGCTGCCCGCCGCCGATGGCCCGCAGGCGGCGTTCGGCGAGGGACCCGCCTCGGGCTGGTGGCAGGCGTTCGGGTCGCCCGAGCTCGATGCGCTGGTGGCACGCGCGCTGGCGAGCAACCCCAGCCTGGCGGCGAGCAACGCGACGCTCGAGCGGTCGCGCGACCTGCTGCGCGCCGCGGTCGGCCGCACGCTGCCGCAGCTCGACGGCAACGGCCGCGTCGAACGCGAGCAGATCAACCTGGCGGGTTTCGGCTTCCAGGGCGCACCGGGCACGGGTGCGACCGGCAATCCGCTGTTCGACCTCTATTCGGTCGGCGGCGGGATCACCTACGATCTCGATCTGTTCGGCGGCCTGAGACGCGGTGTCGAGCAGACCGCGGCCCAGACCGAGGCGCAGCGGCGCCAGACCGAGGCGGCGCATCTCGCGATCGCCGGGCGGGTCGTCAACCAGGCGCTGACCATCGCCCAGATCCACGCCCAGATCGACACCGCCAACGCCATCCTCGCCGACGACAGGCGCAACTACGATCTCACCGAGGCGCGGCGCACCGGCGGCGAAGGCACGATGGTCGAGGTGCTCAATGCGCGAAGCCAGCTCACCAACGATCGCGGCCGCATCCCGCCGCTCGAGCAGCAGCTTGCCCAGGCGCGGCACATGCTCGCGATCCTCGTCGGCGCGACACCCGATACGCTGGGACCGACGGGTTTCCGGCTCGACGCGCTGCGGCTGCCCGCGCAGGTGCCGGTCGCGCTGCCGTCCGAACTCGTCCATCGCCGGCCGGACATCCTGCAGGCCGAGGCGACGCTCCACGCCTCGACCGCGGCGATCGGCGTCGCCCAGGCGCGGCTGTATCCGGACATCACGCTCGGCGCCAATGTCACGCAAGGCGCGCCCGCCCTCCCCGATCTGCTGCGCAACGCGTTTCGCGGGTACGACCTGTTCGCCGCGCTGTCCGCTCCGATCTTCCATGGCGGCACGTTGAAGGCGCAGCGGAACGCCGCGATCGAACAGGCCAGGGCCGACGGCGCGACCTATCGGCAGACCGTGCTTGAAGCGTTCGGACAGGTTGCGGACCTGCTCGCCGCGCTGGCCAACGATCAGCGCGCGGTCGACAACCAGCGCGATGCGGCCGGCGTCGCACAACGATCGGCGGCCTTGTCGCGGCGCAGCTTCCAGGTCGGCAACAGCGGTATCCTGCAGGTCCTCGATACCGAACGGCTCTATCAACAGGCGCAGGCCGGACTGGTCGATGCACGCGCGCAGCAACTGCTCGACATCGCGCGACTATATGTCGCGACCGCAGGGGGCTGGACAGGCGCGGTTCCCGTCGCGACTGCGGCTCGATAATTCGTCGAGCCCGGTCCCGGACAGCCAGCCGAACAATTGCGCGGTGCTCGGCGCAGTGATCTCGGGACTCTTCACTTGCAGTCGTCATAATTTCGTCTAGAGCGCGCTTTCGAAGATCGGCGGGTGGCAAGTGCGGCACCGATGGGCGACCGAGGAGGATCATGTCGTGGACGAAGAGATACGCAACGAGCTGCTGGGTCTCACGGTCGATATCGTCGCCGCGCATGTCGCGAACAATCGTGTCGCGACCAACGAAGTCGCCGAACTGATCTCGCAGGTGCATTCGGCGCTCGCCGATCTCGCGCAGCCCAAGCAGACCGCGCAGCCTTCTCCGGAACCGGCAGTGCCGGTGCGTTCTTCGGTGAAGCACGATTATATCGTCTGCCTCGAGGACGGCAAGAAGCTCAAGATGCTGCGCCGCTACCTGCGCACCAACTACAACATGACCCCGGACGAGTATCGCGCCAAATGGGGTCTTGCGCGCGACTATCCGATGGTGGCGCCGGCCTATGCCGAGCAGCGTCGCGGGCTCGCCCAGAAGATCGGCCTCGGCCGCAAGCGCGCCGAGCCGGCGTCCGCGCCCGCGCCGCGCGGTCGCAAGCCCGCCGCCGCAAAGACCGGTTCAGCCAAGACCGTGCCGGTCGAGCCCGCCGCGGCCGAGCCGGCCGCGGTCGAGCCGGCGGCGGCGGCACCGAGGCCGCGCGGCCGGCCGCGCAAGATCAAGCCCGAGGCCTGAGGCCGGCGCCGGTGGCCGACGCGGTCGCCGCCCGGAAACGGGCGGCGGCGGAGGCTGCGATCGGCGAGGTGCGCGACGGCATGATCGTCGGCCTCGGCACCGGCACCACCGCGGCCTTCGCGATCGCGGCGTTGGGTCGCCGCGTCGCCGGGGGACTGAGCGTCAAAGCGGTGGCGACCTCGCTCGCCACCGAACGCGCGGCGCGCGCGGCGGGCATCGCGGTGATCGACTTCGCCGACATCGCGCATGTCGACCTGGCGATCGACGGCGCCGACGAGGTGGATCCCGCCTTCCGCGCGATCAAGGGCGCGGGCGGTGCGCTGCTGCGCGAGAAGATCGTCGCGCGTGCGGCGACTCGGATGATCTGCATCGTCGACCCCTCCAAGCTGGTGGATCATCTTGGCACATGTCCGCTGCCGCTCGAGGTGCTGCCCTTTGCGCGCAGCTTCGTGATGGCTGCGGCGACCGCGCTCGGCGCGGTGCCGAGACTGCGTCTCGGCGGCGGCGGCGCCCCGGCGACGAGCGATCAGCAGAACCTTCTGATCGATTGCGATTTCGGCATGATCGCGGACCCCGAAGACCTCGCCCGGACGCTCGATGCGATCCCCGGCGTGATGGGGCATGGACTCTTCGTCGATGAAATCGACGCAATCATCGCAGGCGCGACGATCCGCCGTGACAGGGCTTCAATGCGCGGCTAACAGGGAACCGGGCTCTGTTTCGCCCCTTTACCGGTTGCGCTGCTGCGTGCGTTGCTGAGGGGGATTCCAGAATGAGCGACTCCGAAACTGCCATCCGTCCGGCCACGCACGTGACCGAGGACGGCTCCATCGATCGTCTTGCGATCGACACGATCCGGACGTTGGCGATGGACGCCGTGCAGAAGGCCAATAGCGGCCATCCCGGCACGCCGATGTCGCTCGCGCCCGTCGCCGAGACGCTGTGGACGAAGTTCCTGCGCTACGACCCCAAGGCGCCGCTCTGGCCCAATCGCGACCGCTTCGTGCTGTCGTGCGGGCATGCCTCGATGCTGATCTATTCGCTGCTCCATCTCTCGGGCACGATCGAGGTCGACAGGCACGGCAAGCCGACCGGGAAGCCGGCGATCGGCCGTGACGATCTGATGCAGTTCCGGCAGCTCGACTCCAAGACGCCGGGCCATCCCGAATATCGCTACACGACCGGTGTCGAGACGACGACCGGTCCGCTGGGCGCGGGGTGCGGCAATTCGGTGGGTCTGGCGATGGCGGAGCGCTGGCTCGCCGCGCACTTCAACAAACCCGACTACGCCGTGTTCGACCACGACGTCTACGTGTTCTGTTCCGACGGCGACCTGATGGAGGGCGTCGCGAGCGAGGCCGCCTCGATCGCAGGCCATCTCCGGCTCTCCAACCTGTGCTGGGTCTACGACAACAACAGCATCACGATCGAGGGCGAGACCGAACTCGCCTTCACGGAGGATGTCGCCAAGCGCTTCGACGCCTATGGCTGGAACGTCATCAAGCTCGCCGACGCCGAGGACACCGGCGCCTTCGCCAAGGCGATCGAGACGTTCAAGGCGACGACCGACAAGCCGACCTTCATCGACATGCGCTCGGTGATCGGCATCGGCTTTCCGACGCGGGCCGGCACCCACAAGGCGCATTCCGATGCGCCGGGCGAGGACGAGATCATCGGCGCCAAGACATCCTATGGCTGGCCGACGGACGCGCAGTTCCTCGTGCCGTCCGAGGCGAAGGCGTTCTTCGAGGATTCGATGACCAATCGCGCGGCGCCGCTGCGCGCCGACTGGGAGGCGATGGTCGCCAGGTACAAGGCCGCCTACCCCGAGCTCGGCAAGGAGCTCGACACGATGCTGGCAGGCCGGCTGCCCGAGGGCTGGGAGCAGTCGGTTCCGGTGTTCCCCGCCGATCCCAAGGGCATGGCGACCCGCGAGGCCGGCGGCAAGGTGCTCAACGCGATCGCGCCGGCGATCCCCTGGCTGGTCGGTGGTGCCGCCGATCTGGCACCCTCGACCAAGACCGACATCAAGGACGGCGGATCGTTCGAGCCGGGAAGCTATGGCGGCCGCAACCTCCATTACGGCATCCGCGAGCATGGCATGGGCGCCGCCGCCAACGGCATCGCGCTCAGCTATATCAAGACGTACACCGGCACGTTCATGGTGTTCTCGGATTACATGCGTCCGCCGATCCGCCTCGCCGCGATCATGGAGCTGCCGACGACCTTCGTGTTCACGCACGATTCGATCGGCGTCGGCGAGGATGGCCCGACCCACCAGCCGATCGAGCAGCTCGCGACGCTCCGCGCGATCCCCGGATGCGACACGATCCGTCCGGGCGACGCCAACGAGGCCGCTCAGGCCTGGCGCGCCGCGGTCGAGAGCGAAGAGAACCCGACCGTGCTGATCTTCTCGCGCCAGCCGATGGCGACGCTCGACCGCGAGAAGTACAATCCGGCCGACGGGCTGCTCAAGGGCGGCTATGTGCTGACCAAGGACGCGGGCAAGCCCGACGTGATCCTGATCGGCACCGGTACCGAGCTCGGTCTCGTCGTCGAGGCCGGCGAGAAGCTGAGTGCCGAGGGCAAGGCGGTCAGCATCGTCTCGCTGCCGTCCTGGTATCGCTTCGAGAAGCAGGATCAGGCCTACAAGGACAGCGTGCTGCCGCCCGACGTGCTGGCGCGCGTCGCGGTCGAGCAGGCCGGGTCGATGGGCTGGGATCGCTATGTCGGGACGCATGGCGCGACGGTGACGATGTCGACCTTCGGCGCGTCGGCTCCGATCAAGAAGCTCCAGGAGAAGTTCGGCTTCACCGTGGACAATGTCGTCAAGGTCGCCAAGGGCGTGATGGAGAAGCTGGCATGAGCGCACTGAATCAGCTCGAAGCCGCCGGTCAGGCGGCCTGGCTCGACTTCGTCGATCGCCACTTCATGGCGGGCGGCGGGCTGGAGGCGCTCGTCGCGGACGACGGCCTGACCGGCGTCACCTCCAATCCATCGATCTTCGAGAAGGCGATCGGGCATTCCGACGCCTATGACGATCAGCTCGAGACCGACGTCGCCGCCGCCGACGCGTCGGTCGAGATCGCGTACGAGGCGCTGGCGATCAAGGATATCCGCGACGCCTGCGATACGCTGAAGCCGGTCTACGACAAGCATCAGGCCCGGGACGGCTATGTCTCGATCGAGGTCTCGCCGTATCTGGCGATGGAGACCGAGACCACGATCGCCGCCGCGCGGCGATTGTGGGCCGAGATCGGGAAGGCCAATCTGATGGTCAAGATCCCCGGCACCACCCCGGGCACGCCGGCGATCCGCATGGCGCTGGAAGACGGCATCAACATCAACGTGACCCTGCTGTTCTCGGTCGGCGCCTACAAGGACGTGCTCGAGGCGTATATCGGCGCGCTTGAGGCGCGTGTCGCCAAGGGCGAGGAGATCGCGCACATCGCCAGCGTGGCGAGCTTCTTCGTCAGCCGGATCGATGCGCAGATCGACAAGCAGGTCGACAAGCGCGTCGCCGCGGGCGATCCCGAGTCCGACGCGCTCAAATCGCTCAAGGGCAAGGTGGCGATCGCCAACGCCAAGATGGCGTACCAGCATTATCTCGCGGTCTCGGCCTCGTCGCGCTGGCAGGCGCTCGTCGCCAAGGGCGCGCAGCCGCAGCGTCTGCTCTGGGCATCGACCGGCGTGAAGAGCCCGGACCTGCCCGACACGCTGTATGTCGACGAGCTGATCGGGCGCGACACGGTCAACACGATGCCGCCCAAGACGATGGACGCGTTCCGCGATCACGGCACGGTCAGCGATTCGCTGGTCGCCGATATCGACGGGGCGAGGCATGTCCTCGCCGAGACCAGGCGGCTCGGCATCGATCTCTACAAGATCACGCACGATCTGGTCGAGGACGGCGTGCGGCTGTTCGCCGACGCCGCCGACTCGCTCTATGGCGCGGTCGCCGCCAAGCGCACCAAGTTCCTCGGCGACAAGCTCGCCTCGATGCACGAGGAGCTGCCCGCGCAACTCCAGGAGCTCGTCGAGGCGACGATCGAGAAGGCGCGTGCGGGCGGCTGGTCGCGGCGGCTATGGGCAGGCGACCCGACGCTGTGGACCGGCGGCGACGAAGCCAAATGGCTCGGCTGGCTGGCCGCCGCCAAGGGCGAGCAGGTGGATTTCGCGCAGCTCCAGAGGCTTGCCGAAAAGGCCAAAGGATACAAGGACGTCGTGCTGCTCGGCATGGGCGGGTCCAGCCTCGGGCCCGAGGTGATCGGCGAAATCCTGGGGCAAGGCGCGGGTTTCCCCAAGCTGCACGCGCTCGACAGCACCGATCCGGGCCAGGTCGCGACGGTCGAGGCGGCGATCGATCCGGCGACGACCCTGTTCTTCGTCTCGTCAAAGTCGGGCTCGACGATGGAGCCCGAGCTGCTCCGCGCATACTTCTGGGACAAGACGATCAGGGCGGTCGGCGACAACGAGGCCGGCGATCATTTCGTCGCCGTGACCGATCCGGGCTCGAAGCTCGAGAAGGCCGCCCGGGAGGCCGGTTTCGCCGACATCTTCATGGGCGACAAGGCGATCGGCGGGCGCTACTCGGTGCTCTCGGTGTTTGGCATGGCGCCGGCCGCGGCGAGCGGCGTCGATGTCGCCAGGCTGTTCGAGACCGCCAAGGCGATGGTCAATTCCTGCGGCCCGGATGCGCCGCCGGCGGACAATCCGGGCGTGCGACTCGGCGCGATCATCGGCACCGCGGCGGCCAACGGCCGCGACAAGCTGACCATCGTGCCCTCGCCCACGCTCAAGCCGTTCGGCTCTTGGCTCGAGCAGCTACTCGCCGAGTCTACCGGCAAGGAGGGCAAGGGCATCGTCCCCGTCGATCTCGAGCCGGTCGGCGCGCCGTCGGTCTATGGTGACGACCGCCTGTTCGTGCATCTCCACCTGGATGGCGACGACATGGCGGCGGATCATGCCAAGCTCGATGCGCTCAAGGCGGCCGGCCACCCGATCGTGACGATCGGATTGAAGGCGCCCGAGCAGATCGCGCAGGAGTTCGTGCGCTGGGAAGTCGCGACCGCGATCGCCGGCGCGGTGATCGGCATCGATCCGTTCAACCAGCCCGATGTCGAGGACGCCAAGATCCAGACGCGAGAGCTGATCGACGCCTATGAGCAATCGGGTTCGCTCAGCCCCGAGACGCCGTTCTTCGAGGAGGACGGGCTCGCCTTCTACGCGCCGGCCGGCAAGGAGACCGCGGGCGGCAGCGCCGGCGAGATCCTCTCGGCCTTTTTCGGAACCGCCAAGCCCGGCGACTATGCCGGGTTCCTCGCCTATGTCGAGCGCAACGCCGAGGACGAGGCCGCGGTCGAGACGATGCGGCTCGCGGTCCGCGACAAGCACAGGATCGCGACCGTCGCCGGCTTCGGCCCGCGCTTCCTGCATTCGACCGGACAGGCGTATAAGGGCGGACCGGTCGAGGGCCTGTTCCTCGAGATCACGCGCGATCCGAGCGCCGATCTCGCGATACCGGGCAACACGGCGAGTTTCGGGACGGTCCAGCTCGCCCAGGCGCGTGGCGATCTCGATGTGCTGGCGAGTCGCGGTCAGCGTGTGCTGCGTGTCCATCTCACCGACGAGAAGGCCGGGCTGGAGAAGCTGACCGCGCTGGTCACCGCCTGAACACCCGAACAAAAATCATCCATAGGAGCTACCTGAGATGCAGATCGGTATCGTCGGGCTCGGCCGCATGGGCGGCGGGATCGCAAAGCGCTTGATGAAGCATGGCCATACGACCGTCGTGTACGACCGCGCCGCCGATGCCGTCGGCAAGCTCGCGGAGGCCGGTGCGACCGGCTCCTCGGGGCTGGAGGATCTCGTCGCCAAGCTCGACAAGCCGCGCACGGTGTGGGTGATGCTGCCCGCCGGCGACATCACCGACGATACCATCGCGCAGCTCGGGGGCGTGCTCGAGGCGGGCGATCTCGTAATCGATGGCGGCAACACCTTCTACAAGGACGATATCCGCCGCGCCAAGGCATTGAAGGAGAAGGGGATCGACTATGTCGATATCGGTACCTCGGGCGGCGTCTGGGGGCTCGAGCGCGGCTTCTGCATGATGGTCGGCGGGCCCGACGATCAGGTCCAGCGGATCGATCCGATCCTCGACGCGCTCGCGCCGGGTCTCGGCGACGTGCCGCGCACCAAGGGACGGGGCGCGGACGCCGATCCGCGTCCCGAACGGGGCTATATCCATGCCGGCGCCGCGGGCGCCGGGCACTTCGTCAAGATGGTCCACAACGGCATCGAATACGGCCTGATGCAGGCCTATGCCGAGGGCTTCGACGTGCTCAAGAACAAGGATTCGGAGCGCCTGCCCGAGGACATGCGCTACACGCTCAACCTGACCGACGTCGCCGAGGTGTGGCGTCGCGGCTCGGTGATCTCGTCCTGGCTGCTCGATCTCTCGGCGGACGCGCTCGCCGGCAACAACGAGCTCACCCAGTATAGCGGCAAGGTCGCGGATTCGGGCGAGGGCCATTGGACGGTCGACGCCGCGATGGAAGAGGCGGTGCCCGCGCACGTGCTGACCGCGGCGCTGTTCGCGCGCTATCGCTCGCGCAGCGACAACACGTTCGGCGAGAAGATGCTGTCGGCGATGCGGGCCGGGTTCGGCGGCCATGTCGAAATTCCGCAATAGTGGCGCGCAAACCGAAGCCCAGGCCCGGCGAGCCGGCGCCGGCGGCAACCTTCGTCATCTTCGGCGGCGCCGGCGACCTGTCGCGCCGCCTGCTGATGCCGGCGATCGTCAACCTGACGCGTGACGGGCTGATCGGTGCCGATCTCGACATCGTCGTGGTCAGCCATGGCGAGGGCAACGATACCGACATCCGCAAGCAACTCACCGCGCATCTCGATCTCGAGGATGCCGACACCAAGGCGGCGTGGGCGACGCGCGAGCCCAGGATCCGCTATTTCCGCGGCGGCTTCGACGACATGCCGTCGTTCGAGCGGCTCGCGGGCGAGCTCAAGTCGGTCGACAACATCGCCTTCTATCTCGCGTGCGCGCCCAAATTCTTCGGCACCGTCGCCGAGAATCTCGCACACGCGGGATTGATGGACGAGAGCAAGGGCTTCCGCCGGCTGGTGATCGAGAAGCCGTTCGGCCGCGATCTCCAGTCCGCGCGCGCGCTCAACCGGCAGTTGCTGTCGGTGATGGCCGAGAGCCAGATCTTCCGGATCGACCATTTCCTCGGCAAGGAAACGGTCCAGAACATCATGACCGCGCGCTTCGGCAACGCCTTCTTCGAGGCGATCTGGAACGCACGCTATGTCGATCATGTCCAGATCACCGCCGCAGAGACGGTGGATGTCGGCACGCGCGGCGCGTTCTACGACCACACCGGCGCGCTGCGCGACATGATCCCCAACCATCTCTTCCAGCTGCTCGCGATGATCGGGATGGAGCCGCCCAACAGCTTCGATTCGGAAGCCGTCCGCAACGAGAAGGCCAAGCTGCTCGAAGCGGTGCGGATTCCCACCAAGGCCGAGGCGAGGCAGGCCATCCGTGGCCGCTACGTCGCGGGCAAGTCGGGCGGCAAGGATGTCGTCGACTATATCACGTCGCCGAAAATCGAGCCCGACAGCCGTACCGAGACCTATGCCGGCATGAAGCTGATGGTCGATACCTGGCGCTGGGCGGGCGTGCCCTTCTACCTGCGCACCGGCAAGGCGCTGACCGCGCGCGACACCGAGATCGTGCTCCGCTTCAAGCCGATCCCGCTCGCGCTGTTCCGCAGCGCGGAGGCGGCCGAGACCCTGTCGTCCAACACGCTGACCATCCAGGTCCAGCCCAACGAGGGCATCACCCTCGATTTCGTCGCCAAGCGTCCCGGCCCGATCGTCGAGACCGCGCCGGTACACATGGACTTCCGCTATGCCGATGCGTTCAAGCTCGGGCATCGCACCGGCTACGAGACGCTGCTCTACGACATGCTGATCGGCGATCCGTCGCTGTTCCAGCGTGCCGACATGGTCGAGCGCGGCTGGACGATCGTCCAGCCCATCCTCAGCCTGTGGGAGAAGGAGGGCATGCCCGAGGATTACGAGGCGGGTTCCGCCGGACCGCCCGGCGCCGACGCGCTGATGGCGCGCGACAAGCGTCAATGGCATCAGATCGGCTGAACGGATGAGCGATCCCATCATCCGCCTGCTGGTCAGCGATGTCGACGGCACGCTGGTCCGCCACGACAAGAGCATCGGCGCGGCGACCGTCACCGCCGCGCACCGGCTGATCGCCGCGGGCGGCGCGATGACGCTGATCAGCGCGCGGCCGCCCTCCGGCATCCTGCCGCTCGCGAAGACGCTCGGGCTGGTCCATCCGATCGGCGCGTTCAACGGCGGCACCATCGTCAGGATGGACGGCAGCATCGTCGAGGCGCACCATATCGATGCCGCGTCGAGCCGCGAGGCGATCGAGATCATCCAGCAGGCGGGAGTCTGCGTCTGGACGTTCGTGGACGGGAAATGGTTCGCGGATACGCCGGTCAATTCGCACTACCCGCGCGAGAGACTCTCGGCGATGATCGACGAGACGATCGTCGACAGGTTCGACGATCAGCACGGGCGTATCGACAAGATCGTCGCGGTGACCGACGACCGGGACGAGATGGCCAGGGTCGAAGGCGCGCTCAAGGCGGCGCTTGGCGCACGCGCCAACGTGGCGTGCAGCCAGCCCTATTATTGCGACGTCACCCATCCGCTCGCCAACAAGGGCGACGGCATCGCCTTCCTCACCGGGACGATCGGCATCCCGCTGTCCGAGACCGCGGCGATCGGCGACATGCCCAACGATATCCCGATGCTCGAGCGCGCCGCGCTGCCGATCGCGATGGGCCAGGCGGGCGATGCGGTGAAGCAGGTCGCCAGGCAGGTGTCGGCGACGAACAACGAAGACGGCGTGGGTGTCGCGATCGAGCGCTTCATCCTGCCGGCGCTCCCCAAGGTGCCTGCATGAGCGGCGTCAGGACGGCCTGTATCCGGCCGTCCTTGGCTCGCGCGCGGCCTTGCGCTCCCGCTTCGCCTCGCGGCGGGCGTCGTGCGCCTCGCGCTCGCGCTGCTTGCGGATCCTGCGGCCGAGGTTGCGATCGGCCTCGCTGCGGCTTGTCGTCGTCCAGTCGACCACCTGCGACGTCGCACGCACCGGCAGCGTCGCGACGTCGTAGGCGGTTCGTGCGAGGCAGCCGGACAAGATAAGCGTCACACAGGCAAGCAGGACGATCCGCACGATAGGCTCTCCGGAAGGACCGGAACGGGATACGATGTCAGCGCGGCGGAAATAGGGCCGCGCGTCTTTTGGGGAGAGACGGCATGACCGAACTCGTCGCGGTCGATATCGGCGGCACCAACGCCCGCTTCACGATCGCCACCGTCAACGACGATGGCGGCATCGATCTGGACGAGGTCATCACGCTGGGCACCAAGGCTCATGCCAGTCTGCGCACCGCCTGGGAGGCCTATGGCGCGCGCCTCGGCCGGCCCCTGCCCAGGCAGGTGGGTATCTCGTTCGCGGGGCCGGTCGACGGCGACGTGCTCAAGCTCACCAACAGTCCCTGGGTGGTGCGCAAGAGCCTGATCGAGGCCGAGCTCGGGGTCGACAAGCTCGTCATCATCAACGATTTCGGCGCGGTCGGCTATGCGGTCAGCCGCGTGAAGCCCGAGGATCTGAAGCATATCTGCGGGCCGGAGGAGCCGCTGCCCGAGCAGGGGGTGATCAGCATCCTGGGTCCCGGCACCGGTCTCGGCGTCGCGCAACTGCTCCGCCTCGATGGCCTGGTCCATGTCGTCGAGACCGAGGGCGGCCATGTCGACTTCGCCGCGCTCGATCCGCTCGAGGATCAGATCCTGGCGCGCCTGCGCACGCGCTACAATCGCGTGTCGGTGGAGCGGCTGGTCTCCGGTCCGGGTCTCGCCAACATCTACGATTCGCTCGCGCACATCGAAGGACGGACGGTCGCGTTCACCGACGATATCGCGCTGTGGCAGTCGGCGCTTGGCGGCGACGACGTGCTCACCGCCGCGGCGTTCGAGCGCTTCTGTCTGGCGCTCGGCTCGATCGCCGGCGATCTCGCGCTCGCGCATGGCGCGGTGGCGACGGTGATCGGCGGCGGCGTCGGCGCGCGCGTCGCGGACCACCTTCCCGGCAGCGGCTTCCACGGCCGCTATATCGCCAAGGGCCGGTTCGAGCCGCGGATGAGCAAGCTGCCGGTCAAGCTCATCAGCCACGCCCAGCCCGGGCTGCTCGGCGCAGCGGCGGCGTTCGCCGAAAAATTCTGCCGCTGACGGACTTTTCGCATGTGCAGCGTAAGCGCTTGTCTCGCGCTGCCGTGCGTCTAGATCGGGCGTCATGGACGATGTCTCTACCGCGAACGCTCTGAAACCCGAGGTCCAGCCGGGCCCGCACGCCGGCATCGGCTTCCGCGAATTCGTCGCCATGCTGGCGGCGATGACGTCGATGATGGCGCTGGGCATCGACACGATGCTGCCGGCCCTGCCCGCGATCGGCCACTCGCTCGGCGTTGCCGACGAGAATGAGCGTCAATGGATCATCACGTCGTTCGTGCTCGGCTTCGGCGCGGCGACGATCGTCTATGGTCCGCTTTCGGACCGCTACGGGCGCAAGCGGCTGATGCTCGGCGGGATCGCCGGCTATGCGGCCTGCTGCGTCGGCATCGTCTTCGCTCCGAGCTTCGCGGTCCTGCTGACGCTACGCGTGCTCCAGGGCGCCTCGATCGCGGCGACGCGCGTCGTCGCGACCTCCATGGTGCGCGATTGCTATGGCGGCCGGCAGATGGCGCGAGTCATGTCGCTGTCCACGATGATCTTCCTCGCCGTGCCGATCCTCGCGCCGTCGCTCGGACAGGTCATCATGCTGGTCTTCCCGTGGCGCGGGCTGTTCATCGCGCTCGCGGTCTTCGCCGTCGCGGTGTTCGCGTGGATCGGGCTGAGATTGCCCGAAACGCTGCATCCGGAATATCGCAGGCCGATCCGCGCGACGACCGTATGGCGCGGCATGGTGACGGCGCTCACCACGCGGCAGGCATGCGGCTACATGAGCGTACAGGCTCTGCTCCAGGGCGCGCTGCTCGGCTTCATCAGCTCGATAGAGCAGGTCTTCGCGGACGTCTTCCATGCCGCCCGGCTGATGCCGCCGATCTTCGCGCTGATCGCGGGCGCCATGGGCGTCGCGTCGCTGATCAACTCGCGGCTCGTCGAGCGGCTCGGTACGCGTCGGCTGGGGCATGCCGCGCTCGTCGGCATGACGCTCGCCGCGTGCCTGCATGTCCTGATCGTGCTCGCCGGCGGGGAGACGATCTGGACCTTCGGCATCTTCCAGGCGATCATCCTGTTCTGCTTCGGCCTGTCGATGGGCAATTTCGCCGCGATGGCGATGGAGCCGCTGGCCTCGCTCGCCGGCACCGGCGCCTCGGTGCAGAGCTTCACCATGATGGTCGGCGGCTCGATCATCGGGACGCTGATCGGCCAGCAGTTCAACGGCACCACGCTGCCGGTGACCGCGGGCTTTGCGATCACCGGCATCCTCGCCATCCTCGTCATTCTCGTCACCGAGCGGGGACGGATGTTCGCCCCCCAGATGGGCGATTAGATCCGTTCCGAGCGCCGATATGCGTCGTCGCGAGCAAACAGATCTGAGCGGTCAGCCGGCGAAGAGCAGCGCGGGCACCTCGACCAGCCGCTTGACCGCCTGGATAAACCTCGCCGCGTCCATGCCGTCGACGACGCGGTGATCGAAGGACGAGGACAGGTTCATCATCCTGCGCACCTCGATGCGGCCCTCGATCACCACCGGCCGCTCGACCATCCGGTTCACGCCGACGATCGCGACCTCCGGCCGGTTGATGACCGGCGTCGAGACGATGCCGCCAAGCGCGCCGAGCGACGTGAGCGTGATGGTCGAGCCGGAGAGCTCGTCGCGGGTCGCCTTGCCGCGCCGCGTCGCATCCGCGAGGCGGACGATCTCGGCGGCGAGCGCCCAGACGTCGCGCGCCTGCGCATCGCGGATGACGGGGACGGACAGGCCGGCATCGGTCTGCGTCGCCATGCCGAGATGGACCGACGCGTGGCGACGCACGATCCCGGCATCGTCGTCGAACCGCGCGTTGACGGCGGGCACGTCGCCCGTCGCCAGGCACATGGCTCGCATCAGGAAGGGCAGCATGGTCAGCTTGGGACGCTCCCCCCGGCCCCCGTTCATCGCCTGGCGCAGCGCTTCGAGCGCGGTGACGTCGATTTCCTCGACATAGGCGAAATGCGGGATGCGGCGCTTGGCCTCGGCCATGTTCTCGGCGATGCGCCGGCGCAGCCCGGTGACCTTGATCTCGTCGATCCCGTCCTCGGACGATGCCGGCGGACGCGGTGGCGCGACCCCCGTATCGGTGCCCTGGTAGCGCAGATAGGCGTCGAGATCGGCGTGCCGCACGCGGCCGCTCGCCGGGCTGACCGCGGCGAGGTCGACGCCGAGATCCTTGGCACGCTGGCGCACCGCGGGCGACGCCAGGACCTTGTCTCCCCTCCCTGGGGTGGAGAGTGCATCGGGTGAAACCGCCGGGGCCTGTTCAACCCGATGCCGGGCCGCTTCGTCCGGCGACGGCGGCGCCTCGCCACCACCCGGCGCCGGCGCCTCCCTTCCTGCGGGGGGAGACGCCGGCGCCACGGCCGTATCGGCGGGTGGGGTCGCGTCGGGCGCCTCGGGGCCGTCGGCGACCGGCGACGCCGTGACCGGCGCGGTCGGGGCCGCCTCCCCCTCCCCGGTCTCGAACAGCGCCAGCGTCGAGCCGATCGCGATATTGTCGCCCACCGCGCCGGCGAGCTCGAGCACCTTGCCCGAGACCGGCGCGGACATCTCGACGGTCGCCTTGTCGGTCATCAGATCGGCGAGCGGCTGGTCCTCCTCGACCATGTCGCCGATCCTGACGTGCCACGCGACGATCTCGGCCTCGGCGATCCCTTCGCCGATGTCGGGCAGACGGAAAGCGACGCGTCCCATGCTCAATCCTTCATCACGCGCTTGAGCGCTTCGGTCAGCCGCACCGGCCCGGGGAAATAGGCCCATTCCAGGCTGTGCGGATAGGGCGTGTCCCAGCCGGTGACGCGCTCGATCGGCGCTTCGAGATGGTGGAAACAGCGCTCCTGGACCTGCGCGGAAAGCTCCGCGCCGAAACCGCCGGTCCGCGTCGCCTCGTGGACGATCAGGCAGCGGCCGGTCTTCTCGACCGAGGCAACGATGGTCTCGGTATCGAGCGGCAGCAGCGTGCGCAGATCGATCACCTCGGCGTCGACCGCGGCATTTTCGACGACGCCCAAGGCGACATGCACCATCGTGCCGTAGCAGAGCACGGTCACGTCGACGCCCTCGCGCACCACCGCAGCCTTGCCCAGCGGGATGCTGTAATGTCCGTCTGGGACCTCGGACGAGGCGTGACGCGACCAGGGCTGGACGGGGCGATCGTAATGGCCATCGAACGGACCGTTGTAGATTCGCTTGGGCTCGAAGAAGAGCACGGGGTCCGGGTCCTCGATCGCGGCGATCAACAGCCCCTTGGCGTCATAAGGGTTGGATGGAATGACCGTCTTCAACCCGCTGACATGCGTGAAGATTCCCTCCGGCGACTGGCTGTGGGTCTGGCCGCCGAAGATGCCCCCGCCGAACGGCGAGCGCACCGTGATCGGACAGGTGAACTCGCCCGCCGAGCGATAGCGCAGCCGCGCCGCTTCCGAGATCAGCTGGTCCATCCCCGGATAGATGTAATCCGCGAACTGGATCTCGGGAACCGGACGCAGCCCATAGGTCGCCATGCCGACCGCGACGCCGATGATGCCGCATTCGTTGATCGGCGTATCGAACACGCGCGTCTTGCCGTATTTCTTCTGGAGACCCGCGGTCGCCCGGAACACCCCGCCGAAATAGCCGACATCCTCGCCGAGCACGACGACGCCGTCGTCGCGGCCCATGCAGACATCCATCGCGCTGTTGATCGCCTGGATCATGTTCATGACCGTCATACCCGGCAGACTCCGTCGTCCAGCCGTTCCGCGGCGAAGGCCGGGGTCCAGTCGCGCGACAAGCGTACGCGGCAGCGTGCGCCGCGCTGCCGCGCGGCATTTTCGATACGCTGGACCCCGCTCTTCGCCGGGGAACGGTGAAGGCTCATACGCCCGCCACCCGTCGCTCCTCGGCCATCTGCGCGGACTGTTCCTTCAGATGGTCGGGCATGGTTTCGAACACATCCTCGAAGATCGTCTCGAACCCGTGGCTGAACGCGGTGCCGCTCATCGTGCCCAGCTTCTCGGCTTCGCGGCCGGCGGCGCGGACCAGCTCGGTCAGCTCCCTGGCGAGGGCCTCGTGGCTCGCCTCGTCCCATTCGCCGAGCCCGATCAGGTGCGTCCTGAGCCGCTCGATCGGGTCGCCGAGCGGGAACTGGCGCGCCTCGTCGGCGGAGCGATAGGCGGACGGATCGTCCGAGGTCGAGTGCGCCTCGACGCGATAGGTGAAATGCTCGATCAGCGTCGGGCCATGATTGCCGCGCGCGCGCTCGGCCGCCCATTCGGTCGCGGCGAAGACCGCGAGCGGATCGTTGCCGTCGATGCGCAGCCCGGCCATGCCATAGCCGTTGGCGCGCGCGGCAAACGTCGTCGCCTCGCCCCCCGCGAAGCCGGCGAAGCTCGAGATCGCCCACTGGTTGTTGACGATGTTGAGGATGACCGGAGCGCGATAGACGCTGGCGAAGATGCAGGCGGCATGGAAATCGCCCTCCGCGGTGGTGCCGTCGCCGACCCAGCTCGCCGCGATCCGGGTGTCGCCGCGCGCCGCGGACGCCATCGCCCAACCCACCGCCTGGGGATATTGCGTTCCGAGATTGCCCGAGATCGAGAAGAAGCTCGCCTCCTTCGCCGAATACATCACCGGCAGCTGCCGGCCCTTCATGCGGTCGCCGGCGTTCGAGTAGACTTGGCACATCATGTCGACCAGCGGCCACTCGCGCGCGATCAGCAGGCCCTGCTGGCGATAGGACGGGAAGCACATGTCGTCGCGGTCGAGCGCTTCGGCGGCGGCGACGGCGACCGCCTCCTCGCCGGTGCATTTCATGTAGAAGCTGGTCTTGCCCTGGCGCTGTGCGCGGAACATGCGGTCGTCGTACGCGCGCGTCAGCATCATGCCGCGCAGGATGCGGCGGACGCGATCGGGGGGCAGCCTGGGGTCCCACGGCCCGACCGCGCGACCGCCGTCGTCGAGCACGCCGACCAGCGTATACGGCATGTCGCGCATCGTCTCGGGGGACGCATCGATCGACGGACGCGCGACGCTGCCCGCCGGCGCGAGCACGAGATCGTCGAAGGATACGGCATCGCCCGGCCGGAACCGGGGCTCGGGCACGTGCAGCGAAAGCGGCCGCAGGTTGCGCGGCGGCGCGTCGGCCATTCGATCCTCCTCGTCGGTCCCTGCGCAACGCCGCACCGGCCGGCTCCGCTCCCCTAGGAGCGCGCGCGAGCGAAGGGAAGGGCGACGAACATCGTTACCGTTACGCGACATTTAATTGCGAGGCTTGACCGCCCCGATCGCGGCATGGACGCCCTGCGGCGCGGCGCCCGGCGCCGCATAGGCGCTCGGCGGCGCATGCTCCCACCCGCCGCCCAATGCCTTGAACAGGCCGACCGCGGCCTCGGCGACCGTGGTATCGGACTGCGCGAGCGCCGATCGCGCGGCGGCGCGGTCCTGCTCGGAGACCAGCAGGTTGAGGAAATTGTCGCGTCCGGCGGTGAAGCGCAGCCGCGACAGCTCGGCGGCGTCGCTCGCGGCGGCGTCGGCGCGACGCAACGCCGCGTTCCGGTCGAGCGCGGCGGAATAGCGGGCGAGCGCGCTCTCGGTCTCCTGCAGCGCGGTCAGTACCGTCCCCTGGAAGGCGGACAGCGCGGCGTCGGCGCCGGCGCGGGCCTGCCTGATCCGCGCGCGCGCCGCGACGATGTTGGGGAAGCTCCACGAGATCATCGGCCCGACCGAGAAGCTGAACGCCTTGGCGGTGCCGAGCTGGCCGAACCTGGGCGCGCTCGCGCCGACCGAGCCGAGCAGGTTGACGGTCGGGAACAGCGCCGCCGTCGCCACGCCGATCTCCGCGGTGTCGGACGCGAGCGCGCGCTCGGCCTGGCGGACATCGGGCCGCCGCGCGAGCAGCGCCGCGCCGTCGCCGATCGGCACGACGGTCCTGATCGTCGGGATCTTGCGGCACGCCGCCGCATCGCCGTCGATCTCGGACGGTGGCCGGCCGGTCAGCGCGGCGAGCGCGTAGAGCTGCGCGCGCCGCTCGGCCTCGAGCTGGGGCACCTGCGCCAGCGCCTGCTCGACCGTCACCGACGCCTGGTCGACGTCGCGCCGCGTGCCGCGACCGGCCTCGAGCAGTCGCGTGGTGAGATCCAGGGTGCCGCTCTGCAATCGCGCGGTATCGCGCGCGACGTCGGCCTGCTCGGCATAGCCGCACGCATCGGCATAGCTCTGCGCGACCTGCGCCGCGATCGAGATCCGCACGCCGTCCAGCGCGGCGGCGGACGCCTGCTCGGATGCGCGTGCCGCCTCGATCGAGCGGCGGACGCGGCCGAAGATATCGACCTCGTAGCTGGCATCGAAACCCGTCTGGAAGAAATCGTAATCGTAGCCGCTGGGTCCGGTGCTTGCGCCGAAGGCGCCGGTCGCCGCCGCGCCGCTGCTCGTCGGGCTGATGCTGGCGACGCCGATCCGGCCATGCGTGTACGAGCCCGAGAGCGCGGTCGTCGGCAGGAGCCCGGCACGCTGCTCGGCGAGTACGCCGCGCGCCTGGCGGAGGTTCGCCTCGGCCTGACGGATATCGGTATTGTACGCGAACGCATCCGCGACCAGCCGGTCGAGCGCGAGGTCCTGGAACAGCTGCCACCAGTCGGGCGCCAGCGGGCGATCCGAGAGCAGCGCCGTGTCGCGCCCCTCGACGAACGGCGCCGCGGTCCCGGGCTGGAGCCTGGGCGGCTGGTAACCGGGGCCGACCGCGCAGCCGGCAAGCGCGGCGGTCGCGGCGAGGGCGACGAGACGCCGGATCATGCCGCCTTCCCTTCCGCCGCGCGGCGACGCCTTCCGCGCCGGCCGATCCGGTGCCAGCGCGTCGCAGACCAGTCGCCGAGCTGCCTGGTGATGACGTAGAAACTCGGCGTGAACAACAGTCCGAAGATGGTGACGCCGATCATCCCGAAGAACACCGCGACGCCGAGCGCCTGGCGCATTTCGTAACCCGGCCCCTTGGAGATGACGAGCGGCAGGACGCCGAGGATGAACGCGATCGAGGTCATCAGGATCGGACGCAGGCGCTGATGTGCGGCGCGCTCGGCCGCCTCGTGGTGCGACAGTCCTTCCTCCTCGCCCTGCCGCGCGAACTCGACGATCAGGATCGCGTTCTTCGCGGCCAGCCCGATCAGCACGACCAGACCGATCTGGGTCAGCACGTTGTTGTCCATCCCCATCACACCGACGCCGACGATCGCCGCGAGCAGGCACATCGGCACGATCAGGATCACCGCCAGCGGCAACACCACGCTCTCATATTGCGCGCTGAGCAGCAGGAACACGAACAGCACCGCGAGCCCGAACACGTAGATGCCGGTATTGCCCGCCTGCTGCTGCTGATAGGCGAGATCGGTCCATTCGTAGGTCATGCCCTTGGGCAGGATCCTGCCGGCCAGCCCGGCCATCGTCTTGAGCGCCTGTCCCGACGAATAGCCGTGCGCGGCATCGCCCTGGAGCTCGGCGGACGGATAGAGGTTGTAGCGCACGACACGATACGGGCCGGTATCGTTGGCGATCGTCAGCACCGATCCCAGCGGCACCATCGCGCCGCCGGACGAGCGCGTGCGGAGCCCCTCGATATCGGAGGCCTGCTGGCGGAAGCGCGCATCGGCCTGCGCGGTGACCCGCCAGGTCCGGCCGAGATAGTTGAAATCGTTGATATAGCTCGACCCGAGATAGGTGCCGAGCGTGGAGAACACGCTGGGGACCGAGACGCCGATCTGCTCGGCGCGCTCGCGATCGACATTGGCGGTGAGGCGCGGCGTCTTGGTGTTGAAGGTGGTGAACGCGGACGAGATGCCCTCGGCCTGGTTGGCCGCCCCCATCATCGCCATCGCCGCCTTCTCGAGGGCGCCGAGCCCCAGCCCGGTGCGGTCCTCGATCTCCATCTTCCAGCCGCCGCCGGTGCCGATGCCCTGCACGGGCGGCGGCGGGATGACGAGGATCCTGCCTTCGGTCAGCTGGCCGAAGATCTTGCGCAGCTGGTTCGCGAACTCGTCCGCGCCGACGCGCCTGCCGTCGACCTTGTCCTTGTGGGTGACAAAGATCACGCCCGCATTGGGCGCGTTGGTGAAGGTCGCGCCGTCGAAGCCGGCGAACGCCACGCTGTTCTGCGTTCCACTCAGCGTCTTGGTGAGGGCGATCGCCTTCTGCATATAGGCGCTGGTGCGCTGAAGGCTGGTGCCCGGCGGCATCTGCACGGCGTTGATGAGATAGCCCTGGTCCTGAGCGGGGATGAAGCCGGTCGGCGTGGCGGTGAACCGCCAGCCGGCGAGCAGGATCAGGCAGAGATAGACGATGCCGATGACGCCGAGCATCCGCACCAGCCGCGCGGTCAACGCCCCATAGCGGCCCGACAGGCGATCGAAACCGCGATTGAAGCCGTCCGCGAAGCGCCGCGGCCAGCCGCGTACGCCGTCGCGCACCGGCGCGTCCCGGTCGTGCGGCTTGAGCAGCAGCGCGGCCAGCGCAGGCGAGAGCGTCAGCGACACGAACGCCGAGAACGCGGTCGCGGACACGATCGTCAGCGCGAACTGCTTGTAGAACTGGCCCGAGACGCCGGGGATGAAGGCGGTCGGGATGAACACGCCGCACAGCACCAGCATGATCGCGATCAGCGCGCCGGACACCTCGTCCATCGTCCTGTGCGCCGCCTCGCGCGGCGTCAGCCCCTCCTCCGCGATCAACCGCTCGACATTCTCGATGACGACGATCGCGTCGTCGACGACGATGCCGATCGCCAGCACGAGCCCGAACAGCGAGAGATTGTTGAGGCTGAAACCGAACGCCTTCATCGCCACGAAGCTGCCGACCAGCGAGATCGGGATCGCGATCAGCGGGATGATCGCGGCGCGCCAGCTCTGCAGGAACAGCAGCACGACGATCGCGACCAGCACCAGCGCCTCGAACAGCGTGCGTTTCACCTCGCTGATCGACTCGGCGATATAGTCGGTCGGATGATAGGGGATCGAGAAGGCCATCCCCGGCGGGAAGTCCTTCTGCATGTCGGCGAGCGCGGACTGGATATCGTCCGCTGCCTGGAGCGCGTTGGTGCCCGGCAGCTGGTTGATCCCCAGCACCGTCGCGGTCACGCCATCGACATAGGCGTTGCTGGTATAGTCCTGTGCCCCGAGCTCGATCCGGGCGACGTCGCGGAGCCGGGTCAGGCCGCCGTCGTCGCGGCGCTTGAGGACGATGTCGCCGAACTGTTCGGGCGTGGTCAGCCGGCCCATCGTCTGGATGCCGAGCTGGAAGGCGTTGCCGTGCGTGCCGAACGGCGGCGCCCCGATCGAGCCGGCCGCGACCTGCGCGTTCTGGCCGGCGATCGCGGCGACGACCTCGTCGATGGTCAGGTTGCGCGCCTGGGCGAGATCGGGATCGACCCAGATCCGCATCGCATAGTCACGCGCGCCGATCTCGCGAATGTCGCCGACACCGGCGATCCGCTTGAGCCGATCCTCGACCTGGATCCCGACATAGTTGGAGATATACTGCTGGTCGAGGCTGTGGTCGGGCGAGGTGAACGCCACCGCCATCAGCAGGTTGGGCGACGCCTTGCGCACCGTGACGCCGATCGTGCGCGTCTCTGCGGGCAGCCGCGGCTCGGCCTCGGACACGCGGTTCTGCACCAGCACCTGCGCGTTGTTGACGTCGGTGCCGAGCGCGAAGCTGACCGTGATCGTCAGCGTGCCGTCGCCGATCGACGAGGACGACATGTAGATCATCTTCTCGACGCCGTTGATCTGCTCCTCGAGCGGCGTCGCCACCGTCGCGGCCATCGTCTCGGCGGTGGATCCCGGATAACTCGCCTGCACGGTGACGGTCGGCGGCGCGATGTCGGGATATTGCCCCACCGGGAGCGATGGATAGGCGACGCCGCCGACGATCACGATGAGGATCGACAGCACGGCGGCGAAGATCGGCCGCTCGATGAAGAAATGAGGGAAGCGCATCCGGCGTCGGCCTTAGTTGGCCTGGCCGGGGAAGGTCGCCGAGCTCGCCTGCGGCGCGGTGACCGACGCCGACGGCCCGGTATCCTGCGACCGGGGCTGGATGACGGTGCGCTTGGCCTGCACCTTTGCGCCGGGCTGAAGCGAGCCCGTGCCGGTCAGCACGACGAGATCGGTCGGCGCGAGGCCGGTGCGGATCGCGCGCAGCCCCGTCACCTCGGGCCCGGTCTCGACGACGCGCTGCGCCGCGGTCTTGCCGTCGCGGCCGAGCACATACACGACCTTGCGCGACTGATCGGTGGAGATCGCCTCGTCGGGGATGAGCATCGCCCGGTAGGTGCCCGAGCCGAGCAGCCTTGCGCGCCCGAACATGCCGGGGGTGAGGAAATGATTGGGGTTGGCCAGCTCCGCATGCGCCTGGATCGTGCCCGAACCGACGTCGATCGTGTTGTCGACGAAGATCATCCGGCCGTGATGCGGGTAGCCGGTCTCGTCGGCGAGCTGGATGTCGACCGGGTTGCCAGCATGACGCGACGAGCTGCGCGTGCCCTTCTCCGCCTCGCGCTGATACTTCAGGTAGAAGCTCTCGGCGCCGTCGAAGGTGAACCAGATCGGATCGAGCGACACGACCGTGGTGAGCAGCGTGCTCTGCGCCGTCACCTGATCGCCGAGCGACACGCGCCGGCTCGACGCGCGTCCCGAGACGGGCGCGCGGACCGTGGTGAAGGACAGATTGAGCCGCGCGGTATCCGCGTTGGCGATCGCCGCGCGCAGCGAGGCACGCGCGGTCCGGATCTGCGCCTGATCGTTCTCCAGCTCTTCCTGGCTGACCGCCTGCGCCGTGACGAGCTTGGCCGAGCGCGCCTCGACCGAGGTCGCGTTGGCGAGCGTCGCGCGGCCGCTGGCGACCTGGGCCTCGGCCTGTTCGAGCAGCGCGCGGTAAGGCCGCGGATCGATGATGAACAGCGGCTGCCCGGCACGCACGTCCTGCCCGTCGCGAAACAGGATCCGCGTCACCACGCCGTTGATCCGGGCGCGCAGATCGACCGACTGCGGGGCCTCGAAACGGCCGACATACTCGTCCCAATCGACGACGTCCCGCTGCAGGGGCGTGCCGACGGTGACGTTCGGCGGCGGCGGCGGCGGGGCCTTCTGCTGCTGGTGGCAGCCCGAGGCGACGAGCGCGATCGCGACTGCGGAAACGATGCGGCGCATGACGACGCCCTCCTTTGTGCGGCGCAGCAAATACAGGGGTCACGGCGAAGCGCAATCGAAATATACCGTTCGGTACGATTCCATCCTCGATTTCGGTCGGCGCGACCCGGGATGAGCCCGGCGCCCGGCAATCCGCGGCCGCCGTGTCGCGGGTGTCGCGGCTGGCCCGCGCGGCGGGAGCCGGCGCGCGGTTCCGGCGATGCCGGACGGCGGCGGCGGTCGTGCCCGGCGCGTCGCGGACGGGGCTTTCCGATCGCGTGCGAAGCGCTACATGCGCCGCCATGTCCTCCTCACGACGCACGTTCGCGATCATCTCCCATCCCGACGCGGGCAAGACCACGCTGACCGAGAAGCTGCTGCTCGCCGGCGGCGCGATCCACCTCGCCGGCGAGGTGCGTGCGCGCGGCGCCAATCGGCGCGCGCGCTCCGACTGGATGAAGATCGAGCAGCAGCGCGGCATTTCGGTCACCTCCTCGGTGATGACGTTCGAGCGCGCGCACCGGGGCGAGACGCTGACCTTCAACCTGCTCGACACGCCCGGGCACGAGGACTTCTCGGAAGACACCTACCGCACGCTGACCGCGGTCGATTCGGCGGTGATGGTGATCGATGCCGCGCGCGGCATCGAGGCGCAGACCCGCAAGCTGTTCGAGGTCTGCCGGATGCGCTCGGTGCCGATCATCACCTTCGTCAACAAGGTCGATCGCGAAGGGCTGTCACCGTTCGTGCTGCTCGACGAGGTCGCGGAAAAGCTCCAGCTCGACGTGACGCCGCTCAACTGGCCGGTCGGCATGGGCGGGACCTTCGAGGGGATTTACAATCTCGTCGGCAACACGTTGATGCGACCGAACACGGCCGACGAGCAGCTCACCGGATTGGACGATCCGCGGCTCGATGCGCTCGTATCGGCGCAGGGCGCGGCGACGCTGCGCGACGAGACCGAGCTGGCGCTCGGTGGCTATGGCGGGTTCGATGTCGAAGCCTATCGCGGCGGCGACCAGACGCCCGTCTTCTTCGGCTCGGCGCTGCGCGACTATGGCGTCGAGGCGCTGATCGAGGCGATCGCCGAGCACGCCCCGCCGCCGCGAAGCCAGCCCGCGATTCCCCATGCCGTGACGCCCGCCGATCCCAGGGTCTCGGGCTTCATCTTCAAGGTCCAGGCCAACATGAACCCCGCGCACCGGGATCGCATCGCGTTCCTGCGGGTCTGCTCGGGGACGTTCAAACGCGGCATGAAGCTGCGGCAGGTCCAGACCGGCAAGACGATCGCGATCAACTCGCCGATCTTCTTCTTCGCGGCGGAACGCGAGCTTGCCGACATCGCGCTGCCCGGCGACATCATCGGCATTCCCAATCACGGCGTGCTGCGCGTCGGCGACACGCTGACCGAGGGCGAGATGCTGACCTTCACCGGCATCCCCAATTTCGCGCCCGAGATCCTGCGCCGGGTTCGCCTGCTCGATCCCACCAAGACCAAGCAGTTGCGCACCGCCCTGACCGACATGGCCGAGGAAGGCGTGACCCAGTTGTTCAAGCCGCTGATCGGTAGCCAGTGGATCGTCGGCGTGGTCGGCCAGCTCCAGCTCGAGGTGCTGATCTCGAGGCTCGCGGCCGAATACAACGTCGCCGCCGAGTTCGAGCCGGCCCCGTTCGAAACCGCGCGCTGGATCTCGGCCGACGCGCCGCAGGCGCTCAGGACGTTCGCCGAAGGGCGCGGCAGCGCGATGGCGGAGGACCGCGACGGCGCACCGGTGTTCCTTGCGCGCGACCAGTGGGAGGTCGGCTATGTCGCCGAACGCAGCCCCGACATCCGCTTCTCCGCGACGAGGGAACGGGCGTCGGCATAGCCGGATGAACCCAGCTCCCGCGTCCGTTCGCGCCGGGCGGAGCGAAGCGCCATGTCATCGTGGGCTCAGCCCGTCATCGCCACGAAGCGCGCCGGGTCGACATTGCCGCCCGATACCGTGAGCGCGAGGCCGTGCGGATCGATCTTGCCCGCCAGCACCGCGGCGAGCGCCACCGCGCCGCCCGGTTCGGCGACGATCTTGAGCCGCTCGAACGCGAAGCGCATCGCGGCGGCGACCTCGCCCTCGCTCACCGCGACGCCGGTTGCCCCGCGTGCGTGCAGCACGGCGAAGGTCAGCGGCGAGACGCGCAGCGTCTGGAGCGCGTCGCACGCGGTCGGTGGCGGATCGGCGCCGACCGGCACGATCTCGCCCGCGCGCAGGGACTCGCCCATGTCCGCCCAGCCCTCGGGCTCGACGACGGTGATCGCCGCCCCGGGCACCGCCAGCGCGATCCCCGCGGAGAGTCCGCCGCCGCCGCAGCACACCGCGATCCGCCGCGGCGCACCGCCGATCGACGCGGCGTACTGGGCCGCGATCTCGAGCCCGCACGTCCCCTGCCCCTCGACGATCCAGGGGTCGTCGAACGACGGCACCAGCGTGGCGCCACGCGCCTGCGCCAATGCCGCGGCGATCGCCTCGCGGCTCTCGCTCGCGCGGTCGTACAGCACGATCTCGGCGCCCAGCGATCGCGTTCCCGCGAGTTTCGCGGCGGGCGCGTCGCCGGGCATCACGATCGTCGCCGGCATGCCCAGCCGCCGCGCCGCCCAGGCGACACCCTGCGCGTGATTGCCCGACGAGAACGCGACCACGCCCGCGGCACGCGCCGCCACGTCCAGCGACGACAGCCGCCACCATGCGCCGCGCACCTTGAACGAGCCGGTATGCTGCAGGCATTCGGCCTTCACCAGCACCGGTTCGCCGCGGATTTCGGTCACGATCGCCGGGGTGACGATCCCGACCCGCGCCAGCGCGCGGGCGGCCGCCAGCACGCCCGCGCGGCGCGGAATCCGATCGGTTAACGAAATCGTTGATTCGACAGGCAAAACGACGCTTCTCCGCGGGTTTCCAAAGGACTTTACAGGGGGGGCCGCCGTTTCTATATCGCGTCCCTCGCTGCCCCATGGGACTTCCAACCGCAAGGCAGCTTTATCGGCAACGGCCACCTGGAGGTCCCTTGAATTGCACAAGCATCATCGCGCGCTGGGGGTAGCAACCACCTCCTACAAGGCCTCGTCCGGTCTTGAGATCGCCAATGCGCGTCCGGTCCAGCCGGTCACGCTCATCCGCCCGCACGCTGCGGAGCGGGCTGCCCGCTTCTTTACCGAGAAGTTCCCGGGCACGTCGCTCTATGCCGTGAAGGCGAACCCGTCGCCAGCGCTCCTCAAGACGCTGTGGGCGGGTGGCATCACGCACTTCGATGTCGCCTCGATCGCCGAGGTGCGTCTCGTCGCGCGCACGCTTCCGCAAGCGACTTTGTGCTTCATGCATCCCGTCAAGGCCGAGGAGGCGATCCGCGAGGCCTATGCCACGCATGGCGTGCGGACCTTCTCGCTCGACAGCCTCGAAGAGCTCGACAAGATCGTCCGCGCCACCGGCGGCGCGACCGACCTGACGCTCTGCGTGCGGCTGCGCGTCTCGTCCGATCATTCCAAGCTCAGCCTCGCCGCCAAGTTCGGCATCGAGCTCGCCGACGCGGCGCCGCTGCTGATGGCGACCCGCCAGATCGCCGACGCGCTCGGCATCTGCTTCCATGTCGGCAGCCAGGCGATGAGCCCGCAGGCCTATTCGGATGCGTTCGTCCGCGTGCGCGCGGCGATCGTATCGGCCGCGGTCACGGTCGACGTGATCGACGTCGGCGGCGGTTTCCCGTCCTCTTATCCCGGCATGGAGCCGCCGCCGCTCGAAACGTATTTCCGGACCATCCACGAGGCGTTCGAGAGCCTTCCGGTCAGCTACTCGTCCGAACTGTGGTGCGAGCCCGGCCGCGCGCTGTGCGCCGAATACGGCTCGCTGCTCGTCCGCGTCGAGAAGCGCCGCGGCGACGAGCTGTACATCAACGACGGCGCGTACGGCGCGCTGTTCGATGCCGCGCATATCGGCTGGCGCTTCCCCGTCACGCTGCTGCGCGACCGGCCGAGCGCTGCGCGGGAGCTGGCGTTCAGTTTCTATGGCCCGACCTGCGACGACATGGACCATATGGCCGGGCCGTTCATGCTGCCCGCCGACGTCCAGGCCGGCGACATGATCGAGATCGGCATGCTCGGCGCTTATGGCTGCGCGATGCGCACCGCGTTCAACGGCTTCGGCTCGGAAGAGACGATGGTCGTCGACGACGAGCCGATGGTCTCGCTGTATGTCGACGCCCCGCGCCGCCACGTCGCCGGCCGCGTCGTCAAGCTGTAAGAGGCGCGGCTTAACTCCTGATGTTCCCCGGCGAAGGCCGGGGCCCAGGCCCGCGCTCGATCCGAGTCGCGACGCCTGTGCCGAGTGCGGAACCGGACCCCGGCCTTCGCCGGGGAACGGCTTCCCGACTGCGAAAGGCCTTACCCATGAACGACCAGAGCCCGATCAACGACAGCCGCAAGGCGGAGCTGTTGTCCACGCCCGTCGAGCATATCGACATCACAAGCTTCGACGCGCGCCCGATCGTGGACGCGATGAAGAAGATGAGCTTCACGTCGCGCGACACCGGCCGCGCCGCGGACCTCTTCAACAGGATGCTCGCCGACGAGGCGTGCTCGGTGATCCTGGTGATCGCGGGCTCGACCTCGGCCGGCGGCTGCATGGACCTCTATGCCGAGCTGGTGCGCTCCAACATGGTCGACGCGATCGTCGCCACCGGCGCCGCGATCGTCGACATGGATTTCTTCGAGGGGCTGGGCCACACCCACTATCAGGCCAGGGAAATTCCCGACGACGACACGCTGCGCTCGCTCTACATCGATCGCATCTACGACACCTACATCGACGAGATCGCGCTCCAGAACGTCGATCATACCGTCTTCGAGATCGCCGAGACGCTGCCTGCCAAGGCGTACAGCTCGCGCGCCTTCATCCGGGAGATGGGGCGTTATCTCACCCGCCACGGCAAGAAGGACAACAGCCTCGTCAAGCTCGCCTTCGAGCATGACGTGCCGATCTTCTGCCCGGCGTTCACCGACAGCTCGGCGGGGTTCGGGCTGGTCAAGCATCAGGTCGATGCGATGAAGGCGGGCAAGCCCTATCTCACGATCGATTCGATCGCCGACTTCCGCGAGCTCACCGACATCAAGATCAAGGCCGGCACCACCGGGCTCCTGATGATCGGCGGCGGCGTTCCCAAGAACTTCGTGCAGGATACCGTGGTCTGTGCCGAGATCCTCGGCCATGATGATGTCGAGGTCCACAAATACGCAGTGCAGATCACCGTCGCCGACGTGCGCGACGGGGCGTGCTCCTCCTCGACGCTCCAGGAGGCGGCGTCGTGGGGCAAGGTCTCCACCGCGATGGAGCAGATGGTCTATGCCGAGGCGACCTCGGTGCTCCCCCTGATCGCATCCGACGCCTGGCATCGCGGCGCCTGGAAGGATCGTGCGCGGCGGGCTTTCGCGACGATGTTCGCCGACTGAGCCATGCCGCCCCGCGGCGCCGAATGCCCTGTACAAGCGGACCCTCGCGGCTGTACGCCGTCGCCGCCGGCTCTCACCCGCCGGCTGTCGCCGCCCCGGACGGGTGAGGCCAGAGAGGGCCGTGAATGCACGAAGGGGTTCATTTCCTGCAGGACGGCAAGATCGTCGGCGTCGACGGGATGCTGTTCGATCGGCGTGCCGACCTCGTTCCCCGTCACCTGCTCATCACCGGCCTCGGACGGAGCGGGACGACGGCGTGCGCGTCGATCGCCGACCGGTTCGGGATGAAAACCGCATCCGCCACCGTGTATCTCGAAAACCGCGGACTGCGTCAGTTCATCCGCGACCGCAACCCGGATGGCGCGATCGCCGAGATCGCGACATGGCCGGCGGCCGGGCCGCGGCTGTTCTGGAAGGACCCGAAGATCTGGTCGCCGGTGTTCGACCCGTTCCTCGACAAGCTGCCGCCGTCGATCGGGTTGCTCTACGTGTTCCGCGATCCGCTCAACATCGCGTCGCGCAATGCGCTGGTGTCGGGCGGCGACCTCATCAAACTGCTCGCCCGGACCGCGCGCGCGGCGCAAAGCCTCGCCAAGCGGGTCGGCCGCGTCAGGCACCGCAACGTGGCGCTGATCTCCTACGAGAAGCTGCTGCTCAACCCGGACAACGTCGTCAACGCGCTGGCGCGCTTCCTCCAGATCTCGGATACGCAGGCGATCCAGGCGGCGATCGAGGTCATCGAGCCGACGCCCGACTCCTACGAGTCGCACTTCAGGCCCGTGCCGCGCCGGGCGACCTCCTCGTCCTGACGGGATCGCGGACGTGATCGTGCCCATGGCACCGGCGCGACGCTCGATATCCTGGTCCGGCTCGCGCTGCGCAAGGCGGCGAAGGGCTAGAGCATGATGACTTCGTTTTGATCCACCGTATTCCGTTCGTGTCGAGCGAA
>CAXTNX010000018.1:0-56617 GCA_964245815.1 uncultured Sphingomonadaceae bacterium | reverse complement strand
ATTCGTAATGCGGGGGTCACAGGTTCGAGTCCTGTAGGCGGCACCACTCGACAAACTCATCCGTCGCGCCAGCCAGAGCTTTGCTTAGTCCGTCGCGGTGAGCACCGCGCGCACGCCGCGATGGTGGGCGTCATAGGCGAGCTCGGCATGGAGGCTGCGCGCCATCGCGTGGATGACGCGGGTGCCGATACCGGTGCCGCGCGGCGTCGCCTCGGGCGCCATGCCGACCCCGTCATCCTCGACGATCAGCCGGAAGCCCGCGTCGCCCTCACGCGAGAGCGCGACCCGGACCTCGCCCGCGACGCCATGGCCATAAGCGTATTTGCACGCGTTCGAGACGAGTTCGTTGACGATCACGCCCAGCGACACCGCGCGATCGGTGGTCATGTGGATGGCGTCGCAGGCGAGCGTCAGCGCGCGCGGCGCGGCGGGCGTCGACCAGGTCTCCTCGAGCTCGGCGACGAGCGCGGCGAGATAATCGTCCATCGCCACCGAATCGACCGACGCGCCGGTGTAGAGCCGGCGATGGACCTGCGCGATCGCCTCGATCCGGCGCTGGGTATCGGTCAGCGCGGCCTTGGCGACGACGTCGCTCAGCGCGTTGGACTGAAGATGGACAAGCGCTGAGACGAGCTGGAGCGAATTGGCGACGCGATGATTGACCTCGCGCAGCAGCGCCTCGAGCCGGGCGTTGGTCTCGACCAGCTCGGCTTCGGCGGCGGCCTTGGCCTGCGCCAGCCGCCGCCGTTCAATCGCCTGGCGGAAGGCGGTGTCGAGCAGCGAGAAGAAATCCTCGCCGATCGTCTTGATGACGTAATCGTCGGCGCCCGCCTTGAGCGCGGCGATGGCGATCCAGGTCTCTTCGGATCCGGTGACATAGACCACCGGCGGCTGCCCGGGCAGGGCGCGCAGCGCCGCGAGCGTCGCCAGCCCGTCCATGCCGGGCATGTAGTGATCGACCGCGATCGCGTCGAAGTCGACTGCCGCCGCCTGCACGACGCCGTCGCTGCCGTCGGTCGCGGACACGACCTCGTAGCCGAGCCGGGCAAGGCTGCGCGCCGCGAGCCGGCACAGCCCGGCATCGTCGTCGACATAGAGGACCCGAGCGGCGGTTCCGGTCATGCGTCGGGCTCGGGGTCCGGCACCTGGATGACCGCGAGGAACAGGCCGAGCTGGCGGATCGCCACCGCGAAATTCTCGTAGTCGACCGGCTTGGTGATATAGACGTTGGCGCCGAGATCGTAACAGCGCTGGATCTCGACCTTGTCGTCGGTGGTGGTCAGCACGATCACCGGGGTGCGGCGCAGCGGGCTGTCGTCGGCCTTGATGCGGATCAGGATATCGGTGCCGCTCATGTCGGGCAGGTTGAGATCGAGCAGGACCAGCGCGGGACCGTTGAGCGCCGGCCCATGGGTATCGTTGAACAGATAGTCGAGCGCGCTGGTGCCGTCGGTGAAGTGGCGGATGCCGTTCGAGATGCCGGCGCGGCGGATGTTCTTCTCGATCAGGCGGGCATGGCCTTCGTCGTCCTCGATCATCACGATATTGAGGGGATGGTGGGTGTTCATGGCTTGTCCTTGGCGACCGCCGGCTCGGCCGGCAGGGAAAGAGTGAAGGTCGCACCGTTGCCGAGCGTCGAGCGGCAATCGACCAGTCCGCCCAGCCGATAGGCGAGCGCGCGGACATGCGCGAGCCCGATCCCCTCGCCCGGCTGGTCCTGCGGGCCCGAGCGGCGGAACAGATCGAACACGCGATCGTGATCGCGCGGATCGATGCCGCGGCCGTTGTCGGCGACGTCGATCGCGACCCGCCCGTTGACGACGGCGGCCGATACGGTGATCCGCCCGGGCCGGCCGGGCTTGAGATACTTGACCGCATTCTCGATCAGGTTGGACAGTATCTGCTCGACCGCCAGCCGGTCCGCGCGAAGCGCGGGCATCGGCGCACGCACCGCGATCTGCGCGCCGAGTTCGTCGAGCCGGTGCTGGAGCGAGCCGACGATCGCCTCGATCAGCACGACGAGATCGATCGGCTCGGGCGTCAGCACGCGCTTGCCCTCGCGCGAGAGACGGAGGATGGCGTTGATCAGCCGGTCCATCTTCTGGGTCGAGGTGCGGATGAAGCCGATCGCCTCGGGCAGGTCCTCACGCGCGGCGAGCCGCGCATCCTCGTCGACCAGATGCGGCGCCTCGGCCTCCGCCGCATCGACCAGCGCGGCGAGCGATCGCGACGCCGCCTCGAGCTCGCCGGTGAAGCCCATCACGTTGACCAGCGGCGAACGCAGATCGTGGCTGACGATATAGGCGAAGCGCTGGATCTCGTCGTTGGCGCGCGACAGGTCGACGGTGCGCTCGGCGACATGCTCCTCCAGCGTGTCGCGGGCGTGCGCCAGCGCGTCGCGCGACGCGAGCAGCGCACGGGTGTAGCGCATGATGACCGCGAGGCTGAGGCTCGCCACCAGCACGAGCAGCACCGCGCAGGCGGCGAGCCCGAGCGTGACGATCCGCCCGCTTTCCTCCTGGCGGGCAGTACGCACCGCGAGCAACCGGCGTTCTTCCGCGATCATCGCCTCGGAATAGCGCCTGAGCGCGCGCGTATAGTCGACCGCGCCGTCGCGATCGAAGCGCGCGCGCGCCGCCGCCGGATCGCGCGCGGCAAGCGCCATCGACGCATTGAGCAGGCGGACGCCGAGCCGCTCGATCCGCTCGATCGCGTCGATCCGGCTCTGCTGCGCGGGATTGTCCGCGGTGGCGCGGCGCAGCGTTGCGATCGCCTGGGGCAGCGCCGCCAGCGTGTGCGCGAGATCGTCGCGGAAGACCGGCCCCTGATTGAGCAGGAAGCCGCGGCGCTGGACCTCGGCACGTTCGGTCAGCAGCCGGAACCGCGCGATGTCGCCTTCGACCTCGTAGGTATGCGCGACCCAGCCGACATGCGCGCGGGCGCGCTGGATCGACCAGGCGGTGATCGCCACCGCCCCGATCAGCGCGAGGAAGCCGATCAGCACGCACGCCATCACCACCCGGCTGAAGCGGGCTTCCGACTGGCTCGACGGCGACGGGACGTTATCCACCGCACGCGCCTAGCAAATCATGTCGCGAAGGCAATCGCTCGGGCGCGATCGAGCCGCTGGATTTCGGCCTCGTTCGCGCTCATAGCGCGGTGCAGCATCGATGGCGGACACCTCACCACCCTCCGAACGCGCGCCGGACGCGCTGCCTTCCGGAGATCCGGCGACGGAGGGCGAGCATGCCGGCCTGCACGACGATCGACCGGTCGCGACGCTCGCACTCGGCGCGATCGGCGTGGTGTTCGGCGATATCGGCACCTCGCCGCTCTATTCGCTCAAGCTCAGCTTCGCGGGCATCCATCCGCTCGCGGTCGATCGCCCGCATATCTTCGGCGTGCTCAGCCTGATCTTCTGGACGATGATGATCGTCGTCACGCTCAAATACGTGTTCGTCACGATGCGGGCCGACAACGAGGGCGAAGGCGGTTCGCTGGCGTTGCTCGCGCTCATCGTGCGCCATTCGCCGGGCAAGCGCTGGACACGCGGCATCGTGCTGCTCGGCGTGCTGGCGACCGCGCTGTTCTATGGCGATGCGATCATCACGCCGGCGATCTCGGTGCTCTCCGCGGTCGAGGGGCTGGAGGTGGTCGGCGCCGGGTTCACGCCGTTCGTGCTGCCCGTCTCGATCGTCATCCTGGTCGGGCTGTTCCTCATCCAGTCGCGCGGCACCGACAAGGTCGGCAGGGTGTTCGGTCCGGTGATGCTGGTGTATTTCGCGGTGTTGGCGGTGCTCGGCGTCGGTGGCATCCTGCGCGATCCGGCGATCCTGCTGGCGCTGAACCCGTGGTGGGCGATCAACTTCTTCCTGCTCGATCCGCTGCTCGCCTTCCTGGCGCTCGGCTCGGTGGTGCTCGCGGTGACCGGCGCGGAGGCGCTCTATGCGGACATGGGGCATTTCGGGCGGCGCGCGATCCGCCTGTCGTGGCTGGTCGTCGCCTTCCCGTGCCTGATGCTCAACTATCTCGGCCAGTCGGCGCTGCTGCTCGACACCCCGTCCGCGATCTCCAGCCCCTTCTACCTGATGGCGCCGGACTGGGCGCGGCTGCCGCTGGTCGGGCTCGCGACATGCGCGACGATCATCGCCAGCCAGGCGGTGATCTCGGGCGCGTATTCGGTGACGCAGCAGGCGATCCAGCTCGGCTTCCTGCCGCGTCTCAGGATCGCGCACACCTCGGCACACGCGGCGGGGCAGATCTACATCCCGTTGATCAACTGGGCGCTGCTCGCCTTCGTGCTGCTGCTCGTGATCGGCTTCCGCTCGTCGGAGAGCCTGGCGTCGGCCTATGGCATCGCGGTGACCGGCACGATGTTCATCACGTCGTGCATGCTGGGCGTGCTGGTCACCTCGATCTGGCACTGGAACCGCGCCGTCGCGGCGGTGGTGGTGGGCGCGTTCCTGATCGTCGACGGTGCCTATTTCGCCTCCAACGTCACCAAGATCCCCGATGGCGGCTGGTTCCCGCTGCTCGTCGGGCTGTGCGCCTTCACCGGGCTGACCACCTGGGCGACGGGACGCCGCATCCTGCGCGAGCGGCTCGCCGAAAGCTCGATGCCGCTCGACGTGTTCATCGCATCCGCGACGCGATCGGTGAAGCGCGTGCCCGGCACCGCGGTGTTCCTGTCCGCCGCGCTCGAGGGCGCGCCGCCCGCGCTGCTCCACAACCTCAAGCACAACAAGGTGCTGCACGAGCGCGTCATCCTCCTGACCGTCAAGGTTATCGGCCAGCCGACGGTGAGCGACGAGCGACGGGTGCGGACCGAGGATCTCGGCCCCGGCTTCTTCCGCATCGTGCTGCTCTACGGCTTCATGCAGGACATCGACGTGCCCGCAGCACTCGCCCGGGTCGACGTCTGCGGCGCGCCGTTCAGGCTGATGGAGACGACCTTCTTCCTCGGCCGCCAGACGCTGATCGCCTCGTCGCGGCCGGGCATGGCGATCTGGCGCGAGAAACTGTTCTCGTGGATGGTGCGGAACGCCGAAAGCGCGATGGAGTTCTTCAAGCTGCCGCCCAACCGCGTGGTGGAACTGGGATCGCAGCTCGAGATCTAGCATCCTCACGCACGACAGACCTGTTCCTCCACGCGCGACAGACTCGTTCGGGCCGGGCGAAGTCGAAGCCCCGCCTTTCACAAAGGACGGCACGTCGACTTCGCTCGGTGCGAGCGGACCTTTGTGCTGCGCCACGCCGCGATATGTCCGATCCGAAACACCTTCGCGCTTGCCTGCCGGCCCGCGCTGGTGTTGACGCGGACGCCGTGACCCGCCGCGTCCTCCCCCTCCTGCCGCTCCTGCTCGTCGCCGCCTGCGATCTCGCACCGCATTACGTCCGGCCCGCGGGCGCCGCGCCCGCGAGCTTCCCGCAAGGCGGCGCGTACGCGCCAGACAGCGGCGAGAGCCGGGTCGCCGCGATCGGCTGGCAGAGCTTCTTCACGGATCCGCGGCTCCGGCAGACGATCGCGCTCGGCCTCGCCAACAATCGCGACCTGCGCGTCGCCGCCGCCAACATCGTCGCCGCGCGCGCCGCATATCGCGCGCAGCGCGCCGATCTGTTCCCGACCGTCTCGGGCGGCACGTCGGCGGCGGCGCGCCACACCGCGACCAACGGCACCAGCGTCAGCACCTCGGGAGGAAGCGGCGGCGGCTCGGGCGGCAACACCAACACCAATTCGACCGGGGACACGACCGGCAGCGGCGCCACCACCGGAACGGGCACAGGTACGGGTACGGGCACAGGAACGGGTACGGGAACCGGCACCGGAACGGGAACCGGCACCGGCACGACCACCACCGGCGGCGCCTCGAGCTTCACCGGCACCGGCGAGACCGTGCAGACCTATTCGGTGTTCGCCGGCATCTCGTCGTTCGAGCTCGATCTGTTCGGCCGCGTGCGCAATCTCACCCGCGCCGCGCAGGACCAGTATTTCGCGACGCGCGCGGGCGCCGACGCGACCAGGATCAGCCTGATCTCGGAGATCGCGAGCGCGTGGCTGACGATGGCGTCGGACCAGGATCAGCTCAAGCTCAGCCGCGATACGCTGAAGAGCTTCGAGACATCGGTGTTCATCACGCGCGCGCAGTTCGACAAGGGCATCGCCTCCGAGCTCGACGTGCGCCAGGCCGACACGACGCGCCAGCAGGCGCGCGCCGACGTCGCCTCGCTGACCGCGCAGATCGCGCGCGACCAGAACGCGCTCGATCTGCTGGTCGGCACGACGGTCACCGCGGAGCTGCTTCCGCAGGGGCTCGGCACGCAGGACCGCACGCTGCCCGATCTGCCCGCGGGCGTGAGCTCGACCGTGCTGCTCAACCGCCCGGACGTGATCCAGGCCGAGGATCAGCTGAAGGCGCAGAACGCCAATATCGGCGCGGCGCGCGCCGCCTTCTTCCCGACCATCTCGCTGAC
Organism: uncultured Sphingomonadaceae bacterium; assembly: GCA_964245815.1. Classification (GTDB taxonomy): domain Bacteria; phylum Pseudomonadota; class Alphaproteobacteria; order Sphingomonadales; family Sphingomonadaceae; genus Solisphingomonas. The sequence goes on along the minus strand of CAXTNX010000018.1, from coordinate 50,146 downwards.
CGCGGCGGCGGGCACCGCCAGCGGCGGCCTGGGCTCGCTGTTCACCGGCGGCACCTTCTCGTGGAACGCCAGCGGATCGCTGGCGCAGACGCTGTTCGACTTCGGCCGCAACCGCGCCAACCTGCAATACGCCAGGGCGGAGCGCGATGCGGCGGTCGCGACCTACGAGAAATCGGTGCAGACCGCGTTCCGCGAGGTGTCCGACGCGCTCGCCACGCGCGGCACGATCGGCGAGCAGATCGCGGCGCAGCAGCAGCGCGCGATCTCGGCCGAGCGCGCCGCGACGCTGTCGCTCGCGCGCTACCAGGCCGGCATCGACCAGTATCTCACCACGCTCGACAGCCAGCGTACCGCCTATGCGGCCGAGCAGACGCTGGTCACGACACGGCTGACGCGCGCGACCAATCTCGTCACGCTGTACCAGGTGCTCGGCGGCGGGCTGAGCTGAGGAACTCACGGCGAACCTCCGTTCGCCCCGAGCGACGTCGAAGGGCCAGGGACCACCGGCGTCACGGGTGTCCCGACCGCGCTCGACACGACCGGCATGGGACGATGCCGGCCAGGGGATCGTCCCGGGGCACGCGCCGCCACCGGTGCTTCCCGCGCCAGATACCGCCCCAGCGCGATCGCCGGCTTCTCGACCAGCCGATGCATCAGCTCCGCCGTGCCCAGCGCCACTCCGACCGCAAGCGCCAGCAACATGGGCAATGGCAGCGCGCCCTGGAGCAGGTGGAGGACGCCGAGCAGCACCGGCAGATGGATGAGGTAGAGCGCATAGGACACGCGGCCGAGCCAGCGCGCCGGCGCCACGTCGAGCAGCGCGACGATCGGGGGGCTGGCGAGCGTCAGTGCCACCAGCAGCGCCGCTCCCGCCGCGGCGGCAAGCCCGAGGACGAGGTGCGGCGGCACGCAGACCAGCAGGATCGCGACAGCCGTCAGCCACGGCGCGGCGCGGCGCGCACGCGGCAGTGCGAGCCACGCCCCGAGCGTCGGCGCATGGCGGGCGAGCGCCGCCCCGGCGCCGAACAGGAAGAGATACTGCGCGGTCGCGAACGGATTGACCGGCCAATCGACCCGCCAGGCCAATGCGGCCGCGATGGTCGATACGGCCAGCAGCACCGCCAGCGTCGCCCGCCACGCCCGCACCACCGCCAGCGCGATCAGCGGAAACACGATCGAGATCCGCATCTCGTGGACCAGGCTCCACGAGACGTTGTCGAGGCTCTGCCAGCGCGCCCCGTCGAGCAGCGCCAGATGCCCGGCGATCAGCAGCGGCGTCGGCGGCTCGCTCCACGAGGCGGTGTTGAACCAGGTGCTGAGCGCCGCCACCGGCACCGGCGCGATCGCGATCATCAGCGCCGCGGAGACCAGCACCGCGACGACCAGCGGCGGCAAGATGCGCGCGATCCGCTTGACGATGTACGGCCGGTAGCGGAAGCCGTCGCGCGCCTGGAACGTCAGGAACAGCACCAGTCCGCTCAGCACGAAGAACAGCTGCACCGCCGCGGCGGCGGCGAGCGGCGGTGGCACCAGCCACAGCGTGGCGGCCCATGGCAGGTAGCCCGGCACCACCGCCGCGCAGTGCCCGAGCACGACGACCAGCGCGGCGACGCCCCGCAGCGAGTCGAGAGAACCGATCCGTTTCATCGCGCGGTCATCGCATGAAGGGCGTTGCCGCGGCGTCAATGCGGCGACCGGCCGGGATCGCGCATCACCGTGTCACATCACGCCATGCAGCATCTCGTAGACGGTCACGCAGAAGACGACCGCCCCGAACGGCAGGATGACGAACCCCGAATAGCTCTCCCACCAGTCCTTCGCGAACGCGACGACCCGGTCGTAACGCTCCCGCACGATCGCGGATCAGGGTTTGAGGCGGACGTGCACGCCGCCGCCGTTCGTCCGCCGCACCTCGAACGCGCCGGTTTTCTCGACGAGATCGCTGAGCTTGGCATAGCCGAAGGTGCGCGGGTCGAAGTCCGATGCCAGCGTGGCGAGACGCTGGCCGACGCCGCCCAGCGTCACCCAGCCATCGTCGCCCTCCAGTTGCGAGATCGCGCGCCGGATCAGCGGCACCGCGACGCTCGGCGCCCGCACGATCGATTTGGGGCGCTGGTCCTCGCGTTGCGGCTCCTCGGGCACGGGCGTGCCGGGCAGCAGGTTCTCGGTGTATATGAAGCGGCGACAGGCCTGCCGGAAACTCTCGGGCGTCTTCTGCTCGCCGAATCCGTAGACGTCGATGCCCTGTTCGCGGATGCGCGCCGCGAGCCGCGTGAAGTCGCTGTCCGACGACACCAGGCAGAAGCCGTCGAAGCGGCCGGAATGCAGCAGGTCCATCGCATCGATGACGAGCGCGATGTCGGAGGCGTTCTTGCCGGACGTATAGGCGAAGTTCTGATGCGGCATGATCGCGTGCGTGGCGAGGATCTCGGTCCAGGATTTCAGCCGCGGGCTTGAGAAGTCGCCATAGATGCGCCGCACGCTCGCCTCGCCGATCTTGGCGATCTCCTCGAACAGACCGGGCGCGATCCGGGCGGAGGCGTTGTCCGCATCGATCAGGACGGCGAGACGCGGGGCACGGGGTTCGGAAGCCATGGCGTGCTATGCGCGGACCGCGGGGCGGCCGCAATCGGGGATCGCTCGCTCTGTTTACCGTCGCACGCGCCTCAGTCCCCGTTCACCGGAAAGCCGTCGAAGCGCAGCAGCGCGTCGACCTTGGGGTCGCGGCCGCGGAAGTTGCGGTAGGCGGTCGCCGGATCGACGGTATCGCCGACCGCCATGACAGCGTCGTGCAGCCGCCTGGCGACCGCCGGGTCCCACGGATCGCCGGTCTCGGTGAACGCCTCGAACGCGTCGTGGTCGAGCACCTCGGCCCAGAGATAGCCGTAATAGCCCGCCGCATAGCCCTCGCCCGAAAAGACATGGCCGAACTGCGGGATGCGGTGGCGCATGACGATCTCGGACGGCATCTTGAGCGCGGCCAGCACCCTGGGCTCGAACGTCCTGGGGTCGACCGGCGTCGCGCCTTCCAGGTGCATCCGCATGTCCATGATCGCCGACGCCTGCGTCTCGACCACCGAGAAGCCCTTGTTGAACGCCTCCGCCCGCTTGATCTTGGCGACCAGCTCGGAGGGCATCGGGCGGCCGTTCTCGTCGGTCAGGAAGCGCAGCACCTCGGGCGTGGTCAGCCAGTTCTCGTTGAGCTGGCTCGGGAACTCGACGAAGTCGCGCGCGACCGATGTGCCCGACAGCCTGGGATAGGTGACATGGCTGTTGAGCCCGTGCAGCGCATGGCCGAACTCGTGGAACATCGTGCCGGCATCGTCGAACGAGATCAGCACGCGCTGCCCGGCGGGCGCCTTCACGAAATTGGCGTTGTTGGAGACGATCACCGTCACCGGCCCGTCGAAGGTCGATTGGGTGCGATACGACGTCATCCACGCACCCGAGCTCTTGCCGGCGCGCGCATAGGGATCGAAATACCACAGGCCGACGAGCCGTCCGTCACGACCCGTCACCGTGTAGACGGTGACGTCGGCGTGGAACACCGGCACGTCACCGACCGCCGTGAAGGTGAAGCCGTAGAGCCGGTTGGCGGCATAGAACATCGCGTCGCGGACATGATCCAGCGCGAGGTACGGCTTCACCTGGTTCATATCGAGATCGTACTGCGCGTGGCGCAGCCTCTCGGCGTAGTAGCGATAGTCCCACGGCGCGATCCTGAAGCCGCCATGCTCGGCATCGACGATCGTCTGCATCGCCGCGACATCCTTGTGGACCTGCGCGACCGCCGGCCACCACACCTTCATGCTGAGCTCGAGCGCGGCCTGCGGCGTCCTGGCCATCGTGTCGGCGAGATGCCAGTCGGCATAGGTCGGGTAGCCGAGCAACCGCGCCTTCTCGGCACGCAGCGCAAGGATCCGGGTGACGATCGCGTTGTTGTCGTTGGCACCGCCGGTGTCGCCGCGCGAGGTCCACATCGTGAACGCCTGGTGGCGCAGCGCGCGGTCCGCCGCATAGACGAGGAACGGCTCGACCGCGGAGCGCGTGTTGGCGATCCGCCACTTGCCCGCCTGCCCGTGCGCGGCGGCATCCGCGGCATAGCCCTCGACGATCGCCTGGGGCACGCCGGCAAGCTGCGTCCTGTCGTCGAGGACGAGCGCCATCTGCTCCTCGTCGGCGAGTTCGTTCTGGGAGAAGCGGGTCTGGAGCCCGGCCAGCTGCTGATTGACCGCGGTCAGCCTGGCCTTGTCGGCGGACGACAGCCTGGCGCCGTTGCGCGTATAGCTCTTCCAGTATTTCTCGACGAGGCGCTGCTGCTCGGGCGTCAGCGCCCTGGTCTCGGGCGCAGCATGGACCGCATCGATCCTGGCGAACAGCCGCGCGTTCTGGACGATGCTGTCGTCGAACGCGGAGAGCCTGGGCGACATCGCCGCCTCGACCGCCTTGACCTCGGGCGTCTTGAGATTGGCGGTCCACAGGTCATAGACCGCCTCGACGCGGCGCAGCGCGGCGCCCGCCCGCTCGAGCGCGACGATCGTGTTGGCGAAAGTCGGCGGTGCGGGGTCGGCGGCGATCGCGTCGATCTCGCGCGTTTCCATCGCCATCGCGGCGGTGAGCGCCGGCTCGAAGCCGGCGACCGCGACCTTGTCGAACGGCGGCACCCCGCCATAGGGGCCGGTCCATGGCGCGAGCAGGATGTCCGCGCTCGCGGACACCGGCGCGTTCGGTGCCGCTGTCGCGCCGGCCGTCCCGAGGATCAACGCACTCGCCATCATCACCACCTTCATTGGCTCGGCCCGCCCGAGACGCCGCCACCGCGCGCCGCCGACAGGCTGGGAGCCTGTGGCGCGGCGGTGATCGCATCGTCGTAGAACGCGGCGAGGTCGCGGTGAAGCATGTGCAGTGCGTCGGGGTTGAGATAGGCCATGTGCCCGGACGGATAGTAACGGAAGCTGATGTTCCGGTCCTGGGCGGGCTGCAGCTGCATGTGCTGGAGATCGTATTCGGTGCCGAAGAACGGCGTCGCCATGTCGTAATAGCCGTTGAGCGACAACAGATGCAGGTACGGGTTCTCGCGCATCGCGGCGGAGAGATCGACCGCGACATCGGGCGAACTCTGCTGCGCGCCATAGCCGCGCCCCGGCGCCTTGTGCTTCCAGTCCCAGTCGAAGCCGGGGAGGCCATAGGCCGAGACGCGGTAGGGCATGTCGGTCCTGTAGTGCAGGTCGCGGACCAGATAGTCCGAGAAGGTGCCGATGAACGCGCCCGAGATCGCGGTGTCCGACGCGTCGTATTCGGGCGCCTCGCCGCCGGCGTCGCTGTCGATGCCGGTGTAGCGGCTGTCGTAGCGGCCGAGCGTCCGGCGCTGGTCGCGCAGCAGCTCCTTCTGGAAGCGCGGCAGGTCGATGCGCAGATTGTTGGCGAGGATGAAGGCGGGCGAAAGCCCGGTCAGCGCCGCCATCTGCTGCGCCACCCGGGTGCGTGTCGCCGGATCGAGCACCGAGCCCTGCGCCAGCGCGGCGGCGAACGGCCCCGCCGCGAACGCGCGCGCCTGCGCCACCGCCTCCTCCACCGTCGCGGGCGGATCGGTCATCCTGTGGTGATACCAGGCGGTCGCCGCGAAGCTCGGGATATAGCTGATATAGACGCGGTCGAAGCCCGGCTGGCGGACGCCGTAGTTGAGGATCGACGACAGGATCACCACGCCGTTGAGCGCGACGCCCTTGTCCTGCAACGCATAGGCCAGCGCCCCCGAGCGGGTGGTGCCGTAGCTTTCGCCGAAGATCACCTTGGGGCTCATCCAGCGCGCGTTGCGGGTCAGATAGCGCTGGATGCCGCGCACGAAGGCGTCGACGTCGGTGTCGACGCCCCAGAAATCCTTGTCCTTCCTGTCGCCGAGCGCGCGCGAATAGCCCGCCCCGATCATGTCCAGGAACACCATGTCGGTCTTGTCGAGCAGCGTGTCGCGGTTGGGGCCGAAGGCGTAGGGCGCGGGCCGGATATATTCGGGATTGGCGGTCTGCACCCGCATCGGCGCGAACGAACCCATGTGCAGCCAGAGCGTCGAGGAGCCGGGACCGCCATTGTAAAAGAAGGTCACCGGACGGTGGGCATAGTCCTTCACGCCATCGGCGGTGTACGCGACGTAGAACATCGATGCGATCGGCTTGCCATCGTCGTCGCGGATGGTGAGCGTGCCTGCGGTGGCGGTGTAGTTCATCGCGCCCCTGGCGGTCTGCGCGACATGCCGGGTGGCGACCGCCTGCTCGGCGACCGGCGCCCTGACCCAGCCTTCCACGGCCGCGGCGTCCTTGTCGTCCTGATGCTGCTTGGCGATGTCGCCCCTGTCCGGCCTGTCGCGCTTATCGGGTTCGCCCTTGTCGGACCTGGTGTCGGGCCTGGTCTGGGCGGAAAGCGGCGTGGCGGCGAGCAGGGCGACAAGCACGGTCAGGAAGGCACGGCGCATGGACGGAACCCCATCAGGATAGCGGCGCCACGGCCGGACGGCCGGGCGCCAGCGAGATGATATCACAACACCCGGCGCGGCGTTCTCTGGCAAGGCGTTTCGATCCTGAAATCAGCGCGCAGAGACGCCGCGCCGGGCCGTCTACTGCTTGAGCAGGGTCGCCCTAGTCGTCGTGTTGTCCCGCTTGTCGGTCGTCGCGATCGTCATCGTCCTGCCGTCCGGCGCGACCATCATGTCGTAGACGTACACCAGTTTGCCGTGGCGGGAATCCTCCTCGACGATGTGGTTGGGTCCGAGTTGCCTGACCTGGATCATCGTCTTGGCGGGATCGTTCTTCTGCACGACGGCCGGGCCGCCGAGCCTGGCGGTGTAGGACTCGCCGGTCGGCACGCTGAACGCGACCGTGCCGCCGACGACCCTGATCGTCTGCAGCATCCCGGTCTGGCTCGCCGATTGCACCGCCGCCGCCTTCCACGATCCCGAGACCGCATGCGCCCCGGCCGGTGCCGCGGCGACCCGGGTCGCGGTCGAGGTGGAGCTGCTCTTGACGCCGGTGTCGCTGACGCCGGTACCGGTATAGGTGAGCGTCTTGCCGTCCGGCGACACGGTCAACACCGCCGTCGAGACCAGCTTGGACCCGCGCCTGCGCATGGCGGTGATGCGATGCGGGCCATCGATCCGCACCGCGGCCGCATCATAGTAATCATGGCCGGTGACCGCGTGGAACTTGCCGTCGGCGGGCACCGTGAGCGGCGGCATGCAAGTCTTGCAGGTGTAGCTGCCCATGGCGAGCAGATACTCATCGGGCTTGGGATCGAACCTGACGGACTTGAGATCGGTCTTCCAGGTGCCGTCGAACGGGCTGGCGGCAGCGGCGGGACAGGCCGCGGCGGCGGCGAACAGGGCCGATGCGATCGTGTGTGTCTTCATGTCCGGTCTCTCCTGTGCGATGCATGACATGCAGAGCGACCCGTACCGCCCAGGACGCTATGTCCCCCGATCCTTGCTGTCAAACGCCCGGATCACGCCGTCTCGAGCAGCCGCCGGGCCTGCGCGCGCGCCTCGTCGGTCACCTCCGCGCCGGACAGCATCCGCGCGATCTCCTCGCCGCGCTCCATCGCGTCGAGCGCGCGTACGCCGGTGCGCGTGAGCAGCCCGTCGTGACGCTTGGCGATCAGGAAGTGGCGATCGGCACGGGCGGCGACTTGCGGTGAATGCGTGACGACGAGCAGTTGCGCGGCGTTCGCCAGCCGCGCCAGCCGCTCGCCGATCGCGGACGCCACCGCGCCGCCGACGCCGCGATCGATCTCGTCGAAGATCATCGTGCGCGCGCCGCCCGCCTCCGCGAGCGCGACCTTGAGCGCGAGGATGAAGCGCGACAGCTCGCCACCGCTCGCGATCCTGGTCAACGGTGCGAACGGCGCCCCGGGATTGGTCGAGACGAGAAACTCGATCCGGTCACCGCCATCGCCGGCCCATTGCGCCTCGGGGAGCGTGTCGATTCCGGTGCGGAAGCGCGCCGCGTCGAGCTTGAGCGGTGCGAGCTCCGCCGCCACCGCGGCATCGAGCCGTCCGGCCGCCGCTCGCCGCGCCGCGCCAAGCGCGTCCGCCGCCGCGGTATAGCCGTCGCGCGCCGTCGCCACGGCCGCCTCGAGCACGGCCAGCTCGGCGCCACCCGCCGCGAGCCGATCCAGCCGGGCGCTCAGGTCGTCCGCGAGCGCGGCCAGCGCCTCCGGCCGGACGCGGTGCTTGCGCGCGATCCCGCGCAGATCGAACAGCCGCGTCTCGATCCGGTCGAGTCGTGCCGGATCGAACGCGAGCGCCGCGCCCGCGCGCGCGAGCAGATCCTCCGCCTCGGATGCCTCGATCACCGCGCGATCGAGCGCGGCCAATGCCGCGACGAGATCGTCCTGCTCGGCCGCAATCCGATCGAGCCGCCGCGCGGCCTGTCGCAGCCCGGCGAGCGCGCCGTCCGAACCGTCGAGATGCTTCGCCACCAGCGCGAGATCGTCGGCGAGGCGTGCGCCCTTCTGCATCGTCGCCCGCTCGGCGGCGAGCATGTCCTCCTCGCCGGGCTCGGCACCGAGCGCCGTCAGCTCGGCGACGCTATGCTCGAGCCAGTCGCGATCCGCGTCCGCTGCGGCGAGCGCGGCGCGTGCCGCGGCGAGCGCGCGCTCGGCCGCGCGCCAGGCGGCATGCGCCGCCGCGACCGGCGCGGCATCGATCCGGCCGTACAGATCGAGCAGCGCGCGATGGCCGCGCGGATTGAGCAGCCCGCGATCGTCGTGCTGGCCGTGGATCTCGACGAGGCGACCGCCCAGCTCGCGCAACAGTGCGGCCGACACCGGCTGATCGTTGACCGCGGCGCGGCTGCCGCCATCGGCCTTGACGATGCGGCGCACGATCAGCGGCTCGCCGGGTTCGCGCTCGAGCCCGTTCTCGTCGAGCAGCGCGGCGATCGCGGGATCGTCGCCGGTCTCGAAGCTCGCCGTGACGACCGCCTGCGCCGCGCCATGACGGACCAGCCCGCTGTCGGCGCGCGCGCCGAGCGCGAGGCCGAGCGCGTCGAGCAGGATCGACTTGCCCGCGCCGGTCTCGCCGGTCAGCGCACCGAGCCCGCCCGCGAAGTCGAGCTCCAGCGTCTCGATCAGCACGACGTCGCGGATGGCGAGCCTCACCAGCATGGCTGGGCTCTAGGCGATCGCGAGACGGGGGAACAGGGTCGAACGCGGGTCGCTGCCCGGCCGATCAGCCCTTCTTCGCCTTTTCCTTGAGCTGGCGCGGCGCCTGCTTCGTCATCAGCTCATAGGCCCGCTCGTACCATCTGGAGCCCGGATAGTTGGCGCCAAGCACCGCCGCGGCCTTCTTGGCCTCGCCCGGAACACCGAGCTCGAGATTCGATTCGACCAGGCGCTCGAGCGCTTCGGGCACGTGCGTCGTGCTCTGGAACTTGTCGATCACGACGCGGAAGCGGATCACCGAGGCCAGCCACTCGCCGCGGCGCTGGTAGAAGCGGCCGATCTCCATCTCCTTGCCGGCGAGATGGTCGTTGACGAGATCGACCTTGAGCCGCGCGTCGGCGGCGTATTTGGTGTCGGGATAGCGGCGCACCAGCTCTCCCAGCGCGTCGAGCGCCTGCGCGGTGATCTTCTGGTCGCGGGTGACGTCGTTGATCTGTTCGTAATAGTCGACCGCGATGAGATAATAGGCGTAGGGCGCGTCGCGGTTGCCCGGATGGATCGACAGGAAACGCTGCGCCGACTTGATCGAGCTCGCATAGGCGCGCGCGAGATAATAGCTGTACGCGCTCATCAGCTCGGCGCGGCGCGCCCAGATCGAATAGGGATGCTGGCGCTCGACCTCGTCGAAGAGCTGCGCGGCAAGCTGGTATTGGCGGCTGTCCAGACGCGCGATCGCGAGGCTGTAGAGCGTGTTGACGTCGCGCGCGATGTAACGCGCGTCGCTCGGCTTCTTGGCGGTGCGCGCGCACCCGCCGAGCGGCGCCAGCACGACGCCTGCAAGGGCCAGACAGAGGAACGGGCGGAAGGCGGAGCGCTGCATGACGACGCTCCTTAGCGGGGAGAGCGAGGCGTGGGAAGCGGCGGCGGCGCGGCCCGGCGGCCACGTTAACGCGGTGATCGCGCACGCATGCTATCGCCGCTCGCGATGCTGCGCGTGCTGACCTTGTCGACGCTGTTCCCGGATGCCGCGCGGCCGACCTTCGGCGTGTTCGTCGAGCGTCAGACGCTGGGGCTCGCGGCACTGCCCGATGTCGAGGTGCGGGTGGTGGCGCCGATCGGTCTGCCGCCGATCGTCGGGTCGCGACATCGGCGATGGCGCGCGCTCGCCGCCGTGCCGGTGTGCGAGACATGGCAGGGGCTGACCGTCCATCGCCCGCGCTTCCCGCTGTTGCCGGGCCTGGGCGCGCTCAATCCGGCGGCGATGGCCCGGGCGCTCGTGCCGCTGCTGCGCGCGATCCGCCGCGAGTTCGCGTTCGACGTCATCGACGCGGAATTCTTCTTCCCCGATGGTCCGGCGGCGGTGCGGCTCGGCCGGACGCTGGGCGTGCCGGTGTCGATCAAGGCGCGCGGCGCCGACATCCATCACTGGGGCATGGTGCGGAGCACGCGCGGACAGGTGCTGGAGGCCGGCCGCGCGGCGGGCGGGATGCTGGCGGTCAGCGCGGCGCTGAAACGCGACATGGTCGCGCTCGGCCTGCCCGAGGCGCGCATCCGCGTCCACTATACCGGCGTCGATCTCGATCGCTTCCGCCCCGGCGCGGATCGCGGCGCGGCGAAGCGCGCGCTCGGCATCGACGGGCCGATGCTGCTCTCGGTCGGTGCGCTGATCGCGCGCAAAGGCCACGACCTCGCGATCGCCGCGCTCGGGCAGCTGCCCGGGGCGACGCTGGTGATCGTCGGAGACGGGCCGGAGCGCGCCCGGCTCGCGGCGCAGGCCGTGGCGCAGGGCGTCGGCGATCGGGTGCGGCTGCTCGGCCGCCGGCCGCACGAGGCGCTGCCCGCGCTCGCGGCCGCCGCTGACGTGGCGGTGCTGGTCTCGGCCTCGGAAGGGTTGGCGAACGCCTGGGTCGAGGCGCTGGCCTGCGGGACGCCGGTGGTGATCTCGGACGCGGGCGGCGCCGCCGAGCTGGTCGACCGGCCGGCGGCGGGGCGGATCGTCGCGCGCGACGCGGGCGCGATCGCGACGGCGGTGGCCGAACTGCTCGCGACACCTTGCGACTCCGATGCGGTGCGGGCGACGGTGCAGCGGTTCACGTGGGATACGAATGCGGCGGGCTTGCGGGATCATCTCGCGCAAATCGTGGCCGCCCCCAACCTCCGTTCGGGCTGAGCGAAGTCGAAGCCCTGCCCTTCACAAGAACCGCACTTCGACTTCGCTCGGTGCGAACGGTGAGCGCGGTATCAGGTCAAGCCCATCAGCGCCGCCGCCGCCTCGCGGCCTTCCGAACGCACGATCACCCATGCGCGCGCCGCGGCACGACTGTCCATCAGCTCGAGGCCGATGCCCTGTGCGTCGAGCGCCTGGGCCAGCGCCGCCGGCGGACGACGCAGCGTCGCGCCGGTGCCGAGCAGCACGAACGCGGGGCGCACGAGGAGCAGCGGCGCGAGATCGTCGACGGTCAGCGCGTCGAGCGCGGGCGGCTGCCATGCCGTCACCCGTGTCGCGGTGAGCAGCGCCGCGGGATAGATCGCGCCATCGATCCGGAAGCCGCCACCCGCCGTCAGTCCCTGCAAGACCGGGCCGCCGGCGGCCTCTTCCGGAACGAAGGTCGGCACCTACTTGCGCGGCGCCACACGCTCGGCGTTGGCGCGTGCCGCCTTGCGCACGTCGCCGGACGCGGCGACCTGCTTGTTGCGCGCCTTGTCGAGCCCGAGCGAGATCAGCAGCGAGGACGACACGTAGATCGACGAATAGGTGCCGACCACCACGCCGAGGATCATCGCCGCGGTGAAGCCGCGCAGCACATGCCCGCCGAACAGCAGCAGCGAGAGCAGCGCGAGGATGATCGTCAGCGAGGTCATCACGGTGCGCGGCAGCGTCTCGTTCACCGAAAGATCGATCAGATCGCCGAGCGGCATCTGGCGGTACTTGCGCAGATTCTCGCGGATGCGGTCGTCGATGACGATCTTGTCGTTGATCGAATAGCCGATGATCGTCAGCACCGCGGCGACGATGTTGAGATCGAACTCGAGCCCGGTCAGCGCGAAGAATCCGAGCGTCATCAGCACGTCGTGGAAGATCGAGACGAAGGTCGCGACGCCGAACTGCCACTCGAACCGGAAGATGCCCCACAGCGCGATCATCGTGATCGCGATCACCACCGCCGCGATGCCGCGCCAGATCAGCTCGTTGGAGACCTTGCCGGAGACCGTCTCGACGCGGTTGTAGCGGATGCCCGGATAGGCCGCCGACAACGCGCCCTCGACCTTGGCGACCAGCGCGTTGTTGGCGCCCTCGTCGGTCGATCCGGGTGCCGGCAGGCGGATCGAGAGCGTATCGGGATCGCCGAACGACTGGATGCCCGCCTCGCCCACGCCCAGCCCGTCGATCTGGCTGCGGACCGCGTCGACCGGCGCGGGGCCGGTGAACCTGGCCTCGATCATCAGCCCGCCGACGAAGTCGACACCGAGATTGAGGCCCCGCACCGCGACCAGCCCGAGCGCGGCGATCGACAGCAGCAGGGTGAGCCCGAACGCCCAGCGCCTGAGCTTGACGAAGCCGATATTGGTGTTGTCGGGAACGAGCTTCAGCAGGCGCATGACAGAACCATCTCGTCATTCCCGCGCAGGCGGGGATCCGGCTGCCTTGCCCGGCGCCGGAGAGGAAGCGGGATCCCCGCCTGCGCGGGGATGACGGAAAGGGAAGCGGGGATGACGGAAGGGGGAGCGGACGCCGGAGGGAGAGGCGGGGACGCCGGAAGGAGGACAGGTCGCGCGCATCAGATGTGGATCGTCTGGGGGCGCTTGGCGCGGAGCCACAGCGCGACCAGCATGCGCGTGAACACGACGGCGGTGAACACCGAGGTGACGATGCCGAGCAGCAGCACGACGGCGAAGCCCTTCACCGGCCCCGACCCCAGGATCAGCATGATGACGCCCGAGATCGCATGGGTGACGTTGGCCTCGAAGATCGTCCGGCTCGCCTCCTTGTACCCCAGCTCGACCGACTGGACGATACCGCGCCCGCGGCGGCGTTCCTCGCGGATGCGCTCGTTGATGAGCACGTTGGCGTCGACGGCGGTACCGATCGTCAGCACGAAGCCGGCGATGCCGGGCAACGTCAGCGTCGCGTTGAGCAGCGCCATCGCGCCCAGGATGACGAACACGTTGATGATGACCGCGAGGTTCGCATAGACCCCGAACCGGCCATAGGTGGCGAGCATGAACACCACGATCGCGACCACCGCGATGACGCTCGCGATCACGCCGGCATGGATCGAGTCCGCGCCGAGCCCCGGACCCACGGTGCGCTCCTCGACCGTCTTGAGCGCGATCGGCAGCGCGCCCGACTGGAGCGAGATCGCGAGGCTCTGCGCGCTCTGCGCGGTGAAGCTGCCGCTGATCGAGGCGGAGCCGCCGAGGATCGCGGTCTCGATCACGGGCGAGGACAGCACGACATTGTCGAGCACGATCGCGAACGGCTTGCCGACATTGGCCTGCGTCACCTCGGCGAAGGCGCGCGCGCCCTTGCCGTTGAAGCTGATCGCGACCTCGGGCTCGTTGGTCTGCGGCTGATAGTCCTGCTTGGCGGTGGCGAGATCGCTGCCGGTGATGATCGCACGGCGCTGCACCGCGATCGGCTGACCTTGCGCGGTGCGCAGGATCTGGTCGCCGATCGGCGCCTGGCCGGCGGCGACCCTGGCGGGATCGGCGGTGGTGTCGACGAGCTTGAACTCGAGCTTGGCGGTCTTGCCGATCAGCGCCTTCAGCGCCGCCGGGTTCTGCTCGCCCGGCACCTCGACGAGGATGCGGTCACCGCCCTGGCGGACGATCGTCGGCTCCTTGGTGCCGAGCGCGTCGATGCGCTTGCGGACGATGTCGGTCGCGCCCTCCATCGCCTGGTTGACGAACTGGTCGATGCCGCCCTGCGTCGGCGTCATCACCACGCGGGTCGAATCGACGACCTTGACGTCCCAGTCGCGCGTACCGGTCGAGCCGACGGGGGCCGTCAGCGTCCGGATCTTCTCGACCGCGGCATCGACCTGCGTCGAATCGCGCACGAAGAAGGTCAGCGCATCGTCGGCGGTCGAGATGTCGCCGATCGCGATCGCCGGCGTGTTGCCCCGCATCGCGTCGCGGACCGTATCTCCCATCGCGGCGACGCGGCTGCGCGCGACGTCGGCGGTGTCCGCCTCGAGCAGGATGTGGCTGCCGCCGGCCAGATCGAGGCCGAGATTGATGCGCGGCATCCGGCCGAGCCCGAGCGCGTCGGCGGTCGCATCGGGCATCAGGCTCGGAACGCTGAGCAGGACACCGATCAACAGCGCGCCGATGATCGACAGGATCTTCCAGCGCGGGAAGTCGAGCATGGTCCTCCTCGCCTCGCCGGTCAGTCGTTGGCGGGCTTGGCGCCGGGGGTGCGCACCTCGGTCAGCGTCGACTTGACCGCGCGCACCCGGATCGATGCACCGAGCTCGATCTCGATCTCGTCGCCGTCGACCTTGATGACCTTGCCGATCAGCCCGCCACCCGTGACGACGGTATCGCCGCGCTTGAGCGCATCGAGCATCGCGCGGTGCTGCTTGGCGCGGCTCTGCTGCGGACGGATGAGCAGGAAGTAGAAGATCACCACCATCAGCAGGATGGGCGTGAACTGGATGAGATTGGCGAACCCGCCCGAGGGCGCGGCGCCGCCGGCGGTCTGGGCGAAGGCGGGGGACGAGAACATGGCGGATGTCGGCCTGGCTGGGCACGGCTCGCGCGGCGCCGGATTTGGAACGCGGGCGCCTATCACGGCAGCGGCGCCGCGCGCAAGACGGCGCTGTCCGCCGACGCTTGCCAACCGCCGTCCATGCCCGTAGAGGCCGCCGCCTGGGTCGGGGCGTAGCGCAGCCTGGTAGCGCATCAGACTGGGGGTCTGGGGGTCGCAGGTTCGAATCCTGTCGCCCCGACCAATGACATCGACGAGCGCGCGCCGGGTCGAACGGGCGTCCGCCTCGGATCGCGCGCGCCGGAAGCATCCTTCGATCGTCCGACCCGTCGAGCCGGTACGCACGTCGCGCGCGGCGCGACCAGAGAGCCCGCACCGTGTTGACGATCCATCATCTCGGCAAGTTCTTCGCGATCGGCACCGCGGTGCTGCCGATCGAGGGCGCGACGCCCGAGGACATGCCCGACCCTCAGCTCGTCCTGTCGGTCAACGGCTGAGGCGATCCGCGCGCGGTCGCCGGTGCGGGAGGCGTCAGTTGCACGCCGACATGTAGCGGTTGGACTTGGCGTTCCAGATCGGGCGGGCGCAGCCGTAACGCGCCGCGAAGAGCGCGGCGTCGTCCTCGCGGCCGTAATCGGCCTCGCGATAGACGCCCGGGATATCGCTCTCGTCGCCGCCCGGATACGGCGCGGCGAAACGCGGCCCGGCATCCATGATGACGCCGCGATGGACCGTCACGGTGCTCCGCTCCGGCAGCGCCGCACGCGCATGACGATGATGCGCCGGGCGCGCCGCGACGGCGGGAGCCGCCAGAACGAGGACAACGGCGCAGACCGCGCGCTGGAGACGACGATTCACCATGATGTTTCTCCGGATGCACGTACGCCCTAGACCGCCCGGGCCGGCCCCGGTTCCATCATCGTCGCCACCGTCGTCCCGGCGCGGCACATCGGTGTCTCACGCACAGACGCTGGCGGCGCGCGCGTAGCGGCGGCTGCCATGGCCGGTGCGCACGACCAGCCTGCGGTCGGCCACGAACGCATCGATGTCCGCGGTCGCGAACAGCCGCGTCGAATAGAGCGGGGAGCGCGCGATCACCCGCACCCCGCCCGGTGTCGCGACGGTGCTGACGGCGGCGCCGCGCGCCGCCCATTCGCGCTGCACGCATTCGATCGTCCGATGATCCGAGCGGCGCTCGGCCAGCGCGTAGGCGGACGGCCGGTCGGCGAGCGAGCCGACGCGGTTGCAGCCGGCCAGCGCCAGCAGGACGAGCAGAGCAACCCGGTTCACGCCATTCCCCAAGACACGTGCGATCGGTTCGAGCCATAGCCGGCCGGGCTCACGCCGAACAGCGGCATCGCGCGCGGGTCGAGGCATGCCGTGCTGGCCGCCGGGCGCGGGCACGGCTATGCTTGCCGCCATCGCCCGATCAAGGACACCGGATGCGCCGACCCCTCCTCCCGCTTCTCGCCCTCCTCGTGCTCGGCGCGTGCAACACCGTGCGCGGCGCAGGCGATGACGTCCGCTCGGTCGGCCGCGTGTTCTCGAGCCACCCCGACGGCCAGGGGGAACGGCCGCACTAGCAGAAACTATTTTCCTACACGAACCATTGTGGTTATATGCACCGGCTCGCAGAGGAGCAGGCGCATGGACCCGGATACCCTGATCGACGACCTGATCGCGCGCGAAGGCGGCACCGTCGCCAACCCGGCCGACAAAGGCGGCCCGACCCGATTCGGCATCACCCTCGCGACCGCACGCGCGCATGGCTATACCGGGGACATCGCCAGGCTGCCCCGCGCGACCGCGGCGGCGATCTACCGCCAGGATTATTGGATCGCGCCACGAATCGACCGCGTCGCCGCGCTCGCGCCGAAGATCGCCGCCGAGCTGTTCGACACCGGCGCCAACATGGGCCCGGCGACCGCGGCCGGGTTCCTGCGCCGCGCGCTCAATGCGCTCAACCGGGGCCAGCGCGATTATGCCGACATCGCGCCCGCCGGCCCGATCGATGCCGCGACGCTCGCCGCGCTCGGCGCCCTGCTCAGGCTGCGCGGCTCGGGCGGCGAGGCGGTCCTGCTCAAGGCGCTCGATGCGTTGCAGGGCGAACGCTATCTGACGCTCGCCGAGCGGCGGCCGGCGAACGAGGCGTTCCTCTACGGCTGGCTTGCGAATCGGCTCGGCTGATGGAGGATCGTCTCTCCGCCGATGCGCACGCCGCCTTCCTGTACGTGATGTACGCGCTGCTCCTCGGCGCGCTGCCGATCGCGGTGGTGGCGGCGATACGACCCGCGACCGCGGCCGGGATGACCCATGCGGTCGCCGCGTACCTCGCCGCGATCCCCGAGCCGCTCTACACGCTCTTCGGCACCGGCTATCTCGGCTACACCGTCGCGCGCGAATGGGGCAAGGCACAGGTCCCACGCCGGCCGGAAAGCCCTGGCTGAGGGACCGCGCGGTCCCGTCTCAGCGCATGGCGAGCCACCAGCGACGCGCGGCGACGATCGACCAGACGCCCTCGACGAGACCGAACGGCCATGCGCCCTGCAGGAAACCATAGGCCGATCCCGCCACGCACGATCCCGCGAACGCCAGCACCCACCAGCGCGAACGCCGCTCCATCGCGTAGCAGACCAGCATCGCCGAGACCGCGGCGAGACCGAAGATCGTCAGTCCGTCCATGCTCCTCTCCTTCGGCGCAGGCCCCTCGACCTCGCCTGGGGTGAACGGGGGTCGGGAGGTAGGACCGCCGGACTACGTCGCCGCGTGCGCGCGCGCCTCGTCGACCGCCGCCTTGAGCTGGTCGTAGCCGACCGCGCCGGCGAGCAGCTGGTCGCCGATCACGAAGCTGGGCGTACCGTTGAGCTTGAGCGCGCGCGCGGTCTCCATCGTGCCCTCGACCTCGCGGGCGATGTCCGGCGCATCCGCCTGGGCGGGATCGATGCCCGCGGCATGCGCGGCGGCGGCCAGCGTCTCCCGGGTGAGCTGACCGGCGTCGAACAGCGCGTGATGGAACATCGCGAACCGCCCGTTCTTCGCCGCCGCCAGGCTGAGCCGCGCCGCCTGATCGGAGAGCGGCGAGAGGATCGGCAGCTCCTTGAAGACGACGCGCAGCCGCGGATCGGTATGCACCAGCCGATCGATATCGCCCACCGTCTGCCGGCAATAGCCGCAGGCATAGTCGTAATATTCGGTGAGCGTCACATCGCCACGCGGGTCGCCCGCGACCGCGCCGGGAAAGGCCGCGACGATCGCGGCGCGGTTGGCGGCGACGACCGAACCGCTCTGCTTCTGCTGGAGCCGGTCCATCGCCTCGGAGACGACCTCGGGATGCGCGAGCAGATAGCCGCGCACGTCGCTGGCACCCTGGGTCGCCGGGTGCAGCCACAGCATCGCCGAGATCGCGACGAGCGCGCCGACCAGCGCCGCGCCGATCGCGGTCGCCAGGCCCCAGATACGGTCAGCCATCGGCTCGACCCTCGATTGGCGGCCTGCCCTTTCCCCGGCGAAGGCCGGGGAACAGAGCGCCTGACGGTCGTCGGCCGCTCACTTGTGGCGCTCCTTCCAGTCGAGATTGTTGCGCGAGGCGAGCGCGATGTCCTCGGCGCGCAGATAGTCGGCGGTGCCCTGCTTGAAACCCGTCATCGCGCGCTCGGCGTTGATCCCGGCGAGCCGGTCCTCGCCCTGCATCGAATAGCGCTCGGCGGTGGCGAGCGAGGCGTGCGGCTCGTCGCCATTGGCGGCGTAGACGGTGCCGAGCGCGTACCAGGCAAGCGGATCCTCGCGATCGCGCGCCACCGACAGCTTGAGCACCGACTGCGCTTCCTTGAAGTTGGCGTAATCGTCGGTGGCGAGCAGCGCATGGCCGAGCATCGCGGTGATCAGCGGCGCGTCGCCCGAACCGCGCGCGGCGATGCGCAGCGGCGCGAGCGAGTCCCTGGGATGCCCGTTCTCGAGCAGCAGCTGCCCGTAGAGCTCGTTGAAATAGGGATCGTCGGGCGCGGCGGCGATCAGCGCGCGACCCTCGCCGAGCGCCTGGTCGGGATAGGCGGCACGGTGCCACGCATAGGCGCGTGCATAGCGCGCCGGGATCGACCGGTCGCTCGCCGGATAGCGTTTGAGCGCGACCGCCGGATCGAGCGCATAGCCGGCCAGCTTGGCCTTGACGCGCAGGAAGCGCGCCTCCTTGGCGGGATCGATCGGCGTGTTCCACCAGGGCGACACCTTGAGGTCCTGTTCCAGCGCCGCCTGGCGGTCGGCGCTCATCGGATGGTCCTGGAGGAAGGGATTGATCGCCTGGTAGCTCGACGAATAGCGATACTCCTCGGCGCGCAGCTTGTCGAAGAAGCTGATCATGCCCTTGCCCGAGACGTGCGCGTCGTTGAGGTGGCGCACCGCGGAGGCATCCGCGCTGCCCTCCTGCGCACGGCTGAAGGCGAGATAGTTGCTCTGCGCGATCGTCGTGCCCGCACCCAGCGCGGCGAGCGCCGCGCCGCCCCCGCCCAGCGCCGCCGCCGCGATGCCCGCGATCAGCGAGAGCAGCGCGATCCGCGTCGACGGCGCGGCGTTGCCCGCGCCGAGCGGGACGTGGCCGCCCTCGATATGGCCAAGCTCGTGCGCGATCACGCCCTCGAGCTCGTTGGCGTTGTCCGCCGCGAGGATGGTCTGGCTGTGGATGTAGATCGTCTGGCCGCCGGCGACGAAGGCGTTGATCGTGTTGTCCTGGAGCAGCACGACCTTGAGCGCGCCGGGGGCAAGCCCGGCCGACCTGGCGAGCGGCGCGGCGATGTCGTCGAGAAAGCGCTCCGTCTCGGTGTCGCGCAGGACCTGGGGCCCGGCCTCGGCGAGCAGCGGGCGTAGCGGCACGATCAGCGCAAGAACGATGAGGATCGCGGCACGCGAGCGTCGGCGCATGGCCCCGCCTGCAGCCACGCCGCTGAACGCCCGCTGAAGCGCACGCCGTCGGGCCGCCACGCGCGGAGCGTCGTCGATCGGCATCGCCGCGACGCCCCGCCGCGCGATCAGGCGCCGAAGGTGCGCTGCCACCAGCCGCGGCGCGGCGTCGACCCGTCGTCGGCTTCCGTCTCCGCCTCGACCTGCGGCTCGGGCACGGCGGCGGCGGGCGCCGGGGCCGGGGCCGGGGCGAGCGGGGCTTCCTCGGAGATCGGGGTCTCGGCGATCGGCGCGACGGGCGCGGGTGCCCGCTCATCGACATCGCCCGATCCGGCGGCCTTGCGCCGGCCGCGCTTCGGCTTCGGCGCGGCCTCGTCCTCGGTGGCCGATGCCGCGGCCGCAGCCGGGACCTCGGCGACGTCGGCGGTCTTGCGGCGTCCGCGCCGGGGCGTGGGCGAGGCTTCGGGCGCCGGTTCGGTGCCGTCCTCCTCCGGTCCGGATCCGGGTCCGGACGCAACGCCGTCCGCTTCGGGCGCGGTCGCCTGCGGCAGGTCGGTGCGCGCCCGCGGGCGGCGACGGGCCGTGGGCTTGGGCGCCGCGGCCGGCTCCGCCGCGACGGCGGCGGTCGCCGCGAGCGGCTCGCCGGCCGGCTCGTGGTCGAGCGCGGTCGTGCCGACATCGCCGGCATCGACGACGAACGGCTCGGGACCGGTCTCGCCGCCCTCGGTGCCGGCCTCGGCGCCTTCGCGTCGACGGCCGCCGCGACGGCCGCGACGACGGCGGCGACCGCCCTCGCGCGCGGCGTCGTGATCGTCGGCGGCGCCCGCGACGGCCTCCGCTTCGACGGTCTCGGGCTCGATCTCGGGGGGTCCGCGCTCGCCATCCTCGGCCTCGCCCGGCTCCTCGCCGGCCTGCAGCTCACCGTCCTCGCGACGGCCGCGACGGCGGCGGCGGCGCTTGCGCCGCGCGCCCTGCCGATCGCCCTCGTCCGGTCCGGCGCGCTCGCCGCGCTCCCCGTCCTCGTCGGACGGCTCGGACGCGACGACCTCCTCGTCGTCCTCCTCATCCTCGATCAGGTCGAACTCGTCCTGCTCGATCAGGATCGGCGGCGGCGCCTTGGGCGCGTGCGCCGGCGGCGGGCCGGAGACGTCGACCGCCATCCGCGCGCCCTCGTCATGACCGTCCGGCAGGACCGCGACCTCGACCCCGTAGCGATCCTCGATCTCGGCGATCTCGTTGCGCTTGCGGTTGAGCACGTAGATCGCCGCCTCGCGGCTGGTCCGCAGGCTGATCTGCGAGCCGCGGCCGCGTGCCGCCGCATCCTCGATCAGGCGCAGCGCGGACAGGCCGGCCGACGACGCGGTGCGGACGAAGCCCGAGCCTTCGCAATGCGGGCAGACCCGTGTCGACGCCTCGAGCACGCCGGTGCGCAGCCGCTGGCGGCTCATCTCCATCAGCCCGAACGACGAGATGCGGCCGACCTGGATGCGCGCGCGATCGTTGCGTAGCGCATCCTTCATCGCGCGCTCGACCTTGCGCACGTTGGAGCCGTTCTCCATGTCGATGAAGTCGATGACGACCAGGCCCGCCATGTCGCGAAGCCGCAGCTGGCGCGCGATCTCGTGCGCGGCTTCCAGGTTGGTCGCGGTCGCGGTCTGCTCGATGTTGTGCTCGCGGGTCGAGCGGCCCGAGTTGATGTCGATCGAGACCAGCGCCTCGGTCGGGTTGATGACGAGGTAGCCGCCCGACTTGAGCTGCACCACCGGCTGGTACATCGCCGAGAGCTGGTCCTCCGCGCCGAAGCGCTGGAACAGCGGCACCACGTCCGCATAGGGCGCGATCTTCCTGGCGTGGCTGGGCATCAGCAGCTTCATGAACTGCCGGGCGGCGTGGTAGCCCGCCTCGCCCTCGACGATCACCTCGTCGATCTCGCGGTGATAGATGTCGCGGATCGCGCGCTTGATCAGGCTCGAATCCTCGTGGATGCAGACCGGCGCGGCGGACGCGAGCGTGCGTTCGCGGATCTCGTCCCAGAGCCTGGCGAGATAATCGAAGTCGCGCTTGATCTCGGTCTTGGTGCGGCTGAGCCCCGCGGTGCGGACGATGCACCCCATCGTTCGCGGCAGCTGGAGGTCCGACATGATCGACTTCAGCCGCTTGCGGTCCGACGCGTTCGAGATCTTGCGGCTGATGCCGCCGCCGCTCGACGTATTGGGCATCAGCACGCAATACCGGCCGGCAAGGCTCAGGTACGTGGTCAGCGCCGCGCCCTTGTTGCCGCGCTCCTCCTTGACGACCTGGACGAGCAGCACCTGGCGGCGGTGGATGACGTCCTGGATCTTGTAGCGGCGGCGCAGGTTCTGGCGGCGGCGGCGCAGTGCCTCGACATGATCGCCATCGCCGCTGCCGCCCGCCGATTTGGACCTGGGCGCGGTCGGCGCGTCGCCGTCCTCCTGGGCCTCATCCCCTGCGGCGTCGAGCGCCTCGGGGCCACCGTCCGGCCGCTCGATCGACGGCGCGTCGATGTCGTGGCCATGATCGTGATCCTCGCCGTCCTCGTCGTCGCCGTCCTCGGCGTCGTCATCCTCGTCCTGCGCGACGAGACGCGCCTCCTCGGCCTCCTCGGCGAGCAGCGCCTCGCGATCTTCCTTGGGGATCTGGTAATAGTCGGGATGGATCTCCGAAAAGGCGAGGAAGCCGTGGCGGTTGCCGCCGAACTCGATGAACGCGGCCTGGAGCGACGGCTCGACGCGGGTCACCTTGGCGAGATAGATATTGCCCTTGAGCTGCTTGCGCTCGGCGGATTCGAAATCGAACTCCTCGATCCGGTTACCGGACAGGACCGCGACCCGGGTCTCTTCCGGGTGGCGCGCGTCGATGAGCATACGCTGGGTCATTGGTGATTCTCCGGGCGCGCCCGGCCACGCGAAGGGGCGGGCACGCATCTGTAGGGGGCCGCGAGGCGCGCGCGGGGCGCGCAGGGGCGGCTGAATGGGCGGACATGGACTGCGAAGCCGTCGCGCCGAGGCACCCCGCGCGCGCGCCGCCGTCCCGGGGGAGGCGGTCTGCTGAGGCGGGGATATGCGGCATGCGACGTCAACCTTGGGTGCCGGCAGGAGACCGGCTTCGGCATCGGCGGGATCGCGCTTGGGTGCGCGATCGGTCGGACGATGTACGACATTCGAGGTGCTAGCACCCGCAGGCGCCAGCGGCAAGCCGGCCACCCACGAGGGGCGATCCGGCGTCTGTGCTATCGCCGAACACGGTTAACGGATCGTTGACGAGGCCGTTACGCCGGGGTCCGCCCGGTCAGTCCGACGCCGTCGCCGCGACCAGATAGTTCATCCGCAGATCGTCCGAGAGGACGAAGCCGGTGCGGGGATCGAGCGCCAGGCCGCGCGTCTCGATCGTCATCAGGCCGGCTCCGCCCAGCAGCGCGTCGAGATCCTCCGGCGTCAGGAACCTGGCCCAGTCGTGCGTGCCGTGCGGGATCATCCGCAGCCCTTCGCCCACCGTTACCAGCGCGAGCCGCGACAGCGCGGTGCGGTTGGGCGTCGACAGGATCAGGAGGCCGCCCGGCGCGAGCGCGCGCCCCAGTCCCGCGACGAACGCGGCGGGGTCGGCGACATGCTCGATCACCTCCATGCAGCACACCAGATCGAACCGCTCGTCGGCGAGGTCCTCGATGCCGCCCGAGCGATAGTCGATCGCCAGGCCCTGCGCGCGCGCATGCGCCTGCGCCACCGCGATCGTCTCGGGCGCGGCATCGAGGCCGGTGGCGTCGGCGCCCATCCGCGCGAGCGGCTCGCTGAGCAGGCCCGCGCCGCAGCCGACATCGAGCGCGCGCCGGCCCGCCAGCGGGCGTCGCGCGGCCGGATCGGCGCCGAAATGACGATCGATCATCTCGCGCACGAAGCGCAACCGCACCGGGTTGAGGCGATGCAGCATCGCCGACGAGCCTTTCGGGTCCCACCACGCGGCGGCCAGGCTGCCGAAATGCGCGGCTTCCCCGGGGTCGATCGTCGCACCGGCACGTGGTGTTGCATCGCTCATGCCTTGCCCCTAACAGGGCGCGCTTTTCCTGTCCCCCGCGCAATTCGAGCAGTTCGCATGGCCCGCATCGTGATGAAGTTCGGCGGCACGTCGATGGCGGGCATCGAGCGCATCCGCACCGTCGCGCGCCAGGTCCGGCGCGAACGGGCGGCGGGCAACCAGATCGCGGTGGTGGTCTCGGCGATGTCGGGGGAGACCGATCGGCTGGTCAATTTCTGCCGCGAGGCGTCGCCGCTCTACGACCCCAGGGAGTACGACGTCGTCGTCGCCTCGGGCGAGCAGGTGACCAGCGGCCTGCTGGCGATCGCGCTGCAGGCGATCGGCGTGCCGGCGCGCTCGTGGCTCGGCTGGCAGTTGCCGATCCGCACCTCGGACGCGCACGCCGCCGCGCGGATCGACGGGATCGACACCGCCGCGATGGACGCCAGCCTGGCGGCGGGCGAGGTCGCGGTGATCCCGGGCTTCCAGGGCCAGCATGCGGGCCGCGTCACCACGCTCGGCCGCGGCGGCTCGGACACCTCGGCGGTCGCGGTGGCCGCGGCGATGAAGGCGGACCGCTGCGACATCTACACCGACGTCGACGGCGTCTACACGACCGATCCGCGCATCGTGCCGCGCGCGCGCAAGATCGCGCGGATCACCTACGAGGAGATGCTGGAGCTGGCGTCGGTCGGCGCCAAGGTGCTCCAGACGCGCTCGGTCGGCCTGGCGATGAAGGAGGGGGTGCGCGTCCAGGTGCTCACCTCGTTCGGCGACCCTGACCTGCCGCCGCAGCCCGGCACGTTCGTGGTCGGCGAGGACGAGATCGGAGACATCATGGAACACCAGCTCATCACCGGCATCGCCTACGACCGCAACGAGGCGAAGATCACGCTGACCGCGGTGCCCGACCGGCCGGGGGCGGTGGCGAGCATCTTCAAGCCGCTCGCCGACGCCTCGATCAACGTCGACATGATCGTCCAGAACGTCGCGCACGGCACCGGATCGACCGACGTCACCTTCACCGTGCCGTCCGCCGAGCTGTCGCGCGCGCTCGACGTGCTGGAGACGGGCAGCGACCGGATCGGCTACACAGCACTCGTCCCCAATACCGAGGTCTGCAAGGTGTCGGTGGTCGGCGTGGGGATGCGCAGCCATGCCGGCGTCGCGGCGACGATGTTCGACGCGCTGGCGGCGCGCGGCATCAACATCCTCGCGATCACCACGTCCGAGATCAAGGTCAGCGTGCTGATCCACGAGGACTATACCGAGCTCGCGGTGCGCGTGCTGCATACCGCGTACGGGCTGGATGCGGAGGATGTCGCGTAGCGGACGCGAGGCGAGACCGGCGCGGCGCGCCTCGGGGAGATCATGGCATGCCGCAGCGCCGGCTCGTCGTTCACGTCGGTGCCCCGAAGTGCGGCAGTACGTCGCTGCAGGCGGCCCTGTCGCGCAGACCCGAGTTCCGGTCGCGCGACGGCGAGCGGTACCGCTACGCGGCGATCGCGCACGACGGCGCGATCATGACCGGGGAGACGCTGCGCCGCGCGGCCGCGACATCGACCCTGGGATATGCCGTCTCGGCGAATGTCGCGACGCTGGAAGGCCTGGGGGAGGGCGGGATCGGCGCGATCGCCGACGGTCTCAACCGGCTCCTCGCCGATTCCAGCGTCGTCCTGTCGTCCGAAGGCTGGTTCGAGCGGATCGGGGAGTTCAGGCGACTGGGGCTGTTGAGCAGGATGGCGGCGCGGGTCGAGATCGTCGCCTATCTCAGGCCGCAGGCCGAGTTCATCAACGCCAGCTGGTGGCAGTGGGCGGTATGGTCCGACATCGCCCTGGACCAGTGGCTCGCACGTCACGACGTGCGATCCTGTTCATGGGCGCTGATGTGCTATTTCTGGTCGCTGACCGAGGGCGTCGAGGCGGTCCACCCGCGGCTCAAGACGGACGATGTCGTCGCCGATTTCTTCGCGTCGCTTGGATGCGACGCCGGCGAGGCGGCGGTCCTGAACCGTTCGCTGCCGGCCGCAGCGCTGCGTTTCCTCCAGCGCAATCGCGAGCTTCGTCCCGACGCGCACGACCCGGAGTTCGACTTCGTGCTCGCGCGCGCTTTGAGCGACTGGCCGGAGCGCCCCCCCTGGGTCCTGCCCCCAGGCTTCGTGGCGCAGACGATCGAACAATGCCTGCCTGACAATCTCGCGCTGAAGGCGATGCTGCCGGCGGCGCATACCGAAATCATGTCGGCCGATACGGGCTGGTGGGAACCCTCGCATTATTCGGATCGCATCGTCGAACCAGCCGGCGTGCTCGCGCCACGGGTCGACGACGTGGAGCGGCTTGCGGTCGCGCTCGCCAAGGCGCTGCGGGATGCCGGGCGTGAGATCGCCCGGTTGCGCGACGCTGCGACCGAGGCGGCTCTCGGCGGCTAGGCTCCGGCGCCGCGCGTGGCGTGTTGCGCGTCGGGGTGACGGCGGGTCGCGGCTGCTGCTAGGGGTCGGCCATGGCCACGATCGACGCACCCGCCCGCACCGCCTCCCTCGGCCACGACCGCCTCCGCCGCGCGATGGCGCGCGGGACGGCGTTTCTCGGTTCCGAGGTCGCGATCATGGCGGGTGCGATGTCCTGGGTCAGCGAGCGCAACCTCGTCGCCGCGATGTCCAATGCCGGCGGGTTCGGGGTGATCGCGTGCGGCGCGATGACGCCGGCGCTGCTCGATGCCGAGATCGCGGGCACGCGCGCGCTCACCGACCGGCCGTTCGGCGTCAACCTCATCACCATGCACCCGATGCTCACCGAGCTGATCGACGTCTGCGCCAACCATAAGGTCGGCCATGTCGTGCTCGCCGGCGGGTTGCCGCCGGGCGGCGCGATCGAGCGGATCAAGGCGTCGGGCGCGAAGGTGATCTGCTTTCCCCCCACCCTGCCGTTCGCCAGGAAGCTGATTCGCTCGGGCGTCGACGCGCTGGTGATCGAGGGGATGGAGGCGGGCGGACATATCGGCCCGGTGTCGACCAGCGTGCTCGCGCAGGAGATGCTGCCCGAGATCGCGCACGTCCTGCCGGTATTCGTCGCCGGCGGGATCGGCCGCGGCGAGGCGATCGCGGGCTATCTCGAGATGGGCGCGGCGGGCGTCCAGCTCGGCACGCGCTTCGTCTGCGCGACCGAGTGCGTCGCGCATCCGGCGTTCAAGAAGGCGTTCATCCGGGCATCGGCGCGCGATGCGGTGGCGAGCGTGCAGATCGATCCGCGCCTCCCCGTCATCCCGGTGCGCGCGCTCAGGAACGCGGGCGGCGAGCTGTTCACCGCCAAGCAGCGCGAGGTCGCCCAGGCGCTCGACGAGGGGCGTCTGGCGATGGCCGAGGCGCAGCTCCAGATCGAGCATTACTGGGCGGGCGCGCTCCGTCGCGCGGTGGTCGACGGCGATATCGAGCATGGCTCGCTGATGGCCGGCCAGTCGGTCGGCATGGTGACACGCGAGGAGCCGCTCGCCGACATCCTGGCGAGCCTCGTCGACGAGGCGGCGGCGGCACTGGAGCGACGCGGGGCGTGAACGGGAACCGGTCCCGGATCGTCATCCCCGCGAAAGCCCGACCTTTGCGAAGGTCTCCCAGACGCGTCGCCCTGCCGTGCGGCCTGGGCGCGGACGACGCGGGTCCAGGCACAAGGCCGGGATGACGGAGAGTCGCTGAATGACGGTCAGGGCGGGCGGCGAGCGGCTACCCTCCCGCCGCCAGCTCCTCCCGGGTCGCATGGAAGAGGTGCGTCGCCATCGCCGCGGCGAGCACCGGCGCCAGCAGGTTGACCACCGGCACGAGGAACAGCGCGGTCGCCAGCGCGCCGAGCACGACGCGTTCGGCGCGCGTGCGCTTGAGCCAGATGTCGCGCGGGGTGGAGTCGAGATGGCGCGCGGCGACCATCTCGCCAAGATCGCGGCCCAGCGCGAGGCCGTTGACCGCGACGAACAGGATCGGCGTGCCGATGCCCGTCACCAGCAGCAGGATGTAGAACGGCAGCGCGACGAGGTTGTAGAGGAGCAGCCGCAGCGCGGAGCGCAGCCCCATGACCAGACCGCCGCCGAGCGTCAGCGGCCGTGCGGTGCCCGCCGACATCGGGTAATGGCGCCGCTCGACGGCGGCGACGATGCGATCCATGAAGCCCGAGATCACGCCGATGGCGACCGCCGGGAACAGCAGCCAGCCCGCCAGCACGGTGAGCAGGATCGCCCCGAGGCCTGAGCTCGATGCGTCCAGCGGGCACGTGTCGGCGGCGACCAGCGCGCACGGATCGAACCCGCGCAAGGCGTAGCCGAGCGCGATGCCGAGCGAAACGAACAGGACCAGCGTGACGAGCAGCGAACGGAGCAGGATGCGGACGATCGCGGGATCTCCGAGTTGCCCGATCGAGAGCGTCAGCGCGCGGATCATCCCGCCCCTACCCGCGGCACGGGTGCAATGTTCCCATCGGGCGTGCGACGAACGGACGGAGGTGCTGAGCACGGTTGCCTTCGCGGTTGCAATATCATTGCAGTCCCGTCACCTTGTGCAACAACAGGAAACGGATCGCCGCGGCCACGGAGCCGCGCGGCCGGGGGTTCCGACGACAAGGGGGTCACATCATGAAGCACGCCACTCTGCTCGGCCGTTGCGCGTTCGCCACGCTGGGCATCGCGTACGCCGCCGGACCGCTCTTCGCGCAGGCGCCGACCCAGACTCCGCCCGCGGCCGACGTCGCGACGCCCGGCGACGGCGCGCAGAGCCCGATCTCGGCGGCGGCCGGCGCGGGCGACGGCGAGATCATCGTCACCGGCTCGCGCATCCGCCACGATCCGCTCGATCAGCCGTCGCCCGTCACCTTCGTCGACAGAAGCGATATCGATCGCACCGGGCTCAGCTCGATCGCCGACGTGCTCCAGCGGCTGCCGTCGTCGGGCGGCGGCCTCAACACCAAGAACAACTCGTCGGGCAATCTCGGCAATCCCCAGGACGGCGGCGGCGTCGGGGCGGGCGCGTCCGAGATCAATCTGCGCACGCTCGGATCGCAGCGTACGCTGGTGCTGGTCGACTCGATGCGCTTCGTGAACGCGTCGTCGGCGTCGGGCGTACCCGGCTCGGTCGATCTCAACGCCATCCCGCAGGCCGCGATCGAGCGCGTCGAGGTGCTCCAGGACGGCGCGTCCGCGATCTACGGCTCGGACGCGATCTCGGGCGTGGTCAACATCATCACCAAGACCAAGCAGGACGGGCTGGAGATCTCGGCGCAGCACGGCCTGTTCAGGCAGGGCGACGGCTTCACCCAGAACTACGACGCCTCCTACGGCTTCGGCAGCGACAAGACCGGCACGCAGATCATCGTCGGCGGCGACTATGTCAGCCAGAAGCCGGTGTTCGACGGCGATCGCGCCTTCTCCGCCTTCCCGCATCCGTTCCTGACCGCGTGCGACAGCAATTGCTCGTCGGCGACCCCGTCCGGCCGGTTCATCGTCAACAATCCGGCGACCGGCGAGGGTCTCGACCTGACGCTCAAGGGCGTGACGCAGGGGCGGCCGGCGTTCGACCCGACCGGCGCAGGCGGCGACTTCAAGGACTTCACCACCGCCGACCGCTACAATTTCGCACCGACCAACTATCTGCTGACGCCCTACAAGCGCTACTCGGCGTTCGCCACGCTCGAGCAGCCGATCGCCGGCGATACGCTCAAGTTCAGCGGCAAGTTCTTCTTCAACCGTCGCGAATCCGCCAACCAGGCGGCGCCGCTGCCGCTGTTCATCGGGCCCGACGCGGGCAACGGCAACTCGCTCGATACGCTGGCGATCGACGGGACCAACCCGTACAACCCGTTCGGCACGCTGTCGGCGGGCACCGACGGCACGCCCGCCAACTACAGCTTCGTCGCGCGCCGGCTCGTCGAGGGCGGATCGCGGCACTACGAGCAGACGGTCGATACCTATTACGGCAGCGCGACGCTGAGCGGCCGGTTCCGCTTCCTCGACCACGACTGGTACTGGGATGCGAACGGCGTCTATGGCGATACCGGCGCGCGCCAGACCTTTACCGGCAACGTCAACGCCGCCAAGGTCGCGCGGGCGCTCGGCCCGCTCGCCGGCTGCACCGGCGACTGCGTGCCGCTCGACCTGTTCGGCGGCGCGGGCACGATTACGCCCGCGCAATACACCTACATCGCGTTCACCGAGCATGACCGCTCGCGCCAGCGGCTGTGGGACGGCACCGCCAACCTGACCGGCCACCTGTTCGACCTGCCCGCCGGCCCGGTCGGCGTCGCGCTCGGCTACGAGCATCGCGACGTCAAGGGCTCGTTCACGCCCGATCCGCTGATCCAGGCGGGGCTCGGCGCGGACATCCCCGCGCAGGCGACCGCGGGACAGTACAACGTCGACGAGGTCTATGCCGAGCTCCAGGTGCCGATCCTCCGGGACAAGCCGTTCTTCGACAGGCTCGACGGCAATTTCGCGGTCCGCCACTCCACCTATTCGACGTCGGGCTCGAAGACCACGATCAAGGCGGGCGGCGACTGGAAGCCGACGCCGGACCTGCTGCTGCGCGGCACCTATGCGCAAGGTTTCCGCGCGCCGTCGATCGGCGAGCTGTTCGGCTCTCAGTCGCGCTTCGACGCACCGGTCGACGATCCCTGCAACGCGGCGACCTTCAATGCGAATGCGACGATCAAGGCCAATTGCATCGCCGACGGCGTGCCGGCCGACGGCACCTATACGCAGCAGGGCGGCCAGTTGCCGGTGCTGACCGGCGGCAACGGCGCGCTCAAGCCCGAGACCTCGCGCAGCTACACCGCGGGCGGGGTCTATTCGGCGTCCTGGGCGCGCGGCTGGGCGCAGACGCTGACCTTCGAGGCGAGCTATTTCCACATCAAGGTCGACAACGCGATCGGCGCGATCGATGCCGCGACCCTGCTCGATCGCTGCGCCAACACCGGCGACGCGCTGAGCTGCGACGCGATCACGCGCAGCGCGTCGGGCCAGGTCACGCGGATCGCGGGCACGTTGCAGAACATCGCGGGCATCGCGACCGACGGGCTCGATCTCAACTTCACCTATCGCTCGGCGCCGACGCCGATGGGCAGCTTCGGCTTCACGACCAGCAACACGCTGATGTTCCATTACAAGCAGAGCTTCCCGTCGACGGACGGCGTCACCGTCACCCGGCGCGACGGCACCGAGTCGGGCACCCAGGGCTATCCGCGCTACCGCTCGGTGACGACGCTCGACTGGACGCTGCGCGGCGTCACGGTCGCGCTGACCGGGCGCTATCTGTCGAAGATCACCGAATCGACCGGCGACAATGCGGGCAACGTGCTCGGCCGGCGCCTGTATGGCGATCTCCAGTTGATCTACGACACCAAGCTCGGCCGGCGCGACTTCACCTTCACGGTGGGCGTCAACAACATCGCGGGGGTGGCGCCGCCCGCCTGTTTCAGCTGCTCGCTGAGCAACTACGATCCGGCGCTCTACGACCTGCCCAGCCAGTTCTTCTACGCGCGCGCGGCGGTGAAGCTGTAAGCCTTCCCGTCATTCCCGCATGCGCGGGGATGACGGGAACGGGGCCGCGGAACATTTCGTTGGCCGGCCGCGTCCTGTCGCGACGCCGCAGGAGACGATCATGGCCGAGACCGAGCGCGACACCGCGGAACCCGGGGTGCCGCCAGCGCCGCCCGTCACGCTGGTGATCTTCGGCGCGACCGGCGACCTGACGCGCCGGCTGCTGATGCCCTCGCTCATCAATCTTACCCACGCCACGCTGCTCGGCGAGGATTTTCATGTGCTGGGCATCGGCATCGAACCCGGCGACGACGAGATGCTGCGCCAGCGGATCGACGACTTCAAGCCCGAGAAGGGCGGCGAAGGCGCGGTCCGGAAGGGCGACGCCTGGCGGCAGCTGCGCGCGCGGATCGGCTATCTCTCCGGCGACTTCACCCGGGACGATATCTACGCCGAGATCGCCAAGCGGCTGGGCGATGGCAACGCCGCCTTCTATCTCGCGGTCTCGCCGGGCTTCTTCGGCCCGGTCGTCGAGAAGCTCGCCGCGCACAAGCTGACCGCGGAGAAGGAGGGGACCTTCCGCCGCATCGCGATCGAGAAGCCGTTCGGCCACGACCTCGCGTCGGCACAGGCGCTCAACGCGCAGATCCTCAGATGCGTGAGCGAGGAGCAGGTCTACCGGATCGACCATTTCCTCGGCAAGGAGACCGTCCAGAACATCATGACGGCGCGCTTCGCCAACATGATGCTGGAGAGCGTCTGGAACGCGAACTATGTCGACAACATCCAGATCACCGCCGCAGAGACGGTCGGCATCGGCACGCGCGGCAAGTTCTACGACGCCACCGGCGCACTCAGGGACATGGTGCCCAACCACCTCTTCCAGTTGCTCGCGATGGTCGCGATCGAGCCGCCGAACAGCTTCGACGCCGAGGCGGTGCGCGACGAGAAGGGCAAGACGCTCCGCGCGATCCGCCACTGGTCGCCCGACGAGGCCAGGGCGAACGGCGTGCGCGGCGCATTCGCCGCCGGCACGCTCGAAGGCGAGAAGATCGACGCCTATACCGACACGCCCGACATCGCCAGGGACAGCGCGACCGAGACCTTCGTCGCGTTGAAGCTGATGGTCGATACCTGGCGCTGGGCGGGCGTGCCCTTCTACCTGCGCACCGGCAAGGTGATGTCGGCACGCGATACCGAGATCGTCGTCACCTTCAAGCAGGTGCCGTTCGCGCAGTTCGCGCAGACCAGCCTCAAGACCAGGCCCGAACCCAACCGGCTCGTCATCCAGGTCCAGCCCGACGAGGGGCTGAGCATGGACATCTCGATCAAGCGGCCCGGGCTCGCGGTCGACGCGGTGCCGGTGAGCCTCGACTTCCGCTACGCGAGCGCGTTCGATATCGCGACGCTGACCGGTTACGAGAGCCTGCTCTACGATCTGTTCATCGGCGACCAGACGCTGTTCCAGCGCGCCGACGGGATCGAGGCCGGCTGGGCGGCGGTGCAGCCCTATCTCGACGCCTGGGCGGAGGGCGGCACGCCCGAACCCTATGCGCCCGGCTCGATGGGCCCCGACGCCGCGGACGGATTGCTCGAGAGGGACGGCCGCTCGTGGCACGTCATCACCGTCGGCAGGGCGCCTGCATGACCGGGCTCGAGGACGAGCCGCCGCCCTCGCGGCGACCGATCGAGGACTATGCGCTGATCGGCTCGACGCACAGCGCGGCGCTCGTCCACCGCGACGGGACGATCGCCTGGCTGTGCCTGCCGCGCTTCGATTCGGATGCGATCTTCGCCAGCCTGCTCGGCACCGCGGATCATGGCGGCTGGACGCTCGGCCCCGCGCACGACCATGTCTATGTCTCGCGGCGCTACGTGCCCGAGACGATGGTGCTCGAGACGACGATCGAGACCGATACCGGCAAGGCGCTGGTCTACGACTTCATGCCCCCGCCGGTCAGCACCGAGCATCACGAGGTGGTCCGCATCGTCCGGGGCCTGGAAGGCCGGGTCGCGCTCACGACGCAGGTCCGGCTGCGCTTCAACTATGGCGCGTGGGTGCCGTGGGTGCAGCGCAAGGAAGGCGCGATCATCGGCGTCGCCGGCCCGGACGCGGTGCGCATATCGTCCAGCATCGCGCTCGAGAACGCCGATTACGCGACCGGCGCCGCGTTCACCACCGAGGCCGGGCAGACCATCGCGTTCATGCTCGAATGGTATCCGAGCCATGTCGAGCCGACCATCCCGCGCGATCCGTATGCGCTGCTGCGCCACACCCAGGCCTATTGGGAGAAATGGTCCGCGCGGTCCCTGGTCGAGGACGGCCCCTACGCGGATCTCGTCAGGCGCTCGCTGCTGACGCTGAAGGCGATGACCTATGCGCCGACCGGCGGGATCGTCGCGGCGCCGACCACTTCGCTGCCCGAATGGCCGGGCGGCGTGCGCAACTGGGATTACCGCTTCTGCTGGCTGCGCGACGCGGTGCTGACGATCTATTCGCTCGGCGCGTCGGGCTATCTCGAGGAGGCCAGCGCCTGGCGATGGTGGCTGATGCGCGCGGTCGCCGGCGCGCCCGAGGATCTCCAGATCATGTACGGCCTGCGCGGCGAGCGCCGGTTGACCGAGACCCAGCTCGATCACCTGCCGGGCTACATGGATTCGACGCCGGTGCGGACCGGTAATGCCGCATCCGAGCAACTCCAGCTCGACGTCTATGGTTCGGTGCTCGCCGCGTTCGACGGCGCGCGGCGCAGCGGCATATCGGACATGGATGTCGTCTGGCCGCTCCAGTGCGCGATCGCCCGTCATCTGCTCGATCTGTGGAAGAGCAAGGATTCCGGGCTGTGGGAACAACGCGGCCCGCCCCGCCACTTCGTCCATTCCAAGATGATGTGCTGGCTGGCGTTCGACCGGATGGTGGCGAGCGCGAACGATTTCGGTCTCGATGGCGACGTCGAGGCGTGGACCGCGGCGCGCGACGAGATCCATGCCGAGGTCTGCGCCAGGGGCTTCAACAGGAGGCTCAACAGCTTCGTGCAGTATTACGGTGCGCGTCATGTCGATGCGGCGCTGCTCCAGATGCCGATGCTGGGCTTCCTGCCGCCCGACGATCCGAGAATCCTCGGGACGATCGCGCGGATCGAGCAGGAGCTGCTCCGCGACGGCGTGGTCTACCGCTACCTCACCGATACCGGCGGCAAGGCGGACGGGCTCCCCGGCGACGAGGGCGCTTTCCTGGCGTGCAGTTTCTGGCTGGTCGAGGCGCGCGCGCTGTGCGGCCGGATCGACGACGCCAGGGCGTTGTTCGAGCATATCGTCTCGTTCGCCAACGATGTCGGGCTGCTCGCCGAGGAATGGGACCCCAGGGGCTGCCGGCAACTCGGCAACTTCCCGCAGGCGTTCAGCCATTTCGCACTCATCAACGCGGCGCACACGATCGCCGGCGCCGATGGCGGCACGTCGGATACGCTCGCCGCCGGCAAGCGCGCGGAGGTGCTCGCGACGATGGTACGGAAGCAGGATACGCGCGCGAGACGGACATCTTCCAAGCGCCGTTCGGGCTGATCGAAGTCGAGGCCCCGGCGCTGCGCCAATCCGTCGACGTCGCTCGCGGCGGACGGCGGCGTCGCTATGTCCGCGGCAGCGCCCTTGCCGACGCCGCGACGCCCAGCCCCATCAGCGCGAGCACCGCGAACAGGCCGGCCAGGCCCATGCCGGCGCGCAGCAGGAGCAGCGACAGGACCGTCACGGCGACCATCATCGCCGCGTTGGCGACGTTGTTGGCGGCGATCGCGCGGGCGCGCGCGGCGGGCTCGGCCGCAGTCTGCAACAAGGCGTAGAGCGGCACCGCATAGAGCCCCGCGGCGACCGCCAGCGCGACCAGATCGAGCGACAGGTGCGTCGTCCCCGGTATCCCGATGAACCGCGCGACGCCCACGCCGCCGCCCGGCACGGCCCGCAACCGGGCGATCGTCCAGGCGAGATCGCCGGTGAGCAGCGCCATCGCGAGTCCCGCCGGGAACACGGTGCGCGCGGTCACCCGCCCGCGCATCACCCGTCCGGCGAGCAGCGCGCCGGCCGCGACGCCGATCGAGAACAGCGCCAGCATGGCCGCCGCGACCGCGGGCGTCGCGCCGAGCGAGGCGACCAGCGGCACGAACTGCTGGGTCAGCACCGCGCCCAGCGCGAAGAACCAGCTGATCCCGATCGTCGCATGGCGCAGCACCGGATCGCGCCAGGCGACGCCCAGCATCGCCGCGGTCCCGCGCACGACATTGCGGTCGATCGGAGGCGCCGGCCCGAGCGGCGGCGCGCGCGGGATGGCGAGGCTCGCCGCCAGCCCGGCGAGCGCCACCGCGATCATCACGCCGGCGCCCCATGGCGTCGGCAGCAGCCCGCCCGCGATCTGCCCGGCGAGGATCGCGAGGAAGGTGCCGGCCTCGACCAGCGCGGTGCCCGCGACGACCTCGTCGGCGCAAAGATGCTGGGGCAGGATCGCGTATTTGACGGGACCGAACACGGTCGAGTGCGTCCCCATCGCGAACAGGGCGGCATACAGCAGCGGCTGATACGCCGCCATGAGCCCCACCGCGCCGACCAGCATGATCGCGACCTCCGCCAGCTTGACCCCGCGCGCGACACGCGCCTTGTCGATGCGGTCGGCGAGTTCGCCCGCCAGGCTGGAGAACAGGAAATAGGGCAGGATGAACACCCCGCCGGTCAGGCTCGCGGCGATGGCGCCGCCGCTGCCATGCGAGAGCCGGAAGGCGATGAGGAACAGCATCGCGGAGCGGAACAGATTGTCGTTGAACGCGCCGAGGAACTGCGTCGCGAACAGCGGCCAGAACCGCCGCCGGCCGAGCAGCGCGACCGCGTTCATGGCGACGCGCCCGGTCCGGCCGTCCGCGTGATCGCGGTCTGGAAGAGAACGGCCTGCACGATTGAGCCTCTAGCATGGCGGCGGCGCAGACCGATCCTCTCTTCCACCGTCATCCCGGCGACCGCTAGGGCGACGAGCGTGGTCAGACCCGCTTGCGCCAGCGCCGGCTGCGCAGCCACATCGTCACCGCGGTGATCCCCAGCACCGGGGGCGCGAGCCCGGCAGCGAAGATCAGCACCTGCCAGACCGGCCCCATCCCCTCGCCCTCGTGCCAGCGCCGCATCGTGCGCGCGAGGCTCGGGCGGTCGCGCGGATTGACGGTCGCGGGCGTCGCGACGCCGGTCGCATCGTCGACCGCGATGTCGGCGGGACGGCCCTGCCCGCCGAGCGTGATCCGCCAGCCGCCATCACCCGCCGGCCAGACGATCGTCCGCGGTGCGCCGGGATGCAGCGCCTGCGCCGCGGCGAGCGCGACATCGGGCGACAGCCGCACCGTCTCGGCCGGCGACGGCGGGCGGCGCGGTCCGCCGCCGCTGCCGACCATCTGCGGCCAGGCGATCCACACGCCGGTGACGCTCAGCATCGCCAGCGGCAGCACGATCCAGAAGCCGATGAGGTGATGGAGGTTGGTATCGAGCCGCCGGTCGCCGCGCCGCCAGCGCAGGCCCCGCACGAGGCGCCCCGCCGCGGGCCACCACAGCCACAGCCCGCTCGCGCACGACAGCGCCATCGCGACCCCCAGCCAGCCGACGATCGCGCGGCCGACGCCCGGCACGAGCAGATTGCCGTGAAGCATGTGAATCCAGCGCAGCACGCCGGCATTGCCCGGCGCGACATCGAGCACGAGCGCGTTCGGCGGATCGAGCCAGATCGTCGTGCGCGGCGGCGGGCCGGCGCGGCGCGGCGCGGCGCGGCCGGGCGGCGCGGCGGCGGCGATCACCGGCCCGTCGCGATCGGGATAGCGCAGCGAGAGGAGCCGGCTGCCGGGCGGCAGGGCGCGGGTCGCCGCGGCGACATAGGCGGACGGCGGCGATCGCGCCGGACCCGTCACCGCGTAACGCTGCGGATTGAGCGCATGGTCGATCGCGTCGCTCCACACCAGCGCGGAGCCCGACAGGGCGAGCGGGATCAGCACGATCATCAGGATCAGCCCGATCCATTTGTGGAGCTGGAACCACACCCCCCGTAACGCCCGCCTGGTCTCGCCCGTCATCGTCCCGTCCTTTCGCACGCGCTCAATCGCCCTCGGCCCACATCCGCAGCAGGTTGTGATAGACGCCGGTCAGCCGGATCACCGCGGCATCGTCCTGCCCGCGCTCGCCGCCGAGCGTCTGGATCGCGCGATCGAGATCGAGCAGCGTCATGCGCGCGGCACCGTCGCGGATCATCGACTGCACCCAGAAGAAGCTCGCGACGCGGACGCCGCGGGTGACCGGCGCGACGCGGTGGAGCGTGGTCGCGGGATAGAGCAGCAGGTGTCCGGCGGGTAGCCTGACGCCCTCGCCCAGCCCTTCGGCGATGAGCGCCCCGCCGCCATAGTCGTCCGGATCGGAGAGGAAGAGCGTCGCCGACAGGTCGGCACGCACGCGCGCGCCGGTGGCGCGCACCGTGCGGACCGCATTGTCGACATGCAGGCCGAAGCCGTCGCCGGACTGGTAGCGGTTGAACAACGGCGGAAACACGCGCGCCGGGAGCGCGGCGGCGACGAACAGCGGCGTGCGACCAAGCGCGGCGCGCACGATCCCGCCGGCCTCGCGCGCCGCCATGCCGTCCTCGGGCAATTGCCGGTTGCGCTTGGCGAGCGCCGCCTGCGGCCCCGACGTCGCGTTGCCGTCGATCCAATCGCCCGCATCGACGATGGCGCGGACGCGCGCGACCTCGTCGGCATCGAGCAGGGGTATGTCGAGAAGCATGACGAGGCGCGCCTACTGAGAACGCCTCGCACTTTCAAGCCAATCTTCGTCAGGCTGCGATCGCGGACCGCCGGGCGAGCCCGGCCGTAAGACCCCGGATCGCACCGTCGCCGATCGCCATGCTCAGCAGAGGGGGAACGCGGCCCGATGCTCGCCGATCGGCGCGCCGTCGGGAATGTCGGCGTCGCGCGCCGCGCCGGCCATCCGGCCGGGCGATGGGAATGCCTTCCCGGTCGGCCTGTAATAGCGCAGCTCCGGCCCGCCCATCAGCACCGCGAAGGCACGCCGCGGACGATCGGAGCCGGGATGGCCATCGGCGCCGTGGAGCATGTTGCCCTGGAAGGCGAGGATGTCGCCCGGCTCCACATCCCAGCTCATGATGTCGAAGCTGTCGCGATGGGCGGCGACGTCGGGCAGCGCGGGGAGCCAGTGGTCGCCCACCGGCGAGGGCTTGTCCGTCCCGGTCGCATCCCCGGTCGCGGACTTGGTCAGGCCGCTGAACACCACGTTCCAGCGATGCGAGCCGCGCACGACCTGCACGGTCACCTCGCGCGGCGAGCGGTCGCACGGTGTCCACAGCCGGATGAGCGGCTCGCCGCGTACCCGCAGGAAAGGCGTGTCCTGGTGCCAGGGTGTCGGAAGGATCGG
The DNA here is from genome assembly GCA_964245815.1 of uncultured Sphingomonadaceae bacterium. Taxonomy (GTDB): domain Bacteria; phylum Pseudomonadota; class Alphaproteobacteria; order Sphingomonadales; family Sphingomonadaceae; genus Solisphingomonas. Next base: position 11,411 of record CAXTNX010000018.1, on the reverse strand, counting down.
CCCCTGCTGCTTGTAGAAGATCTGGTCGAGGATGAGCTGCGCGAAGGGCGTCCCCATCAACCCTGCCCCGACCCGGCCGAACGCGCCGCTCGCCAGCACGCTCCGCAGCGACGGGCTGTCGATGCTGGCATAGTCCCGGACCACGGTGCGCCCTTCGCCCATCCCGCCGCCGATACCGGTGTCGGCGCGGGGGCTGCGATAGGCCTCCTCGATCCCGCGTTCGACCAGCGCGCGCATGTCGGCGTCGAGCGCGCCGCGGATGACCACCGCGCCATCGCGTCGATAAGCCTCGATATCCTGTGTGCCGATCAACGCGTCCGTGCCCATCTGCCCTCTCCTCTGCGGACCGCCTGATGATCTCCCGAGGATGTAGAGTCAATGCGGAACGATGTTCCGATGTGGATGCATGTTACGCCGGGTTGTGGCATGTCGTGACCATGACCTCCGTTTCTCCCGCGACCCCGCCGCTCGCCGCCGTGTTCGACGAGGTCAGCAGGCTGAAGAGCCGGCTCGGCACGCTCTTCGCCGAAGCCGGCGGGGCGTCCCCGCTGTCGGCGCTCGAATCGACGGTGCTGACCGCGGTGCTGGAAGCGCGGCGGCCACCGACGGTGCCGCAGATCGGCCGCAGCCTCGGCCATCATCGCCAGGCGGTGCAGCGCGCGGCGCGCGCGCTCTGCGACGCCGGGCTGCTCGTCACCGTCGCCAACCCCGATCACAAGAAAGCGCATCTGCTGCGCCCGACCGACACGGGTATCGCGCTTTACGAGCAGCGTCGCGCGGACGCGCAAGCGTCCACGCGCGCCGTGATGGAGCGGCTGGACGCGGCCGCATGCCTCCGGCTTGCCGATGCGCTGCGCCACCTGCGCGGCCAGATCGAGGATTATCTGCGAGCGCGCGGCTGATCCGCGATCGCCGGCACGATTCGCGTCCCGCATTCCGGCGCACGCCCGAAGCCCGCCCCGGGGAAGCGCGCCGGCGCCGCACCGGCGGGCGAGCGGATCGGGAGATCGCGGGCGGATTGAAGCCGGGCGCCGACGCAACTACCGTCGTCCGGCCGAACAAGGATCATGCGATGGCCTCGACGAAAGCGCTCAACGCGAAAAACCTCGAAGCGCTGGGATGCGAGCGTCTGGCCGCGCTGCTGATGGACATTGCGACCCGCGATGCCGCGATCAAGCGCCGGTTGCGGCTCACCCTTGCCGGGGAGGCGGGTCCGGCGGACGCCGCGCATGAGATCACCAAGCGGCTGGTCGCGGTCGCGAAGGCGCGCAGCTTCGTCGACTGGCAGAAGGTCGGACGGCTCGCCGACGATCTCGGGGCGCAGCACCGCGCGATCGTCGATCTCGTCGCCCCGCGCGATCCGCGCGCCGCGCTCGACCTGCTCTGGCGCCTCGCCGCCTGCGCCGAACCGGTCTACGCACGGAGCGACGATGGCAGCGGCCGGCTCGCGGACGTGTTCGGCGCTGCCGTGGACGACTTCGGTCCGGTCGCCCGTGCCGCGGGGATCGATCCGGCGGCGCTCGCCGAGCGTGCCTTCGAGGCGGTGCGCGACGATGGCTACGGCACGTTCGACCGCCTGGTCGAGACGCTCGTGCCCGCGCTTGGCACCACCGGGCTCGAGCGGCTCCGCGCGCTCGCTCTGGCCTGGCAGGCCCAGCCTGACGTCGTGCCGCCGCAGGCCGAGCGGGAGGTGATCGGATGGGGCAGCGGGGGCGCGATGTACGCCGACCAGATCCGAACCGGCCACCGCCAGCGCGTCTCGTCGCTGCTCCTCCAGCAGGTCGCCGACGCGCTCGGCGATGTCGATGCCTATATCGGCCAATACGAGCCCGATGCCCGCCGCGTCCCCGCGATCGCGGCGCGCATCGCCGGACGGCTGCTGGCGGCCGGTCGTGCGACCGAGGCATGGGCGGCGATCGAGGCGACCGATACCGGCAGACGCGGGCGGCTTCCGCCGGAATGGGATCAGGCGCGGCTCGCCGTGCTCGACGCGCTCGGACGGCATGACGAAGCGCAGGACTATCGCTGGGAGCGATTCACCGAGGCGCTCGATAGCGGGCATCTCAGGGCGTATCTCAAGAAACTGCCCGACTTCGAGGATTTCGATGCGGAGCAGCGGGCCATCGCCCATGCCCGCGGGTTCGCGGACGTCCATCGCGCCCTCGCCTTCCTCGTCGCCTGGCCGGCGCTGGACCGGGCGGCCACGCTCGTGATCGAGCGCGCGGACGAGATCGACGGCAACGTCTACGAATTGCTCACGCCGGCGGCCGACGCCCTGGAAGATAAATACCCGCTCGCCGCGACGATCCTGCGCCGCGCGATGATCGACTTCACGCTCGGCAGGACCCGTGCCTCCCGCTACGGCCATGCCGCCCGGCACCTTGCCGCCTGCACCGGTCTTGCCCGGCGGATCGAGGATTTCGCGACGCATGTCGACCACGAGGACTATGTCCGCCGGCTGCGGAAAGACCATGGCCGGAAAGCCGGTTTCTGGCGCGAGACCGGTCACCGGCTGCCGGCGTGAGACGAGCCCCCGACCGCCGCCGCCAGACCGTGGAAGGGAGCGACGACCATGCGCCTGCCTGAGCTTGCCACATGGCTTCGCCGCAACGGGCCGCATCTTGCGCTGGAGCTCGCCGTCAACTTCGCGCTGCCGCTCGCGATCTACGATCGGGCCGCGCCTCGTCTCGGCGATGCGGGTGCGCTCCTCGCGTCGTCCGCCCCGCCGATCCTGTGGAGCCTCGCCCAGTTCGCGCGGCGGCGGCGGATCGATGCGCTGTCGGTGCTGGTGCTGGCGGGCATCGCGCTGTCGCTGCTCGCGTTCGTCGGCGGCGGCTCGGCGCGGTTCCTGCAACTGCGCGAGAACATGGTGACGGTGCTTATCGGCCTCGTCTTCCTCGGCTCCGCCGCGATCGGGCGGCCGCTGATCTTCATGCTCGCGCGCGCCGGTCTCGCGCGCAGGACGCCGGAGGAGGTCGCCGCGTTCGAGGCGAAACGGGACCTGCCGCGGTTTCGCCGCGTGATGACGCTCATGACGCTGGTGTGGGGTTTCGGGCTTGTCGGCGCGGCGGTGCTGGCCTGCGTCCTGGTCTACACGCTCAGCATCCACGACTATCTGATCGTCAGCCCCTTCGTGGGCAACGGCACCATGGCCGCGCTGGCGCTGTGGACCGTCTGGTATCGGCGGCTGGCGCAGCGGCGCGCGGCCGAGCAGGACCAGCCCGCCAGGGAGTGACTTCCACGCGCCGGCCGCGCGCGCCGCGCAGCGCCCCGTGGCGAGCCGGTGCGGCGGGGAGGCGATCGTCGCGGCGTCGCGTCCGTGCGGAAGCCGGCGATCTCGGAACGTCTCGGGCGAGCGGCTCGTTACCGGTCCACACATCGTAGGAGATGGACATGAAACGGGCTTTCGCCTGCGCCGCGGCGCTCACCCTGTCGACGGCAGCATTCGGCCAGGCTTCGCAAGCCCCGACCTCGCCGCCGAACGGATCGACACCCACCGGCGCGACCACGATGGGCTCGCCGGGCGACAGCGGCTCGGGAATGGGCACGATGGACATGGGCAACCAGTCGATGGCCAGCGATCCGGCGACGACCGACAAGGGCATGACCAAGCCGCACTCGAAGCACAAGCCGATGAAGAGCGGCGCCGCGACGCGATCCGACCCGTCGCTGATGCCGCACTGAGCCGGGAGGGGCGGATCCCCGACCTCCGTCGGTCGGGGAGGAGGTCAGTCGGGATCGCCTGCCGCGCCGCCCTCCTTACCTTGACCGCGCCCCGGGCTCTTCGTCCTGGCGGACGCTGTAGATGTCGCCATGAAGCTGAAGAGGACGCGGCGGTGCTCGTCCGAGACGGTGACGGTGAGGTCATGCCCATCCGTCAGGGCCTCCGGTTCGTGCTGGAGGATCTCGCCGGCGAACTGGACGGCCAGCAGGTGAGCCGCCTCGTCATCGGATAAGGTATGACCGATGCACTCCTCCCGACAGGACAAATGGTAGCAATCGAAATAATAGAGGGGCATCGCATCCTCCGGGCCATCGCCGTCGCGCCGCTACTAAGCGATTGAGAGCGCTTGATGATCCGCCTCGCTCATTCGATCGTTGCGGGAACATCGAGGCGCTGCGAGCGCTGCGGCGACATGGCCAGATGGACGATCCTGATCGCGTTCGCCGCGATCGCCGCGTGCCGGCAGGCAACCCCCGCCGAGGTCGGCGAGCAGTCGGTGCGGGATGCACAGGGTCTCGCGGTCATCCGGACCTCTGAGCATGCCTCCGAGATATCGCCCGCCACCGTCCCCGAAGCGTCGAAGGGCGGTGCCATCCAGCAGGCGCCCTCGCGGATCCGATAGGCCTCCTCCGCGCGATTGCGGCGTCCGCGCACCGATCCGGGCGGTGCGCCCGGGGGCGGACTCGCGGGAAGACATATCGGGATCTACAGCGTCATGCTTCAGGCGATCCGCTTCACCCAGCCATGGACGTCGGCGACGCTGCCGCGCTGGATGCCGGCCAGCGTCGCGCGCAGGCCGTCGGTCACCGCGCCGCCGTCGCCGTTGCCGATCGTGAAGGCGCCGTGCGTGCCCTTGACCTCGCCGATCGGCGTGATGACCGCCGCGGTGCCGCAGGCGAACACCTCGCGCAGCTTGCCCGCCTGCGCATCCGCCCGCCATTCGGAGAAACGATACGGTCGCTCGATCACCGCGTGGCCTCCGGCGCGGGCGAGCGCGATCACAGAATCGCGGGTGATGCCGGGCAGGATCGTGCCGCCCAGCGGCGGCGTCACCATCGTGCCGTCGTCCATCACGAAGAAGATGTTCATGCCGCCCAGCTCCTCGACATAGGCGTGCTCGGCGGCATCGAGGAAGACGACCTGGTCGCAGCCCTGGCGGATCGCCTCGGCCTGCGCGACCAGGCTCGCGGCATAGTTGCCGCCGCACTTCGCCGCTCCGGTCCCGCCGGGCGCGGCGCGCGTGTAGTCGTCGGATACCCACACCGAGACCGCGCGCTTGCCGCCCTTGAAATAGGCGCCGACGGGACACGCGATCAGGCAGTAGACGAACTCGGACGCGGGCTTGACGCCGAGGAACACCTCGCTCGCGAACATGAAGGGGCGCAGGTACAGGCTGCCGTCCCCGCCCGGCACCCAGTCGCGATCGGCCGCGATCAGCGCCTCGATCGAGCCGAGGAAAAGGTCTTCGGGAAGCGCCGGCATCGCCATCCGCGCCGCGCTTTCGTTGAAGCGCCGCGCATTCCGCTCGGGGCGGAACAGCGCGATGGCGCCATCGCCCTGCCGATAGGCCTTCATCCCCTCGAAGATTTCCTGCGCATAGTGCAGCACCGCGCAGGCCGGATCCATCTGGAAGGGCGCGCGCGCCGCGATCCGCGCATCGTGCCAGCCCTCCCCCTCGCGATAGCGCGCCACCGCCATGTGATCGGTGAACACGCGGCCGAACGCGGGGTCCTCCATCAGCACCGCGCGCTCGTCCGCGCTGCGCGGCGCGGCGTGGCGGTCGAGGACGAAGGTCGGGGCGTCGGACAGGGCCATCGGTGAACTCCTATGATCCGCGGCCTCTAACCCATCGTCCCGTCGGGATGAAGTGCGGGGGGATCGGTCAGCGCGTCCGGCCGGGCCTCGCCGTTCATGGCCCCGCCGGAAAGACGGGGCGGGCGGGTCGTCGCGCGCGGCATCGAGGGACAAGGTCAGCCCGGACGGTAGATCCGATCGATGGTTCGGGCGACGCCGACCAGCCGGCAGGCGTCCTCATCGAACCGCGCTCCGGCGGCCAGCCGTACCGCCCAGTCGGCGGCGGCGCGCCCGCTCCACGGATCCGGCGACGCGATCGGCGCGGTGGACGCCGTCGCGGCGGAACGCTCGGCCGTGAGATCGAAGAACGAGCCGGCGACGTTGCGCATCATCGCGCCGCCTTCGGTGTCGTGGAAGCCGGCCTCGATCACCGCGTCGCTCCCGGCGTGGAGCCGCCAGGAACAGGCGAGCCGCACGACCATGCCCGCACCCCGATGACGGCCGCCTCGCTACCGCAGGACGATCCGCGCCGCCGTCGTCCCGACATCAGTCGCGCGCAGGCGCTTCTCGGATGGTCGCCCAGGGTGTCGCTCGGCGAGGGGCTGGCGGAGACCCACGCCTGGTTCAGGAGCGAGCTCGCCGTCGTGCCCCTGCCCGTCGGCTGATCGCCGCGGTGACTTACCTTGCGGGATGCTTTCACCCATAAGGCGGCGGTGGACACCGTCATCCTCGACCGCCGCCTGATCTACGATCGCTGGCTCAAGCTGTCCGAACTGACCGTCCGGCTGCCGAACGGCGCGATCGAGCTGCGCAGCGTCGAGGATCATGGCCGCGCCGCCGCGGTGCTGCTCTACGATCCGGACCGGCGCGTCGCGCTCCTCATCCGGCAGCCGCGCGCGCCGGTCATAGATGTCGGTGCCGATGCGCTCCTGGAGGTCGTCGCCGGCCGCGTCGACGGCAAGTCCGCCCTGGAGACGGCGCGCGCGGAGTGCCTCGAAGAGGCCGGTGTCCGGATCACCGAGCTGGATCATGTCGGCATGATCTGGTCGATGCCCGCGGTCTCGACCGAACGGCTCGACCTCTATCTCGGACGATACGCGTCCGCGGACATCGTCGGCCCGGGCGGCGGCGCGGACGATGAGAACGAGTGCATCACGATCACCGAGATCGCGCTCGATCTGCTCTGGTCGATGGCGGCGGCGGGAGAGCTGAACGACGGAAAGACGCTGATCCTGGTTCAGGCGCTGCGGTTGAGGCTGCCGGGGCTTTTTGCCTGAAGCGCAGTCGGCGTCGAACGGGCCTGTCGGAGCGGCGCCTCCCGTATCGCCGCTGAGCGGTGAAGGATAGCGCCGCCGCCCTTATGCGAGGCGGGCGAGAATGGCGATCTCGCCCCTTTTGTCAGGTCCGCTCGACCAGATCGGCATGCTTGTCGCGCAACTGGCCGCCATACGCGGCGGCGACGCTCGCGATGAACGCGCCGATCAGCATCGACAGCGCCGTGAAGAAACCGAGCGCGGAGGACGTCTTGCGCGCCGTGTCGGTGGCCTCCCGGATCGACGCCACCGCCGTATCAACACGCTGCTGCGCCTCCTGGGGCGGGATGCCGGCCTGCGCCGCGACCTCGCCGGTCAGGTAGCTTCTGTCATCGGCCCTGAGATCGCTGCCCCGGGTCAGAAGTCGCGTGATCTCGGTACGGACGGCGCCGGAAGCATCGGGGTTCGGTCGAGCCGATCGAAGCATCGTGTCGGCGGCGTAATCGACCGAGGCCGTCGCCGCGGTCGAGGCGGCGCCAGCCGCCGAGAGGGTGGCGCCGAACGCGACGGCACCGACGATCGCGGTCGCCACCGCCCATGAGAGCAGGCCGTGCGCAGTATCCCGAAACAGCACCTCGTGGGTGTGGATACCGGTCCACTTCGTGCGCAGACGACCGGCGATGTAGCCGCCCAGGAACGAGGACAGCCACTGCGTCACGATCAGCCAGATCCCGGCGCCGATCGCGAAGGCGGTCGCCGTCGGTCCCGCGCCCGGCCACGGCGAGGCGGCGGCGAAGCCGAGGCCGGAGCCGAGTGCGAGAAGGATCATCGTCGTCGCGATCGCGACGGCCGCACCCGCCAGGGCTGGCGCCCAGTTGACCGCGGAGCGCGCCGCATCCGCCGCGCTTGCCGATGCCGCGGCGGATCCGCGGTTGAAACCGGTTGCCATGTGCGCCTGCCCTCAGTGCCAGAGGAGAAGAAGCAGGATGATGATCGGGATCGGAATCCCCAGCAGCCACAACAGGATCGGCATCTTCATCTCCTCTCGCAAGCGCGGTGTCGCGTCCGCCGCTGGTCGCGCGGCTTGCCTGTTAAACCGGCCAACGTCGTTCTTGATCCACAACGACATCGGGTCCGTCGAATTAAGCCGGACGATCCCGATGCGGCGCCGCTAGACGGGCGTGAAGCCGAGCCTGTCCTCGTCCGTATAGACCTCGAAGCGGGACAGGCTGGCGGCGCCGAACGTGGTGGTCAGCGCGACGTCGGTGGCATCGCGGCCGCGCGCCATCAGGATCCGGCCGCGCCGCGGATAATTGTGCCGCGCATCGAAGGTGTACCAGCGATCGCCGAGATAGACCTCGGTCCACGCCGAGAAATCCATGTCGCCGACCAGCGCCGGCAAGTCCATGTCGCCCATGTAGCCGGTGCAGTAGCGCGCCGGGATGTTCATGCAGCGGCAGAGCGCGATCGCGAGATGCGCATAGTCGCGACAGACGCCGATCCGCTGCTCGTGCGCGTCCCACGCCGTCCTGGTCGGGCTGGCGGTCCGGTAGTCGAACCGGATCCGCTCGTGGACATAGGTCATGATCGCCTGCACCCTGGACCAGCCCGGGGCGACGCCGCCGAACCGTGCCCACGCGGTCTGCGAGAGACGATCGGTCTCGCAATACCGGCTGCCGAGCAGATACATCATCGCCTCGTCGGGCAGGTCCTCGATCGCGTGCTGCGGCGCGTCCGGCGCGACCGGATCGGGCGTGAACGGATCCTCGATCACGAACCCGGTGGAGAGGGAGATGCCGCCCGCCGGGATGGTCAGCCGCGTGCAGACGTTGCCGAACGAATCGACATAATCGTAGAGCGGGACGTCCGGTGTCGACATGATCCGCTGCGCGGTCTTCAGATCCCTGTTGCGCGAGGGGTGCACGCTCAGGCTGGCCAGCATCGGCACGGGCTGCGTCGTGTCGAAGCCGATCGCATAGCCGGCCCGGATCAGCATCGGTATCGTCCGGGACGGACGGGCGGCGTCATCCGCGCGCTTTCGGCCTCGGCGAGGCGGCGATCCGGAGTCCCGCCCGGCAGCCGGCAGAGCCTGGACTCCCTCGCCACATCCGGAACGAATGCGGCTCCGGCGGGCCGCGCGTCTGCCGCGGCGCCGTCGCGCGGCACGCTCAACCCTTCGCCGCCGACTGGCCGCCCTTCACGGATGGGTTGGATGCGTTCTGCTTCGGCGGCGCGGTCTTTTTGGGTTTGCGGATTTCCTTGCTGCCCTTGCGTTCGCTCTTGGCCATGTCGTGCTCCTCGAAGGCGTTCGCGCCGGAAGGCCAACGCGCTGGTCCCGGGGAGGAGCAGGTCTCTGCGTCCGGTCGTCGCCGACGCTCAGGCGCCCGTCAGGGTCGCCGAGGCGGCGGCGATCGGCATGGGTTCGCGGTACTGGAAACGCGGCGCCTCGGGCACCGGCTCGGCGATCGCGGCGAGGACGCGATAGGCGGCCTCGAGTTGCGAATGCGCCAGTCTGGAGCAACTGTCCGTGGCATCGCCCATCGCGATCTGCGACTCCCGCATCCGGCGCGAAAAATAGGTTTCTGGCATCGTCTGCATGTCGAACGCTCCTCGTCAGAGCGGGAGCATCTCATCTCTCAGTCGCGCGCTGCCCGTAACGTCCGGCGCGATTGATCGAAGATAGGACACGACCCGGCGATAAGCCAGCCGCCATTCCCGAGCCGGCGAAATATTCGCGGGTCGTCGGTCCGTCGGGCGATTCCGATCCGCTTTGCTTCCACGCCGGCATCGTGCTACATCCTAACGCGCTAACGTCGCCTGCGACGGATATCGGGCCGATCTCTGGTCCACCCTTTGTCCATTTCTAGCTTCATACCAGCCGGACCGGGCCATGATGGCGCGGCCCGTCGCACCTGACAAAGGTACAGACATGATCACCGGAACCGTGAAATTCTTCAATGTCGACAAGGGCTATGGCTTCATCGCGCCGGAGAGCGGCGGCGACGATGCGTTCGTTCACATCTCGGCGGTCGAGCGTGCCGGCATGCATACGCTCACCAAGGATCAGCGCGTCTCCTACGAGATGGAGAAGGATCAGCGCGGCAAGACGTCGGCCGTCAACCTCCAGGCCGCCTGACGGCACCGCGGGGAGCGGGCGGCGGTCATCGTCGCCCGCTCCCCGCCATGACGCTGCGGAACCGGCGATGCCGCTGATCGACACCCTCGCCGAGGCGTTCCTTGCCGCCGTCCAGGCGCAGAGCCATCCGCGCCAGCCCTCGCCGGTCGTCTATCGCGCGGACGGCGATCTCCGCGACGTCCAGTTCGTCGGCCAGATCGACGTGATCGCGGCGATGCGCCTGGCGGTGCTCGCGTTGCGCGACGCCGCTCCGGGCGGCGCGCCGGCGATGGCCGTCCAGGATGACGGATCCGGGCGGGTGGGCGCGACGCTGACCTGGACGACGATGATCGACGCCTTGCTGGCGGACTGAAACCCGCGACCAGGCGGCGGTCGCCCCCGATCGGGGACGGCGGCGCTCCGATCGGGATCACTTGACGCCACGCCGGTTTGCGCGCAGTGCGAGTCCATTGGCACTCGCCCAGGCGGAGTGCCAGCTCGCATCCTGGCAGCGCTGGCTACCGCGTGTGAAAGCGACGCATCCGTCGCGACCCAGCACAGGAAGCCGCCCATGACATTCCGTCCCCTGCACGATCGCGTCCTCATCCGACGCATCGAGGCCACCGCCAGGACCGCCGGCGGCATCATCATCCCCGATACCGCCCAGGAAAAGCCCCAGGAGGGCGAGGTCGTCGCCGCCGGCACCGGCATCCGCGGCGAGGACGGCACCGTCACGCCGCTCGACGTCAAGTCCGGCGACAAGATCCTGTTCGGCAAATGGTCCGGCACCGAGGTCAAGCTCGATGGCGAGGATTTGCTGATCATGAAGGAAAGCGACATCCTCGGGATCGTCGGCTGATCCCACGTCCACCGTCGTGAACGATCCAGACGGATCGCAACCCCCTATTGAAAGGCTCGCCACCATGTCAGCCAAAGACGTCAAGTTCTCGCGCGACGCACGCGAAGGTATCCAGCGCGGCGTCGACATCCTCGCCAACGCCGTCAAGGTGACGCTCGGCCCCAAGGGCCGCAACGTCGTCATCGACAAGAGCTATGGCGCGCCGCGCATCACCAAGGACGGCGTCACCGTCGCCAAGGAGATCGAGCTCAAGGACAAGTTCGAGAACATGGGAGCGCAGATGGTCAAGGCCGTCGCGTCCAAGACCCACGACCATGCCGGCGACGGCACCACCACCGCGACCGTGCTCGCCCAGGCGATCGTCCGCGAGGGCATGAAGGCGGTCTCCGCCGGCATCAACCCGATGGACCTCAAGCGCGGCATCGATCTTGCCGTCGTCAAGGTCGTCGCCGATCTCAAGGCGCGCTCGAAGCCGGTCTCCGGCGGCGACGAGATCGCGCAGGTCGGCATCATCTCGGCCAATGGCGACGAGGTCGTCGGCAAGAAGATCGCCGAAGCCATGGCCAAGGTCGGCAAGGAAGGCGTCATCACCATCGAGGAGGCGACCGGCGTCGAGTTCGAGCTCGACGTCGTCGAGGGCATGCAGTTCGACCGCGGCTACCTGTC
>CAXTNX010000017.1:0-57198 GCA_964245815.1 uncultured Sphingomonadaceae bacterium | reverse complement strand
ATCAGAATCAACGATGATCCCAGCCGGTTCCTTCAACCTGCCAAAGTAGTGCTAGCCGCCATGCTCGCCCTGGGGCTCGCGCATCGGGAGATCGTGCGGCCGATCATAAAGCTATTGCGATCCGACGCTCCCATCGATCGCGCGGTTCGGGACGCTTTGGCCGACGCCTTCGAGAATAATCGGCCGGGAAAGTGCCTGCAATTCGTCCCTAAGAACATGGGAAAAGGATCTCACATCGGAAAGTCTCTCTCGGAGTTTCGCCGCGATGTTGAGATCGCGCGCTATGTAGCTAGTCGAATAGATCAGGGCGACCAGAAATATAAAGCGCTCCAAGACGCAGCTAGAAAATTTCCATGGAGTGAAGATACTTGTAAAAGGCAGTCGACAAAATCAGAGTTATGGATGAGCGTATCGCCAGTGATCCCGGCTTTGCCGGTCTCTCGCCGCGCGAAGCGGAAAGCGTCTATTGGGCCACCTTTGTCGAGGATGCGGGTAGCGCCTGACACGCAATACCTGCAAGGCCCGTCATCCAATACCGCGCATCTCATTATCGGTCAGTGCCAATCATCCTCCGCACTATGTGGAGATGACCGATGGAAAACAGGATCGCGTGCAGTGTGAAGGAGGCGGCCGAGGCAATCGGCGTCTGCCCGAACACGATTTACAAGCATATCCGCGCCGGCCGCATTCAGGCCACTCGCGTCTGCGGCCGGCGCTTTGTCACAGTTGACAGCCTCAAGCGCCTCACTGGCGCGGGGGCCTAGGGGTGGGCAGTGTCACGGCACAGGCGCCGAAGCCCGCTAAGCAAAACGGCCGCCCCATTGCGGGGGGCGGCCGTTCCATCATTCATGTCAACCACGACGACGACACAGATACATTCTCGATCCTTCGGACGCAACACCTCGTCGCGCGCGTCGGCATGTCGATTACTCGCGCCCGGCTGATTGCGTCGATCCACTATGGGAGTGCGTCAGCATGAGCACGCCCTTTGATCCGGATCGCCGCCGGCCGCTGCCGTCCAACCACGTTTTTCAGGCGCACGACGCTCACGATCCGACGAAAGATTACTTTTTTGAGGCTTTCCGCGACGAGGACGATACCGGCGTCTATGTGAACTTCGTCAAAGACGTCGGCGAGTTCGACACCTTGAACGTCCTCAATATGATGTGGCTCGACGCCGACCAGTGCGAACAGTTCGGGGCGGCGCTACTCGATGCCTCGCGGATTATTCGGGAGGCTGACGCAAATGACGCCCCAGACGGGGGGGGGGGGTGTCTGATGAGTAATATCGTTCCAATCCGCCGCCGCGCTCCGCTTCACTTCCTCGTCTATGCGGATGATCTCGGCGACTATACTGTCGCCTTTCCTCGCTCCTCTACGCCGCATGATGTTGGCTATGAGTCATTCGCCAAAGTCGATGAGGCGCGCCGGCGTGCTTTCGTGATCGGACGTCGCAACTTCATCCAGATTTATGACGAGACGTTGCCCGACCTTGGGGGTACGGCGTGATGGCCAGCGCACAGCCTCTCGACTTCGCCAGCCTCATGCCGAAGGTCGCGCCACTGCTCTGCGGTAAGCCGAACGAGCGGATGTCCAAGGGCCCGCGCCTGCGGTTCGGTACGCATGGTTCGCTCGAGATCGACACTGCGGAAGGCTGGTTCGACGATCACGAGAGCAGGGCCAAGGGCGGCGTGCTTGACCTGATCCAGTTCAAGCGCGGCGGCGATCGGCGCGATGCGCTGGCATGGCTCGAGGAGCAGGGGCTGAAGGAGCGGCGCGAGGCGAACAGCGATCAGCGCGGCCCGGTCTTTTATGATTATGCCGATGCCGATGGCAAGATCACCTATCGCGTCGAGCGCCGCGGCAACGCGTTGCCGCGATCAAGCAAGGTGTCCGCGACGAGGCCGAGGCGGTCAAGACGGCGGAGCGCGAGAAGCGCACCGCCATCGCCGAAACGGCGCGAGCGCAGGAAGCCGCCGACCGCAAGCCTCGGATCATATTGCCCGCCGCCAGCACGCGCAGCCAGGCGGAGATCGATGCAGCGCTGGCACGGCACGAGGCCGCGATTGCGCCGTCGCGTGACGCATTGCCCATCGTTGGCGCCACTGCCGCCGCCGCCGCTCCGGCCGTCGCCGATCGGGAGGTCAACGCGGCGTTGCTCCAGCGCGTCGAGCTACAGGAGCGCTTGAAGGTCGCGACCGAGGCGCAGGCGCCTGCGATCCGCGCGGAGCTTACCGCGCTCAATCTCGCGAATGTCTATGAGCGTGCCGGCCTCGACACGAAGGAAGCGGCGCTGCGGCTGGACCGCGAGCTGGCGGTCATCGAAGGCCAGCGTGCGGCGAGGGTGGGCGAGCGCGCTGCGGCCGGTGCGGCTGGCGCGGATCTCTACGACCTCCGCGCGCGGGCCAGCGCGGCGCCCAAGGAGGAGGCGCAATCCTATCGCGAGCAGATCGACCTCATTCAGCGGCGCAATGTTTATATCCGCGCGGGCTATGACGAACAGGAGATCGCCGCGCGGATTGAGCGCGAGACGCTTGGGATCGAGGCCGATCGCCTTCGGGTGTCGGGCGAGCAGGCCGCCGTGCTCGAGCGGCAGATGCGCGCTCAGCAGGGCGCCATCGCCGACAAGATCGGGGGCGCCGGTCTATTGGTCGGCGGACTGGTTGGCGGGCTAGGCGCCGCCGAGATCAGTCACCTGAATGATAAATACATCGAACTTAGCAACAGCCTGAAGGTCGCCGGCGTCTCGGCAGACGAATTGCAGGTCGTCCAGGATCACCTCTTTGCAACCGCCAACCGCAACGGCACCGACATCAACGCACTGGCCGACGTATTCCGCTCGGCGTCACTCGGCGCGCACGATCTCGGTCTCAACCAAGCCGATCTGCTCAAGATCACGGATGCTGCGTCCAACTCGCTGCGCATTCAGGGCGTGTCATCCGAACGGGCTCAAGGTGCGCTGCTCCAGCTTGGCCACGCATTCGAGAGCGGCCGGGTGCAGGCGCGAGAGTTCAATAGCCTCGCGCTCAACCTGTACCCGCTGCTCCAGGCTGCGGCGCGGGGTTCGGACCAATTCGGCGGTTCCGTGGCCAAGCTGCGCGCGGAGATCGTCGCCGGCAACGTCTCAAGCAAGATATTCGCGCAATCGATCCTCAACGGCGCCGAGACGCTACAGGGGCCGGCCAGCCGGGCAACGCTCACCACAGCGCAGGGCTTCACGTCGCTCCGCAACGCCCTGATCGTCTATTTCGGCGAGGCCGATAAGGCCCAAGGCGTTTCCGCCGCGCTCGGCACCGCGCTTCAGAAGCTCGCCGACAATCTCGACACGCTGATCCCGGCCATCGCCGCCGTGGCGACCGCGCTGACCGTATCTTGAGGCGCAGGCCGATCTCACGAACGACGCCACGAAGCGTGCCAATCTAGAGCGCGATCGCGTTCGGTTCGCCGCGGAGCAAAACGCCGCCGAGATCGCCGCTCAAGGTCCGGCGAAGGATGGCGGCACCGGCAAATATACCGCTGCGGAGGTCGCAACCCTTCAGAAGATCAACACGGACACCGAAGGCACCCGCCTTGCATTGATCGACCAGGCTGAACGTCTGGCCTAGGGGCATGGCCCGCATCACCGATGGTGGCCATGTCGCCCGGCTTGAGCGCCTCGCCGGTCCGGCGATGGCCGCCGGCATAGGTGCCGCGCTGATCGAGGGTGCCGAGGCGATCTCGGCCGATGCCAGGTTCTCGATCATCGACGGCGCGATTAGCGGCAGCGGCCATGTGCCCTCACAGCCATACCATGCGCCGAATGCCGATAGTCACGATCTCGACGAGAGCATCCATGTCGGCGACTTGATCGAGACGGACCGCGGCGTTCAGACAGCCGTGATCGCCGACAGCGACCATGCGTGGATCGAGATTGGCGGCAGTAAGATACTCCCTAGGCCTTACATGGGGCCGGCGACGCAGCGGAACAGGGAGGGAGTGCTCGTTCGAATCGTGGCGGCTGTGAACCGCGTGATCGCGGGCTAGGAAGAGGAGCGAGTCGCGCGTAATGTTGCCGGTCTGGCGAGCCGCCGATCGGCTGTAAGCGTCAGCACAAGGGGACGCAGGATGTCGGTCGGCAAAATCGCGCTGGGCGTGTTCCTAGGCAATCTGGCCTTTGGCGCGCTGGCATGGATCGCGGTCGCAACGGTTGCCGAGGACGCCCATACCAAGGCGTTAGTGGGCAGCGCGGATGCAGACTATTCGGCAATGGTGGCACGCGCCCACTCAGATGAGCACGCGCCGAGACGCTGAAACGCTACCCTGAGATAGCCTCGCACGGTCCGCATCGCGTCTCGCGTGCGACCAGTTTAAGGGCGCCGGGCATGATCCGCGGCCGACTTAGCGCGGGTACGCCAGGTTCATTTCGGCATGTTGCCTTCGCTGATAATAACGACCTTCACGCCAGCTTCTCCCGGAGAATGAGGCGGATCGCCTCCGGCCGTGACGGCTGCGGATCCTGTTTCGCGATCCACAAATCGAGCGCGGCGAGGTCGTCGGGATACAGCTTCACATGAACGCCTACGCCATGGGTAGGCGGCCTGCCGCGTGATTTTCGTGTATCTGCTATTGTCGCCATTCTGAATATCGCGTATCTGAAAAGGCGAACCGGGACAAGGCTTAGGACCCTTGCCCCGGCTCTTACCGCAACCGTTCCTGGAGAACGATCATGGCTACAGATGCCCATATCACGGGCGCGCTAACGCGTGCGCCTTCAAATCCCGACCTGCCCCATGGCGAAACGTCGCCGCCCAACCGCCGAGGCATTCTCGGCGCAATCGTAGCGCTGCCGATGGTGGCCGCCGGTGGGGCGATGCCCGCAGGCGCGACCTTGGCCACGAGCGACCCCCACTGGTCCGCGCTCGTCGCCGACTTCCGCACCAAGCACGCCATATGGCTGGCGGCGGTGCCGGGGGAGGACGCGTGTCGCGACGCGTTCAATGACGCGTGCGCCGCGCTCCCACCCAAGCCACAGGCTCCGGGATCAAGTCTGCCTGACGACATCCTCGGCATGACGTTGGCCGAGATCAGGGCTTCGAGCGATGCCCCGGCCTATCAAGCTGCATGGCGGTTTTACGAGCGCGACCACGCCGCTTGGGAAGAGCAACACGCAGCTTTGCGCCAAAGGATTATCGGGCCGGCCAAGGCGATCTACGACGAGACATATGCCGCCTACGCCGCGGCGACCGACGCGCTGGCCGAGTATCCCGTTCCGACGCTGGCGCAGCTCGTCGAGAAGATCGAGATCATCGTCGCCGACTACGAAGGCTCCGAGATACCCGCAAAATACATCGGCGCGATCCTTGCCGACGCGCGACGCCTCGCAGGGGAGATCGTCGCATGAGCACCGAGCAATGCTGCCACCGCTGCCGCTTCTGGCGCGAAGAGGACGCCACACGCGACAGCCATGCTCCAGGTGAGCACGACATCGAGTTCGGCTTCTGCCGCCGGAATGCGCCGGTGGTGATCGGCGAGTTGGCGGCGCTGATGGTTCCCAGGACGGCGTGGGGGCGCGATCAGGACGTCGATGAGGGGGAGCTATCGTCGACGCAGATCTATCGGGCGTCCGCCCAGCCAGTCACCGAGAGTGCGGACTGGTGCGGCCAGTTCGAGCAGATGGGGCGGTGAGCCATGGCCTCCATCCCCGCAAGCTCGCCGCCCGCCGTCACCTTCGACGCGAGCGGGTGGCTCGCCGAGTGGGCCGACAATGGCGGCATCGTGATCCTGGCGGACGATCGGCTCTACCTGCGTCGATCGTCGCCGTTGGATCGGTCGGCCAGTCAGCAGCTCGACCGGCTGCGCAACGTCATGCTCCGGTCTGGCGGCGGCCCAGCGCTCGCCGAGGTGCTGATCCGGCGACGCAACGGCGACGTGTCCTAATGTGAATTGAGGCTCCACGGACAAAACCATACGCCCCGGTCGGAAGACCGGGGCGCTTTCGTATTCGCCCGCGTTTATGCCACCCACCGTAAACCCAAGCACCGCCATGCTGCCTATCGCTGCCCATGTCGGCGCGGAGCAGCAACGGAAGCCGATCGGACCTCGCCCGTCCGATGCCCGCCGACTTTCCCGAGGTCTATGTCCTGCTCGGCTGCAAGGAGGTCGAGATCTACTTCCGCACGGCATGGGTGCCTGTTTACCGCTGGATGTGCCAGTACGGTGCCAAGGAGTTGGTCCAGCTTCGTCGCGGCTATCTCCGCAAGCTGGCGGCATCAAAGGGGATCGCCATTGCGGCCGGGCGCAAGCCTACGATCCGGGGTGGCGGCTATGACGAGTTGCCCGCCGGCCATCCCGCGCTCGAATGGATGCCGGTCCGGCGCTCGCGTCGGCCGTGGCGCGACGAGGTGTGGGTGCATATGCGCGACGGCCGCCAGAAACCGGACCTGGACGACGAGAACGAGCATGCGGCGCCTCAGCCGGTGTCGCTTGCGCGCTGACATGCGGAGCGGCCGGTCCGGATTGCATGCAGCTCAGTGGCCGTCCCGTGTAGGGCCAGCCCTCACCGCCTAGACGAAACGTGGGGCAGCGCGTGGGGATCAAATCAGTCGTCCACGCTAATTTATTGTAATCAAACACTTCTTTTAGGTTTGCTGGTGGAGGGGGCTGGATTCGAACCAGCGTACGTCTGGGACGGGCAGATTTACAGTCTGCTGCCTTTAACCACTCGGCCACCCCTCCATGGGCATCGCCGCAGCGAGGCGGCTCCATGGCGAATGGGCACTTGCCTGTCAACGCGGCCGGTGGAAAAGGCCACGCCATGCGCAAAGGTCATCGTCCGTCCGGCCCGACCCAGGGTCGTGTCCGCCTGTGGGGGCGTCATGCCGTGACCGCGGCACTCGCCAACCCCGGGCGCACGCCGCGCAAGCTGTGGGCGACGCGCGAGGCCGCGGCCGCGCTTGCGGTGTCGCCGGCGATGCTGCCGGTGAGCTTCGCCGACGTCGCCGACCTCGGCCGGCTGGTGCCCCCCGACGCCCCGCATCAGGGGCTGGTGCTCGAGACCGATCCGCTGCCCGACCGCTGGCTGGACGAGCTGTTCGAACGCGCGGATGCGGACGATGCGGCGGCGCGGCGACCGATCCTGGTGCTCGACCAGGTCACCGACCCGCACAATGTCGGCGCGATCCTGCGTTCGGCGCTGGCCTTCGACGCGATCGGCATCGTCACGCAGGATCGCCACGCCCCGCCCGAATCGGGGGCGCTGGCGCGCGCGGCCTCGGGTGCGCTGGAGGTGATGCCATGGGTCCGCGTGGTCAATCTCGCCCGCGCGCTCGACGAGATTGCCGCAGCCGGCTTCTGGCGCGTCGGGCTGACCGGCGCGACGCCGACCACGCTCGCCGACGCGCTGGTGCCGGGGCGGCTGGCCCTCGTGCTCGGCGCCGAGGGCGAGGGGATGCGCCACAACACCCAGGCGCATTGCGACGTGCTGGCGCGGCTGCCGATCAGCCCGCGTATCGAGAGCCTCAACGTCTCGAACGCCGCGGCGATCGCGCTCTATGCCGCGGCCACGCGCGCCCTCTAATCCTCGGGTGCGATCGTCACCGTCAGGCCGTCGAGCTTCGCGCTGAACGGCAGCTGGCACGACAGGCGCGACTGCCCGGTGCGATGTTCCGAGCTGTCGAGCAGGTCGGTCTCGTCGGCGCTGATCGCCGGCAGCGCGTCCTCGAAGCCCGGCGCGACATAGACGTGGCAGGTCGCGCACGAGCAGCAGCCGCCGCACAACGCGAGCAGTTCGTCGAAGCCGGAGTCGCGGATGACCTCCATCACGGAGAGGCCGCTCTCGCCTTCGATGGTGCTGGCCTCGCCTGAACGATTGACGACGATCAGTTTGGGCATGATTCCTCCGGGTGACGCGCTGGGTCGATCGCGCTATGGCCGCGCCTTCCAGCCGAAACAAGAGGATGCCGCCCGCGATGGGGCTGAGCGCCGACCATCTGTCCCGTTCGCTGACGGCGCTCGCCGCGCTGGAGCCCGCATTCGCGCGCGCGCTCGATCGCGTCGGCGTGCCGGCGCCGCGGATCATGGCGCCGGGCTATGCCACCTTGCTGCGCACGATCCTCGGCCAGCAGGTCAGCGTCTCGTCGGCGCAGGCGGTCTATGTGCGCATGGCGGCGCTGCTCGGCGACATGGACGATCCGCGGCGGCTGATCGCGACGGATGACGAGGCGCTCAAGGGCTGCGGCCTGTCGCGCCAGAAGCTCGGCTATGTGCGCAGCCTCGCCGGGCTGGTCGCTTCGGGCGAAGTCGATCTCGCACGGTTGCCGACGGACGACGAGGCGGCGATCGCCGAGCTCGTCCGCATCAGGGGGATCGGCCGCTGGTCGGCCGAGATCTATCTGTTGTTCGCCGAAGGGCGCCACGACATCTGGCCGGCGGGCGATCTCGCCGTGCAGATCGAGGTCGGGCGCCTGATGGGCCTGGCGGCGCGCCCGAGCGAGACGGAGACCCGCGCGATCGCCGAAGCCTGGCGTCCGCATCGCGGCGCGGCCGCGATCTTCACGTGGCACCACTATAACAGCGACATGGGGATGCCGATGTAGCGCACCGGCGGCGTCGTCTGCCGCCGGTGCGCCGTCGGTGCTACCTGAAGCGGACGCCGATGCCCGCCATCACGCGCTGGCGCGCGGTATGGTCGTCATAGTTCGAATAGACGTACTGCACGTTCATGTAGAGCGGCACCGGGGTCTTGAGCTGGTCGAGCGAATATTCGACGCCGCCGCCGACCTGATAGCCGTCGGTGCGGTAATGATCGTAGAAGCTCGTCTCCCCGGCCGGCGCCGCGAACGCCTTGCGCTGCTCGTTGTTGACGTAGCCGCCCTTGCCGAACACCAGCAGCGCCGGCGTCACCAGATAACCGACGCGGACCGCGGCGCCATACTCCTCGAACGACCGGGTGGAGACGCTGCCCCCGATCACGCCAGGCGTGGTGTTCTGCGTCCACTTGTTGGCGCGCCAGAAGCTCGCCTCTGGACCGATGACGATCTTGTCCCCGATCTGGCCGTCGAAGCCGATGGTGGCGCCATAGCCGAACCTGTCGTTGTGGACGCCCTGCGACTGGAAGCGGTCGCCGCCGACATCGCCCTCGATGCGGATGCCGCGGAAGGAGGTGGTCGTGTCCTGTGCGGATGCGGCGGTGGCGCCAAGCGCGATGGCGGCGGTCGCGGCCGCGATGATGATCTTGTGCATACTCGTATCCTTGCTGAAGCTGACGATACCCTGTCGGCGGCGTTGAACGACATCGCGGATGGACGGTTCCTGTACGAACCGGGATCCGCGGCACTGTGTTGCCGCGGAGCAACACACGGAGGCGCGCTTGCCAGGACGCCGCCGCTGGAGTAGGACGAGTCGTCCGGCGGGTGCTGCCCGCGGAGGCAGGCGCGTCAGGTGCGATCGCAAGGTCGTGCCGCACGTGCCGTTTTCGCATGGAATCGTTCCATCGATCAGCCACCGCGCGCGCCACGTCGACCGGGCGCCGCGCCGGGCGTCCGGTCCGCGCGGCATCTTCGGCCAAAGACCTCCGGAAAAACCGGATGGCCGGAAACGACGAACGAACAGGAACGATCCTCTTTATGGCCACTGCGGCGCAACCGACCCGCGACGATTTCGCGGCGCTCCTCGAACAGACCCTCGGCAATGCGGACAGCTTCGAAGGCCGTGTCGTCAAGGGCACCGTCACCGGCATCGAGAACGACCTGGTGGTCATCGACGTCGGGCTCAAGTCCGAGGGCCGCGTGCCGTTGCGCGAGTTCGCCACCGTTCCCGGCCAGAAGCCCGAGCTGAACGTCGGCGACGAGGTCGAGGTCTATGTCGATCGCGTCGAGAACATCCATGGCGAGGCGATGCTCAGCCGCGACCGTGCCCGCCGCGAGGCCGCATGGGACAAGCTGGAGGGCGAGTTCGCCAATTCGGCGCGCGTGGAAGGCGTGATCTTCGGCCGGGTCAAGGGCGGCTTCACGGTGGACCTCAACGGCGCCGTGGCGTTCCTGCCGGGCAGCCAGGTCGATATCCGCCCGGTCCGCGACGTCACCCCGCTGATGGACCTGCCCCAGCCCTTCCAGATCCTCAAGATGGACCGCCGCCGCGGCAACATCGTCGTGTCGCGTCGCGCCGTGCTCGAGGAAACCCGCGCCGAGCAGCGGACCGGGCTGATCCAGAGCCTCGCCGAGGGCCAGGTGATCGACGGCATCGTCAAGAACATCACCGATTACGGTGCGTTCGTCGATCTCGGCGGCATCGACGGCCTGCTCCATGTCACCGACATGAGCTACAAGCGCGTCAACCATCCGTCCGAGGTCATCAACATCGGCGACACGGTCAAGGTGCAGATCATCCGCATCAACCGCGATACCCAGCGCATCAGCCTCGGCATGAAGCAGCTCGAGAGCGATCCGTGGGAGGGCGCTGGCGCCAAATACCCGGTCGGCGCCAAATTCACCGGCCGCGTCACCAACATCACCGAATACGGTGCCTTTGTCGAGCTCGAGCCCGG
Organism: uncultured Sphingomonadaceae bacterium; assembly: GCA_964245815.1. Taxonomy (GTDB): domain Bacteria; phylum Pseudomonadota; class Alphaproteobacteria; order Sphingomonadales; family Sphingomonadaceae; genus Solisphingomonas. The sequence continues at coordinate 46,676 of CAXTNX010000017.1, read as the reverse complement.
CATCGAGGGGCTGGTTCATGTCTCCGAGATGAGCTGGACCAAGAAGAACGTCCACCCCGGCAAGATCGTCTCCACCAGCCAGGAGGTCGAGGTGATGATCCTCGAGGTCGACGGCGAGAAGCGCCGCATCAGCCTCGGCCTCAAGCAGGCGCAGCAGAACCCGTGGGAGGCGTTCGCCGAGCGTCACCCGATCGGTTCGACGGTCGATGGCGAGGTCAAGAACGCGACCGAGTTCGGTCTGTTCGTCGGGCTCGACGGCGATGTCGACGGCATGGTCCACATGTCCGACATCGCATGGGGCGTGACCGGCGAGGAAGCGCTGGCGATGCACCACAAGGGCGAGACCGTGCAGGCGGTGGTGCTCGACATCGATGCCGAGAAGGAGCGCATCTCGCTCGGCATCAAGCAGCTCGAGCGCGGCGGCGTCTCCTCCCCGGCGCCGGGCGGTGCCTCGGCTGGGGCCGGCGGCGGTGGCGGTTCGGGCGGCGCGCAGCGTGGTCAGACGCTGACCGTGACGGTACTGTCGGTCGGCGATGCCGGTCTCGACGTGCAGGTCGGCGACGACGGCGTCACCGGCTTCATCCGCCGCGGCGATCTTGGCCGCGACCGTGACGAGCAGCGCTCGGAGCGGTTCCAGGTCGGGCAGAAGTTCGACGCGATGGTGACCGGTTTCGATCGCTCCAAGAAGCCGACCTTCTCGATCAAGGCGATGCAGATGGCCGAGGAGAAGCAGGCGGTGGCGCAGTATGGCTCGTCCGACTCCGGCGCGTCGCTCGGCGACATCCTCGGCGAGGCGCTCAAGGCTCGCCAGGAGAACAACTGACCGCGTCCGGATGTCCGTCCGGTCGGCGACAAGGGCCTTCCTCCGCATGCGGGGGAAGGCCTTTTCGTTTCGTCCGCGACCGCGCGAACCCGTCGCGTCCGCCCGTCGCATCGGGATGGTGACATTGATCCAGTTTTATGGAATTGCACGATTATGGCCGCGACCGGGGGATCTCGGCGTCATCTGGTGGAGTGCGATGATCCGATCCGAACTGGTCCAGCGCATCGCCGCGGAGAATCCATCGCTCGCCACCAAGGATGTCGAAAGGCTGGTCGCCACCGTGTTCGATGCGATCAGCGCACGTCTTGCCGACGGCGGTCGCGTCGAGCTGCGCGGGTTCGGCGCCTTCTCGACCCGGCCGCGCGATGCCCGCGTCGGCCGTAATCCGCGGACCGGCGCGGCCGTCAAGGTCGCGGCCAAGCGCGTGCCCTATTTCAAGCCCGGCAAGGAAATGCGCGAGCGTCTCAACGTCGAGTGAGGCGGATCAGTGTGACGCTCCACCTGGGTTCGCCCCGAGCGAAGTCGAAGCGCCAGCGGAACGGCAGGGCTCCGACTGCGCCCAGCCCGAACGGGCTGTGACGAAGCTTGCGACCGGGTCACCGCGTTATAACGCCGCCCAGTCGATCGGACCCTCCCTGCCGATCGTCCCCGAGCGATCGACGAGCGGGTATTTGACCCCGGTCGCGCAGTTGAACAGGACGACGCGATCCTCGGGCGCGACCAGGCCGCGCTCGCGTGCCAGGCGATAGGCGGCGAGCGTCGCGCCGCCTTCCGGACAGAGCAGCAGGCCGTCGTCCCGCCCGACATCCGCGACCGCCTGCTCGATCGCGGCATCGGGTACCGCGATCGCGAAACCACCGCTGGCGCGCACCGCGTCGAGGATCATGAAGTCGCCGACCGCGGCCGGCACGCGGATGCCCGAAGCGACCGTATGCGCACCCGCCCAGCGCGTCGCGTGGCGCTCGCCGGCGTCGTAGGCGCGCACGATCGGCGCGCAGCCCTCGGCCTGGACCGCGACCATGCGCGGGCGCGCCGCGCCGATCAGCCCGATCGCCTCGAGCTCATCGAACGCCTTCCACATGCCGATCAGCCCGGTGCCGCCACCGGTGGGATAGAAGATCGCGTCGGGCAATTGCCAGTCGAGCTGCTCCGCAAGCTCGAGCCCCATCGTCTTCTTGCCCTCGATCCGGTACGGTTCCTTGAGCGTGGAGAGATCGAACCAGCCGCGCTCCTTCGCGCCCGCACCGACCAGCCTGCCGCAATCGTCGATCAGCCCGTCGACGCGCCAGATGCGGGCGCCCTGCGCGGCGATCTCGCGGACGTTGACCTCGGGCGTATCGGCGGGGCAGAAGATCACCGCCTCGATCCCGCAGCGCGCCGCATAGGCCGCCGCGGCCGCGCCCGCATTGCCGTTGGTGGGCATCGCGATGGTGGTGACGCCGAGCTCCTTCGCCATCGAGATCGCCATCACCAGACCGCGCGCCTTGAACGAGCCGGTCGGCAGGCGCCCCTCGTCCTTGACCAGCAGCGACGCCGCGCCGAGGGCCCGGGCGGTCGCATCGAGCGCGATCAGCGGGGTCTCGTACTCGCCGAGGCTGACGATGTTCGCGGTGCGCCGCACCGGCAGCAGCTCGCGCCAGCGCCACATGTCGCGGACCGCGCGCGATGCCAGCCCCTCCGGCGTCAGTGCCGCACGGACGCCGGCGAGATCGTAGCGCACCACCAGCGGCCGTCCCGCCGCCGACAGGCCATGCAGCCGGTCGGCCTCGTAGCGCTCGCCGGTCAGCGCGCATTCGAGATGGGTGACGAACGTCGGACGTTCGGCGACGAGATTGTCGTCGAACCGCATCAGCCCTCCGCCTCGCGCACGATGTCGGCTCCGACCATCGAAAGTTTCTCCTCCAGCCGCTCATAGCCGCGATCGAGATGATAGACACGGTGGACACGCGTCTCGCCGCGTGCCGCCAGCCCCGCCAGGACCAGGCTCATCGAGGCGCGCAGATCGGTTGCCATCACCTCGGCGCCGGTCAGCCCGCCGACACCGCGCACCACCGCGACGCGGCCGCGGGTCTGCACGTCGGCGCCCATCCTGGCGAGCTCGGGGACGTGCATGTAGCGGTTCTCGAAGATCGTCTCGGTCAGCACCGACGCACCATCGGCGAGCGCGAGCATCGCCATGAACTGCGCCTGCATGTCGGTCGGGAAGGCCGGATAGGGCGCGGTCGACAGCGTCAGCGGGCGGATCGCGCCGTCGGCGACGACGCGGATGCCGCCCGCCATCGCCTCGATCACCAGACCCGCCTCGATCAGCGCGTCGAGGATCGCGGTCATGTCGCCCTCGCGCGCGCCGACCAGCTCGATCGCGCCGCCGGTGATCGCGGCGGCACACGCATAGCTGCCCGCCTCGATGCGGTCGGGCATGACGGTATAGTCCGCGCCATGCAGCGCCGGGCGGCCGTGGACCGTCAGCCGCTCGGAGCCGACGCCCTCGATCTGGCTGCCCATCGCGACCAGGCAGCGGCACAGGTCGACGATCTCGGGCTCGCGCGCGGCATTGTCGATCACCGTGTCGCCGCGCGCCAGGCTCGCCGCCATCAGCGCGTTCTCGGTCGCGCCGACCGACACCACCGGGAAGCTGATCCGGCCCCCTTTGAGGCCCCCGTCGGGCGCCAGCGCGCGGACATAGCCGCTGGTCGTCTCCAGCCGGGCGCCGAGCGCCTCCATCGCCTTCAGATGCAGGTCGATCGGGCGGTTGCCGATCGCGCAGCCGCCCGGCAGCGAGACCGTCGCCTCGCCGGCACGCGCCAGCGTCGCGCCGAGCACGAGGATCGAGGCGCGCATCTTGCGGACGATGTCGTACGGCGCGGTGGTGGACGTCAGCCGCGCCGCGGTCAGCGTCATCGTGCGACCGAACTCGGCGGGACTGCCGCCGGCGATGCTGGTCGAGACGCCCATGCCGTTGAGCAGATGGCCGAAGCCGTCGACATCGGCGAGCCGCGGCAGGTTGCGCAACGTCAGCGGCTTGTCGGTGAGCAGCGCGCACGGCAGCAAGGCGAGCGCGGCGTTCTTGGCACCCGAGATCGGCAGGCGGCCGGAAAGGCGATTGCCGCCGCGGATGACGATCCTGTCCATGGCGCGACCGTCTAGACATTCCCCCCGCGCGCGCAAGCAGCGGGCCGCAAGTCCGGGGCACTTGATCGTGGTTAGCGCGGACACCCGGGAATTGCGCCACAACGGACTCCTGAATTGGGGGCGTCCGGGAGGATCGGTGGAATACGGCAGTCTGGCGGAACGGTTTGGCCGCTACCTGCCGCTCGTGGAAAGCGAGCATCGTGCCTTGTCGACGCTCGGCGAAACCGAGCGGAGCGTGACCCGCGGGACGATCCTGCGACGCGAGCAGACACCCGCGCACGAGCTGTTCGTCGTCCGTTGCGGCTGGTTGTTCTCGTCGATGTTGCTCCCCGACGGCAACCGGCAGATCCTCGGCCTTCACGTACGCGGCGATTTCGCCGGCGATACGTCGCTGCCCTGGGCCGACGCGCCGTTCTCGCTCACCGCCGCCACCGACGCCACCGTGTGCGTGGTGGAGAAGAGCGCGCTGCGCGGCCTGTTCGAGCGGCATCCCCGGCTGGGGATGCTGATGCTCGCGCTGGCGCAGGCCGAGCGCGTCGCGCTGGCCGACCGGCTCGCCTCGATCGGCCGGACACCGGCGCGCGCGCGCGTCGCGGCGCTGATCGTCGACGCCTTCTGCCGGCTGCGCATGATCGGCGAGGCCGTCGCGGACGGCTTCGTCCTTCCGCTCACCCAGGAAGAGATCGGCGATGCGACCGGGCTGACCTCCGTGCACGTCAACCGGATGATGCGGCAACTCGCCGAGGAGGGGCTGATCCATCGATTTCGCGGGCGGATCCGGATCGACGACGAGACGCGGCTCACCGCGCTCGGCCATCACGTCGATCGGATGGCGGGGATCGATACCAGCTGGCTGTGCGCGCCGATCGACGGCTAGGGCTCAGCCGATCAGCGCGACGTTCGCACCGGCACCGGGATAGGCGACGAGCAGGTCGATGCCCTCGTCGACCGCGATCGGCGCATCGCCATCGACCAGCCAGACGCCGCCGGGCGCGAGCGCCGCGCCGCCGGCCTCGCCCGTGCCGGCGAGCGGCACCAGCCAGACCGGACGGGCCGGCGACGCGGCGAGCGTCCCGCCGGCCGGCATGGTCCAGCGCTCGACGACGAACTTGCCGCCCTCGATCTGCAAGCGCCGGCCGGGCGCGATATCGCGCGGGCTGAACGGCGCAACGTACGGCACCGGGTCCGCCGCCTCGACGCCGGCATCGAGATGCAGCGCGCGGTCGCTGCCGTAATCGTAGAGCCGATAGGTGAGATCGACATTCTGCTGGATCTCGACCAGCACCAGCCCCGGCCCGATCGCGTGGATGGTGCCGGCCGGCGAGTACCAGAACGCGTCCGCCTTGACCGATTTCCAGTCGAGCAGCCCCTCGATGGTCCCGTCCTCGGCCGCGGTCCGCAATGCACCCTTTGTCATCGGCGCGAGCGTGCCGATCGCGATGGTCGCGTGCGGCTCGGCGGACAGGATCTGCCAGGCCTCGCTCTTCCCGCGCGGATAGCCGTGCGCCCGCGCGTCGGCATCGTCGGGATGGACCTGGATCGAGAGTTTCTCGGCGGTGAAGAGATATTTGACGAGCAGCTCGGGATCGTCCTCGCCGATCCCCCCGGGCGTCTCGAACCACACCTCGCCGATCGGCGCGCCACCGGCGGGCACGTCATCGAAGCCGGGCCACAGATCATGGCGACCCCAGGGCTTCTCGACGCGTTTGGTGGTCAGGCGGGTGACGGTCATGACGCTCTCCGGGACACGCCGAACGGGCGCTCCTGCCGAACGTCCCGCACCGTATTGCGTTTCGTGGCGCGCGCCGCTGCCGCGGATCGATGCGTCTAGTTGGCGAGGCGCATGTCGACCTTCTCCACCCATTCCGGAAAAAAGCTCGGCTCGCGCGCGGACCAGCCCGCCGCGGTGGCGGCGGCCTCGCTGATCGACTGGAGCAGCTTGCGACGGCGTTCGGGATGGAGATGGGGCAACGCGGCGGCCGCGCAGAACGCGCCCGGCAGCCACGGGCGCACCGGCGCGCCGAGCAGGCGTTCGTAGAGGAAGCGGTACGAGCCGAAGCTGCCCAGCCGGTCCTGACCGAGATCGAACGCGGAGAGCGTGACCAGTGGCGCCATGAACGGCTCGACCGCATCCAGGCCGCTATCGTCGGGGATGATGTCGCGCAGCCCGTCGAGCCGGTCGTACATGCGGGTCTGCGCGCGGATGCTGGCGGCCTCCACGACGTCGCGCGACCAGCGGTCCATCGCATCCTGGCGGGCGAGCCCGATGTCGAGCGATCGGCGGATGTAGCGCTGGGTCGCGGCCGGGAAGGTCGCGAACTCCTTCATCTCGGCCAGCGTCATCGCCCCGTCGGCCGGTCTCGACTGCGTACCCATGGCTTTCCCCCACCATTCGATGACGGACAGGTTACATCCGGTAGGGTTACCGGGTGCTTAACCAACCCGTCGTCCGTCATCGAAGATGCACAAAAGCCTGCTGCGACGCAACATGACGAGCGATGCGCCGCGGCAACACCGCCGGGAATTGCGTCAGTCCGGTTCGACATCCGGATCGTACCCGGAGGACGGAGCGGGATCGCCACTGCTGCCGGGACGGGTCGTCGATGGCGCGTCCGAACTCGGGAAGGTCTCGTCGAGCGCGATATCGAGCTTGGCGTCGGGATCGCTGGGATCGGCGGCCAGCGCCTCGTGGCTGCCGGCGTCGGCGCCCTCGCGGATCTCGGTCGTCGGGTGATCGGGGGTCTCGCCGTCGTCGTCCCCCGGTACCGGCGGCGCGACCGAAATGCCTTCGAGCGCCTTCTCTTCGGTTGCGGGGATGCCGCTCGATGTGCCGTCTGCCATGTCCGTTCTCCTGTATCGCCGGTCAACGGTTCGCCCGAACCGCCGTTCCGCGCCGGGGGGTGCGGCGCGTGGAACGAGCGGCTAAGGGCTTCGTCGCCATGACCGATCCGCTCTCCATCCGTCGTCTCTATGGCCGCCGCCAGGGTCATCCGCTCCGCGCGACGCAGGCCGGACTCGTCGCGACGCTGCTGCCCCGGCTCGCCGTACCCGCGACCGGCGCACTCGACGCGCGCACGCTGTTCGGCGACGACCGGCCGCTCGCGCTCGAGATCGGCTTCGGTCGCGGCGAGCATCTCGGGCGGCAGGCGGCGGACGATCCCGCCACCGGCTTCATCGGGTGCGAACCGTTTCTCGACGGCATGGCCGGCGCGCTCGTGCAGGTCCGCGACCGCGGGCTGGCCAATGTCCGCCTTCATCTCGGCGATGCGATCGAGGTGCTGGAGCGGTTGCCCGATGCGAGCCTGTCACGCGCCTGGCTGCTCCATCCCGATCCGTGGCCCAAGGCACGCCACGCCAAGCGGCGCTTCATGAATCCGGGGCCGATCGGGCTGATCGCCGCCAAGCTGCGCCCGGGCGGGACGTTCCGCTTCGGCACCGATCACCCGGTCTATTGCCGCTGGGCGATGATGGTGATGGGCGCCACGCCGCAGTTCGCGTGGCAGGCCGGCGCGCCCGGCGACTTCCTCGTCCGGCCCGACGACTGGCCGCAGACCCGTTACGAGGCCAAGGCACGCGCCGCGGGCCGCGAGGTGTGGTACTTCCAGTACAGACGCACCGACAGACCCTTCACTTCGGCGTCAGCCTGAGGAGCCGGCCGGGCGAATCGTCCTCGATCAGCCACAGCGCGCCGTCGGGCGCGACCGCGACGTCGCGGATGCGCGCGCCCATGTCCCACCGCTCGATCTCGTTGGCGCCACCGCTGCCGTCGAACCCGATCCGCACCAGCACCTGCGACGCGAGCCCGCCGGTGAATGCCGAGCCGCGCCAGCGCGGGAACAGCGCGCCCGCGTAGAAGGCAAGCCCCGCGGGCGCGATGACCGGCGTCCAATAGACCACCGGCTTTGCGAACCCGGGCCGCGTGTCGTGCCGCGGGATCGGTGAGCCGTCGTAGTTGATGCCGTTCGACACCACCGGCCAGCCATAGTTGCGGCCGGGCTCGACGAGATTGAGCTCGTCCCCGCCCATCGGCCCCATCTCGATATCCCAGAGCCGGCCCTGCGGGTCGTAGGCGAGGCCATAGGGATTGCGGTGGCCGGTCGACCAGGTCTGCGCGCGCACGCCGCCGGCCTTCGCCATCGGATTGTCCGCCGGAACCGATCCGTCGAGATCGAGCCGGACGATCTTGCCGAGCGCCTGACCGGGGTCCTGCGCCGGCGTCTTGCGCATCCGCTCGCCGCTCGCGAACAGCAGGTGCCTCCCCGAGGGATCGAACGCGATGACGCCGCCGAACTGGCCGCCATCGCCCTTGGGCAGCTGTCGCCAGATCACCTTGAGGTCCTCCAGCGCGGTGCCGGTGAAGGTGGCGCGCGCGATCGCCAGGCTCGATCCGCCGCGGCCGGGCTCGGCGTAGCTCAGATAGATCGCGCGATCCCGTGCGAAGTGCGGACCGATCGCGACGTCGAGCAGACCGCCCTGCCCTTCGTACCGGACCCTGGGCACGCCCGCGATCGGACGTCTGGCGCCCGCCTGCGTGACGAGGAACAGCCTGCCCGGCTTTTCGGTCACGAGCATCCGGCCATCGGGCAGGAACGCGATCGCCCAGGGATAATCGAAGCCGGCGACAGGTCTTGCGACGAACGGCTTGACCGGATTGGGCCGGTCCGCGCCGGCATTGACCTCGGCGATGGCAGGCAGGGCGACCACGAGACCGATCGGGACGGCGAGGATCGACGAGCGCATGCACCGACAACGTGGCATGGGCCGCGCCGGGTCCCGCACGTCCAATGACCTGCCGACGACCTGCTCCTGTCGCGCGCCTGGGCGGCCGCCCAGCCCCAGCCCTAGCCGGCGCGGCGCACCACGCGTTCGGCCATCGCCCCGAAGGCGAGGCCGATGATGCTCCACAGCAACGCCTGGATACCGAGCGCCGCCAGGCGGAACGACCACAGCGTGGACGCCGGGAAATCGGCCGGAACCTCGTCGATCGCCGGCAGCCGCGTTTGCAGCAGCGCGACGACGATCAGATAGCCCGCGATCCCCGCCAGGACCGCGTTGAACGCACCCAGGCCGGACCGCGTCGCGCTGCGGATGCGGAGCGCGATCGCCGCCGCGACGATCGAGATCGCGAGCATCGCGAAATAGGCCTCGGTGCGCAGCGCCACCGTGGCGTGCGCGCCGACCGCGGGCGGGTTCGGCGGATATTTGAGCGCCGGAACGAGTCCCACGATCACGAAGGCGGCAAGCGCGAGCACGGCGGCGAAGCCGCGCGGCCCGATCCGCGCGATCCGGCCATAACCGAAGGCGAACACGATGGCGAAGAGACCGCCGACCGCGGCGCCGTAGAGCGTCATCGCGGTGAGCAGACCGGCCCCCTTCTGGGTCGCGCGGCTGACCGGCTCGGGGCCGTCGTCCGCGGCATGCCCGGGCGTGCGCGCGTCGTGCGCGGTCTCGTAGGCGATCGCGCGGTCCACCGGCGGTTCGGCGACGGCGCGCGCGAACAGCGTCGCCAGGAGCGCTGCGAGGATGCCCGCCAGCATCCCCCGCCACAGCAGGTCACGGGTCATCGCGTCCGGCCGTCAGTGGCAGGGAAAGCCCAGCAGATGGCGCCCGTCATGGACGAACTCGTGGATGGTCCTGCCGTCGAACAGCGACGTCGCGCCCTGCTCGGTGCTGACGAAATAGAGCAGGATCATCGCCACCAGCAGCCCGAGCACCGCCCAGGGCGCGATGTCGCGCAACGGGATGACGGTGGTGCCGCCGATGGGGATGAACGGATCGTCCGATCGAACGGCGGCACTGGCCATGGGCTCACTCCTGGCGGGATAGCGCGTCCCGCGGTGCAAGATGATCCCGGGAAAGGTCCGGCTCTCGACAGCCTGGCGGCATCGTCGATAACGGTGGCGCGACCGCGCCGGAATCGCACCGGCTTCTTTGCCCAGGTTCGCTCGGTCCCGGATAGGATCGAACGCGCCCCGGCGTCAACCGTCGGAGGCCGAGCTGGCGACGCGACTGATCCTGCTCTGCTGCGGCGCGACGGCATCGAGCCGGACCGCGGCGTTCCCGCATCGCGACGAACCGCTCGACGAGGGCGGCGCGCGCAAGGCCGCGGCGCGGCGCACGCCCGCCCATCGCCTCGCCTTCTCGGCGCCGTCGCGGGCGGCGCGGGACACGGGCGCGGCCATGGGCCTGGCGGCGGACGTCGAGCCGGCGCTGGCCGACCGCGATCACGGCAGCTGGGCAGGGCATGCGCTGGCGGACATCCACGCCTCCGATCCGCACCGGCTGGCGGCGTGGCTCGGCGATCCGGCCACGGGCGCTCCCGGCGGCGAGACGATGGAGGCGGTGGCGGCACGGATCGCGCCATGGCTCGATCGCATGGCGCGGGCCGACGACAGGATCGTCGCCGTCACCCATCCGGCGGCGATCCGGGCGGCGATCGCGCTCACGCTTGCCGTGCCCGCGGCGGCCGGCCTCGCCATCGACATCGCACCGCTGTCCGAGACCCTCCTGTCGTTCAACCGCCAGTGGCGCCTCCAGGGCCTGAGCGGCTGAGCCATGCGGAATGAGACGTTGGCGGGGGGGCCAAACGCGTTTATGAGACGTCGCGAACCGGGTGCTCCGCATCCGGATCGAGATCGCGCCGGTGCCCCGCGAGGGGCTTAAACGGGAAGGCGGTGCGGAGGAGGCCCGGCAGGGTCTCGTCCAATGCCGCAGCTGTCCCTGCAACTGTAAGCGGCGAGCGCGATGCACATCGCCACGGAGGCATGGCCTCGGTGGCAGTCACTGGGCGTCGCGCGATCGCACGGGCCTGGGAAGACCGTGCATCGTGCCGTGACCCGCGAGCCAGGAGACCTGCCGGCGTATCGGTCGCTCTTGTCCTGGTCCAGGGGATGGCCATGGCACGGTTCTCCGTCTGAGCGACGCGTGTGCGGCGAGGGCCGCATCGGTTCGCACGGCGGCGCGTCAGCGTCCGCCCGCCGCGCGCGCCGACCGCTTGCGCGGACGTCCTCGCCCGTCGTCGCCCGGCGCCCGAGGTCCGTTCCGTGAGCACATCGCCACCCGATCTGTCCAGGATCCCCGTCACCATCGTCACCGGCTTTTTGGGGGCGGGCAAGACCACGCTGATCAGCCACCTGATCCGCAACGCCGCCGGCCGCCGGCTGGCGGTGATCGTCAACGAGTTCGGCACGCTCGGGGTCGACGGCGACATCCTCAAATCCTGCGCGATCCCGGATTGCCCGGCCGAGAACATCGTCGAGCTCGCCAATGGCTGCATCTGCTGCACCGTCGCCGACGATTTCGTGCCCACCGTGGAGGCGCTGCTCGCGCTCGATCCGCGTCCCGATCATATCCTCATCGAGACGTCCGGGCTGGCGCTGCCCAAGCCGCTGCTGAAGGCGTTCGACTGGCCGGCGATCCGCTCGCGCATCACCGTCGACGGGGTGATCGCGCTGGCGGACGCCGAGGCGGTCGCCGCCGGCCGCTTCGCGCCCGATCCCGCCGCGCTCGACGCGCAGCGCGCCGCCGATCCGAGCATCGATCACGAGACGCCGCTGTCCGAGGTGTTCGAGGACCAGCTCGCCTGCGCCGACCTGGTGCTGCTGACCAAGAGCGACCTTGCCGGCGCCGGCGGCGTCGCGGCGGCGCGCGCAGTCATCGCCGCCGAGGCGCCGCGCCCGATCCCGGTGCTCGAGCTGACCGAAGGCGTCATCGATCCGCGCGTGATCCTGGGTCTCGGCGCGGCGGCGGAGGACGATCTCGCCGCGCGCCCCTCGCACCATGACGGCGACGACGATCACGAGCATGACGATTTCGACAGCATCGTCGTCGAGATCGGCGAGATCGGCGCGCCGGCCGAGCTCGCCGCGCGGATCGAGACGCTGGCGCGCGAGCACGGCATCCTGCGCGTCAAGGGCTACGCCGCAGTGGCAGGCAAGCCGATGCGACTCCTCGTCCAGGCGGTCGGCGCGCGGGTGCGCAGCCAGTATGATCGGCCGTGGCGCGGCGCCGAACCGCGTGCGACCCGCCTGGTGGTGATCGCCGAGCGGGATCGTCTCGACGCCCGCGCGATTCGCACCGCGCTCGGCGCCTGAGTCCGGGATGCATATCGTCTTTCGCGAAAGCCACGGGCTGGAGGAGACCGCCGGGCCGCGCGATCTGGGGCAGACACCCGCGGATCTCGTCATCCTGTCCTTCTCCGACAGCGATCTCGGCGCGTTCGCGGCGGGGTGGCACCGCGCGCGGCAGGGCGGCGCCCCGTTGCCGACGCTGCGCCTCGCCAATCTGGCGGCGCTCGCGCATCCGCTATCGGTGGACACCTATGTCGAGACCACGCTGGCGGGCGCCAAGGCGATCCTGATCCGCCTGATCGGCGGCCGCGCCTATTGGACCTACGGGTTGCAGCAGGTCGAGCATCTCGCGCGCAGCCGCGGCATCGCGCTCGCGGTGGTGCCCGCGGACGGCCGCGCCGATCCGCGGCTCGACCAGGCCTCGACCCTGCCGGTCTCGACGCTGCACCGGCTGGCGCGCCTGTGCGACACCGGCGGGCCGGTGGCGGCGCAGGCGGCGCTCGCGCAGCTCGCGCTGGCGGCGGGGCTCTATGCCGGGCCGGTGCACGGCGCGCGCGCGATCGCCGAGGTCGGCGGATGGCGGCCGCGCGATGGCGTGGCGTGTCCCGCCGCCTTCACGCTGACCGCGACGCGTCCGCGCATCCTGCTGGTATTCTATCGCGCCTATCTGACCGCCGGCGATCTCGATCCGCTCGAGGCGCTGTACGCCGAGCTCGACGCCAAGGGCTTCGACGTGCTCGGGCTGTTCGTCCCGTCGCTCAAGACGCCGGGCGCGCGCGAATGGCTGGCGCGCTGGGTCGCCGTGCTGGAGCCCGCCGCGATCGTCAACGCGACCGCCTTCTCGGGCCGCGGCGAGGATGGCGCCACTCCGCTCGACGGCGCCGGCGTGCCGGTGTTCCAGATCGCGCTCGCGACATCGGATCGCGCGGCGTGGCACGCGGCGTCGCGCGGGCTTTCGCCCGCCGATCTCGCGATGCATGTCGTCCTGCCCGAGGTCGATGGCCGGCTGTTCGCCGGCGTCGCGAGCTTCAAGCAATCGGATGTCCGCGATCCCGATCTCCAGTTCGCGCGCGGCGCGCACCGGGCCGAGCCAGCGCGCATCGCCGCGATCGCGGCGCGGATCGCCGGCTGGGTGCGGCTCGCGCGGACGCCTGCCGAGCGACGCCGGATCGCGCTGATCCTCTCGACCTATCCCGGCAAGCCGCACCTGATGGCGCATGCGGTCGGGCTCGACGCGCTCGCCTCGGCGGATGCGATCCTCGCCGATCTCGCGGGCGCCGGATACGCCGCCACGCCCGCCGCCGATCTGACCGCCGCGTTGCAGGGCGCGCGCGTGGGCTGGCCGCTCGCCGACTATCGCGCCGCGCTGGCGCTGCTGCCCGAGACGTTGCGCGCGCAGCTCGCGCAGGCGTGGGGGCCGCCCGAGGACGATCCGGCGGTCTCCGACGGCGCCTTTGCCTTCGCCGCGATGCGCGCGGGCACCATCACGGTCGCGCTCCAGCCCGAGCGGGGCGATGTCGCGAGCCGGGACGGCGATTATCACGACCTCGCCCGCTGCCCGCGGCACGGCTATGTCGCCTTCTATCTGTGGCTGCGTGCCGAGCGCATCGACGCGCTCGTCCATATCGGCGCGCACGGCACGCTCGAATGGCTGCCGGGCAAGGCGGTGGCGCTGTCCGGCGCGTGCTGGCCCGAGGCGCTGACCGGCGCGCTGCCGGTGATCTATCCGTTCATCGTCAACGATCCCGGCGAGGCCGCGCAGGCCAAGCGCCGGATCGGCGCGGTGACGCTGGGCCATGCCCCCCCGGCGATGAGGAGGACGGGCGGCGGCGCGGGCCTCGCCCGGCTCGAAGCGCTGCTCGACGAGTTCTCCAGCGCCGACGGCCTCGATCCGGCGCGGCGCGATCGGCTCCGGGGCGATATCGGCGAGGAGGCGCGGTCGCTGGGTCTCGCCGCCGAGCTCGGGCTCGACGCCGCATCGTCGCCGGCGGAAGCGATCACGCGGATCGACCGCTTCGTGTGCGACGTGAAGGAGAGCCAGTTCGGCGACGGGCTGCACGTTTTCGGTCGCGGCGAGCAGGGCGAGCCCGAGCGTGCCGGGCTGCTTGCCGCGCTCGCCGGCCGGCGCGTCGCGGCGGGTCCGTCGGGTTCGCCCTATCGCGGCCGCGCCGATGTGCTGCCGACGGGGCGCAATCTCTTCACGATCGATCCGCGCGCGGTGCCGTCGCGCGCGGCGCACCTGCAGGGCGTGCGGCTCGCCGGGGAGCTGATCCGCCGCCATCTCCAGGATCATGGCGACTGGCCGCACGGGCTGGTCGTCGACCTGTGGGGCTCGGCGACGATGCGCACCGCGGGCGAGGAGTTCGCGATGGCGCTGCACCTGCTCGGCGCGCGCCCGGTCTGGGACCTGGGCTCCGAGCGCGTGACCGGCATCGAGATCCTGCCGCTCGCCGAGCTCGACCATCCCCGGATCGACGTCACGCTGCGCATTTCCGGGCTGTTCCGGGATGCCTTCCCGATGCTGCCCGCGCTGTTCGGGCAGGCGGTGCGCGCATTGTGCGCACGCGACGAGCCGCGCGATCGCAATCCGTTCGCGGGCACGCCGCCGATGCCGCGCGTCTATGGCCCGCAGCCCGGACGCTACGGCCTCGCGATCGACACCGACCGCTATGGCGCGGAGGCGCGCCAGGCGGCGGGCGCGGCGTGGCTGGCGGCATCGAGCCATGCCATCGATGTCGAGAGCGAGGCCGATCCCGCGGGGCTGCGCGCGCGCGTCGCGGCGGCGGACGCCTTCGTCCACCTCCAGGACCTGCCCGAGACCGACCTGCTGCTCGCCGGGGACTATGCCGCGCACGAGGCCGGCTTCGCCGCCGCGCAGGCGGTCGCCGGCGGCAGCGCGGCGCTCTATCACCTCGACGCGCGCGATCCCGCGACGCCGGCCGCGCGCACGCTGACCGAGGAGATCGCGCGCGTCGTCCGCGCGCGCGCCGCCAATCCCGTCTGGATCGCGGGCATGATGCGCCACGGCTTTCGTGGCGGGGCCGAGATCGCCGCGACGCTCGATCATCTCGGCGCATTCGCGCATCTCGCCGATGCCGTGCCCGCGCAGCTGATCGACCTCTATCACGACGCGACGCTCGGCCGCGACGAGGTGCGCGCCTTTCTCGCGCGCGAGAACCCGCAGGCGCTCGCGGCGATGCAGGCGCGCTTCGCGGCGCTGCGCGATGCCGGGTTGTGGCGGACGCGGCGCAACTCCATCCTGGCGACGATGGGCGACGCGGCATGAGCGTCGTCAGGGGCTGGTGCCCGGGCGCATGGCGTCCGATGGCGGCGGGCGACGGCCTGCTGGTCCGCGTGCGGCCGCCGCTCGGGCGGCTCACCGCCGCGCAGACGCTCGGCCTGTGCGCCGCGGCGATCTTGCACGGCAACGGCGAGATCGACGTCACGCGCCGCGCCAGTCTCCAGATCCGCGGCGTCGGCGAGGCCGGATGGCCGGCGCTGGTCGCCACGCTGATCGGGCTCGGGCTGGTCGATCCCGATCCGGTCCACGACGCGCACCCGGCCATCCTCGTCGCGCCGGACTGGACGCCGGGCGACGACAGCGCGCGGATCGCCGCCGCGCTTGCCGCCCGGCACGACGACCTGCCGCCCCTGCCCGACAAGATCGGCTTCGCGATCGACGCCGGCGCGGCACCGGTGCTGCGCGACACGCCCGCCGATTTCCGGATCGAGCGCGGCGGCGACGGCCGGCTGCTGCTGCGCGCCGATGGCCGCGAGACCGGCGTGGCGATCCCGCCCGGCGGCGAAGCGGATGCGCTGGTCGCGCTGGCATGCTGGTTCGTCGCGAGCGGCGGCGCGCGGGCCGGGCGGATGGCGCGCCACGCGGCGCCGCTGCCCGACTGGGCGCGCGGAGATCGCCGCCCCGCTCTGGACGGCGCGCGCGCGATACCCGGGCCGCATGCGCTTGGCGCGGCCTACGGGCTCGCCTTCGGCCGGATCGACGCACGTGCGCTCCTCGCACTCATCCACGCCGGCCAGGCGTCCGCGCTGCGCGTGACGCCGTGGCGCACGCTGATCCTCGAAGGCGACGTGCCGCGCGCGGCGCCGGGCTTCCTGACCGATCCCGCCGACCCCGCGCTGCGTATCGATGCGTGCCCCGGCGCGCCCGCCTGTCCGCAGGCGACCGTCGAGACACGCGCGCTCGCGCTGCGGCTGGCGCCGCTGGTCGCCGGCCGGCTGCATGTCTCGGGCTGCGCGAAGGGCTGCGCGCGCAGCCGCCGCGCCGATGTCGTGCTGACCGGGCGGGGCGGCACGTTCGACCTCGCCGTCGATGCGCGCGCCGGCGATCCGCCGGTCCGCGCCGGGCTCGGTCCGGCACAGCTCCTGGCGCAGTTCGGCGCCGCCTGATGCCCTACGCCTACGAGACCGACGGCGCGGCGATCTATCGCCGCTCGTTCGCGATCATCCGCGCCGAGGCCGATCTCGCGCGCTTCCCGCCCGACGACGAGGGGGTCGCGGTGCGGATGATCCACGCCGCCGGGCTGGTCGCGCTGGCGGCGGACATCCGCTTCTCGCCGGGCTTCGTCGCGGCGGCGCGGACCGCGCTCCGGGCCGGCGCGCCGATCCTGTGCGATGCGCGCATGGTCAGCGAGGGCATCACCCGGGCCCGTCTGCCCGCCGCCAACCCGGTGCTCTGCACGCTCGGGGACGCGCGCGTGCCGGCGCTGGCCGAAACGATGGCGACGACCCGCTCGGCCGCCGCGCTGGATCTGTGGCGGCCGCATCTCGCCGGTGCGCTGGTCGCGATCGGCAACGCGCCGACCGCCTTGTTCCACCTGCTGACGATGCTCGAGAATCCGGCCTGCCCGCGTCCGGCGGCGATCATCGGCTGCCCGGTCGGGTTCGTCGGGGCGATCGAATCGAAGGCCGCGCTGTGGAGGGCGGCGCCAGTGCCGTGCTGCATCGTCGAGGGCCGGCTCGGCGGCAGCGCGATCACCGTGGCCGCGGTCAACGCCGTCGCGAGCGCCGCCGAATGAGCCCGGGCACGATCCATGGCGTCGGGCTCGGCCCGGGCGCCGCGGACCTGATGAGCGTCCGCGCCGACCGGCTGGTGCGCGGTGCGCGCCACGTCGCCTATTTCCGCAAGGCCGGCCGGCCTGGACAGGCGCGGCGGATCGTCGAGGGGATGCTGCGCGCCGACGCGATCGAACATGCGATGGAATATCCCGTCACCACCGAGATCCCGCTCGCCGATCCGCGCTACAACGACGTGCTTGCCGCCTTCTATGCCGACTGTACCCGTCGCCTACGCGATCTGGCGCAGGCGGGCGAGGACGTCGCCGTGCTGTGCGAAGGCGATCCGTTCTTCTACGGTTCGTTCATGCATCTCCACGCGCGGCTGGCGGGCATCGTGCCGGTCGCGGTGGTGCCGGGGATCGCGGGCATGGCGGGCGCCTGGGCCGCGACCGGCGTGCCGATCGCCTGGGGCGACGATGTGCTGACCGTGCTGATGGCGACGCTCCCCGAGGACGCGCTCGTGCGTCGCATCGGCGACGCCGACGCGCTGGTGGTGATGAAGATCGGCCGCCACCTCGCCAAGCTGCGTCGTGCGCTGGCGCGCGCCGGGCGCGCGGACGCGGCGTGGCTGGTCGAGCATGCCGCGATGCCCGATCAGCGCGTCAGCCGGCTGAGCGAGGTCGACCATGTCGCGCCCTATTTCTCGATCGTGCTGATCCATGGCCGGGGGCGCCGGCCATGACCGGCTGGCTCGCCATCGCCGGGATCGGACCGGGCGACGCCGCGCTGGTCACCCCGGAGGTGACCGACATGCTGGCACGGGCGACCGACGTCGTCGGGTATGCGCCCTATGTCGCGCGCGTCGCGCCGCGCGACGGGCTCACGCTCCACCCGTCCGACAACCGCGTCGAGATCGCGCGGGCCGCCCACGCGCTGACGCTCGCCACGGCGGGGCGGTGCGTGGCGGTGGTGTCGTCGGGCGATCCCGGCGTGTTCGCGATGGCGGCGGCGGTGTTCGAGGCGATCGAGACCGGACCCGCCGCGTGGCGCGATCTCGACATCCGCGTGCTGCCCGGCATCACCGCGATGCTCGCGGCGAGCGCACGCGCCGGCGCGCCGCTCGGGCATGATTTCTGCGCGATCAACCTGTCGGACAATCTCAAGCCGTGGCGCACGATCGAGCGCCGGCTGCGGCTGGCGGCGGAGGCGGATTTCGCGATGGCGTTCTACAATCCGCGCTCGCAGGCCCGCCCCGACGGGTTCGCGCGCGCGCTCGACGTGCTGCGCGAGGCATGCGGCGCGGCGCGCCCGATCCTGTTCGCGCGCGCCGTCTCGACACCCGGGGAAGCGCTTCACGTCACCACGCTCGGCGCGGCGCGGCCCGAGATGGCGGACATGCGCACGCTGGTGATCCTCGGCTCGAGCCGGACGCGGCGGATCGAGCGGCCCGGCGGCGGCTGGCTCTACACGCCGCGGTTCACGCCATGATCGAGCCAGCGCAGCACCGCCTCGACGTCGCTCGCCTCGGCACGATCCGGCATGGCGGGTCGATCGATCATCATGACCGGCAGACCCAGCCGGCGCGCCGCGATCAGCTTGGCCTGCGCGCCGCTGCCGCCCGCATTCTTGCAGACGATCAGCTCGATTGCATGGTTCGCGAGCAGCGCGGTATCACCCTCGACATCGAACGGTCCGCGGTCGACGACGAGTGTATGACGCGGCGGAGCAGGCGCGCGGATCGGCGGATCGACGAAGCGCAGCAGATACCGGTGCTGCGGCTGCGCGGCGAAGGCGTCGACATGCATCCGGCCGAGTGCCAGCATCACGCGCTTCGGCGGTCCGGCGAGCGCCGCGACCGCGCCGGGGATATCGGCGACCCGGTGCCAGCGATCGCCCTCGATGGGCGCCCAGGGAGGTCGTACCAGCGCGACATGCGCGACGCCCGCCAGCCGCGCGGCGGCGACCGCGCCGGCGCCCATCGTCGCGGCGAACGGATGCGTCGCGTCGATCAGATGCGTCACACCCGCCTCGCGCAGGTGACTCGCGAGCCCCTCGACGCCGCCGAACCCGCCGACGCGCACCGGCACCGGCTGCGGCCGCGGGTTGGCGACGCGGCCGGCATAGCTCAGCGTCGCACGCGCGCCGCGTTCCGCCAGCGCCGCGGCGAGCGCGCTCGCCTCGGTCGTCCCGCCGAGCACGAGGATGTTCGGAATGGCTGAGGCTCCCGCGCCATGGCTGACGATCGTCGGCATAGGCGAAGACGGCGCCGCAGGACTATCCCCCGCGGCGCGCGCGGCGATCGCGTGCGCCGATCTCGTCACCGGATCGGCGCGGCACCTCGCGCTGCTCCCCGATCTCGCCGGCACGGCCGCGGTATGGCCGGTGCCGTTCGCCGACGGGATCGCGCCGCTGATCGCGCGGCGCGGCAAGCCGACCGTGCTGCTCGCCTCGGGCGATCCGTTCTGGTTCGGCGCAGGCACGGCGGTGACGCGCGAACTCGATCCGGCGGACTGGATCGCCTATCCGGCGCTCTCCGCATTCGCGCGCGCCGCCGCGCGGCTTGGCTGGGCGCTGGACGCGACGCCGTGTCTCGGGCTCCACGCCGCCCCGCCGGGCCGGTTGCGGCCCCATCTCGCGCGCGGTCGCCGGCTGCTGGTGCTGGTCCGCGACGGCGCGGCGGCGGGCGATATCGCGCGTTATCTGGCCGACCTCGGCTTCGGCGCGTCGATCGTCCACGTCCTCGAAGCCCTGGGCGGTCCGCGCGAGCGCGTTCGCCGCACGACCGCCTCGGCGCCGCCCCTCCCCGATATCGCGCATCCCGTGGCGCTTGGCCTGGAGATCGCCGGCGACGGCGATGCGCTTCCCTGCCGCTCGGGCCTGCCCGACGGGATCTTCGCGCATGACGGTCAGCTCACCAGACGCCCGGTCCGCGCGCTCACCTTGTCGGCGCTGGCACCGCGGCCGGGCGAGATGCTGTGGGACATCGGCGCCGGATCGGGCTCGATCGGCATCGAATGGCTGCTCGCGCATCCCGCCAATAGGGCGACCGCGTTCGAGGCCGATCCCGTCCGCGCCGCGCGCGCGCGTGGCAATGCGGCGGCGCTGGGGGTCGATCGGCTGGCGATGATCGAGGGGCGCGCGCCCGGCGTCCTCGCCGGTCGGCCGACACCCGATGCGGTGTTCGTCGGCGGCGGCCTGTCGGAGGCGCTGCTCGACGCGCTGTGCGCGCAACTTCCTGCCGGCACCCGTCTGGTGGCCAACGCGGTGACTCTCGAATCCGAGGGATTGCTCGCACGCTGGCACGCGGCGAAAGGCGGGGCGCTGCTGCGGGTCGCGCTCGCCGAGGCGACGCCGCTCGGCACCCGGCGCGGCTGGCGGGCATCCTACCCCCTGGTCCAGTGGAGCGTGACGCTATGATCGTCGCCGGGTTCGGCTTCCGCGGGGCCGCGCGCCTGTCGTCGCTGCGCGCGGCGCTGGCGCAGCACGGGCATCATGCGATCGACGCGCTTGCCGCGCCGCACGACAAGCTGGTACTGCTCCGGCGGTTCGCGGATACGCTCGCGCTGCCGGTCATCGCCGTGTCGCCCGAGGCGCTGCGCGCGATCGCGACGCCCACACGCTCGTCCGCGAGTATCGCGGCGCGCGGCACGGGCAGCGTCGCCGAGGCGGCGGCGCTCGCCGCGGCCGGCGACGGCGCGCGCCTGCTCGCGCCGCGCCGGATCTCGCCGGACGCGCTGGCGACGTGCGCGATCGCCGAGGGGCGCGGCCGATGACCGTCCATTTCATCGGCGCCGGCCCCGGCGCCCCCGACCTGCTGACGCTGCGCGGCCGCGACCTGATCGCACGCTGCCGGGTCTGCCTCTATGCCGGCTCGCTGGTGCCCGCGGCGGTACTCGATCACTGCCCGCCGGGCGCACGGATCGTCGACACCGCGCCGCTGTCGCTCGACGACATCGTCGCGGCGATCGCGAGCGCACACGATGCCGGGCACGACGTCGCGCGCCTCCATTCGGGCGATCTCTCGGTGTACTCGGCGTTGGCCGAGCAACTGCGCCGACTGCGCGCGATCGGCGTGCCGTTCACCGTCACGCCCGGCGTCCCCGCCTTCGCCGCCGCCGCCGCCGCGCTGGAGGCCGAGCTGACCTTGCCCGGCGTCGCGCAGTCGGTGATCCTCACCCGCACCCCGGGCCGCGCCAGCGCGATGCCCGAGCGCGAGGGCCTCCAGGCGTTCGCGGCGACCGGCGCGACGCTCGCCATCCATCTCTCGATCCACGCGCTCGCCACCGTCGTCGCCGATCTCGTCCCCGGCTATGGCGCGGACTGCCCGGTCGCGATCGTGTGGCGCGCGAGCTGGCCGGATCAGCGTATCGTCCGCGCGACGCTGGCGACGGTGGAGGCCGCCGTCGCCGGCAGCATGGAGCGCACCGCGCTGATCCTCGTCGGCCGCGCGCTGGCGGCGGAGGATTTCGCGGACAGCCGCCTCTACGCCCCCGATTACGATCGCCGCTTCCGGCGCGGAGCGCCATCGTGAACCCGCCCGGTCTGATGATCGCCGCCCCCGCCTCGGGCACCGGCAAGACCACCGTCATGCTCGGCCTGTTGCGCGCGCTCACCGAGGACGGGCGCGTCGTGCAGCCGTTCAAGAGCGGGCCGGACTATATCGATCCCGCCTTCCACCGCGCCGCCTGCGGCCGGTCCTCGTTCAACCTCGACAGCTGGGCGATGCGCGGTCGCCTGCTGGACCGGATCGCCGCGCAGGCCGACGGCGCCGACCTGGTGCTCGCCGAGGGATCGATGGGCCTTTACGACGGTGTCGCCACGCCCGGCGCCGCGGGCAACGGGGCGAGCGCGGACATCGCGCGGCGGATGGGCTGGCCGGTCGTGCTGGTGATCGACGTGTCCGGGCAGGCGCAGTCCGCCGCCGCCACCGCGACCGGCTTCGTCCGCTATGGGGACGGCCTGCCGTTCGCGGGCGTGATCCTCAACCGCGTCGCCAGCCCGCGCCACGAACGGCTGATCCGGCGCGGCATGGCGGCGGCCGGCATCACCGTGCTCGGCGCGCTGCCGCGGCGCGGCGACCTGACCCTGCCCGAACGTCATCTCGGCCTGGTGCAGGCCGCCGAACATCCCGATCTCGATCGCGCGATCGCGGACTATGCCGCGTTCCTGCGCGCCCATGCCGATCTCGCCGCGATCCGCGCGGCCGCGGCGATGCGCCCGGTCGCCGCGGGCGACGCCGTGCTGCCGCGACCGCCGGCGCAGCGCATCGCGCTCGCCCAGGACGCCGCCTTCTCCTTCACCTATCCGCATCTGCTCGCGGGCTGGCGCGAGGCGGGTGCGCAGATCATGCCCTTCTCGCCGCTCGCCGACGAGGCACCCGCGCGCGAGGCGGATCTCGTCTGGCTGCCGGGCGGCTATCCCGAGCTCCATGCCGGCACGCTCGCCGCCGCGAGCCGGTTCCGCGCGGCGCTGCGCCGCCATGCCGGGACGCGGCCGGTCCATGGCGAGTGCGGAGGGTACATGGCGATCGGCGCCGGCCTGGTCGACAAGACCGGGACCCGTCACGAGATGGCGGGCCTGCTCGGGCTGGTCACCAGCTACGAGACGCGGCGGATGCATCTCGGCTATCGCCGCGCGACCCTGCGCGCGCCGATGGCGGGGTATGCGCCGGGTGCGGCGTTGCGCGGGCACGAGTTCCATTACTCGACCATCATCGACCAGCCCGACGCCCCGCTCGCCGACGTCACCGATGCCGACGGCGTGGCGGTCGCCGAGACCGGGTCGCGGCGCGGCGCGATCACCGGCACCTTCTTCCACCTGATCGCGCCCGAGGCATGAGCGTGCGGGTCGCCTTTGTCGGATCGGGACCGGGCGATCCCGAGCTGCTCACCCTGAAGGCGGTGGCGCGGCTCAAGGCGGCGGACGCGGTGCTGTTCGACGATCTCTCGTCCGGCCCGATCCTGTCGCACGCGCGCGCCGGCGCCGATCTGGTCGCGGTCGGCAAACGCGCCGGGCGGCCGTCGCCGCGCCAGGACGACGTCAGCCGGCTGCTGGTCGACTATGCCGCGACCGGCGCGCGCGTCGTGCGGCTCAAGTCGGGCGACGCCGGTCTGTTCGGGCGCCTGGAGGAGGAGATCGCGGCGCTGCGCGCGGCGGGCATCGCGTTCGAGATCGTCCCGGGCGTGACCGCGGCGAGCGCCGCGGCGGCGGCGGCGGCGATCCCGCTGACCCGCCGGCTCGCCGCGCGTCGCGTCCAGTTCGTCACCGGGCACGACGTCAGCGGCGCGCTGCCCGAGGCGCTCAACATGGCGGCGCTCGCCGATCCGGCGGCGACGACGGTGGTGTTCATGCCCAGGCGGACCTTCGCGGCGCTCGCCGGGCGGCTGATCGCGCACGGCCTCGCGCCCGACACCCCCGCGCTGCTCGCCGAGAGCATCGGCCATCCGGAGCAGCGGCTGACCCGCGCGACCGTCGCGACGCTGGCCGAGGCGCTGTCCGGCGTGCCGTCGGCCACGCCCGCGATCGTCCTCTACGGCCCGCTGGCGGAGCCGGCATGATCCGGCTGCGGCTCATCGGCATCGGGACGGGCAATCCCGATCACCTGACCCGCGCCGCCGCCGATGCCATGGCGACGGCCGACCTGATCCTGCTGCCCCGCAAGGGCGCGCGCACCGCCGACCTCATCGACCTGCGCCGGATGATCTGCGCCGATGCGGTGACCGACGCCACCAGGGTCGCCGAGTTCGACCTCCCCGTGCGCGCCGCGACCGCCGACTATCGCGGCGATGTCGACGCCTGGCACGATGCGATCGCCGCCGTCTGGGCGCGCGCGATCGCGGCGCACCTGCCTGGCGGCGGCACGGTCGCGCTGCTCGTCTGGGGCGATCCCTCGCTCTACGACAGCAGCCTGCGCATCGCCGGGCGGCTGCGTGCCGGCGGCATGGATCTGGAGGTTCGCGTCGTCCCCGGCATCACCAGCATCCAGGCGCTCACCGCCGCGCACGCGATCCCGCTCAACACGCTCGCCGCACCCGTCGCGATCACCACCGGGCGGCGGCTGCGCGCGGCGGGCTGGCCCGAGGGGTTCGACACGGTCGTCGTCATGCTCGACGCAGGCTGCGCGTTCGAGGTGCTGCCGCCGCGGGGGATCGCGATCTGGTGGGGCGCCTATCTCGGCCTGCCGCACGAGACGCTGATCCACGGCGCGCTCGGCGAGGTCGGCGGCCGCATCGCCGCGCGCCGCGCCGCGCTGCGGACCCGGCATGGCTGGATCATGGATGTCTATCTGATGCGCCGGGAGGACCAGGATGCCGGTCGATGACGAACGACACGCCGAGAAGATGCGGAGGAAACAGGTCGCGCAGCAGCGCATCGTCGCGACCAAGACCCGCGAGCAGGGGCTGCTCATCGTCCACACCGGCACGGGCAAGGGCAAGACCAGCGCCGCGCTCGGCATGGTCGTGCGCGCGATCGGGCATGGCATGAAGGTCGGCGTCGTCCAGTTCGTCAAGGGCGCGATGACGACCGGCGAGAAGGTCGTGTTCGATGCCTTTCCCGGCATCGTCGAGTTCAAGCCGATGGGCGACGGCTTCACCTGGGATACGCAGGACCGTGCCCGCGACATCGCATCCGCACGCGCCGCATGGGACGAGGTCGTCCGCATGATCGCCGACCCGTACTATGCGATGGTGCTCGCCGACGAGCTCAACATCGTGCTGCGCTACGACTATCTGCCGCTCGACGAGGTGCTCGCGGTGCTGACCGGCCGCGAGGCGATGAAGCACGTCATCGTCACCGGTCGCAACGCGCCCGACGCGCTGATCGCGGCGGCCGATCTCGTCACCGACATGACGATGGTCAAGCATCCCTTCCGCTCGGGCGTGAAGGCGCAGGCGGGGATCGAGTTCTGAACATCGCCCCGCCCCGGTTCGACGACGATCTCGCCGCACGGCTCGACACGCTGCTGCGCTGGCGGCGCGACGTGCGCCATTTCCAGGCGCGCGCGGTGGCGGAGGCGGACATTCGGCATCTGCTCGCCTCGGCCTGCCTGGCGCCCTCGGTGGGCAACGCGCAGCCCTGGCGCTTCGTCCGCGTGCGCTCGGCGGCGATTCGGGCGTCGCTCGCCGATCATGTCGATGCGCATGCGGCGGCGGCGGGCACGCGCTACGCGGACGAGCGGCACGCGCTGTACGGCATGCTCAAGCTGCATGGCATCCGCGAGGCGCCCGAGCTGCTCGCGGTGTTCTGCGACGAGCGGCCGGCGGCGGGGCATGGCCTGGGCGCCGCGACGATGGCCGAGACGCTGCGCTATTCGTGCGTGATGGCGATCCACGGCCTGTGGCTGGCGGCGCGGGTGCGCGGCATCGGGCTGGGCTGGGTATCGATCCTCGATCCGGAGACGGTCGCCGCGATGCTCGACGTTCCCGCCGACTGGACGTTGATCGCGCTGCTCTGCCTCGGCTATCCGGTCGAGGCGACCGAGATCCCCGAGCTCGAACGCCGCGGCTGGCAGGCGCGCGAGCCGCTCGCCGACCGGTTGCTCGAACGATGATCCACCCTCCCTGCCGAATGGACCCGAGATGCTGAAACGCGTGGAGGACGGCCCCGCCGTCGTCGCCTGCAACACCTGTCGCCTCGCCAGCGATGCGCGCGAGGACACCGACGGCATGCGCGGCGGCGCGCGGCTGGTCGCGGCGCTGCACGCCGCGAAGGCGGCGGACGCACGCTATGCCGATATCGCGGTGCAGGAGATGCCGTGCCTGTTCGCCTGCACCGAGTTCTGCACGGTGCATCTGCGCGCGCCGGGCAAGGTCGGCTATGTGCTCGGCCGGTTCGCACCCGACGGCGACGCGGCACGCGCGATCCTCGATTACGCCGTCCACTATGCGGCGAGCGAGCATGGCCGCGTGCCCTTCGCGCAATGGCCACAGGGGGTGAAGGGGCACTTCATCACGCGCACCCCGCCGCCGGGCTTCGTCGCCGAATGAGCGGCTTTGCGACCGTCGCGGCGTTCGAGGCGGCGCTCGCCGGACTGGCCGCGCCGGATGTCGACGCGATCGACTCCGCGCGGACACGCCAGGCGCAGCTCACCAAGCCGCCGGGCTCGCTCGGCCGGCTCGAGGACATCGCGCTGTTCCTCGCCGGCTGGCAGGGCACGCCCCGCCCGACGCTGATCCGCGCGCGCGCCGCGATCTTCGCGGGCAATCACGGCATCGCGACGCGCGGCGTCAGCGCTTATCCCG
This sequence comes from uncultured Sphingomonadaceae bacterium, assembly GCA_964245815.1. Classification (GTDB taxonomy): domain Bacteria; phylum Pseudomonadota; class Alphaproteobacteria; order Sphingomonadales; family Sphingomonadaceae; genus Solisphingomonas. Next base: position 20,394 of record CAXTNX010000017.1, on the reverse strand, counting down.
CGAGCGTCACCGCCGCGATGGTCGCCAATTTCACCGCCGGCGGCGCCGCGATCAACGCGCTCGCCGCCGCTGCCGGGCTCGATCTGACGATCGTGCCGATCGATCTCGATCGCCCGACCGCGGACTTCACGATGGGCGCGGCGATGGACGAAGGCGACTGCCTCGCCGCGCTGTCCGCCGGCGCGGCGGTGGTCGAACCCGGGCTCGGCCTGCTCGTGCTCGGCGAGATGGGGATCGCCAATTCGACCGCGGCGGCAGCGCTCTGCGCACGCAGCCTGGGCGGCGCGGCGGCCGACTGGGTCGGGCCGGGCACCGGTGTCGATGCGGCCGGCATCGCGCGCAAGATCGCCGTCGTCGAACGCGCGCTCGCCCGCCATGCCACCGCATCGCTCACCCCGTTCGAGACGCTGCGCCGCGTCGGCGGACGCGAGATCGCGGCGATCGCGGGCGCCGTGGTGGCGGCGCGACGCCTGCGCGTGCCCGTCGTGCTCGACGGCTTCATCTGCTGTGCGGCCGTCGCGCCGCTCGCCGCGGCCGCGCCGGGCATCGTCGCGCACTGTCTGGCCGGGCATCGCTCGGCCGAACCCGGACATCACCGCCTGCTCGACCGGCTCGGTCTGGATCCGCTGCTCGCGCTCGACATGCGGCTCGGCGAAGGCAGCGGCGCGGCGGTCGCGGTCGCGGTGATCCGATCGGCGCTCGCCGCGCATGACGGCATGGCGACCTTCGCCGAGGCCGGAGTACCGGGCGGATGAAGGACTTCGTTCTCGCGACGCAATTCCTCACCCGCCTGCCGATGCCGCGCGTCGCCGCCGACGAGGCGGCATTCGCCCGCTCGATGCGCTGGTTCCCCGCGGTCGGGCTGACGATCGGGACGGTCGTCGCTGTCGCCGCATGGGCGGGAACGCGGCTCGATCCGTGGACCGGCGCGTTACTCGCGCTGGTCGCCTGGGTGGCGATCACCGGCGCGCTTCATCTCGATGGGCTGGCCGATCTCGCGGACGCGCGCGGCGCCGCGCATGGCGACCGCGCCCGGCTGCTGGCGGTGCTCGCCGATCCGCATGTCGGCAGCTTCGGCGTGGTCGCGATCGGCCTCCAGCTGCTCGCCAAGCTGGTGCTGCTCCACGCCGCGATCGCCGCCGGGATCGTGCTGCCGCTGCTCCTCGTGCCGTTCGCCGCGCGGATCGGCCCGCTCGCCTGGACCCGCTGGCTGCCGCCGCTCCACGACGGGCTGGCGGCGCGCTTCCGCACCGCCGTACGCCCCGTCGACATCGCGGGCTGGCTGGCGATCCTGGCCGCCGCCTGCCTCGCCGCGCCCGCGCTGCTCGCCGCACCGCTGCTGGTCGCCGGCTGGGGCTGGCGCCTGCGCCGGACGATCGGCGGCATCTCGGGCGATGGCCATGGCGCGGGGATCGAGCTGGTCGAGAGCGGACTGCTGCTCGCGCTGGTCGGCTGGGCGCGGCTGGCATGACCGCGTGCTGGGCGATCCATGGCGGCCGGCTGAGCGCGGCACGCGCCGTCTATGGCGATGCCGCCGCGCCGTGGCTCGATCTCTCGACGGGCGTCAATCCGCGGCCATGGCCCGGCGCGCGCGATCGCGCGATCGACTGGCGGGCGCTCCCGGACGAGGCCGCGCTCGCCGATCTCGAGGCTGCCGCCGCCGCCTGTTTCGGCATCGCGCCCGAGCGGCTGTGCGTGGTGCCGGGCAGCGAGATCGGGCTGCGGCTGCTCGGCACGCAGCTGGCGGGCGACGCCGCGCATCTCGCGCCGGGCTATCGCACCCATGCCGAGATGATCCCGGGCAGCGTCGCCATCGCCAAAAACGAGATCGCCGGCTGTACCGCGCGGACGCTGATCCTCGCCAACCCGACCAACCCCGATGGCCACATGCCCGATATCGCCGCGCGCGCCGCATCGGGACGCGGCCTGGTCGTCGACGAGGCGTTCGCGGATGCCACGCCCGCTGCCAGCATCGTCGCCGCTATCCGCGACGATCGGCCGCTCGTGGTGGTGCGCTCGTTCGGCAAGTTCTTCGGGCTCGCCGGCGTCAGGCTGGGCTTCGTGCTCGGCCCGCGACCGCTGATCGCGCGGCTGCGCGTGCTGCTCGGGAGCTGGCCGGTGTCGGCGGCGGCGCTGGCGATCGGGACGGCCGCCTATCGCGACGCGGCATGGATCGCCGCCACCCGGACCTCGCTGCCCGCCGACGCCGCGGCGCTCGACGCGGTGTTCGCGCGCCACGGCCTGCGCGCCATCGGCGCCTGCCCGCTGTTCCGGCTGGTCGAGACCGGGGACGCGGCGGCGCTGTTCGATCGGCTCGCCCGGCGCGGCATCCTGACGCGCCCGTTCGACCATGATCCGCGCTGGCTGCGCATCGGCCTGCCGGGCTCGGATGCGGCGCTCGCCCGGCTCGACCGGGCGCTCGGCGATGGTTGAGCCGGGCGATGGTTGAACCGGTGGCGCTGCTCGCGCTGGCGATCGATGCGGCGTTCGGCTGGCCGGCGCGGCTCCATGCCCGGATCGGCCATCCCGTGACCTGGTTCGCGGGCATCATCGGGATCGCCGAGGCGCGGTGGAACCAGCCATCGCGCGACGATCGCGCACGCCGCGCCGGGGGTGTCGCGACCGTGCTCGTGCTGCTCGCGGTCGCGATCGCCGGCGGCGGGGCGGCGCAGCGGCTGCTCGTCGCCGCGCTCGGCCGGTTCGCCTGGCTCGCGATCGCGCTGCTCGCCGCGCCCGGTCTCGCGCAGCGCAGCCTCCACGATCATGTCCGCGCGGTCGAGATCGCGCTCGCGGCGGGCGACCTGGCGCAGGCCCGCACCGCCGTCGGCATGATCGTCGGCCGCGACACCGCCGCGCTCGACGAGGCGGGCGTCGTGCGCGCCGCGATCGAAAGCCTCGCCGAGAGCTTTTGCGACGGCGTCGTCGCGCCGCTGTTCTGGCTGCTGCTCGCCGGGTTGCCGGGGCTGTGGGCGTACAAGGCGATCAACACCGCCGACAGCATGATCGGGCATCGCGAGCCGCGCTGGCGGGCGTTCGGCCGGGCCGCGGCGCGGACCGACGACGTCGCCAACCTGCTGCCCGCGCGGCTGAGCGGCGTGCTGCTCTGCCTTGTCGGCGCCGGCGGCTGGCGGATGATGATGCGCGACGCGGGCCGCCACGCCTCGCCCAATTCCGGCTGGCCGGAGGCGGCGATGGCGGGTGCGCTCGGGCTGCGGCTCGCCGGCCCGGTGCGCTACGACGACGTGCTCCACGACAAGCCCTGGATCGGCGACGGCGAGCGGCCGGCGCGCGCCGCCGACATCGCGCGCGCCCTGCGCCTCTATCGGCGCGCGTGCCTCGGCCTGTGGATCGTCGCGGGGGCCTGCGCATGGCTGCGGTGATGCTCCAGGGCACCGGGTCCGACGTCGGCAAATCGGTGCTGGTCGCGGGGCTGTGCCGGGCGCTGTGCGATCGCGGCCTGCGCGTCCGGCCGTTCAAGCCGCAGAACATGTCGAACAACGCCGCGGTCACCGGCGATGGCGGCGAGATCGGCCGGGCGCAGGCGTTGCAGGCGATCGCCGCGCGGATCGCCCCGCATACCGACATGAACCCGGTGCTGCTCAAGCCGCAGGCGGACCGCACCGCGCAGCTCGTCGTCCACGGAACCGTGCGCGGGACGCTGGCATCGGGCGACTATCGCACCGCGCGCGGCGCTCTGCTCGGCGACGTGATGGCGAGCTACGAACGGCTGCGGCGCGCGTGCGACATCGTCGTCGTCGAGGGCGCGGGATCGCCCGCCGAGATCAATCTGCGCGCCGGCGACATCGCGAACATGGGCTTCGCCCGCGCGGCGCGCGTGCCGGTCGTGCTGGTCGGCGACATCGATCGCGGCGGCGTGATCGCGGCGATCGTCGGCACGCGCGCGGTGATCGATCCCGCGGACGCCGCGATGATCCGCGGCTTCGTCGTCAACAAGTTCCGCGGCGACCCGGCATTGTTCGAGGACGGCTATCGCGACATCGAGCGGCTGTCGGGCTGGCGCGGCTTCGGCGTGGTGCCGTGGCTGGCCGCCACCGCGCGGCTGCCGAGCGAGGATGCGGTGGCGCTTGAACGCCGACCCGAAGCGCGGTCGGGCCGGACGGTCGTCGCCTGCCCGATCCTGCCGCGGATCGCCAATTTCGACGATCTCGATCCGCTCCGGCTCGAGCCCGGTGTCGATCTCGTCATGGTCGCGCCGGGGCGGCCGATCCCGGCCGACGCCGCGCTCGTGGTGCTGCCCGGATCGAAGGCGACGATCGCCGATCTCGCCGCGCTGCGCGCCGAAGGCTGGGACATCGACATCTACGCGCATCGTCGCCGTGGCGGCGCGATCCTGGGCCTGTGCGGCGGCTATCAGATGCTCGGCACGCGGATCGCCGATCCGGACGGTATCGAGGGGCCTGCGGGCGCGGTCGATGGCCTCGGCCTACTCGCGGTCGAGACGGTGCTGTCGCCGCACAAGACGCTGCGTCCGGTCGCCGGCACCGCGCTCGGCGCGCCGTTCGCGGGCTATGAGATGCACATCGGCGAGACCGCGGGCGCCGATACCGCGCGGCCGTTCGCGGCGTTCGACGACGGCCGCAGCGATGGCGCGACCGCGGCGGACGGCATCGTGCTGGGGAGCTACGTCCACGGCCTGCTCGCCGATCCGCGCCTGCGCACGGCGTTGCTCGCGCGGATCGGCATCGCGGGCGGCGGGCGCGACTATCGCGCTTCGGTCGAGGGCGCGCTCGACGAGATCGCCGCGGCGCTGGAGCGACATCTCGATATCGACGCGCTGATCGCGCTGGCACAGGAGGCCGGGACATGACGACGTCGACGCTGTTCGTGCTGGGCGGCGCGCGATCGGGCAAGAGCCGCTACGCGCAGGCTCGCGCCGAGGCGCTCGCCGGCCGGCTGGTGTTCGTCGCGACCGCGCAGGCGTTCGACGACGAGATGACCGGGCGGATCGCGCGACACCGTGCCGACCGCGATATCCGCTGGACGACGATCGAGGCGCCGCTCGATCTGCCCGATGCGATCGCCGCGCAGGCGCGGCCGGACACCGTGCTGCTCGTCGATTGCCTGACGCTGTGGGCGTCCAACCTGCTGCTCGCCGGGCACGATACCGCTGGCGCGACCCACGCGCTGTGCCGGGCGATCGATGCCGCACCCGGCGCGATCGTCCTCGTCGCCAACGAGGTCGGCCTCGGCATCGTCCCCGACAACGCGCTGGCGCGGCGCTTCCGCGACGTGGCGGGCACGCTCAACCAGGCCGTGGCCGCGGTCGTCGCGGAGGTGGTGCTGGCCGTCGCCGGCCTGCCCGTGATCGTCAAACGCTGACGGCCGGACGGCCGCGATCCGCTACGCGCCCTGGGTCAGACGGCCGCGGAGGACGAGGAGCAGACGATCACCGGTCTCGGCAAGACGCTGCGCTCCGTCCGGAAGACGACCTTCAACGGCTGCCGATCCATGAGCCGCGATCGCCCGCGGACCTCGACGGCTGACCGCGGCGGACGATCGTCCGCCATGGACGGGCCGCGGCGCTGGCGATGCTCCCGCGTCCCCGGTTGAACGCGCGTCGCGCCCGGCGCATAGCCTCTTCGCATGGTCGAGCTCTCCCCATCCGTCGCCGCGCGACCGGCGATCCGCCCCGCCCTGCCGCGTCCCGCGCCGCGCGCGCTCGCGGGATGGCTGTTGTTCGTCGCCGCGCTCGTCCTGGCGATGGTTGTCGTCGGCGGGATCACCCGGCTGACCGAAAGCGGGCTGTCGATCGTCGAGTGGAAACCCGTCTCCGGCACGCTGCCGCCGGTCACCCATGCCGACTGGCAGGCGGCGTTCGACGCCTACAAGGCGACACCGCAATATCAGCTCGTCAATCGTGGCATGGCGCTCGCCGATTTCCAGCGGATCTTCTTCTGGGAATATGCGCACCGCCTGCTCGGCCGCGCGATCGGCGTGGTGATGCTGGGCGTGATCGTGGCGTTCTGGTGGCGGCGCGCGATCCCGCGCGGTCATGGCGCGCGGATGATCGCGATCCTCGCGCTGGGCGGGTTGCAGGGCGCGATCGGCTGGTGGATGGTCAAGTCGGGCCTGCAGGACCGCACCGAGGTCAGCCACATCCGCCTCGCCATCCATCTGCTCAACGCGCTGTTCATCTATGGCGTCCTGATCTGGTGCGCGCTCGATCTGCTGGCGGTGGCGCGCGACCCCCGGCCGCGTGCCGCGCGACTGACCGGGCATGCGGCGGTCGCGATCCTGATCCTGGCGGTGCAGCTCCTGCTCGGCGCCTTCACCGCCGGGCTGCGCGCGGGCTACGCCTTCTCGTCCTGGCCCAGGATGGGCGACGACTGGTTTCCCGCGGGCGGCTGGCAGGCGAGCCGCACCATGCTCGGCAACCTCGTCGACAACCCGATCGCGGTGCAGTTCGTCCATCGCTGGTGGGCATGGGTGGCCGCGGTCGCGGTGCTGAGCGTCGCGGCCGCGGCGCGGCGCGCGGGGGCGGGCCTCGCCGCCAGCGCGATTGCCGCCGCGCTGGTGGCGCAGATCCTGCTCGGCATCGCCACGCTCGTCACCGGTGTCGCACTGCCGCTGGCGGTCCTGCACCAGGCGATGGCGGCACTGCTGCTCGGCGCGCTGGTCTGGGGATCGCACGCGATCGGTCGCGCGCCGGCGACGCCATGATCGTCGCGCTGGCGGCGTCCGCGGCGCTGTCGTTCGCGCCGCCGCTCGGCCGGCCGGTCCGCTACGAGACCACCGAACGCCGCGCGCGTCCCGATGGGACGATGCGCAGCGCGACGCTGGTCCTGGAGGTGGATTTCGCCACCGATCCCGATGGCTACGTCATGACGATCCGGACGACCGGCTACAACGCCCCGCCGTCGCCGGATCGGAGCATGGCGTTCGACGCGGTGATGAAGCCGATGGTCGGCACGATCGTGCGGATTCATCTTTCGCGCGGCGGCGTGCCCGAGCGCGTGATCGACGGCGCGACGAGCTGGTCGGCGATGCTCTCGGCGCTGCGCGCGCAGATCGGCCAATACCCGCCCGGCGATCCGGGGATGGCGCCCGCGGCGGCGGTGCTGGCGACGCTCGGCGCGGCCCCGCCCGCCGCGCGTGACGCCTGCCTGATCGCCGCCGCCGACGATCTGCTCGGCATGCGGCTGCCGCCGCTCGCGATCGGCGAGCAGGCGCGCGAGGAGGGCGGCACGGTCGCGCGCACGCCGGGTTCGGCCGAGGAGGCGCGGTACGTCGAGCAGCACATGCACGCCGCCGCCGGTCGGTCGCTCGAGACCGACGTCACGGTCACGGTCTCGCAGACCACCGGGCTCATCGTCCACAGCCTGCGCAAGATCGCCGTGGCGGGAACATGGATGCCGCTCGTCCTTAGCGAAAGCGAGACCCGGCTGACCTCAAGGTAGCTGGATACCGTCGCGCAAAGCCGCGCATTTGCTTGACTTCCTGGACCCGAATCGTCATTGGGGCCGTATTCGGCGTCGTCTAGCGATGGGCGGCGCTATGGCTTTACGCGGTCGGAGACATACGCCCATGAAGGCGCTCATGAAGACCACCAAATCGGCGACGCCGTACACGGTGGAGAAGAAGTGGCATCTGATCGATGCGGACGGCCTGGTCGTCGGCCGCCTCGCCTCGATCGTCGCCAACATCCTGCGCGGCAAGCACAAGCCGAGCTACACCCCGCATATCGATTGCGGCGACAACGTCATCATCGTCAACGTCGAGAAGGTGCGCTTCACCGGCCGCAAGATGCAGCAGCAGACCTATTACAAGCACACCGGCTATGCCGGCGGCATCAAGGAGATCACCGCGGACAAGGTGCTCGCCGGTCGTTTTCCCGAGCGCGTGCTCGAAAAGGCGATCGAGCGGATGATCCCGCGCGGACCGCTCGGCCGCGCGCAGATGCGCAACCTGCGCCTGTTCGCCGGCCCCAGCCACAGCCACGAGGCGCAGGACCCGCAGGTCCTCGACGTCGCCGCGATGAACCGCAAGAACAAGGTGGGCGCCTGATGTCCGACAATCGCCAGTCCCTTTCCGATCTCGCCACGCTGACCGGCGGCGAGGCGCCGGCGCCGGGCGCCGCCGCCGCGACGCTCGGCGAGCATGTCTCGACCATGCCGCTGCGCGAGAAGATCATCGACGCGCAGGGCCGCGCCTATGCCACCGGCCGCCGCAAGGATGCGGTCGCGCGCGTCTGGCTCAAGCCCGGCTCGGGCAGGATCACGGTCAACGGCCGCGATCAGGAGGTCTATTTCGCGCGCCCGACGCTGCGTCTGGTCATCAACCAGCCGTTCGGCGTCGCCGATCGCGACGGGCAGTACGACGTGGTCTGCACCGTCACCGGCGGGGGCCTGTCGGGCCAGGCGGGCGCGGTCAAGCACGGCATCGCGCAGGCGCTCACCCGTTTCGAGCCGATCCTGCGCGCGCCGGTCAAGGCCGCGGGCTTCCTCACCCGCGACAGTCGCGCGGTCGAGCGCAAGAAGTACGGCAAGGCCAAGGCGCGCCGCAGCTTCCAGTTCTCGAAGCGCTAACTCTTACCCTTCAAATTATCACCTAAAAACAGGCACTTAGCACTAGCTACGTGCCTGTTTTGCCATTCACAGGCCGTTTACAGATCCTTGCTTTTTCCGCTCTTTCCAGTTAGCTTTTTGCACAGTTCCTTCACAGAAATTGTGGAGCCGTGTGATGAGCGAGAGCGAAAGCTTCTATCAGCAAGCCCACCGTCTGCGGGACGGGGCCATCATGGTCTACCGCCGGGGCGACACGAAACAGCAGGTCTACCAGGCCCGCCTCAAGGTGCCGGGCGTGAGCGGCTATATCGTCCGCTCCCTCAAGACCCGCGATCTTCCGACCGCCCTCAACTCGGCCGAAGACCTGTTCTACGAGCTGCGCGCCGAAAAGAAGCTCGGCATGGACGTGCGGGTCTCCGGCAACCTCAAGTTCAAGGATTTGTGGAAGCGCTTCTACGCCGCTCATGAGAGCGGGCTGTCGGTCCACCGCCAGCGGCTCCACAAGTTCATGGCGGACAAATATTTCATCCCCTTCTTCGGGGATGCCCGCGTGAACGACATGCCCGATGCGTTCGTGGAGCAATATTGGGATTGGCGGATCAACTACCACAATCCCGAGAAGTGGGACGAGGACGGGGACATTCCGGCCAACGCCGCCAAGGTGCCCGCCCAAAAGACCCTCGACATGGAAGCCGGAATGCTCCGGCAGATATTCCGCTGGGGCAAGCGGATCGGCTTCGTGAAGCGCGAGCCCTGGGTGAAGGCCACCAAGGTCAAGCACACCAAGGGCGTGGAGCGCCGGCCGACTTTCGAGGAAGCCGAGTGGAAGACCGTCTACACCTTCCTTCGCGATTGGGTGAAGGAGGGCATGGTCTCGACCGCCGAGGAGGGCGGCGGCCGACTGCACCGATCCGGCCCCAATGCCATGCACCGCTATCAGCGCGAACTGCTGCGCGACTATCTTCTCTTCATGGCAAACTCGGGCCTTCGTCCCAACGAGGCCCGGCAATTGTGCTGGCGTGACCTGCGCATCGAGAAGGACACCGAGAACAAGCCCGCGCTGGTCGTGGAGGTCGCCCCGACGACCAAGACGGGGGCGCGCACCGTGGTTTGCCGCGAGGGCACCCAAACCTATCTGGACCGGCTCAAGAAGCTGTCGCGCCACAGCGAGCCCGACGATCTCGTGTTTTGCGGCTACGACGGCAAGCCGGTGGAGAACTTCAACAAGACGTTCGCCAGCATCCTGTCGCGGCTAAAGCTGCTGGACGATCGCTGGGGCAAGCGGCGGACGGTTTATAGCCTTCGGCATTTTTACTGCACCCAATGCCTCTTGACCGGCATCCCTGTCCACGTCCTCGCCAAGAACATGGGCACGTCGATCACCTACATCGAGAAGCACTACAGCCATGTGCTGACCGTGATGCAGGCCAAGGAACTGCGGACCAAAAAATTCAAAGCCAAGGCGTAGCTTTGACATTCGCCTTTCCCGTTCTGCACCGATAGGTGCGGGCGTCAGATGACGCCTCTTGCTTTCCGCCATGAAGATGGCGGCTTTAAGTGGAGCCCGGAGGGGCGGAGTGGATTGGGCGCGGAAGCCCATTTCATGTTCGTCGATAGACCGAGGGCAGGTTGAAGCCGACGCTTGACCAGGCGAACACGAACAGCAGCGGCCAGAGCCACAGCCCGCCGGCGCGATGAAGTCGAAGTTGAGTTTGTGGCCGCGGGCGACGTGCGCCGCAATCCGCCGCCTTCAGATGTCGCTGCGCTAGGGCAATCAATGATTAAGCCTGCACCGAAATGATAGTGCAACGTCCGACTTCCTGACGCAGATAGGCGACACAGCCTAAAATCCAGCGGTCAAGTTCGGCGACGGTCTCGGGGGGATGCGCAACAGGAGGATTTGGCTGTCGCCACCAGAGCGCTGCGCTTGCAAGGTGCATCCGCTCGATTGTCAGACCGAGTAACAAATCCTCGCTGATGACGGGCAGCGGTTCGCCTTCAAATTCTATGGCCGCACGCGGAATCGTGCGGTCATCAAACCACGCAGGAGGTTCGGGTGAACGCGTTCGGACGCTCTCCAGGACATCGAGTTGCCAGTGCGGATGTCCCGCCCGATTCACAAAAGCGCCATTGCGCGGGCTGATCCATTCACTTCTCAAAATTTGAGGTTTGGCAAGCTCACCCTGCCGGCCAATGTGCAGGGTGAATCCACCCTCGACGAAGCGGAAGCTTTGTTCTGCACCTTGTTTCTGCCAAGACTCACGATAGCCAGCCCAAGCAAGAACCTCATCTGTCACGGCGCAAAGGGGAACGACGCGATGAGGGTTTCCCCGATTTCGGGCTATTGTCTCGCTAGCGCGCCCTCCGAGCATCATTACAGCCGCAGTGCTGCTGATCTCCGGCGCAAAAGCAATGTCGCCGGTCGCTTGCCCCACCACTTCGCCGAAGCTGACAGCCAAGGTTCTGCAACGCTGAGTGAACGCTGCCGAAGACAACTTAGGTTCGGTTGGCTCACTCCTCGACAAGCTCGGGTACACCATAGAGCTGCGCGACTAGCTGGTCCACATTATCAGCATGGACATTCTCGCCGCGTTCAACAGCGAGGGTGACACGCGCTAGCCGTCGCACATGTCCTCCCAAAATCGGATCTTCGGCCTTTTCCCACAAATCCGGAAGGAAAACAGGAGTCAAGAAGCGGCTACTCAAATCAAATTGCCCGCCTGCGATTGTTACTGATCGGAAAGAAACCAGCCGCACAAAGGCTCGCGAATTGAGGAGCGCAACATAGGCGCGCATTATCTCGATCGACGCCGCTTCGTGAACGCCTTCGCCAACCTCCTCTGTTTCGAGACCTTCGTGCTCATCTACCCGCGACACTGAAAGTTCGCGCTTCGGGGTCCAAATGTGGCCAGTTGATGGCAGATAGCGACCATTTGCATCGAGCGCGAAGCTACCCTCAGCGCCGAAGAACTTGGATACGATGCGCGGACGGTCATCCAATGAGAAGGTGCTGGTACGCGAGCGCATGAGGCCCCACCAGTCTGTACGGTTGGCTTGCAGGATTGAGGCACGTCCCTTCAGAACGGCCTCATTAGGTTTGAGTATGGCCCGGTAATAAGTAGGAACTGCCGCCGCTAATTCATCTTCATTAGCAAACAATATTCCGTCACGCCCGTGCGGAAAGAAGAGATGATACTTCTTAATTATCCGACCGTTCTCGATCGAATCGGTCATTAACGCTTCCCGAAAATAGCGCTTTTCCTTGGTAGGCAAGCCGAGCCGGCGAAATGCTTCGTCGTCGAACAGGAAAACCTTGAGATTTCCAGTCTGCACACCCTGTGCGATGTCGAACAGGCTGCCGACGGTTGGTGTCTGCGCCGCTTCGAGCGCGTCAAGCAGAGCGCGTTGCTGCGGTGTCAGTATTCGCCACGGTAGCTTGCGATCAAGGACAGAGGCATCGGTCGCGAACAACTTCCATTGCCGATCTCCAGCCGCAATCGTGGGCGGCACACCACGGGTCTTGCGCAACTCGCGCAATGCGTCACCCGTCGCTCCGGGTTCGTTGCCCGTAACGAGTGCAGTGAACTCACGCCGATGCGTTGGCGTCTTAGCAATTACCGCGCATGCGACATGAACGAGAGCCTGACTGAACAAGCCAAAATCGCCAATGCTAGCAAGCAAACGAATATCGCCCTCGCTCGCCAGTCGTTCGCGCCATGGAGTCGCCGCCTCATGCGTGAGAAGATTGGCGGGGAAGAGCGTTCCGATCGCGCCTCGATCAGCAAGCGCCTCAAGCGCCCGGGTAACGAACGCCATGCTGTAGTCGCCTCGACTCCCAGCCTTGTCCCCGATTACGGCGCGCAACTGTGCCTTCTGTTCACGCGTCTGAGCGATCACAGAAATGAATGGCGGATTCATGACCGTCATGTCAGCGGCCGGAAAGGCCGGTTCCGCAAGGGAATCTCCGATTTCTAGGTCAAGCGCAGCGCCACCGGCGGGCGCCCAGTCTCGCAACGCTAAGGTCAGAGTGAAGCGCGCCATCGCGATAGCAGGCCCCGATATGTCGCGACCGACGATGCGGACTGCGCCATCAAAGCCGATCCGCTGCAATCCTCGCATTGCTTCGTGAAGAAACGCCGCCGACCCGCACGCGGGGTCGCTGATAATGAGGCTGGGCCGTTTGGCGAGATCGTCGATTTGAAGGATTGTATGATCGACGATACTGCGAGCAAGCGCTGGAGGGGTAAAATGGGTACCCCCGCGTGAATTGCGTTCGGCCGTCGCTGTATCGACATAACCGAACATGTCAGGTGCCGGAGCGCGCACCAGATCGAAATGGGCTTCCTGAAAAAGTTGACCGCCAGCGTGCCTGATAGCCAAGCTCGGGTGTAGCGTGAGAGCTGACAATGTTGTTGGCGCGGTACGAATGTCGCGTAGCGCCGCTTCAAGCGACGGGCCAGCGAGCGCCGCACGCAATTCGGCAGCGTCATTAGGCAATCCGAATTCGACCGTGTCAGCCGGTGCGTTCTCACCAGCAATCAGGTCGCCCAAAATGGTAACGAAAGCATCAATTGCGCGGTCGTCGGGAAGCCTTGCGTGCGCTACTAGCGAGCGGACACGACCGAAAAGGTTAACGAGATGCTGGACGACTGTCCTGTTAGAGCGGAGCCGATCGCGACATAGGAAGCGATAAAAGCCGTCGAGGTCGCGATTGACTGAATCGAGAGAATAGACCTGCGCGTCGCTGGCCGCATCCCATCGGACAACCTGAACATCCTTCTTACTGACCGTTACGTGGTGCGGAAGGTCGCTTGACCATGCCCAACCCGCGACGGCGGCCGGATCGGTCCGCTCATCTACTACCGATAAGCCGAACGAACCAAATCCACCGTCCAGCAGGACATCGTGGTTTCCCTCAGCGCCGTCATCCTCAAAGGTAAACATTGGGGATCGAGCGAGGCCAAATCGCTGGCTCCAAAGAGCGCTCAGTGCCATGTCGGTCATCGTGACGATCTAACCTGCGTGACAAGCGGCAATTGCCCCTGCAACTCTTCGGACGTGCCCCGGCTGGCAATTACCCCGAGATGCGGATCAAGCGGGACGATCAAAGCGGCGCTGTTCGGTGGCGCCGCAGAAAGCATACCGAGAGCGGCGGTGTGTTGATTGGCGAAAATCGCCGACTTACCCCAAAGGCTAGGAAAGAATTGGCCATCAAGTCGTTGCCGTAAATCTGTGACACCAGCAGCCCATCCGCTTGCGCGTCCCCCAAAAACCAATATTACTTCCCGAAATACGCGTAGCGCAATAATGTCTTGCCAAGTAAATAGCGCAAGACGACCCGGGCCACGGGCAGGCACGGTGGGTTGGAAAAGCCCACGCTTTCCGCACCATTCGCGCAGTTGGCTCTCCGATAGCTCGGTAAGCCGTAAGGCATCAGAGAACTGCACAGGTTCCATAGCGAGTGGGTATAATACCCACTTAAGCGGGTCAATGGTTCGGTCCGTCCGAGCGAATCAGATTTCAGGCATCAGCAGAGGTTTTGGCGCGACCTCGCCGATCCAACCGCGCCTCGACAGGTGCGCTCTTTAAACCGCCGACACAATGAAGGCCCGAAGGGCGGCAACCCCTCGGGCCTCTGTGATGCACCGGCCCATGCAGGAACCGGCGCGCGAGGAACTATACCAGAACCGGCAGCAATTGACAGAGGCTCGGCGCCCGTAGCTTGAGGTGGCACCGTATCCGGTCAGGCGCGCGGGGGAATGGCCGCCGTCGTGTAGAGCGAGTGCAGCTCCCATCCCAAGGTTTCATAGAGGCCCCGTCCATCGGCCGTGGCGACTAGCACACCTCGTGTCGCGCCATGATCGCGCGCGATTGATTCCAGCTTCTTCATGACGGCGCGCGCTAGGCCGCGCCGCCTGTGTGCAGCGTCAGTTTCGATCCGATCATAGATCGCGAACTCTTTGACGCGGGCAACGCGCCCGATCGCAGCCAACTCGCCATCCCGAGCGAGCGCCCGCACGACGGCAACAGGCCGAGATTCTGTCGCATCGAGCAGATACCCGTCAGGCGCGGCGGCTTCACCGGCCATGATGCCACGACACTCCATCATGAAGCCCGGCGGCTGTATCTGCCAACGAGACGGTAGCGCGGCGCGCATTGCGGCCGGCGAGGCGCAGGCTTTCATGAACACCCACGGCTCCGCGATCGTTGCGGCCAGCTCGCGCATGGCTGGCGAGATTCGGGGAAAGACATAGCGCGTCCGTTGATCCGGCCACCCCACATCAACCCTGAACCCGCCGTGATCTTCGACCGGTGGGGACGTTTTGCGGGCGAGCGTCCACCCCTTGATCCACGTCGCCACAATGCCGGGGTCGGCGACCAATTTCTGTTCGTCAAGCTCGTTCTTCATCTATGCAGAAGGTGTGCTGTCCGTCCAGCAAGCCGTCAGATCGGATTGCACGCGCTCGGCCCAGGCCGCGAGCGGCGTGCTGACATTGGCGCTGAATCGAAGAGTGCCAGTATGTCCATCGTCATAGCGGCCAGGCGCTTCCAGCGTGTAAAGCGTGCCATCGGCGGTCACGATGATATCGTCCCCCACCGCCGGCGGCGCGATCTGCATCGCGCCCATATCCTTCATGGCGTTGATGACCGGGCGCATGGCGGGACAGGTTCGGCTATCGGCCCAGCGGACCTTGAGGCTTCCACCCCGCCGATCACGGTCCTCGCGGCGCACCCAGTAGTCGAGCTGCTTGGCCTGCGGATCGTAGCGCAGCGTGCCGAATGCGATTTCGGTGCGGGTTTCCCCGAAGGACGGCTCGATACGCAAAGTCGCCCATTTGCCAGAGGGCATGTTCGCGGCAGGCGCAGGTTCGCCTATGGCGGTCAACGATGCCTGGGCCAGCAGCAGAAGCATAATCATACCTGGACCTCGTTACTTTGCGGAGCGTCCGTCATCATAGCGGCGCGGAGATTATCGCGATAATCTGCAAATCGCTCCGGCGCTCAATAGAAATCACGGGCGATCAATGTTCGGGCCGTGCCGTCGCAGAACTGGAACGTCACGCGCGTTCCCGTCTTCGCCACGCTCCACGGGTTCGGGCCGTTGCGCGGGCGGTTGGCCGCGTCCAAGGTGAGCAGCGTGCCAGCGCCATCCGCGTAGCTGATCCATGCGCCTTCGCCGGCTGAAATCGCCGGAGCATCCTGGGCTTGGGCGGATACGTTGCCGAACGACGTGGCCAAGAGAAGGATGAGCGTCAGGTGCGGATTGAGTGGCATGTTCATAGGGCGTGCCCCGGTCATAGCCTGTCCGTTCTCGACGTGCTCAGCCTGATCTCCAGCTAGAGAAGGGTTTGCACGGTGACAGGCATTCGGCGCCTGCCGCTGGCGCGGCACCGCGGCTCTACTCGCTCGCGCTCCCCAAGCCCGCACGCGGTCTTGGCCCAAGGTGACGATCCGCATGGCGGAAGCGAGATCGCTTATGCGGATCTCGCAGATGGTCCCGGCTGATCGCCGGCGCGCTCGACGCTCGATGGGGAAAGGGGCGCGCCGCCCCCTCTCCCCAGCAACGACAATCAGCCGGGCCGTGGCTCAGTCGCTAACGCTCCCTGCGCCCGCTCCACCCCGGCAGATTCCCGCTGCCCCCCTCTCTCCCGCTGTTCGCCACGAGGCAGGGTTGCAGGGCGCGCCTGCAACCGCAGCCACAATTGGAGGAAGAGACGATGACCGAACTACGCGACGAGCTGGGCGAGTTGCTGATCGAGAAGGGCTTTGCCCCGAACGACTTTGTTCTTGACTCAATCACAACCTGACCGTGCCCTATGACATGGAGCTACAGGCCCCTTGGAACCTGCCCTCGCGGCTGTTCCGTTTTCCGATCGAGGTGAGCGCACCGGCCAAGGACCGGCCGCGCCGGATCGGCCTCATGCACCCGTTACTTGCCGACCATCCGTTCGTGCGGCTTGTCGCGGCGGCGCTGCCGATCGCGCTGGAACCCGGCGGCGCACCGAACGAGCATGGTTACAGCAAATGCCGCACCGCCCTTTGGTGGCACGCGGTGGACCTTATCAGCGCCGGTCAATGGCATGCGCTGCTGGATACGGCCGACTTCACCACCCCCGGCGACATCTTCAACGCGGTTGCCTACGGGCTGCGCTATTCGGGATATGACCAGGGGCGGAAGCGCAACGGCCATATTTCGACGGCCGAGGCCCGCACTATCATGGCCGAGCTTGGCGCGACCGAGCCGGACCAGCGCGCGGCGCT
Organism: uncultured Sphingomonadaceae bacterium; assembly: GCA_964245815.1. GTDB lineage: Bacteria > Pseudomonadota > Alphaproteobacteria > Sphingomonadales > Sphingomonadaceae > Solisphingomonas. The sequence continues at coordinate 3,607 of CAXTNX010000017.1, read as the reverse complement.
GCTGCACGAGCTTTCGCCGCCGATGCCCTGCAACCCGGATGGCCGGGGCGAGCATTGGCCAATCAACGGCCGCGCTTCCAACGCCGAGGATCATGCGTGGAGCTTCATTCTCGGGATCGAGGACGGATGGTTTGAATATGACCGCTCCGGGCATCTCGTTTGGTCGAAATACGGTCGCGATCGTCATGCGGCGGGTGACGCCGGAACCTACGTCGAGAGCGGCACCGGGCAAATCGCCCTCGCTTTCTGATCCACAACCATAGGGCCGTTTCGTCCGAGCATCGCCCGGATTTTGCACGGTGCAAGCCCACCGGCAGGCGGTAAATAACTATCAAGGCCGCGTTTACTTCTATTGACATTATCCCGATGTTTTTCTAGTGTTTTCTTTGTCGGTTCGAGGAACCGGCCCGGATGATCCCGGCGGCAACCGCGAGCGATCCGGCCAACTCATGCAGGAGTTATCATCATGGAACTTTCCAGCCGCTTCGCTTCCCGCTCGCCCGCCCTCCGTTCGGCGCGCCCGTTGACGGATGACGAGATCGCGCGTGTCGCGCCTTCGATCTTCGCCGCCGAGCCGCATGGCAGCCGTTCCGCGCGCTACACCTACATTCCCACGATCGACGTGTTGCGGGGCTTGCGCAAAGAGGGCTTCGAGCCGTTCATGGTCGTTCAGACGAGGGTGCGGAACGCCGACAAGCGGGATCACACCAAGCACATGATCCGCCTGCGCCATGCCGACCAGATCAACGGCCGCGAGGCGAACGAAATCATTCTTCTGAACAGTCACGACGGCAGCAGCGCCTATCAGATGCTCGCCGGCATGTTTCGGTTCGTCTGCCAGAACGGCATGGTCTGCGGCGATACGCTCGGCGACTTCCGCGTGCCCCACAAGGGCAACGTGATCGATCAGGTGATCGAGGGCGCTTTTACCGTGCTCGACACGTTCGATGCCGCCGCGACCCAACGCGAGGGCATGGAGGCGCTACGCCTCACCGATGGCGAGCAGGGTGCGTTCGCCCGCGCCGCGCTGACGCTGAAATATGACGACGAGACGCCCGCGCCGATCGCGGCCGACCAGCTCTTGCAGCCACGCCGCTACGAGGATCGCGGGGCCGACCTGTGGAGCACCTTCAACCGAGTGCAGGAGAATATGACCCGAGGCGGCATCGTCGGACGCACGCAGCGCGGCCGGACGACGCGGACCCGTCCCGTCAACGGCATCGACCAGAACGTGAAGATCAATCGCGCGCTGTGGGTGCTGGCCGACGAACTGCGCCGGCTGCGGGCCTGATCGGTGGCGGGCGCGGCTTCGCCGCGCCCGCCTTTCCTTTGCGAAGATCAGGAGGCGTTCCCATGCGAACCCGTCCCGGCCGTGCGCGTGCGCCTGGCCGAAATCGTTTCGAGCGCGCTGCCGAAGAGTCAGCCCGTGCCGGGCTGGACCCCGCGCCTGCACCGATCGGCCATAATGGCGCGCCGCCCGAGCCGCCCGCTCGTCTTCCTCTCGGGGCGAGCTGCGCGCGCTGCCAGCATTGGGCGGCCCCGAGCGAACGCGATGTCCGCGATTATGAAGCGTTCCAGCGCGGCGCGACCAAGCGGCGCGTCAAGGAGCCGTCCGGCTTTTGCCATCGCATCCGGCATAGCCCGCAAGGGCCGACCGCAGCCGGCGGTTGCGTCGGGAGGTCGTTTTGCTTCAACTTCGAGGAGGATACACGGCAGAAGCCCGAACAGGACCGTCGCGGCTTCATCACGATCTACGAAGGCGGACGTATCGTTTGGCAAGGAACCGAGGGCGACGAGCCCGCCGAATACCGGCAAGCCGAGCTTGATCTATGATTGCCGGTGCGCTGGCCTGCTTGTTCTTTGGCGACAGCACCGCCGTTGGCACCGCGCAGGCGTTCAATCGCACGGCGACGACGCCGTGCGCTGTTGTCGCGCGGATCGGCGCTCGCCCCGAGGATATGGCCCGTTGGGCCGCGCCGGCGGTCCCGATCGGGACAGCCGTTGTCGCCGCCGGCTCCAATAGTCCGGCTTCGCCGTCCCTCGCGGCCGACCTTGCGCGCGTCCGATCCCGCCTGCACGCGCGCCGCGTCATCTGGCTCTTGCCCTACGATCGCGGCGCGGCTGCGATCGTCGAGCGCGTGGCGGAAACCTATCATGATTATGTGCTCGACCTGGCCGAGCTGCCGACCGGCGATCGATTGCATCCCCAAAGCTATGCCGGGATCGCCACCGCCTTGCGGCGCTGGCGGATCGCCGGCGATTGATCGGTCGTGAGGGGCTGCAATTGCGTCAACAACGATCTATGCTGCGTTTACAGCTCTTGACGCAACCGGCACCGCACGAGGGAAGAATGGCAACCGCGTCCACGATGACGGCAGAAGAGTTCGACGCGCTGCGCCCGCGTCTCGGCCGTCTCGCGCTTGATTCCTTCGAGATCGCGCGCGCGGTCCTGGTGGACGGCATGAAGACCACCGAGGCCGCCAACCGCTACGGCATGACTCGGCAGCGCGTGCATGGCATCGTCCAACGCTTTCGCGCCGCCGCGCAAGAGGTTCCGACCGGATGGCGGCGGGTCGAGGTATGGTTGCCGCCCGAGTTGGCGCAGAAGGTCGAGGCGATGGCCGAGCAGGCGCGCGCCGATCAAGCCGCCGGTGCTAGGTCTAGCGAAAGCGCTTAGTCTTTGAGGATCATCATCGATAACCTCAACTCTAGGCGTGACTTTTTCATGCTGTCCGAACGTCTCGGCTTCGGCACCTGGCAGAACGACGATGACGACTTGGCCGCCACCATCTGGGGCAATGCCGAAGTTACGAATCTCACCGGCGGTCCATTCACGCCGAAACAGGTTCGTGAGCGCCTTGATGCTGAGATTGCAAACCAGCGCGTCCATGGCAGTCAATATTGGCCGCTATTTCAGCTCGATAGGGGGACACTCGCCGGATGTTGCGGGCTTCGGCCCCGCGATATGGCGCCCGGCGAAAGGCGGGGGAAGACATAGCGGGTCCGCTGTTGCGGCCACCCCACATCGACTCTGAATCCGCCGTGATCTTCGACCGGAGGGGACGTTTGCGGGCGAGCGTCCATCCTTTGATCCACGTCGCGACCACGCCCGGATCGGCGACCAATTCGTGATCGTCAGCCATGACCGATTCTAGCATATGTCGAGGCCGGATGATGGGTTGATGTGCGCGCCGCCGAGGGCGCGGCAGACCATTTCCGAGAAAGATCGAGCACGTCGGCTCGCGCAAGGTCTCCACCGCCGCCTTGAACCTGCGCAGGGTGTCGAGGGAGTCGACGATGCGGTCGGGCGTGAGGGAAGCATCGGAACTCCACAGCAGGGCTTAGGCTTCGGCGTGGACATCTTCGCGCGGCTGATCGCTGCGGGCATGATCGACGACGAGGTTAGTCGCGAGTTGGTAGAGATAGGCTCGCTTGTTTGCGATCGGCGGATCATCCTCGACCCGTTTAATGCGCAGCCACAGCGATTGCGTCACGTCCTCAGCCGCCGGTGCGGTGCCGACGATGCGCTGCGCCAGCCGCAGCAGCGACGGGCGTTCTCTGTGGATGGCTCCCGCGTTGCAAGGGTAATTTGACGATCTGACGTAGG
>CAXTNX010000016.1:0-57207 GCA_964245815.1 uncultured Sphingomonadaceae bacterium | reverse complement strand
ACCTCGGGATGATCGAGGCAGAGCAGCGCCGCGCCGTAGAAGGGCACGTTCTCGATGAACGCGACGAACGCGTCCTTCACCGCATCGAACGAGCCGTAATGATCGAGATGCTCGGGATCGATGTTGGTGACGATCGCGTAGGTGCCGTCGAGGCGCAGGAACGAGCCGTCGCTCTCGTCGGCTTCCACCACCATCCAGTCGGATGCGCCGAGCCGCGCGTTGGAGCCGTAGGAATTGATGATGCCGCCGTTGATGACGGTGGGATCGACGCCGCCGGCATCGAGCAGCGCCGCGACCATCGAGGTCGTCGTCGTCTTGCCGTGCGTCCCCGCCACCGCGACCGTGGACTTCAGGCGCATCAGCTCGGCCAGCATCTCGGCGCGGCGCACCACCGGGACGCGGGTCTCGAGCGCCCGCTCGACCTCCGGATTGCCGCGCTTGATCGCGGTCGAGGTGACGACCACCGCGGCATCGCCGAGATTGGCGGCGTCGTGGCCGATCATCACCGTGATGCCGCGCTTGCGCAGCCCCTCGATCACATAGCCCCCGGCGACGTCCGAGCCCTGCACGTTGTAGCCGAGATTGTGCATCACCTCGGCGATCCCCGACATGCCGATGCCGCCGATGCCGATGAAGTGGATCGTGCCGATATCGGTCGCGACGCCCCTCACGCGAACGCCTCGCGCCGGCGCTGGACGGACACGCCGACATAGGCGGGCGCGGGCGGCGCGCCAAGCCGCTCGACCAGATCGGCGAGCGCGGTCGTGGCGTCCGGATAGCCGGCGTCGCGCGCGCGGCGCGCCGCATTCTCGAGCGCGCCGGGTTCGAGCGCCATCTTCTGCATCTGCTTGGCAAGCTCCTGCGCGGTGAAGCGCGGCTGCGCGATCGCGCGCGCGCCGCCATTGGCCGCCATCTCGCGCGCGTTGGCGGTCTGGTGGTCGTCGGTCGCAGACGGATAGGGGACCAGGATCGCGGGGCGTCCCGCCGCGGTCAGCTCGGCGATGGTCGATGCGCCCGACCGTCCGATGAAGAGATGCGCCCAGCCCAGCCGCGCGGGCAGATCGCCGAGATAGGTGGCGAGGTCTGCCGGGATGTCGAGCTCGGAATAGCGCGCGCGCACCCCGTCGATATCCTCGGGGCGGCATTGCTGGGTGACCTGCAGGCGCTCCCGAAGCGCGATCGGCAACATCCCCAGCGCCTCGGGCACGACGCGCGCGAGCACCGTGGCGCCCTGGCTGCCGCCGGTGACGAGCAAGCGGAAGATGCCGTCGTCGGTCAGCGGCGGATAGGGCTGGTCGCGCAACGCCAGGATGTCGGCACGCACCGGGTTGCCGACGACCACCGGCGCGACCGCGCGCGGCAGCCGGTCGACACGGGCGTAGGCGGTGGCGACCACGCCGACGAAACGCGCGAGCATCCGGTTGGTGCGGCCGAGCACCGCGTTCTGCTCGTGCAGCGCGGTGGGCAGCTTGAGCGAGAGCGCGGCGAGCAGCGTCGGCAGCGCGGGATAGCCGCCGAAGCCGATCACCGCCTCGGGCCCGACGCTGCGGATCAGGTCGCGCGCCCGCGCGCGCCCCCGCCAGATCCCGCCGATCGTGCGCGGCAGCGTGCGCAGTCCCCGGTAGCGGCCGGCGGGCAGCACCTCGACCGCGACGCCGCCGAACAGATCGTCGAACCGCGCACCACGCGCATCGGTGACGAGCACCACGCCATGGCCGCGGCGGATCAGCTCGGCGGCGAGCGCGGCGGCAGGGATCATGTGGCCGCCGGTCCCGCCCGCGGCGAGCAGGAAGCGGCGTCGATGTGACGAGTGCACGGTCATCGCCCCTTGTTCCAGGTCACGACATAGGGTGAGCGCGTCAGATACGGGTTCCGGCGCGTGAACGCCAGCAGCAGCCCGAACCCCATCGACAGCGCGAGCAGCGACGAACCGCCATAGGAGATGAACGGCAGGGTCATGCCCTTGGACGGCGCCAATTGGACGTTGACCGCCATGTTGATGAGCGCCTGCGCGCCGAACTGGGTGGCGAGGCCGGCGGCGGCGAGGGTGAGGAACGGGTCGTCCTCGTCGAGCAGCTTGACGAACACGCGCACGACGACGCCCACGTAGATCAGCGCGATCGCGATGCAGGCGATCAGCCCGAATTCCTCGCCGATCACCGAGAAGATATAGTCGGTGTGCGGCTCGGGCAGACGGAACTTCGCCGTCCCCGCCCCCGGCCCGGTGCCGAACAGCCCGCCGTGGAGCAGGGTGTGGCGCGCGCTGTCGACCTGGTAGGTGTCGCCCGACTGGAACAGGAAGTTGTTGATGCGCAACGTCGCCACCGGATAGAAGAAATAGGCGGCGACGACCGCCGCGACGCCGCCGGCGAAGAGGATGCCGAGCGCCTTCATCGGCGCGCCGGTGATCGTCAGCAGCGCGGTCCACATCAGCAGGAACATCACGGTCTGGCCGAAATCGGGCTGCTTCATCAGTACCGCGGCGATCACCGCGGTCACCGCGCCCGAGATCAAGGTGACCGGCAGCGTGCGGTCCTTCTGCTTGAGCGAGAACAGCCACGCCATCGAGACGACGTACAGCGGCTTCAGGAACTCGGACGGCTGGATGCCGAGCACCCAGCGCTTCGCGCCGTTGACCTCGTGGCCGAGGAACGGCGTCGCGGCGAGCGCCACCACCATCACGCCGGCGCCGAGCAGGCACAGCCGCCGCGCGGTCTCCTTGGGGAGCATCGACACGACGAACATGCCCGGCACGCCGATCGCCAGCCACAGGCACTGGCGATAGAAATAATAGAGCGGCGGAAATTGCACCGCGCCGTCCGAATAGCGCACGCCCGCCGCGGGGGACGCGGCGGCGACCGCGATCAGGCCGATGCCGATCAGGACGGTGACAAGCGCGACCAGCACGAGGTCGATCTCCCAGAACCATGTGCCGAGCGCGGAACGGTCGGCACGGCCAAGGCGCGGCGCGCGGCCGCCGCGCAGCCGGCCGCGGACGGCGCGTTTTCGGGTCGCGGCATCCAGTTTCATCGCGCGTCTCCCCCCAGAGCGGCAACCGCCGTTATAAACGCGCGTCCGCGCGCCTCGTAATCGCCGAACTGATCGTAGGACGCGCACGCCGGCGACAACAGCACCGTGTCGCCGGGCCTCGCGGCGGCGTGCGCCTGCGCGACCGCTATCTCGAGCGTGCCGGAGTTGGCGACGGTCACGCCCACCTTGCCGAGCAGGTCCGCGAAGAGATCAGCCGCCTCGCCGATCGCGTAGGCGGCGACGACATGGCCCAGGAACGGCGTGCAGGCATCGAGCTCGTCGGTCTTGCGCCGCCCGCCGAGGATCCAGTGGATGCGCGGATAGGCGCCGAGCGCGGGTGCGGTCGAGGTCGCGTTGGTCGCCTTGCTGTCGTTGACGTAGAGCACGCCATCGATCTCGCGCACGCGCTCCATGCGGTGCGGCAGGCCGGGATAGGTGCGGAGGGCTTCTTTGATCGCTGCGTTGTCGATGCCGAGTGCTTCGCACACCGCGATCGCACTGGCAGCGTTTCGTCGGTTATGCGGTCCCTGCAATGCGGGCCAGGTATCTTGCCCGCTCACTTCGCCATCCACTGTCCGCACACTAACGCGATGGTGCATAAAGAATTCGCGGAGCACAGGCAGTGCGTCACTCTCGTCAACGATCGCGAGATGTTCTCTCAACTGCATCGCGAACAGCCGCGCCTTCGACGCAGCATACGCTTCGAACCCGTCATACCGATCGAGATGGTCCGGCGTGATGTTGGTCAGCACCGCGACATCGCAGTCGAGGCTGAAGGTCAGGTCGATCTGGAAACTCGACAATTCTAGCACATAGACGCCGCCGGCGGGCAGCGGCTCCTGCCCGAGGATGGGCAGCCCGATATTGCCGCCCATCGTCGCGGGCGCCCCGACGGTGACGAGGATGTGGTGGATCAGCGCGGTGACGGTCGACTTGCCGTTGGTGCCGGTGATGCCGACCACCTTGTGCGGTGGCAGCGACGCGCGGGCCTGCGCGAACAGCTCGATGTCGCCGATGATCGGCACGCCCGCCGCAGCGGCGTGGGCGGCGATCGGGTGGATGTTGAGCGGCACGCCGGGGGAGACGACGATGCCGTCGAGGCCGGCGAGGTCGATGGCGAGCGGGTCGGCGACCACCAAATCCTCCCCGGAACGGGGAGGGGGACCGCTCGCGAAGCGGGTGGTGGAGGGGCGCGACGGTTGCTCCGGGCGCTGTGCGCCCGGCCCCTCCACCATGCTTTGCATGTTCCCCCTCCCCGTTCCGGGGAGGATTGCGGCCCGCTTCACCTCGTCCGAGTCCCACGCGACCACGCCCGCCCCGCTCGCCAGCAGGCTCGCCACCGTCGCCGCGCCCGAGCGCGCGAGGCCCAGCACCGCGTAGCGCTTCCCCGCGAAGGCCGGGCTGACGATCACCGCAGTTTCAGCGTGGCGAGGCCGGCCAGCGCGAGCACGAACGAGACGATCCAGAAGCGGATCACCACGGTGGGCTCGCTCCAGCCGATCTGCTCGAAATGATGGTGGATCGGCGCCATCCTGAACACGCGCCGGCCGGTGCGCTTGTAGAAGAACACCTGGATGATGACGCTCATCGCCTCGACCACGAACAGTCCGCCGACGATCCCCAGGACGATCTCGTGATGCGCGGCCACCGCGATCGAGCCGATCGCGCCGCCCAGCGCCAGGCTGCCGGTATCGCCCATGAACACCGCGGCCGGCGGCGCGTTGAACCACAGGAAGGCCAGCCCCGCGCCGATGATCGCCGCGCAGATGATCGTCAGGTCGCCCGCGCCCAGCACGTGCGGGATACCGAGGTAATGCGCGAACTTCACGTTGCCGACCAGATAGGTGATGACGAAGAACGCCAGGCAGCAGATGATGACGGGCATCGTCGCCAATCCGTCCAGCCCGTCGGTGAGGTTCACCGAATTGCCGAACGCGACGATCACGAACGCCGCGAACGGCACGTAGAGCGGGCCGAGATCGATCAGCGGCCCGTTCCAGAACGGCACGTAGAGCAATGTGCCGTTGAAGTGCACGATCAGCGTCGCGGCGATGCCCGCGATCAGGAACTCGAACAGCAGCCGCACCTTGCCCGAGACGCCCTTGTGGCTGCGTTTCTTGACCTTGTCGTAATCGTCGAGGAAGCCGATCAGCCCGAAGCCCAGCGTCACGAACAGCACCGCCCAGGTGTACTGGTTGGCGAGGTTCATCCACAGCAGCATCGAGACGACCAGGCTGGTCAGGATCATCAGCCCGCCCATCGTCGGCGTGCCGCGCTTGGCGAGATGGCTCTGCGGGCCGTCCAGGCGGATCGGCTGGCCCTTGCCCTGCCGCACGCGCAGCCAGCCGATGAACTTCGGCCCGATCACCAGCCCGAGGAACAGCGCGGTCAGCGCCGCCGCGCCCGCGCGGAAGGTGATGTAGCGCACCAGGTTGAGGACATGGGGAAAACCGAGCGCCTCGGCGAGCAGGTACAGCATTATACGCTTTCATGCGCCAGCGCCGAGACGACGCGGGCGAGGCCGATGGCGTTGGATCCCTTGATGAGCACGGCGTCGCCGGGGCGGAGCATCCCGGCAAGCGCGTCGCGCGCGGCCGTCGCGTCGGGCACATGATCGACCTGGATGCGCCCGGCAAGCGATTCGGCGAGCGGCGCCATGCCGTCGCCGACCAGGATGAGGTGGTCGACCCGGGCGGCGATCAGCGGCCCGGCGAGGGCGCGGTGGAAGGCGGCCGAGCCGTCGCCGAGCTCGCGCATCTCGCCGAGCAGCGCCAGCCGCCGCGCCGCGCGCTCATGGCCGAGCTCGCCGATGGTCGCGGCCATCGATCCGGGATTGGCGTTGTAGCTTTCGTCGATCAGCACCGCCTCGCCGCCGGGCAGCGCCACCGCCACCCGCCGGCCGCGCCCCGGCAGGCCGGTCATCTCGGCGAGCGCGAGGCCGGCGGCGGCGAGATCGCCGCCCGCCGCCTCGACCGCGGCGAGCACGCAGAGCGCGTTCGACACCCAGTGCTCGCCCGCCAGCCCGATCGAGAAGGTGAGCCGGCCGGCGGGCAGCAGCGCGTTGACCAGCGTGCCGGCATCGGCGCGGACCGCGTCGGCGGCGCGCACGTCGGCGCCGGCGCCGCGCCCGAAGGTCAGGATATGCGCGGCATAGCCGTCGGCGGCGGCAAGCAGCCGGTCGCGATGCGGGCTGTCGAAGGGCAGGATCGCGGTCCCGCCCGGTTCGAGACCGCGGAAGATCTCGCCCTTGGCGTCCGCGATCGCCGCCTCGCCCGAGAAGAAGGCGGAATGTGCGGGCGCGATGGCGGTGACGATGGCGATATCCGGGCGCACCAGCCGGGTCAGCGCATCGAGCTCGCCCGCATGGTTCATGCCCATCTCGAACACGCCATAGTCCGCGTCGCGCGGCATCCGCGCGAGGCTCAGCGGCACGCCGACATGATTGTTGTAGCTCTTGACCGAGCGATGCGCGCAGCCCGGCGCGCCGCGATCGAGCGCCGCCCACAGCGCCTCCTTGGTGCCGGTCTTGCCGACCGAACCGGTGACGCCGATCACCGTCGCGGGCGTCCGCGCGCGCGCCGCGGCGCCGAGCGCGTTCAACGCCGCGGTGGTGTCCGCGACAAGGACGTGCGGGCCGTCGACCGGCTGCGAGACGAGCGCCGCGGCGGCGCCCTGCGCGAACGCCTGCGGCACGAAGCGATGGCCGTCGGTGTGCTCGCCGGTGAGCGCGACGAACAGGTCGCCAGGGCCGACCTCGCGCGAATCATAGGCGACACCGGTGACCTCGAAAGGGGCGGATGCGGTGCCGGCGGTGGCGGCGGCGATCTCGGCGGCGGTCCAGAGGGTCATGGCGCCGCCCCGTCGGCAGCGACGTATTCTCCGTTCATGCTGAGCGAAGTCGAAGCACGGCTACGCGCGACGCAGGGCCTTCGACTTCGCTCAGGCCGAACGGGCATGGGGATCGCGCGAACCGTGGACCATGCACCGATCATGCCGCCACCTCGCGCGCGACCTGGACGTCGTCGAAGGGCAGCACACGCATGCCTTCGCCCGCGCCGACGATCTGGCCGGTCTCGTGGCCCTTGCCCGCGACCAGCACGACGTCGCCGCGCCGCGCCTGCGCGACGGCCGCGGCGATCGCGGCGCGGCGGTCGCCGATCTCGGTGGCGCCGGGCGCGGCGGCGAGGATCGCGCGGCGGATCGCGGACGGCAGCTCGCCGCGCGGGTTGTCGTCGGTGACGATCGCGACATCCGCGAGCTCGGCGGCGACCGCGCCCATCGCGGGGCGCTTGCCGGCATCGCGGTCGCCGCCCGCGCCGAACACGACGATCAGCCGCTCGGCATGCGGGCGCAGCGCCTCGCACGCGGCACGCAGGCCATCGGGAGTGTGCGCGTAATCGACATAGACCGGCGCGCCGCCGGCGGTGATGACCGCGCGCTCGAGCCGCCCGCGCACCGGCTGGAGCCGCGCCATCCGGCCGAGCACGTCGCCGGTCGCCGCGCCGGTGGCGATCGCGAGGCCCGCGGCGACCAGCGCGTTGGCGGCCTGGTAGGCGCCGATCAGCGGCAGCCTGACGGTATGGGGGCGGCCGTCCGCCGCGATCGTCAGCGTCTGGCCGAGCTGGTCGGGCACGCGATCGATCAGCCTGAGCGTCTCGCCGCCTGTCCCCACCGTCACCAGCCGCAGGCCGCGTTCGCGTGCGATCTCGACGACGCGCGTCGAGGCCGGATCGTCCGTCCACACCACCGCCGCGCCCTGGGGGTCGACGACGTCGCTGAACAGCCTGAGCTTGGCCTCGAGATACGCCGCCATCGTGCCGTGATAATCGAGATGGTCGCGGCTGAGATTGGTGAAGGCCGCCGCCGCGACCGGCAGCCCCTCGGTGCGGAATTGGGCGAGGCCGTGGCTCGACGCCTCGAACGCGGCATGGTCGACGCCCTCGCGCCGCAGGCCGTGCATGTTCGCCAGGAAGGTGACGATGTCGGGCGTGGTCAGCCCGGTCGAGACCGCGCTCGCCTTGCCCTCGCCATCGGTGGTGGTGACGCCGAGCGTGCCGATCGAGGCGGCGGCGTGCCCCGCCATGCGCCACAATTGCCGGGTGAGCTCGACGCACGACGTCTTGCCGTTGGTGCCCGTCACCGCGACCACGGTTGCGGGGAACGGCGAGAAGAAGCGCGCGGCGATGCGCGCGAAGGCGCGCCGCGGCTCGCCGTCGGCGATGTGCGCGACGTGCGCGGGCACCGCCGCCTCGGGCCGGGCGACGATCGCGATCGCGCCCGCCGCGACCGCGCCCGCGATGAAGTCCTCGCCGTTGCGCGCGAGGCCGCGGAACGCGCCGAACACGGTGCCGGGCGCGACCTTGCGATGATCGATCGCGCAGCCGGTCACGCGCGCCTCGCCACCAGCGCCGATCGCGTCAAAGCCCCGGACAAGGTCGGCAAGCCGCATCTCAATCGCGATCGTGACGTGCGGCGGCGGCGCTGTTCGCGGCCATCGCCTTGGCACGGTCCGCCGGCGACATCCAGATCAACGGCAGCAGATCGCTCTCGTCGACGTCGTGATGCTCGTCGGGGATGACGCCCAGCTGCGGCCCGATCCGCGCCAGCATCCGCCCGATAGCGGGGCCGACCACCCAGCCCGCCGTCGTGAAGCCATAGGTGTCCGCGGTCGCGTGCGGCCCGTCCAGCGTCATCATCACGAGATAGCGCGGATCGTCCATCGGAAAGACGCCGGCGAAGGTCGAGACGTTGAGCTTCTTGGCATAGCCGCCATTCTGGGCCTTGGCGGCGGTGCCGGTCTTGCCGCCCAGCCGGAAGCCCGGCACGTCGGCCTTCTTGCCGGTGCCGCCTGCAGCGGGCAGCACGACGAGCCGCATGAGCTGGCGGATGCGTGCGCTGGTGACCTCGGAGATCACCCGCTCGCCCGGCGGCACCGGATTGTTCGGACCGCGCCTGAGCAGGGTGGCGGGGCGATAGATGCCGCCGTTGACGAGCGCGCAATAGGCCAGCGCGAGGTTGAGCGGCGTCACCGCGATGCCATGGCCGTAGCCGACCGTCATCACCGTGGTGCGGCCCCAATACACCGGCCAGATCGGCCGCGCCTTGGCGGTCAGCTCGATCTCGGGCGCATGATCGAAATGCAGCTTGCGGAACATCGCCTTCTCGCGCGCCTCGCCGAGCTGATCGGCGATCCGGGCGGTGACGATGTTGGACGATTTGACGATCATCTCCGGGATGTCGAGCCAGCGCCCGGCGGGCTCGTCGTCGTGGATGGTGTAGCGTCCGACATGCAGCGATGCGGTGGCGTCGTACTTCTTCGCCATGTCGGTGACGACACCGCTCTCCAGCGCGTTCGCCATGGTGATCATCTTGAAGGTCGAGCCGAGCTCGTAGACGGATTGCGTGGTGTTGTTGATGAGGTTGCCGATCGGCGTCGCGCCGGGCTGGTTGGGGTTGAAACTCGGCAGCGAGGTCATCGCGATCACCTCGCCGGTGCGCACGTCCATCACCAGCCCGCCGGCAGCCGCCGCGGTGAACTTGTCCTTGGCGGCGCCGAGCTCGCTCTCGAGCGCGGCCTGGACGCGGCTGTCGATCGACAGCGCCACCGGCGTACCGCGCTGGCCCGGATCGAGCAGGCGGTGATCGAGGACCTTCTCCATGCCGAACACGCCGCGCCCGTCGAGATCGGTCCAGCCGAGCACCTGCGCGGCGAGCCCGGTCTGCGGATAGAGCCGCTCGGGCTCCTGGGTGAGCTGGATCGCGGGCTCGCCGATCTGGTTGACCGCCTGCACCGCCTCGGGCGTCGCGCGGCGGCGCAGATAGACGAAGGTCTTGCCGGACCTGAGCATCGCCAGGTACTGCGCCGCCGAATGCTCGGGCAGCGCCTGGGCGAGCTTGCGCGCGACCTCGACCGGCGTGTTGACGAGCTTGTTCGGCTGGATCGCGATCGACCAGGCCTGGATCGTGGTGGCGAGCGGCACGCCGTTGCGATCGACGATGTCGCCGCGCGCCGGCAGCAGCCCGCCGGCGGCGGCATCGTGCCCGCCCGTATCGCCGAACGCGGTGAGGAACACCAGCCGCAGCGCGATCAGGCTGGCCAGGCCGAGGAACAGCAGCATCACCACCATCAGGCGGAAATGGGTCACCGCCAGCGCCTGCTGACGCTGGCCCGCCAGCCTGATCCGATCGGGACGCGCGATCGCCGCGGTCACGGCCGCAGCGTCTTCCCGTCGAGATAGGCGACCCGCACGGCGCGATCCAGCGCCGCGCCCGCGACCCGCACCAGCGCCGCGGGACGCAGCGCGGCCGGACCCTCGCCGCCCGTATCGAGATCGAGCGAGACCGAGTGGAGCAGGCGGCTCGCCGGCTTGTCCGGCTGCGCATAGGCGACCCGCGCCACCGCGTCCGGCGCCTGCAGCGCGCGCGCGGCGGGCGTCTCGGCGCCGTCGGCATCGGCGCCGGGCTGGCTGGCGAGACTGGCGAGCTGCATCTCGCCGGACAGATACTGGCCGGCCTTGGGCGCGGTCAACGCCAGTACGTCCGCGTTCCACCGCTCCAGCTGCACGAGCCGGCCGCGCGTATCGAGCTCGGTGCCGAGTGCGCGGATATCGCCCTGCGCGGCGGCGAGGCGGCGGTCGAGCCGCATCACCTGCGCACGCTCGGCGGCGACCTTCAGCGAGACCAGATAGCAGCCGAGCGCGGCGATGGCGACGCACGCCACCCACATGACGGTCCTGAAGCGGCTGGCGATCATCATCGGCGGTGTCCTCGGCGGGCGGCGGGGGGAAGGGTGGCGGAAGCGGTGATCGGCGGTCCCCAGGGGGGCGCGGCGGTGCGGCGCGCGGCGCGCAGCGTCGCCGAGCGCGCGCGCGGATTGCGACGCAGCTCGGCGTCGCCGGCGCGGATGCCGCGCGAGACCGCCTCGAAGCTCGGCGCCGCGAGCGGCGCGCTGGCGGGACGGTGGCGCGATCCGGCGGGCACCGGCTTGCCGCGCGCGACCAGGAAGCGCTTGACGATGCGATCCTCGAGACTGTGGAAGCTGACCACCGCCAGCCGGCCGCCGGCGCCGAGCAGCGCCTCGGCCCCGGCGAGCCCGGCATCGAGCTCCTCGAGTTCGCGGTTGAGGTGGATGCGGATCGCCTGGAAGGTGCGGGTCGCCGGATCCCTGGGCATGCCGGGATGATGGCCGAGCGCGCGGCGCACGGCGTCGGCCAGCGCCCCTGTCCGCGCCAGCGGTCGCGCGGCGACGATCGCGCGCGCCACGCGGCGCGCCTGCCGCTCCTCGCCATAGACATGCAGCACATCGGCGATCACCGCCTCGTCGGCGCCGTTGACGAAGTCGGCGGCGCTCTCGCCCGCCTGCTCCATCCGCATGTCGAGCGGTCCGTCGGTCTGGAACGAGAAGCCGCGCTCGGCCTGGTCGAGCTGCATCGAGGAGACGCCGACATCGAGCGTCACGCCGTCCACCGTCTCGACGCCATAAGCGGCGAGTGCCGCGACCATCGTCGAATAGCGCTCGGCGAGCAGCACCAGCCGGCCGCCACTCTCCGCCTCGAGCGCGCGGCCCGCGACGATCGCATGCGGATCGCGATCGAACGCGAATACCCGGCCCGCGCCCGCGGCGAGGATCGCGCGCGTATAGCCGCCCGCGCCGAACGTACCGTCGACATGCGTCTCGCCCGGCTGGACGGCGAGCGCGATCATCACCTCGTCGAGCAGGACCGGAACGTGGGGCGCCGCGCTCACAGCACGATGCCCCGCTCCTCGAGCAGGAACACCAGCGGCTTGCGCACGCGCGAGGTTTCGGGGAGCTGCGCCAGGGCGCGCCGGGGCGACCAGATCTGGAAGGTCGAGCCGGCGCCGACGAAGAAGGCGAGATCCTCGATCCCGCCGAAGTGCCGCAGCATGTCGGAGAGCACCATGCGGCCGGCGCTGTCGAAGGCGATCTTGTCGAGCCCGCCATAGGCCTCGGCGCGCGCCGCCTCGAGCGCGTCCGGCCGATCCATCGCCGGCACGTCGGCGACCGATTCGACGATCAGCCGGTCGATCTCGGCGGCGGCGACCGTGTCCATCGCGGTAAGGTAATGGCCGCTGCGATGCTCGCCGATCTTGAGCACGTTATCGGATTTCTGGCCGCTGGCCGTCGCGCGCTTCTCGATCAGCGTACGGAAGCTGGCCGGCACCGACACCCGTCCCTTCGCGTCCACCGCGTTCAGCGCATGGCCCTGGAAGAGATGGCCGAGTTCCACCCTCACCCCGTTGGCAGCGCGGCCCCGCCACCTTTCCGCGATCGACGATTCCTGCCCCTCGCAGAACCGTGTCGCGGACAGTCATGGGACTAGCATGGGTCCGCCATGGGTTTCAATACCACCATATGGGTCGGCCTGTGTATTTCCATGGTTCGGAAGACTGTTATACCAAAGTCCAAAAGCCCGGTTTTGCGTCTGTATTCGTGCTTTGTTCTTGATATGGATACTGCCCAGCCCTGTGGATAAGTGTGTTGGCCAAGCAACGGCACGACACGCGGAAACGCGACGCCGTGGGTTGGAAAGGATTCATCGGGATCGGCGCCCCGCTCCGGACGCGCGAGCGTGCCTAGCGGCGGGCGGGCGGCGGCGGCACGGCGGGAATGCTGCCCGGCGTCGGCTTGGGCTGGTTGCCCGGCGCGACGCCGAGTTCGGCAAGCGGCTCGTTGGGGCCGGCGGCATTGGCGGCCGCGGCCTTTGCGGCCGCGGATTGCGTGCCTCGCATATCCTGGCCGAACAGCGCGATCAGCGACGCGGCGAGCAGGGTCAGCAGGAACACGACGGCCAGCCCGGTCACGCCGACATAGACGCGCTGCTGCATCACGTCGCGCGGCTCGCGCCGACGGGGCTCGTCGGGTTCCGCCATCGCGCGCGTCAGCCCCTCAGCCACGGCGGCGCGGGCAGCCCGCGCGCGGCGAGCCAATCCGGATTGGACAGCGTCGACAGGTAGCGCATCCCCGAGTCGCACAGGATGGTGACGATCGTGTGCCCCGGCCCCATGACGCCTGCGAGCGCGACCGCGCCCGCGACGTTGATCCCCGAGGACAGGCCGAGGCACAACCCGTCCTCGACCAGCATGCGATGCACCCAGCCGAGTGCGTCGATGTCGGCGACGCGGAACTGGGCGTCGACCGGCGCGCCGTCGAGATTGGCGGTGATCCGGCTCTGGCCGATCCCCTCGGCCACCGAGCTGCCCTCGGCGACGAGCTCGCCGCACGCGAACCAGCTGTAGAGCGCCGCGCCATGCGGATCGGTGAGCGCGATGGTGACGCGCTCGTCGCGCTCCTTGAGGCCGAGCCCGACGCCGGCGAGCGTCCCGCCGGTGCCGCAGGCGCAGGTGAAGCCGTCGATCCGCCCACCGGTCTGCGCCCAGATCTCGGGCGCGGTGGTGCGGATATGCGCCATCCGGTTGGCGGTGTTGTCGAACTGGTTGGACCAGAAGCCGCCCGGCGTCTCCTCGGCGATGCGACGCGAGGTATGGACATAGTGCGCGGGATTGGAATAGCCGGTCGGCGGCACCTCGACGAGCTCGGCGCCCAGCGCGCGCAGCGTGTCCTTCTTCTCCTGGCTCTGCGTTTCGGGGATGACGATGATCGTGCGATAGCCCTTGGCGTTGCCGACCAGCGCGAGGCCGATCCCCGTGTTGCCCGCGGTACCCTCGACGATGATGCCGCCGGCGCCGAGCAGGCCGCGCGTCTCGGCATCCTCGATGATGGCGAGCGCGGCGCGATCCTTGACCGATCCGCCGGGATTCATGAACTCGCACTTGGCGAGGATTTCGCAGCCGGTCTGCGCGCTCGCGCCGGAGAGGCGGACGAGCGGGGTGTTGCCGATGAGCGAGAGGGCATCGGGCGCGATGGAAGCGGCCATGGAGACCAGATAGGCGTGCTGCGCCGCGACGGCAACGCAGCTTTGCTTGACGGCCGAAAAGGCACCGCCGCGATCGGCGCCACTCGCCTCGTCGCGCAAAATCGCGTTGCACCGCACAACGCGCTTGACGGGAGGGGCTGCTGTTTGGGAACAGCGTCGTCGCTATGAAACGCCCCCCGCTCCCGCGCACCGCCCCGGCGCTCGCCGCCATCCTGTTCCTCGGCCTTGCGGCCTGCAACACCAAGCCAACCGAGATCACCGGACCCGACAGCGACGACCAGAAAGCGGCGCTGCAGAACGCCAAGCCGGTGGCGCTGCCGCCGTCGATCCAGGCGAGCAAGGTCTATCGCTGCAAGGACAGCAGCGTGGTCTATGTCGACTATATGTCTGACAAGACGACCGCGATGGTGAAGTCCAGGAAGGGCGACAGCCCGACGGTGGTCAGATCCACCGCGCCGGGCGGCGAGATGACCGCGGAGGGCGGCTACGCGGTCAAGGGCAGCCCGGACGCGAGCAGCGCCGACATCTCGGTGCCGGGCCATGCCGGCCAGAGCTGCAACAGCTAGGCCGATCCCGACACGAACGATACAGGAGAGGCCGGCGCGGGCGACCTGGCCGGCCTTTTTTTGCGTCGCAGCGTCGCGCTCAGCCGGCGAGATGGAGATAGTTGGGGTCGAAGTCGGCGGCGACGTGCAGAGCCTCGAGATCGCGGATCACCACGACACCCTGGCGGAACGAGACGAGATCCTGGTCCCGCAGACGTTTGAGGACGCGGTTGACGTGAACCGGGGTCAGGCCGAGGGCGTCGCCGAGATCCTCCTGCGTCGCCGGACACTCGAAACCGGTCGACGTGATCCTGCCGACATTGCGCAGGCGGGCGTGGAGCTCGCAGAACAGATGGGCGACGCGCCGGAATGCGTCGCGCCGTCCCATGTTGACGATCCAGGCGCGCAGCACGCCCTCGTCCACCAGGCTCGCCCACCACAAGGCGCGGGCGATCGCCGGACGATCGATCAGCTCGATCATCTTGCCGCGGGGAATGAAGGCCACCGTCGACGGCGACAGCGCGCCGATGCCGTGATCCATCTGACGCAACAAGGTGATGTGCGCGTCGCAGAAGTCGCCGGGCAGGAGAAACGCCGTGATCTGGCGCGTGCCGTCCGGCAGCAACTTGAACCGGCACGACCAGCCGCTGACCATGAGGTGGACGAACTCGGGGCGGTCCCCTTCCGAGATGATGTCGGCACCCGCCGCAAACGTCCGGACGTCGGCAAGCAGGGTATCCAGCAGCGCACGGTCGTCGTCCGACAATCGCGTCAGCGTCTGCAGCTTGGCATGCAACGGATCGCCCATCGTTCACGGTAACATGGATCAGCTTCTCCTCCTAACCAGGATGACCGGCCCCTCCTGTCCAGGGCGGCGTCGCGGATCGAAGCGCCGTCCCGCTCCGCCGCCCGCCCCCCTTCCCTTCTCCGCCACACGCGCTAGTGCGCGCAGGCATGAGCATCACCGCCGAGATCGTCGCGAGCCACGGCTTCACGGCGCAGGAATATGAGCGCGTGCTGGCGGCGATGGGCCGCGAGCCCAACATCACCGAACTCGGCATCTTCTCGGTGATGTGGTCCGAGCATTGCTCGTACAAATCCTCGCGCATCCACTTGAAGAAGCTCCCCACGACGGGCCGCCACGTGATCTGCGGCCCCGGCGAGAATGCCGGCGTGGTCGACATCGGCCCCGGACCCGAGGGAAAGCCCCAGGCCGCGATCTTCAAGATGGAGAGCCACAACCACCCATCCTACATCGAGCCCTATCAGGGCGCGGCGACCGGGGTCGGCGGCATCCTGCGCGACGTGTTCACGATGGGCGCGCGGCCGATCGCCAACCTCAACGCGCTGCGCTTCGGCCGACCCGATCATCCGAGGACCCGCCACCTGATCGCAGGCGTGGTCCACGGCATCGGCGGCTACGGCAATTGCGTCGGCGTGCCGACCGTCGGCGGCGAGGTCAATTTCCACGCCGCCTACGATGGCAACATCCTGGTCAACGCGATGACGGTGGGCGTGGCCGACCAGGACAGGATCTTCTACTCGGCGGCGTCGGGCGTCGGCAATCCGATTGTCTATGTCGGCTCGAAGACCGGGCGCGACGGCATCCACGGTGCGACGATGGCGTCCGCCGAGTTCGACGAGCATAGCGACGAGAAGCGACCGACCGTGCAGGTCGGCGATCCGTTCACCGAGAAGCTGCTGATCGAAGCGTGCCTCGAGCTGATGGCCTCCGATGCGATCGTGGCGATCCAGGACATGGGCGCCGCGGGACTGACATCCTCGTCGGTCGAGATGGCCAGCAAGGGGGGGGTCGGCATCGCGCTCGACCTGGACGCGGTGCCGCAGCGCGAGACGGGGATGAGCGCCTACGAGATGATGCTGAGCGAGAGCCAGGAGCGGATGCTGATGGTCCTCAAACCCGGCCGCGAGGCGTTCGCGGAAGCCATCTTTCGCAAGTGGGAACTCGACTTCGCCGTGATCGGGCGGGTGACCGACACCGGCCGCATGGTGCTGACCCATCGGGGCGCGACGGTGTGCGACATCCCGCTCGGGCCGCTCGCCGACGACGCGCCGCTCTACGACCGGCCCACCGCGACCAGGGAAGAGTACAAGGCGTGGGCGCAGGTGAAGCCGCTCGGCGACGTGCCGGAGTCGACCGACATCGCCGCCGACCTGCTCACGCTGATGGCCTCGCCCGACATCGCGTCACGGCGCTGGATCTGGGAGCAGTACGACCACATGGTCGGCGGCGACACGGTGCAGCGCCCCGGCGGCGACGCCGCGGTGGTGCGTGTTCATGGCACCCGCAAGGGGCTGGCGATGTCGACCGACTGCACGCCGCGCTACTGCTATGCCGACCCGTACGAGGGCGGCAAGCAGGCGATCGCCGAATGCTATCGCAACCTGTCGGCGGTCGGCGCGACGCCGCTCGCGGTGACCAACTGCCTCAACTTCGCGAGTCCCCAGCGCCCCGAGATCATGGCGCAGCTGGTAGGCTGCCTGGAGGGCATGGGCGACGCCTGCCGCGCTTTGGATTTCCCGATCGTGAGCGGCAACGTCTCGCTCTACAACGAGAGCCGTGCGACCGGCGGTGGCAACGCCATCCTGCCGACGCCCGCGATCGGCGGGATCGGGCTGCTGGCGGACTGGGAGAAGAGCGCGACGATCGGGTTCAAGGGCGACAACCATCACATCTGGATCATAGGCGGCGGGCGCGGATCGAATCTTGGTCAGTCCCTCTGGCTGCGGGATCTTCATGGTCGCGAAGCTGGGCCGCCGCCGGCGATTGACCTGAATGCGGAAAGAGCGGCGGGCGTTCTGATCCGTGAGGCGGTAGACGAG
The DNA here is from genome assembly GCA_964245815.1 of uncultured Sphingomonadaceae bacterium. Taxonomy (GTDB): domain Bacteria; phylum Pseudomonadota; class Alphaproteobacteria; order Sphingomonadales; family Sphingomonadaceae; genus Solisphingomonas. The sequence goes on along the minus strand of CAXTNX010000016.1, from coordinate 39,893 downwards.
GGATGGGTGACGGCAGTGCACGACTGCTCCGACGGGGGCCTTATTGTCGCCATCGCCGAGATGGCGCTGGCCGGTGGCATTGGTGCCCAAGTTGAGATTGATTGGTCCGGAGGAGCGCCGCTTGCGGCGCAGATGTTTGGCGAAGATCAGGGTCGTTACGTTGTGACGGTCGCTGAGGGAGATGATTATCGGGTGATCGATCGGGCTAAAGAACTCGGGGTCGTGACGCGGTGGGGTGGAACAACCGGTGCGGAGTTCATCTGCGTCGGCGATGGTCCCCACGCTAATAATTACGGAGTGATCCCCCTCGCCGACCTCCGCCGCGCGCACGAGGGGTTCTTCCCGGCGCTGATGGGAGCGGAGGGCGCGCTGGCGTGACGCGTTGAGGGGCGTGCGACATCATGATAGGCTGACCGCCATGGGCAAGATGGTCAGCATCGACGAGGCGCTCCTCGCTGAGGCGAGCGAGGCGGCCGGAACCAGTGAGGCGGAAGCGGTGGTCGCCGAAGCGCTACACGCGCTAATCCAGCGCGAGGCGTCGCGACGCCTTTATCGGCTCAAGGGTTCGCTTCCCAATCTCGTCGCCCCGCCCCGTCGTCGCTTTCCACCCGAATGATCGTCGTCGATACGTCGGTCTGGGTCGATCACTTCAAAGGTATAGCGACCGCACTTGAAGACGTGCTCCAGCAGGAACTCGAGGTGCTGCATCCCTTCGTGTTCGGCGAGTTGCTGCTCGGCGGTCTGCCGGGAGGCGGCGTACAAAGGTCTGCTCTCGAGCAAGCCGCGCCTGCCGTCGTCGCTTCGGCCAAAGAGGTCGCCGCCTTCATCACATGGGCAAAACTGGCGGGCACGGGGGTGGGTTATGTCGACGTCCATCTGCTCGTCTCCGCCAAGTTAGGCGGTGGACATTTATTGACTTCGGACGGCAAACTCCATGCCCAGGCCGAGCGGCTCGGTGTCGCCTTCAACGCTTGACCGCAACCAGGCTCCCGACGCTCGACGGCTTACGCGGGGTCGCGGTGATGGGCATCGTGCTGATGAACGTCACCGGGTTCGCGCTGCCCTCGGGCGCCTACTTCAACCCGTACGCCACCGGCACGCCCTCGCATGCCGATCTCGCGGTCTGGGCGGTGTCGTTCGTGGCTGTCGACGGCAAGATGCGCGCGCTGTTCTCGATCCTGTTCGGTGCCTCGACGCTGATCGTGGTCACCCGCGCGGCGGCCGCCGGCGAGGACCCGGCGCATGTCCATCTCGCGCGGATGGCGACGCTCGCGCTGTTCGGCGTCGCGCACTGGGTGCTGCTCTGGCCGGGCGACATCCTGCTGCACTATGCGCTGATCGGCGCGCTGGCGCTGCCCTTCACCCAGATGGAGGCACGCACCCAGTTGCGCGTCGCGGCGCTGCTGCTGGTCGCGCAGGCGGCGATCCAGGGCGTCGTCATCGCCGGCGATGTCGCGTTGCGCACCGCCGCCATGGCATCCGGCGCACCGACGCAGACGCTGGCACACTGGCACGCCTTCGCCGCCGCGGTCGGTATCGGGCGACCGCGCGAGGTGCTCGCCGAGATCGCGACGATGCGCGGCGGCTGGACTGGCATCGCCGCCGCCAACCTCCACGCGCTGATCGGCGGCGCGCCGTTCCTGCTGGTGTTCGACGGGCCGGAGACGCTCGCCTATATGCTGATCGGCATGGCGGCGCTGTCCTCGGGCTTCCTCGCGGGCGATTGGCGGCGACGGCGCTATGCCCTGATCGCCGCAACCGGGCTCGGCATCGCCCTGCCCTTGTCGGCGCTGCTGGCGTGGGCGTCGGACGAGAGCGGCTTCGACACGATCGCGACCTTCGCCGCCTCGACGCTGGGCGGCACCGCGCTGCGCCCGGCGATCGCGCTCGGCTATGCCGCGCTGCTCGTCCCCTGGGCGATGCGCGACGGCGTGGCGCAGACCCGCATCCGCGCCGTGGGCCGGCTCGCGTTCAGCAACTATCTCGCCACCAGCCTGGTGATGACGGCGCTGTTCGACGGCTGGGGACTGGCGCTGTTCGCCCGTCTCGGCCGCGCTCAGGCGGTGACGATCGTGCCGCTGGTCTGGCTGGCGATGCTGGCGTGGAGCGGGCCGTGGTCGCGGCGCTTCCGCTACGGTCCGCTCGAATGGGCCTGGCGGTCGGCGGCGCGCGGCGCAGCGCAGCCGATGCGAAAGGCTATTGCGACTGGCAAGCAAGAGCAGTAGACCGCGTCCATCAGGGGAGGTTCCATGGTCGTCTGCGTCTGCAACGTGATTCGCGAAGTCCAGGTCCGCGAGGCCGCCCGCCAGGGCGCGAACGATCCGTGCGCCGCCTATGCCAGCCTCGGCTGCCGTCCGAAATGCGGCAAGTGCCTGCCCTTTGCGCGCAGCCTGATCGAAGAAGAGCAACGCGTCGCCTGAGAAAGGGCGAGACAACGCTTTCCGGGTTCGGTGCAGTCGGTGCAGGCCGCCCTGCCCGGCTACCCGATAGCGGCAGACCGGATCGGGTGGCTTGGCGGAGAGCGGGCTGGCACCGGCTTCCTCAGTAGAGAGCTGAGAATGAATTGCGCGAGTCGTTCGCGGTGGGTTTGGCGGGCATGGCGCGGTAAGGCGGCGGCAGCTCAGCAAAGGAGGCCGCCATGAAGGGCGACGCCAAGGTCATCGAACTGCTCAACGTCGCGCTCAGGAACGAGCTGACGGCGATCAACCAGTATTGGCTCCACTACCGGATGCTCGAGCATTGGGGCGTGTCCAGGCTCGCCGATTTCGAGCGCCACGAATCGATCGACGAGATGAAGCATGCCGACTGGCTGTCGGAGCGCATCCTGTTCCTCGAAGGCCTGCCCAACTTCCAGCTGCTCGGCCGGCTGCGCGTCGGCGAGACCGTCGAGGAGATCCTCCGGTCGGATATGGCGCTGGAGGAGGAGGCGATCCCGACGTTGCGCGACGGCATGGCCCAGGCCGAGAGCGTGCGCGATTATGTCAGCCGTGATCTCTTCGGCAGGATCCTCAAGAACGAGGAGGATCATGTCGATTATCTGGAGAAGCAGTTCGATCTCATCAAGCTGATGGGCATCGCCAACTATGTCCAGCTCCAGTCGAGGCCGGCGAACGAGGAAAGCGCGTCTACCGGGGCGTGAGACCCAATCCCGCCTCGCCGCGAGGGCGAACGCGACAAGCCGTCCGTGCCGTTCGACATGATCTGCGATGGATGCGGAAACGCGTTCGGCATGACGAGCCTGGGATCGCGGTCGGCCTGTTCAGCGCTGCGCCAGCCCGAAGCCCGCCGCGGGGCGCCGGCCGAAGCCGCCGGTCGGCGGACGGCGCTCGACCACCGGGCTGATCTCGCGGTCGAACAGCTTCAGCGTCTCGTTGAACAGCGGCCGCATCTCGACGACGCGCTCGATCAGCTCGTCGGGCGCCTCGCGTGCCTCGACGCAGCGCCGCGCGACCGTTTCGATCTCCTCGGCGAGCGCGGCGAGCGGTTCCGCGCCGAACTGACGCGATTCGCCCTTGAGGGTATGCGCCGGCAGGACCAGGCCGGCGGCGTTGCGCTCGCGGATCGCCTGCTCGATCGCGCTCACCGCCTTGGCGCCATCCTCGCGAAAATAGCCGAGAATGCGCACGAACGCCGCACCAAGCTCGGCTCGTGCGCGGGCGAACACGCTCCAATCGACCAGCTCTGCAGCCTCGTACGGCACAGACCGAACCCCCTTTTCCACGCTTCCCGATGGCTTATGCCCAGCTGCCGGTAAAGGGAGTGTTACCATGCGGTCGGCGACGGCCCCGCCGCCGCTCCCGGACGTCCGATTGAGACCGAAGTCGCACGCTTGCGGTCACAGCGCCGCCAGCACCGCATCGCCCATCTGCGCGGTGGTGGCCGCACCGCCGAGATCGGCGGTGCGGTGCCCGGCGGCGAGCGCCGCCGCCACCGCCGCCTCGATCCGGTCGGCCTGCGCCGGCATGCCCAGCGAATAGCGCAGCATCATCGCCGCCGACAGGATCGTCGCCAGCGGATTGGCGCGGCCCTGCCCCGCGATGTCGGGCGCCGAACCGTGGATCGGCTCGTAAAGCCCTTTGCCGCTGGCATCGAGCGAGGCGGACGGCAGCATGCCGATCGAGCCCGCGCACATGCTGGCCTGATCGGACAGGATGTCGCCGAACAGGTTGCCCGTGACGATCACGTCGAAATGGCCGGGATTGCGGACCAGTTGCATCGCCGCGTTGTCGACATACATGTGCTCGAGCGTCACGTCCGGATAGTCGGCGGCGATCTCGCCGACCACGTCGCGCCACAGCTGCGAGGTCTCGAGCACGTTGGCCTTGTCGACCGAGCAGAGCCGGCGCCCGCGCGCCATCGCCGTCCGGAACCCGACATGCGCGATGCGCGCGACCTCGTCCTCGTCATAGCTCATCACGTCATAGCCCTGGCGGCGGCCGGCCGGCGTGGTGCGCATCCCCTTCTCGCCGAAATAGACGTCGCCGTTGAGCTCGCGGACGATCACCATATCGATCGCGCGCGCGATCTGGGGGCGCAGCGCGGAGGCGTCGGCGAGTTCGGGGAAGAGCGTCGCCGGGCGGAGATTGGCGAACAGCGCGAGCGCCTTGCGCAGCCCCAGGATCGCCTGTTCGGGGCGCAGCGCGCGCGCGAGCGCGTCGCACGCGGGATCGCCGACGGCACCGAACAGGATCGCGTCGGCGCGCCGCGCGAGATCGAGCGTCGCGGCTGGCAGCGGATGCCCCTCCGCCCGCCAGCCGGCGGCGCCGACCGGCGCCTCATCGAAGGTCAGCCGGTCGGTCACCGCATCGAGCAGGCGGCGCGCCTCGCCGATCACCTCGGGTCCGATCCCGTCTCCGGGCAGCAGCGCGATCAGCATAGCATCACTCCGTGGTCGTTCCGGCGCGCGCGGGCTTGCCCGTGCCGATCTCAGCCCGCAAGCCTGGCGACGCGATCGACCAAACGCGCGCGCGCACCCAGCACCGCCCCGTTTCGACCGGCGAGCAGATCGCGATCGAGAAAGAAACCGGTCAGCCGCATCGCGGCGAGCACATCGTCCCACCCCGCCTCGCCGCCGGCGATCAGGAAGTGCGGCAGCGGCAGCAGCCGCGCGGCATGGGGCGCGCCGGCGGCGCGGCTCACCGCCTGTCCGCTCTTCGGGCTGACGAAGACGAGATCGTCGACATCCGCGGTGGCGGCGCAGCGCGAGAGATCGAGCCCGAAGCCGAGCTCGGACATCAGCAGCAGTTCGAAGCGGACCAGCGCGCCGGCCCAGCCGCGCGCGGCGGGCGCCGCCTCGATCGCGTCGAGCAGGCCGCTCCAGGCCGCATGGACGCGCGGATAGGCGAGCCCCTCGGGCAGCGCCGCGGCGACCAGCGCGCTCGTCCACGCGATCGCCGCGGCGGGCAGCGGTTCGCCATGCAGGCCGGCGCGGCTGTGGGTCAGCTCGACGGCGAGCGAGGCGAGCTGTTCGTCGGTGCGCGCACGGAACGCGGCGGCGACGCGGTTGCCGGGCATCAGCACCGGTCGCATCCGCCGCGACCGCCCGCCCGGGACATAGCCCGCGAGCAACCCGGCCTCGGCGGTGAGCAGCCGCGCGATCGCGCCATGTTCGCCATGCGGACGGACGGCGCAGACCAGGGCGGTGGTGGCGAGGTGCATCAGCCTGCCGGAAAGCCCCACCCTCCAAGGGCGGGGTCGGGATGGGTGTTGCGGCGCGCAACGACGGTCATGACTGCGCCGCGATGCGTCGCCCGATCTTGCGAAGGTGCTGCCGTGACCGCACCGCGGCGGCCGTTACATCCGTGCGCAGCGAGCGCCTTGGCTGCCGATTCGGGCGGGATGCGCTGCATCGTAGCACCCTAGGGAGGCGTCGGTCTCCCGACCACCCGCCCAACGGCGCCGCGGCCCGTGTTCCGCTTGCCAATCGCGCCCGGCTCGGAGACTGTCTCCGCCATGATCGAACGTCCGCAGCAGTTTCCGATGGCCCGTAGCGGAGCGGGCTTCGCGCCGCTGCGTCTGCCGGGCTCCATCCGCCGCACGACATCGATCGAGAGCCGATGGCCGGGAGGCCTGGGCCAGCCCGTCGAGATGACCGGGCGCGCCCGCGACATCGCGACGCCGTTCGATCGAGGCGCGCCCGTCACGCTCGCGGCCGCGAGTTTCACGATCACGTCATCGCCCGAGCGCGAAATCCTCGGCATCAGCACCGTGCCCGATCATCCAGCCGCGCGGTCCCTTGTCGGCGTCCGTGCCGGCGGGGCCAGCCGCGAAGCGCTCGCTCATGCGATGGGGGAGGTGCGCGGCACCCCGCTGTTCCAGCTGATCGACGATTTTGCCGGTGCCAGCCTTGTCGCCAACTTCATCTGGTCGCACTGGAAGCCGGAATGGCTGATCGAGATGCGCGAGGCGCTTCGCGGCAGCACGTCACGAGCCCGGAGCGGTCCGGCGGTCAACGTCTGCACCGGATTCGCGGAAGGATCGAGCGCGCTTGACCCCTATAACCGCCTGATAATCGCCGACGTCGATCGCAACGAGGTGTCGCCGCTCGAACATCCACAGGATCCCGAAGGATGGCACGCCATGGCGGTGCCCGACGGGCCGCAGATGCGCCGCGCCCGCAGGATCGACCTTTGGCGGGCCGGCGACGCGATCCGCATCGACGCCGGCTTCCAGGACAGCGGCAACGCGCCCGACGGCCGCCGCGTGGCGCTTCACGAATACCGGGTCCACGCTGTCGTCGATGAGGCGACGATGGTGGTGCGCTCGCTCCAGGCGCTTCCGCTGATCCTGCCGTTCGCCGAATGCCCCGGCGCATCGGTCAACGCGTCGCGAATGATCGGTGAGGAACTCGGTGGTTTTCGCCAGGGGGTGCTGGAGCGGCTGCGCGGCACCGAGGGATGCACCCATCTCAACGACGTGCTGCGCGGGCTCGCCGACGTGCCTGCGCTCGCCGCGCGCCTGCCCGCCTGACGCGACGCGGGCCGCCAGCCACGGGCCCCACAGGCTCTCCAGCGTATCGCAGGTCTCGCGTGACGCACCGGGGTCAGCCTCGGCTTCGCCGCCGCCGGGCCTGAACCGCAAGCTGCGGTCGTGACCCGCGCATCGTCGCGGCGGTAAGCGCTCGCCTGCGATTGCGCTCGACATGGACGGTGCGATAGGCATTTTGTGCACCTGTTTCCGCAACGAAGGACCTGACCGATGGCGACCGAAATCCTGCTTCCCAAGATCGGCTTCTCGATGAACGAGGGCGAACTCGCCGAGTGGCTGGTGGCGGATGGCGGGCAGGCCGTCGCGGGTGAGCCGCTGTTCTCGCTGGAAAGCGACAAGTCGACCAACGAGGTCGAGGCTCCAGCGACCGGCACCTTGCGCATCTACGCGCAGGCCGGCGAGACCTACGAGGTCGGCACCGTCCTCGGCATCATCGAGTAGGACCCGTGCGGTCCGCGTCGCGCCGATCGGCATCGGTTCCGCGCACGCGTGATCGCCGGCTCGCGAAGCGCGAACGGCTGGCCGCCATGCCGGATCGCTCCCGCCCCGCCGGCCCGTGCGGGTACCGCCGCGCCGCTGTCAGCGAATCAGGCCTCATCTCCCGCGCCAGCGCGATGCGCCGCAGTCTCCGGCTGGTCGCTCGATCCACAAGAAAATTCATCGTCGTGAATCGGAATGATGCTTCCCGTCCGCCGGGATCCATCGTAAACTGAAGGTCGGCGCAACCGACGCGACGTGAGCGCGAGACCGGAGAGGGATACAGTATGGCCGTGCTATCCAAGGCCCAGGTTCATGCCGCCAACGACGTTCGCGCGGAGATCAACTATATCCGCAATCCCCGCCAGGAAGGCGAGGAGGCGCTCACCTTCGTCACCGAGGACGAGAGCCGATCGACCATGATAACGCGGCCGGGCGTGGCCGTGACGATCGAGGATGTGCGCGGCGCCGTCACGTCGATCGACGTGGAGGGTTTCGAGCTGCTCGAGCATGTCAGCACCGTCCCCAACTTCGATCTGATCGAGGAGGACGACGCGGTCGACAAGCTCTACATCGAGGAGATGACCGCGCTGGTGAAGACGGTGACCGGCGCGCCGATCGTCATCATGCAGGGCGGCGGCAAGAAGCGCTATGGACAGAAGGCGCAGGACAAGCTCGTCGGCCTCAAGAACGCGCTGCCCGCGCTCTATCCGCACGGCGACACGACCGATACCTCGGCGCTGTGGGTGGCCGAGATGATGGCGTCGTTCGTGCCGGGCGTCGAAATCGAGAAGCTCTCTCGCTGGATGCACATCAACCTGTGGCGGCCGATCACGCAGCCTCCGCACGACTATCCGCTGGCGGTCTGCGATACGCGAACGGTCGGCCCGAACGACGCCGTTCCCGTCATCGCCAAGACCGAGACGCGCGCCGCCGGCGCCTCCGATTTCGAGACGCATGGCTATGTCCAGAATCCGGCGCACCGCTGGTGCTATTTCGCCGACATGACGCCGGATGAGGTGCTCATGTTCAAGACCCACGACAGCGATCCGACGCGGGCGCACCAGGTCGCGCACACCGCTTTCCTCAATCCGCTGTGTCCTCCGGGCGCGCCGACCAGGGGCAGCGTGGAGATGCGGGCCTTCGTGGCCTTTCTGTAGGCGGCGCCACGGTGGAAGCGATGACGCCGGGCCCTGCGATATCCCGGCCCGCGACGCCGCGCCGATCGGCGCCGTCGGCAGGCGCGGCGTGACCCGGTCCGGGCGATCACGGCCATTGGCCTGATCGGGTTTGCGCCCTAGGACGGGAGGCCAAAGGATCGGTCCGCCCGTCATGCTGTCGCTGCCCAACCTGCTCACGCTGTCGCGCATCTTCGCGGTGCCGATCCTGGTGGCGCTGTTGTGGCAGCCCGGATGGCTGGGCTATCTCCTCGCCTTCCTGCTCTACTGCGTGGCCGGCATCACCGATTATCTCGACGGCTATCTCGCGCGCGCCCAGGGCGCGGTGTCGCGGCTCGGCATCTTCCTGGATCCGATCGCGGACAAGATCATGGTCGCATCCGTGATCGTGATGCTGATCTCGACCGAGCGCGCGATCGGCGGGCACCCGGTGGTGAGCGGCTGGCATGTCGTGGCGGCGCTCGTCATTCTGCTGCGCGAGATCGCGGTCTCCGGTCTGCGCGAATTCCTGGCGCAGGTGTCGGTCTCGATTCCGGTGTCGCGGCTCGCCAAGTGGAAGACGACCTTCCAGATGGTCGCGCTCGGCGCGCTGATCCTCGCGGGCGCGCTGACCGCATCGCCTTGGATCCACACCGTCGGGCTTGTCTGCCTGTGGCTTGCGGCGGGGCTGACGGTGGTGACCGGCTGGGATTATCTGCGCATCGGGTTGAGGCACATGGACTGATGGGGCATCGGGGCTGATGCGCGTGCTGTATTTCGCCTGGGTGCGCGAGGCCGTCGGCTGCGACGAGGAGACGATCGCGCCGCCCGCCGGGATCGTCGACGTCGCCGGGCTGGTCGGCTGGCTGGCGGCGCGCGGCGGCGGCTATGCGGACGCGCTCGGCGACCGGTCGCGGCTGCGCTATGCGATCGACGAGGCGTTCGTCGGTGCCGATACCGTCATCGCCGATGCGCGCGAGCTGGCGATCTTCCCGCCGGTGACCGGGGGATGAGCATCCGCGCCGCGATCCTCGAGACGGACATCGATGTGGCGGCCGAACTCGCGCGGCTCGAGGCGCTGGGTGGCGGCGCGGTGGCGAGCTTCACCGGCATCGTCCGCGGCGACGACGGTCTGGCCGCGCTCGTCCTCGAGAGCTGGCCGGGGGTGGCGGATCGCGCGCTGGCGGAGATCGCGACCCGGGCATGCGAGCGGTGGGATCTGCTCGGCGCAACGCTCGTCCATCGCCACGGCCGGCTCGGTGTCGGCGAGCGGATCGTGCTCGCCGCGAGCGCCGCGCGCCACCGCGCCGCGGCGCTCGACGCCTGCGCCTTCCTGATCGACTGGGCCAAGACACAGGCGCCGTTCTGGAAGCGCGAGGAGTTCGCCGGCGGCGCAGCGCGCTGGGTCGAGGCGAGGGCGGCGGACGATGCCGCGGCGGAGCGATGGGACGTCGGCGCGAGGTAGTTCCCCCCGGTCCGTTCTTCCCGAGCGAAGTCGAGGGACAAGCGCGACCGCCGGCACAGGTGTCTCGCCTTCGCTCGACACGAACGGTGGTGGGACGGTTCGGCCACACCGGCCGGACGCCTCGACGTCGCGCGGGGCGGAGGGACATGCCGCGAACGCGACCCGTTACACCGCCACCCTCAGCGCATCCGCGAGCAGCCGGAACTCGGCGGCGCGCGGGCTGCCCCTTCGCCAGGCGAGCGCGATGCGGCGGCTCGGGCGCTCGGCATCGAGCGGACGGGTGGTGACGTGCGTGCCGTTGAGGATGCCCGCATCGATCGCCATCTGCGGCAGCAGCGTGAGGCCGAGCCCGTTGTCGACCATCTGCACCAGCGTGTGCAGTGAGGTGCCGAGCATCGCCGCCTCCGACGCGATCTCGGGCCGGTTGCATGCGGCGAGCGCATGATCCTTGAGGCAATGCCCGTCCTCGAGCAGCAGCAGCCGCCCCTCGTCGATATCGGCGGGGGTCATCGCATCGAGCCCGATCGTCTCGCTTTCGGGCAGCGCGACATGCAGCCGATCCTCGAACAGCTCGACCGTCTCGACGTCGCCGCAGCGATAGGGCAGCGCCAGCAGCACGCAGTCGAGCCGGCCGCGCGCCAGCGATTCGCAGGCGGCGCCCGACACCTCCTCGCGCAGGTAGAGCTTGAGGTCGGGCCAGTCGGCGCGCAGCCGCGGGAGCAGGCGCGGCAGCAGGAAGGGCGCGATCGTCGGGATCACGCCCATGCGAAGATCGCCCGACAGCGGCTTGCCTGCCGCACGGGCGAGATCGGCGAGCGTCTCGGCTTCGGCCAGCACGCGACGCGCCTGCGCGGCGACGCGGTCGCCGACCGGCGTGAAGCGCACGACGCGCCGCGTGCGCTCGACCAACGTCAGGCCAAGCAGCGATTCGAGCTCGCGCAGGCCCGCCGACAAGGTCGACTGGGTCACGAAGCTCGCCTCGGCGGCCTGACCGAAATGGCCATGCTCGTGCAGCGCGACGAGATATTGCAGCTGCTTGAGCGTGGGAAGGTAGATGCTCATCGTGTCAATCGCCCAATCGATCAGTCAGCACGGAATAATCGATTTGCATGTTTTTGTGCGCTGCGGCAAGGGAGGCGCGCTATGATCCCAGCATCAACCCAGGAGTGTCCCCCATGCTGACTGTCGGCGACAAGTTCCCCTCGCTCACCCTTCCCGTCCAGCAGGGCGTCGCCGCGCTCCCCAATGGCGAGACGATCGACACCGGCGAGACCGCCGGCAAGTGGAAGGTCGTGTTCTTCTGGCCGAAGGACTTCACCTTCATCTGCCCGACCGAGATCATCGGCTATGGCGAGCTCAAGAACGACTTCGCGGATCGCGACGCCGTGCTGATCGGCGCCTCGACCGACACCGATTTCGTCCATTTCGCGTGGCGCAAGTCCGACGAGCGGCTGGCGGCGTGCGACTTCCCGTGGATCGCGGACAATTCGAAGAAGCTCGCGTCCGCGCTCGGCATCGTCGCCGAGGGCGCCGGCGTCGCCTATCGCGCGACCTTCCTCGTCGATCCGCACAACGTCATCCAGCACGTCACGGTGAACGGCCTCGACCAGGGCCGCAACCCGGCCGAGGCGCTGCGTGTGCTCGACGCGCTGCAGACCGACGAGCTCTGCCCGTGCAACTGGTCGCAGGGCGAAGAGGTGCTCAAGCCCGCCGCGTAAGCGTTCGCTGACCGGCTCCGGCCGGTTCCGACGTCCGTTCGCACCGGGCGAAGTCGACGTGCCGCGGCGAACGCGTGGCCTTCGATTTTGCCCAGGCCGAACGGACGTTTCGCATCTGAGGAGGAAACATGATGTCGCTCAAGGCTTTCGCCGATGCGCTCCCCGATTACGCCAAGGACCTGCGGCTCAACATGGGCTCGCTGCTCAACGATCAGACGCTTGGCGACCAGCGCAAATACGGCCTGCTGCTGTCGTGCGCGCATGGCACCGGGTACAAGCCGATCGTCGAGGCCGCCGAGGCCGAATGCGCGGGCAAGCTCTCGCCAGAGGCCGCCAATGCCGCGCGCTCCGCTGCCGCGGTGATGGCGATGAACAACGTCTATTACCGCTTCGTCCATCTCGTCTCGAACCCCGAATACGGCACGCTGCCCGCCAAGCTGCGGATGAACGTGATCGGCAATCCCGGCATCGACAAGGCCGATTTCGAGCTGTTCTGTCTTGCGGTCTCGGCGATGAACGGCTGCGGCATGTGCATCGACAGCCATGAGAAGGTGCTCAAGCAGCACGGATTGGGATCGGATATCGTCCAGGCCGGCGCACGCGTCGGTTCGGTCGTGAAGGCGGTCGCGACCGTGCACGCGACGCTGTAGGGAACCGCCTCATACGCGGTCGGGATCACGCCGTATTCCGTTCCCGGCGAGGCCGGGGTCCACAGGTCCGGTGCGTCGCTCGCGACCCTGGACCCCGACCTTCGCCGGGCAACGCGGACCTGGAGTCCGACCGGGACTCGCATTTTCGCACCGCCACGGCTATGTCGCGCAAGACGTCGAGGGAAGTTACGCATGGCCGGCCGGCTCGTCGCCTATCTGGATTCGATCAAGGCCCGTGATCCGGCACCGCGGTCGCGCGCCGAGATCCTGCTGTACCCCGGCGTCTGGGCGCTCGCCTGGCACCGCGTCGCGCACCGGCTGTTCGGGGCGCGGCAGTATTTCCTGGCGCGCGCGGTCAACCATGTCGCACGCGCGACGACCGGGATCGATATCCATCCCGGCGCGACGATCGGGCGCAATTTCTTCATCGACCATGGTTTCAGCGTGATCGGCGAGACCGCGATCATCGGCGACGACGTGACGATCTACCAGAACGTCACGCTCGGCGGCACCAACCCGGTGAACGGCAAGTCGGGCAAGCGCCACCCCACCATCCTGGATGGCGCGGTGATCGGATCCGGCGCCAACGTGCTCGGGCCGATCACGGTCGGCGAGGGTGCGCGCGTCGGCGCCAACGCGGTCGTCACGCGTGACGTCCCGGCGGGCGCGACGATGGTCGGCATACCGGCGCGCGCCACCCTGGTGGACGCGACCGAGACGCAGCGCTTCACGCCGTACGGCACCTGCGGCGAGATGTTCGATCCGGGCTCGCAGAAGCTCGAGATCATGCGCTGCGAGATCGAGCAGCTGCGCAAGCGCATCGACGAGTTGATCCGCGAGCGCGACGGCGTCCGTACGATCGACCGCGACCGGGAGAGCGCGTGACCGCGACGGTCACGCCGTTCCCGGCGCCTTCGAAGCCAGGCCAGGTCGGCTTCGAGCGCGCCGAGCTCAGCCGCATCCTCGATCTCTACGGCCGCATGGTCGCCGCCGGCCACTGGAAGGATTATGCGATCGACCTCGGATGCGAGGCGGCGGTGTTCGCGGCGTTCCGGCGCACCGCCGAGCGGCCCGAATATCGCATCGAGAAGCGCCCGGCGTTGCGCAACCGCCAAGGCATGTGGGCGCTGGTCGCCGAGCATGGCGCGGTGGTCAAGCGCGGGCAGGAGCTCGGATCGGTGCTCGCCCCGGTCGAACGCAAGCTGGTCAAGCTGATCGAGGACTGAACGCCGGCGGGCGCGCGACCGGCGGCAGCCGCGTGCCGAGCGTGGCGGGAAGCAGTGCCACCACGTGCGTGCGCGCGACGGCCCAATAGGCCGAGAGCAGCAGCAGCGCCGAGCCGAGCACCAGCGCGGTCAGCGCGGTGTTCAGCGTCAGCGCGCCGAAGCTGTGGAACAGCGACGACAGCGCATAGAGCACATAGGCGAGCGCCGAGACCATCAGCGCGCGCCGATCGATCGCCAGCGCCACGACGGCGAGCAGGATGTAGATCGCGATCACCGCTGCGGCGCCGCCGGCGTTGACGCCGCCGTCGATCAGCCCGCCCCGGAAGATCGGATGGACGATCATCGGCGCGGCCAGCAGATGCAGCCAGAACGCCACGTCCGAGCGCCGCGTCCGGCGCAGCGGATCGCTCATGTCCCAGCGCATCGCCAGCGCGAAGGCGGCAAGGCCGGCGACGAAGATCGGCACCGTGAGGTGGGTCTGGAGCGCGGGCACCGCGGCGACGAGCAGTGCGAGCAGCACGGTGGCGAGCGCGCCGATCCCCGCCGCGATCGTGATCGGCACGTGGTAGCGCCGCCAGTGCGCGACCGCGCCGGCGACCGCGAGCAGACCGCCGCCGGCGACGACAAGCCCCGCCTCGACCGTGGAGACATCGCCGCCGCCGCGACCGCCGAACGCCGCGCCGAACCCGTGCGACAACCCGAGCCCGGCGCTCGCCAGCGTCGCGCCCGCCTCGAACAGCGCGCCGACGAACGCCGCGAGCAGCAGGATCGACGGCAGCGCCATCCGCCGGCGCGCCGTGAACACCTCGGCCAGGCCCCAGGCGGTCGCCGCGACCAGCACGCCGACCGCCCAGGCCGCCGCGTTGCCGACGAGATCGGCGGCGATCCAGCCGACCGCGACCAGCGTCAGCACGCAGGCGATCGAGACGAAGATGTCGTTGAACCCGGTGATGAGCCGGAACTGCTCCTCGTCGACCGCCGGCGCTCCGCCGCGGCCATCCCGAAAGGCGCGCAACCGGGCCAGCGTCGGCGCGTCGAGCACGCCCGCGGCCAGCGCCGCCTCCAGATCGTCCTCGGTGTACATGGTACGAGATATAGCCCTGGTGTATTAGCGAGGCAAGACGGCTCTGCGATCGATACGGCGCCGGACCCGGATGCCGGAAGGCTTCCGCCATATCGGATGGCGGCCACTCAATCGTTTTCCCGTACGCGTTCGTGGTGGCGGATCACCTCCTCGATGATGAAGCGCAGGAACTTCTCCGAGAAATCGGGATCGAGGTGCGCCGCCTGCGCCAGCCCGCGCAGCCGCTCGATCTGCGCCCGCTCGCGGCCCGGATCGGCGGCGGGCAGGCCGGCCGCGGCCTTGTGGCGGCCGACCGCCTGGGTGATCCGGAACCGCTCGGCGAGCATGAACACGAGCGCCGCGTCGATGTTGTCGATGCTCGAGCGATAGCCTGCGAGGATGTCGTCGGTCATGTCGTGCCCTCCGCTCGTGCGCGCCCTCATCGCGACCGGGGGCCGCCCGCGCAAGCGCGACTTGCCTTTGCCAGGACGCGAGCGCACAGAACCCGGCGATGACCGCGACCGTCCATCCGCTCCGCGGGGCCGCCCGCACCGAACCCTCGCTCGACCCACTGATGGCGCTCGTCGCCGGCGACATGAACCGCGTCAACGCGGTGATCCTCGAGCGCATGCAGAGCGAGGTGCCGCTGATCCCCGAGCTCGCCGGCCACCTGATCGCGGGTGGCGGCAAGCGGATGCGGCCGATGCTGACGCTCGCCTGCGCCGCCCTGGTCGGCTATCAGGGCGGGCGCCACCACCAGCTCGCCGCGACCGTGGAGTTCATCCATACCGCGACCCTGCTCCACGACGATGTCGTCGACGGATCGGGGATGCGCCGCGGCAAGCGTACCGCCAACCTGATCTGGGGCAATCCGGCGAGCGTGCTGGTCGGCGACTTCCTGTTCTCGCGCGCGTTCGAGCTGATGGTCGAGGACGGGTCGCTGCGCGTCCTCAAGATCCTGTCGGGAGCCTCCGCGATCATCGCCGAGGGCGAGGTCGCGCAATTGACCGCGCAGCGCCGGATCGAGACCGACGAGGAGCGCTACCTCCACATCATCGACGCCAAGACGGCGGCGCTGTTCGCCGCCGCCTGCCGCATCGCGGCGGTGGTCGCCGAGCGCGACGAGGCCGACGAGGCGGCGCTCGACGCCTATGGCCGCTATCTCGGCATCGCCTTCCAGCTCGTCGACGACGCGATCGATTATGCGTCCAGCAGCGAGACGATGGGCAAGGACACCGGGGACGATTTCCGCGATGGCAAGGTCACGCTCCCCGTCATCCTCGCCTATGCGCGCGGCGATGCGGAAGAGCGGCGGTTCTGGAAGGAGGCGATCGAGGGCCACCGCAACCGTGATGCGGACCTGGTCCACGCCCGCGCGCTGTTCGAGCGGACCGGCGCGATCACCGATACGCTGGCGCGCGCGCACCATTATGGCGGCCGCGCGATCGACGCGCTCGGCCGCTTTCCCGACGGGCGGGCCAAGACCGCGTTGATCGAAGCCGCCCGCTTCGCGGTCAGCCGGGCGTATTGAGGGCGCGCGGCGCGCTCCTCGAACGCGGGGAAGAGCGGCCGACCGCCGGAGCCGCCCTGCGGCGATGGCGGCCATGAACACTCACCGAGCCGCTGGAGGACAAGGAAGCGATGTTCACAGCCATGGCATCCGGGATCGTCGTGGCCGGCCACGGCGTCGCGTCCGGCCGCTCTTCGGATCCGCGTTTCCCGGGGGGCACCATCGCGCTCCAGGTGCCGGTCTTCCTCGATCGTGGCGTGGACCTTACCGATCTCCTCGGCGCATCGCCCTTCCTGGGGACGATCAACGTCGACATGTCGCCGGCGGCGCCATCGGTGATCGCGCCCGAGATCGCGGTACCCGCCGTGACATGGAGCACGCGGGTCCCGCCGGAGAACTTCTGGCTCTTTCGCGCGGGCATCGCGCACGCCGCCCACCTCTACCCGGCGCTGATCTACATGCCGGACCCGGCCACCAAGCCCGATCACGTCCAGCCGGCGACCGTGATCGAGATCATCGCGCCGTGGGTGCCGGCGCTCGTGGTCGGCGACACCCTTGGCGTGGCGACCGACCAAAGCCGGCTTCGGTTCGATGCCGCGATCCGATCGCGAGCAGGCCGGCCACCTTCTTGAAGGTCACACCCGTAACGGATGGCTCGAAACCGGAAAGCGTTTGTTCTTGATCCGGTTGGCCGGAGGGAACGATGCCCGATACGAAGCGCATTGTCGCCGTGGCGCTGCTCAGCCAATCCGAGCTCGATATGTTGGGAACCGAGTTCCGGCGGTGGTACGCTGTGGATGAGGTACCCCGCTTCGGCGAGCTTCTCCTCGCGATCGACGAGGCCGATCGGGAGATGGCGCAAGCGCGTCCATCGTCGCACGCCGTCTGAAAGCAACCCGCCTGGGCGAGCCGACGGTCGGCGCGGACGAAGCGGGTCTCGTACGGCCGGCGCGTTCGCCGCCAAAGCGGCGACCCGGGACAGGTGGGCGGCTTCTGTTGCCGGGTGCCGCCCGAACCCCGAAAACACACCGCTGTTTAGGCGGCGAGCTTCATTGCCGTTACCGGCGAGTTGTCGTTCGCATTTGCGAGCTTGGCCGCATGAGGGGCGGCCCTAACCGATCGCGTCCTTCTCTCCGGCCTGCCCGTCGATCCTAGTTCGGCCCCATCGCCTGCCCCGCCGCCGCTGGGCGACGGGACAGATGGTGGAGCCGCCGGGTACTGCCCCCGGGTCCGCGGCATCCTTCGATCGTCCGAATTACGATCATGCCGACAGCGTTGCCACGCAAGCGGTGCCCATGCAAGGCCACGCTGCGGCCGAGCCGTCCGCGACGCGGGACTGGTTGCGTCTCCGAGCCACACGCGCACACCGCACGATCCCGTTTCGGGCGGGTCCCGTGAAATCCACCATGGGGGGACGCAGTATCGTCTACCGCGTCTCGACCACGCCTCTCGATGATCTACACGTCGAGATTGGCGACCGAGAGCGCGTTGTCCTGGATGAACTCGCGGCGGGGCTCGACGACGTCGCCCATCAGACGCGTGAAGATCTCGTCGGCGAGATCCGCCTGCGCGACCTCGACGCGGAGCAGCGAGCGGTTGGCGGGATCGAGCGTGGTCTCCCACAATTGCTCGGCATTCATCTCGCCGAGACCCTTGTAGCGCGCGATCGACAGGCCCTTTCGGCCGGCGGCGAACACCGCCTCGAGCAGTTCGGACGGTCGGCCGACGGTCAGCGCCGCGGGATCGACGACGGGCGCGTCGTCGTCCTCGGCGCTCTCCGCCTTCTCGGCGACCTTCAGCGAGATCACCCGCGACGGCATGGCATAGGCCTCGGCCTGCTCGGCGGCGAGCGTGTGGAGCTTGCGCGCCTCGGCCGAGCCCAGGAACGCGGCGTCCACGATATGATGGTCACTCACCCCGCGCCACTTGCGGACGAGATGATAGCCACCCTCGGCCGACGCCTCGCCGGTCCATACCGCCTCGGGATCGATCCGGCCCAGCCACGCCGCGACCCGCGCCGCCGCCGCGGTGCGATCGACATCGACGGCGAGCGCGCCGGTCAGCGCCAGCGCCTCGATCATTCCCGGCTCGTAGCGGCGCGGAACGTATGTCATCAGCATCCGCATCCGGCGGGCATGATCGAGCAGCGACTGGAGATCGTTGCCGGTGCGCCGCACGCCATCGGTATCCAGCGCCATCGTCGCGACACCCGCCTCGACCAGATGGTTGTCGAGCATCGCCTGGTCCTTGAGATAGACCTCGGACCGTCCCTTGGCGACCTTGTAGAGCGGCGGCTGCGCGATGAAGAGATGGCCGCGCGCGATCAGCTCCGGCATCTGACGATAGAAGAAGGTCAGGAGCAGCGTGCGGATATGCGCGCCGTCGACGTCCGCATCGGTCATGATGACGATCTTGTGGTAGCGCAGCTTGTCGGCGTTGAAGTCGTCGCGGCCGATCCCGCAGCCGAGCGCCTGGATCAGCGTACCGACCTCCTTGGAGGACAGCATCCGGTCGAACCGCGCGCGCTCGACGTTGAGGATCTTGCCCTTCAACGGCAGGATCGCCTGGTTGTGGCGGTTGCGGCCCTGCTTGGCCGATCCGCCGGCGCTGTCGCCCTCGACGATGAACAGCTCGGACTTGGCGGGATCGCGCTCCTGGCAATCGGCGAGCTTGCCGGGCAGCGAGGCGATGTCCATCACGCCCTTGCGGCGGGTCAGCTCGCGTGCCTTCTTGGCGGCCTCGCGCGCGGCGGCGGCGTCGATCACCTTCTGGACGATCGCGCGGCCGTGCGCGGGGTTCTCCTCCAGCCATTCGGCGAGCTTGTCCGCCATCAGGCTCTCGAGCGGCTGGCGTACCTCGGAGGAGACCAGCTTGTCCTTGGTCTGGCTGCTGAACTTGGGATCGGGCAGCTTGACCGAGACGATCGCGGTCAGCCCCTCGCGCATGTCGTCGCCGGTGAGGCTGACCTTCTCCTTCTTCAACGCGCCCGATTTCTCGGCATAGGTGTTGAGCGTGCGGGTCAGCGCCGCGCGGAATGCCGCCAGATGCGTGCCGCCGTCGCGCTGCGGGATGTTGTTGGTGAAGCAGAGGACCTGCTCGTAATAGCTGTCGTTCCACTCGAGCGCGACGTCGATCGCGACATCGTCGCGCTGGCCGGTGATCGCGATCGGATCGGGCATCAGCGAGGCCTTGGTACGATCGAGATACTTCACGAACGCGGCGATGCCGCCTTCGTAGAACAGCTCGACCTCGCGCCGCTCGGCGTGGCGCGCATCGATGAGGAACAGCCGCACGCCCGAATTGAGGAAGGCGAGCTCGCGATAGCGATGCTCGAGCTGGTCGAAATCGAACTCGGTGATCTTGAAGGTCTCGGCCGACGGCATGAAGGTGACGCGGGTGCCCTTCTTGCCGTTCGACGGGCCAACGATCCGGAGCGGGGCGACCGCGTCGCCACGCTGGAAGCGCATGTAATTCTCCTCGCCATCGCGCCAGATTGTGAGATCGAGGAAGTCGGAGAGCGCATTGACCACCGACACGCCGACGCCGTGCAACCCGCCCGACACCTTGTAGGCGTTGCCGTCGTCGGCATTGTCGAACTTGCCGCCGGCATGGAGTTGGGTCATGATGACCTCGGCCGCGGACACGCCCTCCTCGGGATGGATGCCGGTCGGGACGCCGCGGCCATTGTCCTCGACCGAGACCGAGCCATCCGGGTTGAGCTGGATGATGACGCGGTCGCAATGCCCGGCCAGCGCCTCGTCGATCGCGTTGTCGGACACCTCGAACACCATGTGGTGCAGACCCGATCCGTCGTCGGTGTCGCCGATATACATGCCGGGGCGCTTGCGCACCGCGTCGAGCCCCTTGAGGACCTTGATCGAGGATGCGCCATATGCGTTCTGTTCGGGTGATGTCGCCATGCCGATCCTATAGGGAATCGACGCCCGGAACCCAAGCGAAATGGCATCGATCGGCACAAGTCCGCTGTCGAAATCGACCGCACAAGATGGACAAGTTGACCCGAACACCGGCGGCTCCTACGCATCGCCCGATCACAAGTCGCCCGATCACACACGTCGCCCGATCACAAGGAGACACGGATGCCGCCGCCCCTCGCCTCCTCGCCATCCGCCGCGCGCAAGGCGATCCGACGTTTCAATACCGAGCTTCGCGATCACCCCGCGCTCGCCGGCAACCTGTCCTATCATCGTTCCTGGTACGCGATGCGGCGCAAGGGCAAATGGCAGTTCGGCCCGTCCAAGTTCATCGGCTACGAGGCGCTCGACGCGGCAGGCTATCTGGAGCAGGCGCGCGATCTCAACGGCCGCGCGACCGAGGCGCATCTCGCCCGATGGTCGGACCCGGTGCCCGAGGGCACGCCGCTCCACGAGGAGCTCAGGGCGGCGCTGTTCGCGATGCTGGGCGCGCACGGCAAGGCGCCGAGCACCGCGACGCGGCTCAGCGTGCTCGACGATGCCGAGGCACCGCCGGAGGATACCGCCTCGCCGCTGGTCGCGCTGATCCTCGAGGTCGCCGCCGGGCTGCCGAGACGGCAACGCGCGCTGCTCCGGGAGCGGCTGTAGACCGGCACGCTACCAAGTGTCGTTCGGGCTGAGCGTCAGCGGAAACGGCTCACCACAGCACACCGTCGACGGGCCCGATCGGCGCGGGCGCCGTATCGCCGATCGCCTGGAGCAGGTCGATCTCGATCGTCCGGCACATCGCGGCGAGCGGCACGTCGTGGACGGTGTCCGCGAACGGATCGACCAGATCCTCGCCGATCTGCAGCGCGGCGAGGAACATCAGCCCCGCGACGGTCGAGCCGACCGGCGTCGCGGGCCCCAGCGTCTCGACCAGCCCGATCGGCAGCAGGACGCACAACACGCGCGTGAAGAAGGCGGGTACGAAGCGATACTGGTTGGGGAGCGGCGTGTTCTTGAGCCGCTCCATCCCGCCCTGCGCGTTGGCGATGTCGATCAGCACCGATTCCATCCGCGATTGCAGGATGGTGTCGATCAGACCCGCCTCGCGCGCCCTCGCGATCCGCGCGCCGGTGCCGTCGAGCAGCGCGTTGGGCACGTTGCTGCGCGCGAGCGCGGGCGACGCCTCGCCGCGCGACAGGAAGCGATGGACATCGGCGTCCTGCGGCTGGCGACGGAGCGCGTGGCGCAGCGCATGGACATAGGCGATCTGGCGCAGCACCAGGGTGCGGCACAGGTCGCGCTCGTCACCGAGATAATTGACCGCCATCCGTGCCAGGCTGCGCGACGCGTTGGTCATCGCGCCCCACAGCGTCCGCCCCTCCCACCAGCGCTGATAGGCGGAGTTGACGCGGAAGCCGAGGAACAGCGCCAGCGCCGAGCCGAGCAAGGTCAGCGGCAGCGGCGGCGCCTCGAACGGGACCAGCGCATAGAACGCCGTCACCGCGCAGTCCCAGACGAACAGCACGGCGAGCGGCTTCCAGAGCTCGACGACGATCCGCCTCAGCCGCGGTGCCGGATCGACGATCATCGAGACTCCCTTCGCTGCGTCCGGTGCGCGACACTACGCCCGCGGGCGCCCGAAGCTAAGCGGGGAACGGTATCAGCCGAAGGTCGCGGCGCGCTGCCCGACCAGCGTCACCTCGACGCGGCGGTTGAGCTGGCGGCCCGAAGCGGTGGCGTTGCTCGCGACCGGCATCGCCTCGCCATGACCCGCGAGCCGGAATCGGCCGGCGTCGACGCCCATCGCCTCGAGCGCCCCCGCGACGGAGGCGGCGCGATCGCGCGAGAGCTGGAGGTTGCTGTCCGCCGAGCCGACCGAATCGGTATTGCCGTCGATCCGCACGCGCACGTCGGGATTGGCGCGCATGAAGCCGGCGAGCGGGCGCAGCCGCGCCTCGGCACCCGGGCGCAATTCGGCCGAACCGGTGCGGAACAGGACGTCCTGGAGATCGAACACCGCGCCTTCCGCGCCTTGACGGAAATGATAGCCGCGCATCCCGTCGCGATCCCAGCCCGGGCCGGCGACCGGGGCGCCGACGGGAGGCCGGTCGCCGCGCGGACCATGACGATCCCAGTCGAAGCGGGCGCGGTCGCGGCCCGCGATCTCGTCGAAGGCGGCGTCGGCATGGCGTGCTTCGGGCAGCGTGATGAAGCCGTCGTGATGGAGGTTGAAGTTGCGGACCACCCACGCGCGGCCGCGCCGGCTGTCGCGCAGCTCAGGATAGAGCAGCCGCACGCCCGGCCCGACGATGTCGTAGCCGCGTCCGGGCGGGCCATCGTCGCGCCAGTCCCAGCGGTCCTGCGCGATGGCGGGGCCGGCAGCGGCGATGGCGGATGCGGCGAGCAGGCTGGCGAAGATGGTCGAACGGATCATGGGCTCACTCCTCGATGGGGAGCGACCGCTACGTCCGCGCGCTTGAACCATGGGTGAGTGCGCCGGTTAGCCCGCGTTCAGATTGGTTCGACCCGCCCGCCCGCGACGCGCAGGCGCAGCGCGTCGGCGGGCAACCCGTCGAACAGGGCCGGTTCGGTGCCGCTCAACCAGACCTGGCTCCCGCCCGCGCCCAGCCGCTCGAACAGCGCGGCGCGGCGGATCGGATCGAGATGCGCCGCGACCTCGTCGAGCAGCAGCACCGGCGCGCGGCCGACCCGCGCCGCGACGAGATCGGCATGCGCCAGCACGATGCCGAGCAGCAGCGCCTTCTGCTCGCCGGTCGAGCAGCGCTCTGCGAGCTGGCGCTTGGCGCGATGCATGACCGCGAGATCGGTGCGGTGCGGCCCGGCGAGCGTGCGTCCCGCCGCGGCGTCGCGCCCGCGCCCGGCACGCAGCTCGGCGGCGAGATCGCCGTCGGTCCATCCGGCGAGCGCCAGGCGCGCGCGCGCGAACGGGCCGTCGGGCGCGGCCGCGAGGCGCTCCTCGAGCAGCGCCACGCTCGCGGCGCGCGCGGTGGCGATCCCATCGCCATGCTCGGCCATCCCCGCCTCCAGCGCCGCCAGCCACGCCGGGTCCGCGCCGTCCGGCTCGGCGAGCAGCTTGTTGCGCGCGCGCATCGCCGCCTCGTAGCGCGCCGCGTGATGGCCGTGCGCGGGTTCGAGCGCGAGCACCAGCCGATCGAGGAAGCGCCGCCGCCCGCCCGCGCCGTCCGCGAACAGCCGATCCATCGCCGGGGTCAGCCACAGCACCGAGATGCGCTCGGCGAGCGCGGTGGCCGCGGTGCCAGCGCCGTTGATCCGCACCACGCGGCGTTCGGGCGCCGCCGCGGTGGTGCCGGTGCCGAGCGCGGTCCCGTCGTCGAGCACGGCGGCGACCGCGAACCCGCCCGCGCCGTCCGCCCGCGCGATCTCGCCGAGCGGCGCACCGCGCAGGCCCCGGCCAGGGGCGAGCAGCGATACCGCCTCCAGCAGATTGGTCTTGCCGGCGCCGTTTTCGCCGGTCAGCACGACGAAGCCCGGCGCGACCGCAAGCCCGAGCGCGGGATAGGACCGGACGTCGGTGAGCGTGAGGCGGGCGACGGCCATGGCGCCGGCTATACCGCATCGGGCCGGATCGCTATGCCGGCGTGGAAACATGACGGGGGGAGACGGACATGGGCGTGGCGACCGAGCTCAGGGCACTCGACCGCAACCAGTGGAGCGCGGTGATCGCGAGCTTCCTCGGCTGGACGCTCGACGCGTTCGACTTCTTCATCATGGTGTTCATGCTCAAGACGATCGCCGCCGAGTTCGGCACCGACGTCAAGCATGTCGCGGTCGCGGTGACGCTCACGCTCGCCGCGCGGCCGTTCGGGGCGCTGCTGTTCGGCTGGCTCGCCGACAAGCATGGCCGCCGGCCGATCCTGATGCTGGACGTGGCGCTCTACTCGCTCTTCGAGTTCGCCTCCGCCTTCGCTCCCTCGCTGTCGGTGCTGATCGGCCTGCGCGTGCTGTTCGGCTTCGCGATGGGCGGCGAATGGGGGATCGGCGCGAGCCTGGTGATGGAGACCATCCCCGCGGGCGCGCGCGGCGTCATCTCGGGACTGCTCCAGGAGGGCTATGCGTGCGGCTATCTGCTCGCGTCGCTGGCCTATTATTTCCTGTTCGACGCGATCGGCTGGCGCGGCATGTTCATGATCGGCATCCTGCCCGCGCTGCTCACCGTCGTGATCCGCATCTGGGTGAAGGAGAGCCCCGCCTTCGAGGCGAGCCGCGCCGGGCCGCGCCCCGACCCGTTCGCGCTCCTCGCCAGGCACTGGAAGACCGCGCTCTACGTGATCGTGCTGATGACCGCGTTCAACTTCCTCAGCCACGGTACGCAGGACCTCTATCCCACCTTCCTCCAGGCTCAGCATGATTTCGACACGCATCATGTCGGCATCATCACCGCGATCATGAACGTCGGCGCGATCAGCGGCGGCATCCTGTTCGGCGCGCTGTCCGATCGTTTCTCCAGACGATGGGCGATCATCGCGGCGGCGCTGCTGACATTGCCCTTCATCCCGCTCTGGGCATTCAGCCACACCGCGCCGATGCTGGCGGCGGGCGCGTTCCTGATCCAGGTCGCGGTGCAGGGCGCCTGGGGCATCGTCCCGGTGCATTTGAACGAGCTCGCGCCCGACGGCGCGCGCGGCATGTTCCCGGGCTTCGCCTATCAGGCGGGCAACCTCATCGCCTCGGTCAACGCGACCTTCCAGGCGAGCCTCGCCGAGCGGACCGATTACAGCCATGCGCTGGCGTGGGTAGCGGGGATCGCCGCGATGGTGCTGGCGGCGTGGACGTATCTCGGCCCCGAACGAAAGGGCATCGCGCTGAATTGACGCTTTCCCGGACGCGCTCCCGGAGCGGTGCGCGGCTCAGCGCCGCAGCCGCCACATCTTCCACGGCGAGCTGGCCGGCAACGCGATCGGGGTCAGCCAGTCGGGCGTCCAGCCGCCCGCGAGCCTGGCGTAGAAGCCGCCCGGCGCCTCGGCCTGGTAGATCGTCGCCTCGCTCATGTGCGGACAGATCAGCAGATAGTCGGCGCGGTGCGCGGCGATGATCGCATGCGCATCGTCGGGCGTGCCGCGGAACGCGTGCTCGACGTCGAGGATGGCCTGCGCGTTGCGATGATAGGGTCCCGCCACCGCCGCATGATGGGTCAGCGTGATGAGCCGGGGACCGGCATCGATGAAGGTGAACACGATACCCTTGGGCTGGCGCGCGATCGAGCGCAGCGCCGGGATCGTCGGGCAGCGGCGATTGGCGCGCTCGCTGGCGGTGGGCGGCGTCTTGGCACCCGGCGGCGGCGGCGGCCCGGCGACGCTCCTGGACCTGGTCGGCGGCAGCACCGCCTCGAGCACGGCCGCATAGAGCCCCGAGCACGTCAGCAGCGCGATCGCGGGCAGGACGGTGCGGACCGGCAGGAAACGGCTCTCGTCGGCGCGGATCGCGATCCGCCACGCCGCCCAGGTGGCGAGCGGCACCGCTAGCATCTGCGCGGACGGGGCGGTGCGGAACTGCCAGAACATCAGCGCGCTGGCGAACAGCCCGAACAGCACCACCGGCAGCCACGCCGCGCCCTCGCGCGTGAAGCGGCGCCGCCACAGGATCGT
Source organism: uncultured Sphingomonadaceae bacterium (assembly GCA_964245815.1). GTDB lineage: Bacteria > Pseudomonadota > Alphaproteobacteria > Sphingomonadales > Sphingomonadaceae > Solisphingomonas. The sequence goes on along the minus strand of CAXTNX010000016.1, from coordinate 14,090 downwards.
CACCCCGGCGAGCGCGCCGACGATCGGCAGGCCGGCAGCAGGCATCCAGACGTCGCGCCCGTGCCGGTAGATCGGTCGCGCCTCGCGGACATGACTGAGCCACAGTCGCTCGGCCTCGGGCGGGAGATGCTCGAGCCGCCCGCCCAAGCATTGCGGGAAGGCAAGCGCGTAGACCGCGGCGACGACGGCGCCTGCCGCGATCACCAGCGCCAGCCGGGCGCCGCGCGTCCGCACCGGGACGAGCGAGGCGCCGGCGAGCAGCAGCGCGGCGAGCCCGACCGTCACCAGCCAGACCGGAGTCAACGCGTCGCAGCGCCCGATCGCCCGGTTGTCGTCGGAGGCGAACGCCAGGAAGCAGGCCGCGATCGAGACGCCGAGCGCCAGGCCATAGCTGCGGACACGCGCCGCCTCGGCGCCGTCCCACGCCCAGTGCAGCGCCAGGATCGCGCCCGCGAACGCCACATAGGGCAGCATCTCGAGCCCGATCGTCAGGCTCAGCGCCGACGACAGCGCGACGGTGATCCCCGATCGGCGCCGCTCGGGGTCGCACAGCCCGGCCAGCGTCACCATCAGCAACGCGAGCTGCCAGCCGTGATGATCGATGCGCAGCGGCATCCACATCATCAGCGTGCTGGTCCCGCACAGCACGAAGATCTGCGCGACCGGATAGGCATAAGGCGACACCAGCCGCCGCACGACCAGCGCGAGCGCCGCCATCGCCACCCCCATCGGCAGCAGCGGCGCGATCGCACAGGCGATGCGATACGCCGCCGGCACGCCGAACAGCGGCCTGGCGATCAGGATCATCGCGGCGAGCGGGAGGTCGACCAGCCGCGACCAGTGGATGTCGAAGCCCCCGGGCGGATTCAGCCGATACTGGCGCAGATCGTACCAGCCCTGCCCGCCCAACCAGTCGCGCACCTGGTCGAGCCGCATGTTGTCGTCGGTGTCGGACAGCGCGAGCCAGTGGATCGCATTGCGCTTGGTCCACAGCATCCAGCCGCACGCGCCCAGCCAGATCAGCAGCGTCACCAGCCGCCAGCGCTCGTCGAGAAAGACCGCAACCCGGGATCGCGGCTCGTTGACGCCGATTTCATCCATCGATGGCAGGTTCCGGGCCGGTTGAGATTCGCCGCGTGCCGCTCTAGTCGGTACGCGGGACTGGGCAAGGGCCGCAACGGTGCGTGAGAACATCATCAGGGCATGGACCGGTCTGGACGGCGATCATCGGGCGTTCCTCGCGCAGGTGATGCGCTACGGTATCGCCGGCGTCGGCGTCACCCTGTTCCAGATCGCGCTGTTCAACGTGCTGCTCGGCGCCGGACACCGCGCGCCGCTCGTCGCCAACACGCTGGCGACGGCGCTGGCGATGCTGCTCGGCTACACGATCCACAGCCGCTTCTCGTTCCAGGGCCATGGTTCGCGTGGCAACACCGCGCGGCAGGCGACGCGTTTCGTCGCCGCCAATCTGATCGGGCTGGCGATCAACAGCATGTGGGTGTGGACGTTCGCGCACGCGCTGCACTGGTCGCCGCACCTCGCCTCGCTGCCGATGTTCTTCGTGACGCCGTTCGCGCTGTTCTGGCTCAACCGGCGCTGGGTGTTCGAATGACCCTGTTCGTACCGCGGATGGAGCCGATGCCCGGCGCCGCGCCGCTCGTCACCGTGCTGGCGCCGGTCAAGGACGAGCAGGAGGCGATCGGCCCCTTCGTCCGGCGCGTCACCGCGGTGCTGGAGGCGCTCGGCGAGGCGCAGGGCTGGGAGATCGTGTTCGTCGACGACGGCAGCCACGACGCCACGCTCGCCGCGATCCTCGCCGCGCATGCCGCCGATCCGCGCATCCGCTGCGTCTCGCTGTCGCGCAACTTCGGCAAGGAGGCGGCGCTGTCGGCGGGGCTCGATCATGCCGCGGGCCAGGTCGTCGTGCCGCTCGACGTCGATCTCCAGGATCCGCCCGAGGTGATCGGAACCATGCTGGCGCGCTGGCGCGAGGGCTTCGACGTGGTCTATGGCGTACGCCGCAATCGCCTGACGGACACGCTGCCCAAGCGGCTGACCGCGGACCTCTACTATCGCGCGCACAACTGGCTCTCGACCGACAAGATCCCCGAACATGCCGGCGATTTCCGCCTGCTCGATCGCCGCGTGGTCGACGTCATCCGCCGCATGCCCGAGCGCAACCGCTTCATGAAGGGGCTGTTCGCCTGGGCGGGCTTCCGCCAGACCGCGGTCGAGTATGATCGCGTGCCGCGCGACGTCGGAACGACCAAGTTCAACTACTGGAAGCTGTGGACGCTGGCGCTCGACGGCATCACCTCGGGCTCGACCGTGCCGCTGCGCGTGTGGAGCTATCTCGGCGCGATGGTCGCGGTGTTCGGGCTGCTCTACGCGGTGTATCTCGGCGTGCGCACGGTGCTGCTCGGCGGCGACGTGCCGGGCTATCCCTCGCTGATGGTCGCGATCCTGTTCTTCGGCGGGGTCCAGCTCATCTCGCTCGGCGTGCTCGGCGAATATGTCGGGCGTATCCTGGTCGAAACCAAGGGCCGCCCGATCTATATCGTGCGCGAGACGATCGGCGCCGCGCTCCAGCCGGTGGCCGAGGCCACCTGATGGATCGTGCCATCTACGATCGCATGGCGCAGATCGACGGCGAGCATTGGTGGTTCGCCGCGCGCCGCCGCATCGTCGCCGCCGCGATCGACGCGCAGACCGCGCTGCCCGGACGCGCCCGCATCCTCGAGGTCGGCTGCGGCACCGGCGCCAACCTGCCGCTGCTCGCGCGCTACGGCGCGGTCGATGCGATCGAGCCCGACGACGGCGCCCGCGCGCTCGCCACCCGGCGCGCCGGGATCGCGGTGGCGGGCGGCCTGCTGCCCCACGGCGTCGCGCTGGAGGACGGGCGGTACGACCTCATCGTGCTGCTCGACGTGCTCGAACATATCGACGACGATGCCGGCACGCTCGCCTATCTGCGCACCAAGCTCGCGCCCGGCGGGCGGCTGCTGCTCACCGTGCCGGCCGGCCCCTGGATGTGGAGCGATCATGACGTCGCGCACCACCACAAGCGCCGCTACACCGCGCGCACGCTGCGCGGCGTGCTCGACAGCGGCGGCTTCGGGGTGCGCCATCTCAGCCATTTCAACACGCTGCTGTTCCCGCTGATCGCGGGCGTGCGGCTGCTCCACAAGCTCACCGGGCGGCGCGGTGGCGACGATGCGCTGCCGTCGCCGCCGGTCAACCGCCTGCTGGAGGCGGTGTTCGCCGCCGAGCGTCACCTCGTGACCCGCGCCTCGGCCCCGTTCGGCGTCTCGCTGCTGGCGATCGGCGAGCCGTCCTGATTGGCGGTGATCCGGTAGAGGATCCCGAACTTCTGCCCCTCCCAGACCGGACGGAGCCCCGGATCGACCGGCCAGCGGTCGCGCGGCATGTCGATCATCCACAGATAGTCGTAGGCGCCGCGCGGGAAGAATTGCAGCGCCTTCTCCAGCACCGGCTCGTTGCGCGCCCGGCAATCGGGGCGGCGCAGCAACTCGGACGGATCGTGGCTGAAATAGCGGAACGCGCGTCCCGGATAGCGATAGCGCACGCGCAGCAGCTGCGCGCCGGGCGCGACCCACTGATCGTTGACGAAGGACTGGCGCCGCACCGTCGCCATCGAGCTCAGATGCTCCATGCGCGTGGTGTACCAGACGCTGCGGCACGGGATCGACGCCAGCACCATCACCCGCGCGCCGACCGGCACGTGATCCAGCGCCTTGAGCTGGACGTCGTAGTTGCGCTCGTAGCGCAGGAACGCGGCGGTCGAGACCGCGATGCGGCTCGCGAAGAACACGGTCGCCGCGATCGCGATGACCGTCGAGACGCGGCGCCCGGCGAGCGGGCGCAGCGCCAGGATCGCCAGCGCGAGCATGTACGGCACCAGCCGCATGTCGGCATAGGCCGAGCCCAGCAGGACGCGCGGCAGGCAGGCGAACACGCCGGCGAGCAGCAGCGCGCCGATGCCGAGGATCGCCTCGTAGCGCCGCCACGGCTTCCAGACGAGACCCGCCAGCGCGACGCCGTAGAGCAGCACCGCGCCCAGTTTGTCCCAGAGCTCGATCCGCTCGCGCAGCACCGAGTAGATCCAGCGCCATTTGAAGGTCCAGTTGAACCAGTCGAACGTGCTGTGCGGCCGGTACGGGCTCGCCCCCCCGCGCCACGGCAGCAGCAGCAGCGCGGGCGGTGCCAGCGGCAGGCAGGCGAGCACCGCGCGCCAGCCGGATTCGAACCACGCCCGCCCCATCTTGCGGTGCCGCACCACCTCGGCGATGAAGCACAGCAGGCCGAGCACCCCCCAGGCGAAGCTGTGCGCGACCCACAGCATGAAGGCGAGGACGAGGAAGATCGCGGGCCGCCAGCGTAGCCAGCCGGTCCGCGCCATGCGCAGCCATGCCGCGAACGCAATCAGCATCAACCCCATCGCCAGCGCGAAGTTGATGAAGCCGAACTGGAACGGGTAGCCATAGGCCAGCGGCAGCGCGAACAGCGCGGTCGCCGGCACCCGGCCATGGACCTCGCGCGATACCGCGAGCAGGCCGGCGACGGTCAGCATCGGGATGGTCAGCACGATCAGCTTGACCGCCGGCTCGAGCCCGACGACCGGGGCGAGCAGCTGGACCAGAAGATCGCAGCCGAGATTGCCGATGATCGCCCAGTCGAAGCTGAAATAGCGCGCCAGATAGGGCGAGGAACCGATATCGAGCTGGACGCGATAGCGACCCATATGCCCCATCAGGTCGGTCAGCGGCGGGATCGGCGGGACGATCAGCGGCACCGCGGCGAGCGCGATCATCGCGATCGCGAAGCCGCGGGTCTCCCACCATGCGGATTTGACGGACGGGTGGGAGAGCGGCGGGATCATGGTGTGCGCGGCAAGCGATAGTCCCGCCGGCCCGCGCGCCGCAAGGGGATGCTCCGCCCGGTCTCAGCGCCCGTCGCGGCGGCCGAGCAGGCGCAGGCGCAGTGCGTTCAGCTTGATGAAGCCCGCCGCGTCGCGCTGGTCGTAGGCGCCGGCATCGTCCTCGAAGGTGACGACCTTCTCCGAATAGAGGCTGTCGGGCGAGCGCCGGCCGATCACCGCGACCGAGCCCTTGTAGAGCCGCAGGCGCACCGTGCCGTTGACCCTGACCTGACTGTGGTCGACCGCGGCCTGGAGCATCTCGCGCTCGGGCGAGAACCAGAAGCCGTTATAGACCAGCCCGGCATAGCGCACCGCGAGTTCGTCCTTGAGGTGCGCCGCGCCGCGATCCAGCGTGATCTGCTCGATGCCGCGATGCGCGGCGTGGTAGATCGTGCCGCCCGGCGTCTCGTACAGGCCGCGCGACTTCATGCCCACGAAGCGGTTCTCGACGAGATCGAGCCGGCCGATGCCGTGGCGCTTGCCGAGATCGTTGAGCGCCGCGAGCAGCGTCGCGGGCGACATGCCCTCCCCGTTCAGCGCCACCCCGTCGCCGCGCTCGAAATCGACGGTGATCGTCTCGGGCATGTCGGGCGCGGTCAGCGGATCGTCGGTCCGCGAGTAGACATAGTCGGGCACCTCCTCCCACGGGTCCTCGAGCACCTTGCCCTCGGACGAGGTGTGGAGCAGGTTGGCGTCGGTCGAGAACGGGCTCTCGCCGCGCTTGTCCTTGGGCACCGGGATCTGGTGCTTCTCGGCATATTCGACCAGCCGGGTGCGGCTGGTCAGGTCCCATTCGCGCCACGGCGCGATCACGCGGATGTCGGGCGCCAGCGCGTAATAGCCGAGCTCGAAGCGGACCTGGTCGTTGCCCTTGCCGGTGGCTCCGTGCGCGACCGCATCCGCGCCGACCTGGCGCGCGATCTCGATCTGCCGCTTGGCGATCAGCGGCCGCGCGATCGAGGTGCCGAGCAAATACGTACCCTCGTAGAGCGCGTTGGCGCGCATCATCGGGAAGACATAGTCGGCGACGAACGTCTCGCGCAGATCGTCCACAAAGATATGTTCGGGCTTGACCCCCATCAGCGCGGCCTTGGCACGCGCCGGCTCGAGCTCCTCGCCCTGGCCGAGATCGGCGGTGAAGGTGACGACCTCGCAGGCATAGGTCTCCTTGAGCCATTTCAGGATCACGCTGGTGTCGAGGCCGCCCGAATAGGCGAGGACGACGCGGTTGACGCCGGTCGATGGCGAGGCGGACTGCGCCATGAGGCGGCTCCTTGGTGGGTCGGAAGAGGGCTGTCGGGATGCGCGCGGCTGTGCCATCCGTCGCAACCCCGTTCAAGCGCATTACCGAAAGTGCCCGACGATGCGAAGCCCGATCACCCTGCTGCTGCTCGCCGCGCTGCCGACGATGGCGCGCGCCGAGCCGCCGCCCGTCCAGCGCGGCGTGGTCGGAACCCGCGCGGCGGCGACCTTCGATCGCGCCGACGCCAATCGCGACGGCCTGCTCTCGCGCCTGGAATATCGCGCCGCGATCCTCGCCTATGCGCGCCGCTTCGATCCCAGGGTGCCGGCGGAGGGCAAGGGGATGGACACGGCGATGAGGCAGTACGACATCATCGCGCAGGGCCGCGACGGCATCGCGCGCGCCGTGTTCGTCGATGCCGCGCTCGCCCATTTCGACGGCGCCGATCTCGACCATGACGGCGTCGTGACGCCTGTGGAGGCGCGCAGGGCGGCGACGATCAAACAGAAGGGGTTCGACAAGCGCTAGGATGGCCTGACCGCCCGTTCCCCGGCGAAGGCCGAGGTCCAGGGTCACGGGCGCCGCGCTCGTCAATCTGGACCCCGACCCTCGCCGGGGAACGGCGATCTGCCGCCCGCTAGCCCTTCGCGCGCAGGTTCCGCTCCGCCTCCGCCATGTAATCCCGCGTGATCGGCAGCGCGTGACGATCGCGGACGTACTGGAGCTGGAAATTGACCATGTCCGAATGGCGGAACGCGGTGATCGCGCCCGCCAGATAGAAGCGCCACATCCGATAGAAGCGCTCGTCGTAGAGCGCGACGATCCTGTCCTTCGCGGCGCCGGCGCGCGCGTACCAGTGCTCGATGGTCAGCGCATAGTGCAGCCGCAGCACCTCGCAGTCGGCCAGCATGAGATGCTCGCGCTCGCTGGCCGCCACGATCTCGCTCAGCGCCGGGACATGGCCGCCCGGGAAGATGTATTTCGCGGTGAAGGCGTCGGTGAAGCCCGGCGGTCCGATCCGTCCGATCGTGTGGATCAGCGCCACCCCCTCGCGGACCAGCAGATCGCGGATGCGCCGGAAGTACGCGCGGTAGTGCGGCGTGCCGACATGCTCGAACATGCCGACCGAGACGATCCGGTCGAACGTGCCTTCGACGGTGCGGTAATCGACCAGCGCGAAGCGCACCCGGTCGGCGACGCCCGCCTCTGCCGCGCGGCGGCGCGCAACCTTGAGCTGTTCCGCGCTGAGCGTGATGCCGAGCACGTCGACATCGGCAACACGGTTGAGGTAAAGCGCCATCCCGCCCCAGCCGCAGCCGATGTCGAGCACGCGCTGGCCGGGACGCAGATCGAGCTTGGCCGCGATATGCGCCTTCTTGTCGGTCTGCGCGCGGTCGAGGTCCGTGTTGCCGTCGGTGAAATAGGCGCAGCTGTATTGCCGGTCGCGATCGAGGAAGAGATCGTACAGTCGGTCCGACAGATCATAGTGATGCGCGACGTTGCGCCTGGCGCGGCGCAGCGAGTTGGCGCGCATCAGCCGCGTGACGAGCGGCCGCTCGCCGATCTTGAGCAGCGCGTCGTCGGTGTCCTCGAACGGCAGGTTGCCGCGCATCAGGTCGAGCAGCGCGAGGATGTCGTCGCCCTCGAGCACGAAGCGCCCGTCCATATAGGTCTCGGCGGTGCCGAGCACCGGATGCCGCGCGATGTCGCGCGCCACGCGATCGTCGAGCATGCGCGCGTGGACCGGCGGTCGCGCCGGATCGGGCATGCCGTAATGCCGTGATCCGCCCGCGGGATCGGTGATGATGAACGCACCGGACCGGACGATCCGACGCAGGATCGCGTCAAGCAACATTTCGCCGCATGTCTAGGCCGATGCGGACGGCCTCCGCAAGATCAGCCGAGCGCGACCTGCTTCTCCTCGGCGATGCGATCGAGCTCGGCGCGGCTCTTGCGCTCGGCGGCGGACTTGAGCTGGCCGCACGCCGCCATGATGTCACGTCCGCGCGGGGTGCGGATCGGTGCCGAGATGCCCGCCTCGAACACGATGTTGGAGAAGGCGCGCACCCGTTCGGGCGGCGAGGTCTCGTAATCGGCGCCCGGCCACGGATTGAACGGGATCAGGTTGACCTTGGCGGGCAGGCGGTACTTCCTGAGCAGCCGGACCAGTTCGCGCGCATCCGCGTCGCTGTCGTTGCGGTCCCTGAGCATGACGTACTCGAAGGTAATGCGCCGCGCATTGTTGGCGCCCGGATAGGCGGCGCACGCCGCGAGCAGCTCCTCGATGCCGTATTTGCGGTTCAGCGGCACGATCTCGTCGCGCACTGCCTTGGTGACCGCGTGGAGCGAGACCGCCAGGTTAACGCCGATCTCCTCGCCGGCGCGCGCCATCATCGGCACCACGCCGCTGGTCGACAGCGTGATCCGCCGCTTGGAGAGCGCCAGCCCGTCGCCGTCCATGACGATCCTGAGCCCGTCGCGGACCGCATCGAAATTGTAGAGCGGCTCGCCCATGCCCATCATCACGATGTTGGTGAGCATCCGCCCGTCCGTCGAGGACGGCCACTCGCCGAGCGCGTCGCGCGCCAGCATCACCTGGCCGACGATCTCGCCCGCGGTCAGGTTGCGGACCAGCTTCATCGTGCCGGTGAAGCAGAACCGGCAGTTGAGCGTGCAGCCGACCTGACTCGACACGCACAGCGTACCGCGATCCGCATCGGGGATGAACACCATCTCATAGTCATGGCCGTCATGCGTGCGCAGCAGCCATTTGCGCGTGCCGTCGACCGAGACCTGCGCGGTGACCACCTCGGGCCGCGCGACGACGAAGCGCTCGGCCAGCCACGGGTGCTGCGCCTTGGCGATGTCGGTCATGCCAGCGAACGCGGTGACGCCGCGATTGTAGATCCAGTGCCAGAGCTGCTTGGCGCGCAACCTGGCCTGCCTGGCCTCAAGGCCGGCCGCGGCGAGCGCGTCGCGGATGCCGTCGCGCGACAGGCCGACCAGATCGATGCGGCCGTCGGCACGCGGGGCTTCCGCGCGCGGGACGGGCACGGGATCGACATGGCCGGGGATCGGCATCAGCGCTTGCGAGGTCTGCATGGCTGCGCACATAGAGGAAAGGACGGGATTTTTCCAGCATTCCCGAGGCGTCTGTTTGCCACGTCCGCGACGGCGCGGCTGGAGCCCGCGATCCAGGCGAAGGAACATGTGGATGGCGAAGCGGGCGGAGCGGACGGTCGACGCGTTCGGCATATGGCCGTCGGCCGCCAGCCGCATCGCCGGCCTCGGCGGCGACGGCGCGGACGAGCCGGTTCCCGGCTACGTCTTCCACACGCCCTATGTGCGCGCCGCGCCCGGCCGGGCGCGATTCAGCTGTCGATTCGACGGCTTGCACGCCAGCCATGGCGACATCCGCATCGACGTCATGAGGTTCTCGGACGCGACCGGCGGATTCCGCCGCCACCACGGCATCTCGGTTCCGCTGACCGCGGCCGACGGCCTGCTGACCGTTCCGTTCGTGGCGACGGCCGATGCGAGCTATGCGCTGCGCGGCCTGACCGACGAAACGGACGCGTCCGCCGCCGGCCTCCATATCGAGCTCGACCGCTGGGACGATGGCGCGGGTTTCGCGACGCGGCTCGATCGCGCGCGAAACTGGGTCTTCGCGCGACCCTCGCGCATCGAGAGCGGCTGGCTCGGCCGGTCCAGCCCGATCGAGGATGCCGGGCTGATCGTCGAGCGGACCGCGACGCTCGCCGCGCCGCTGTCGCAGATGTGCACGGCCGAGCAGTTCGACGAACCGGCCTTCGATCGCTGGATCGATGCGCTCGGCATCGTCAAGACGCGGCATCGCAAGATCTGGGAGTTCGTCTACGTCCTCCAGGCGCTCGCGCATCACGGGATGCTGGTACCCGGCGCGCGGGGGCTCGGCTTCGGCGTCGGCGCCGAGAGGCTGCCCGCGCTGATGGCGGCGATGGGCTGCCATGTCCTCGCCACCGATCTGCCGGGCGACGAGGCCGCCGCCGCGCTGTGGGCGGACAGCGGCCAGTACAGCAACGGGCTCGCCCGGCTCAGCCATCCCTGGCTCTGCCCAGAACCGCTGTTCGCCGAGCGCGTCGCCTATCGGCCGATCGACATGAACGCGATCCCCGCCGATCTGCGCGGGTTCGACTTCTGCTGGTCGGCCTGCGCCTACGAGCATCTCGGATCGATCGAGGCCGGGCTCGCGTTCGTCCGCAACAGCATCGACTGCCTGCGCCCGGGCGGGATCGCGGTCCACACCACCGAGCTCAATCTCACCTCGAACAGGGACACGCCCGACCACGACAGCACGGTCCTGTTCCGCCGCCGCGATATCGAGCGGCTGGTGCTCGACCTCCATCGGGCGGGCCACCGCGTGATGCCGATCACCTACGATCAGGGCCAGGGCGAGGTCGCCCGGCACATCGACCTGCCGCCCTATTCGCATGACGATCAGCTCAAGATCGCGGTCCGCAAATATGTCTCGACCTCGTTCGGCCTGATCGTCCAGCGGGGCGGCTGATGCTTCGGACAGACGGTTCCGAACTCAAAGCAGCGCCTCCGCCTGATCGAGCAGCGTGCCGAACGCCGCGACCACCGCCTGGTAGGGCGCCGGCGTCGCCATATCGAGCCCGGCCCGCCTGAGGATGTCGTAACCATAGCCCGCTCCGCCCGCGCTCAACACCGACAGGTAGCGATCGCGCTCGGCGGTGCCGCCGGTCAGGATCTTCTCCGCGAAATAGGTCGAGGCGGTGATCGAGGTGGCGTACTGGAACACATAGAACCCGTAGTAGAAATGCGGGATGAACGCCCACTCGACCGCATAGGCCGGATCGATCTGCATCCCCGGCCCGTGATAGCGCCTGAGCAGATCGAGATAGAGCGCGGTGAAGCGCGGCCCCGACGTGCCTTCGCCCTTCTCGGCGATCTCGTGGATGGCGAGCTGGAACTCGGCGAACATCGTCTGGCGATAGAAGGTGCCGCGAAAGTTCTCGAGCAGCTGGCCGATGTAGAACAGCTTCTCCGGCCTGGTCGTCGCGTTGGCGAGCATATGGTGCGCGAGCAGCGCCTCCTGGCAGGTCGAGGCGATCTCGGCGATGAAGGTCGGATACTGCGCGGTCTCGAAGGGCTGCGCGCGATTGGCGAGCAGCGTGTGCATCGCGTGCCCCCATTCGTGCGCATAGGTGGTCAGCCCGTCATATTTGTCCGACAGATTGAGCAGCAGATAGGGATGCACGTCGTACGCGCTGCCGTTCATGTACGCGCCCGACTGCTTGCCGGTGCGCGCGCGCGGATCCATCCAGCGCGCCGCCGTCGCCCTGGCGAACGTCGCGTTGTAGTCGGCGCCGAGCGGCGCGACCGCCTCAAGCGTCAACGTCCGCATCTGGTCGAGCGTGAAGCGGCGATCGAGCGACACCAGCGGCGGATAGATGTCGTAATAGCGCAGGTCGGGCAGCTTGAGGATGCGGCGGCGCAGTTCGAGATAGCGGTGGAATTGCGGCAGCCCGGCATTCACCTGCGCGACCAGCGTGCGGTAGACGCCTTCGGGGATGCCGGGGCCGTACAGTGCCGCGGAGACCGAATCGGGGAACCTGCGCACCTTGGCGGTGAACATCTCGGACTTGACCTGCGCGGTCAGGTTGGCGCCGAGCGCGTTCTGGAACGGCGCGTAGCTTCCCCAGAACCGGTCGAACACGAGCTTGCGGTCGGCGCGGTTCGGCGCGTCGCGATGCAGTTCGTAGCCCTGGTCGTCGAGCCGCGCCGTAGTCCCGTCCGAGAGCGTGACGGTCGGCCGCGGGATGTCCGACGCGCCGAGCTGCTGCTGGACGTCGCCCGGTCCCGCAAACGGGGACACGGTGGCGGCGATCACGCCCTCCGCCTCGGCGCCGAGCGTATGCGGCGCCTGGCGCAGAGCATCCTCCAGCCCGAAGCGGAACCGGGCGAGCTCCTTGTCGGCGGCGAGGAAGCCCTCGATCCTGGTCCGGCCGACGCTCAGCACCTCGGGTGCGGTGAATGCGGTCGCTTCGGCGAACCGGCCGTACATGTCGGTCGCGACCTGCTTGCGCTCCTGGTTGGCGGGAACGCGCACGTCCTGATCGGCCTTGAGCTCGGCATAGACGCTGAGCCGCGCGATCTTGAGCCCGGCGTCCGACTGCGCCTGGAGCGCGGCCTTGAGCGTCGCCGCGCTCTCGCCGAGCCTGCCCCGGTAGCCGGTGATCGTCGGCAGCATCGCGACCGCCTGCTTGTGGTCCGCGTCCCACGCCGCGTCGTTCGGATAGAGGTCGCTCAGGTCCCAGGCGGCGGGCAGGTCGGCGGTCGCCATGGCGGCGGCCGGCGTCGCGGCGCGCGCGGTGCCGCCGGCGAACGCCATCACCAGCGCGGAGGTGAGCAGGGCGTCGCGGCGGCTGAGCTCGGTGGGCATCGCTGGGTCCTTTCTGGCCATCTTCCGGCCGGAGAGACGCCTTGTGTCATTTCGACACGGCTTGCGCCAGCCACACGCTCACGGCCCGAGCGGGCAGGCGAGCATCGCCGCATCGATCGCGCTCGCCGCACCGCGCAGCCGATAGACGTCGGCATAGGCGTGGCGCGCGGGCGAGACCGTCGCGATGCTCATCGAGCTGCCCGATCGCATCGCGGCGACGATCCGAGCGTCCATCAGCCGGTCGCGCGCCCAGGCGGTGCGCGCGTCCGCGACGAGACGGAAGGCGCTGTCGCCGATCGTCAGCGTCACCGGCGCATCGCCGAGGTGGCCGCGGCTCAGCCGCACCGAGAGCTGCGCGCGGATGCGGCGATCGGGCCAGCTCGCCACGCCGACGAACGCGCCGCGTCCTGCCGCGGTGGTGCCGGGCGGCGGCTCGGCGATCGCGAAGCAGCGGGTCGGGCCGGTATCCCGGAACGCGCCCCAGTCGGCGAACACCGCGATGCCGTCGCGGGCCGCGCCGACCGGGGACGACGACGCGCACAGCACGATGAACGGCAGGATCGCGGGGCGACGACGGCGCATCATCGCCCGTGCGTAGCCGCGCCCGCCGATCCCGCCAAGCCGCACGCATCTTCGCTGGCAGACGGCGGCTCTCGCGCTATAACGCCGCTCCGGACAGACATGCGAGTGGGGTTGATGAAGGCGACGATCGAGCGCGCGACGCTTCTGAAGGGGCTCAGCCACGTCCAGTCGGTGGTGGAGCGGCGCAACACCATCCCGATCCTGTCCAACGTGCTGCTCGACGCGGCCGCGGGCGGCGGGCTGAAGCTGATGGCGACCGATCTCGATCTCCAGATCGTCGAGACGGTGGCGGCGGCGGTCGATCAGCCGGGCGCGACCACGGTCTCGGCGCACACATTGTTCGACATCGTGCGCAAGCTGCCCGAAGGATCGCAGGTCCAGTTCTCGGCGTCCGAGGGCAAGATGCTGGTCGCGGCGGGGCGCGCGCGCTTCAATCTCGCGACGCTGCCGCGCGACGATTTCCCGGTGATCGCCGAGGGCGACCTGCCGACCCGGTTCGAGCTGCCCGCGCAGACGCTGCGCCAGATCATCGACAAGACCCGCTTCGCCATCTCCACGGAAGAAACGCGCTACTATCTCAACGGCATCTACCTCCACGTCGCCGAGGAGACCGGCGGCGGGCCGGTGCTCAAGGCCGCCGCCACCGACGGCCACAGGCTCGCGCGTGTCACCGTGCCCCAGCCCGCCGGCGCCGCGGGCATGCCGGGGGTGATCGTGCCGCGCAAGTGCGTCGCCGAGCTGCGCAAGCTGCTCGACGAGGTCGATGGCGCGGTCGACGTCTCGCTGTCGCCCACCAAGGTGCGCTTCGGCATGGGCACCGCGATCCTGACATCGAAGCTGATCGACGGCACCTTCCCCGATTATTCGCGCGTCATCCCGAC
>CAXTNX010000015.1:0-59507 GCA_964245815.1 uncultured Sphingomonadaceae bacterium | reverse complement strand
ACGCAGAGGACTGCAAATCCTTGCACGCCGGTTCGATTCCGGCTCGGGCCTCCACCTGCGGCGATTGCGCCCCGGAGATCGCGCTGATGGTACCGGGCATCCCGCCGGAGCCGATCCGCGTGCTTGTCGATGCCGACGCCTGCCCGGTCAAGGACGAGATCTATCGCGTCGCCTGGCGGCACGAGGTTGCGGTGACGATCGTCAGCAATGCGCGTCTGCGCGTGCCCCAGCATCCGCTGGTCGCGCGGATCGTCGTCGATGGCGGGTTCGATGCGGCGGACGACTGGATCGCCGGCGCGGCGTCGTCGCGCTGCGTCGTCGTGACCGCCGACATCCCGCTCGCCGATCGCTGTCTCAAGGCGGGCGCGATCGCCCTGTCGCCGACCGGACGGCCCTTCACGAGCGGTTCGATCGGTCCCGCGATCGCGACGCGGGCGATCATGGCCGATCTGCGCGCCGGTGGCGAGCAGCTGGGCGGCCCGGCGCCGTTCGCGAAGGCCGATCGATCGCGGTTCCTTCAGGCGCTCGATGCGGCGCTGTTGCGGTTAGGCAGGACGTAGGTGTCGATTTCGCAACCCGTCGCGACCGTTTCGATGCTATTGTGCGACGCAGCATCCCGGTGAGGGCGTCCATGTCGATCATCGACAATCTGCTTGCCTGTTCGGAGGAACGCCGCGAGGCGGCCGAGCGCGCGGCCGAAGCGATGCGCAACCACGGCAACGCCGCCGAGGCGTTCCTGCGCGCCAAGCTCGATGATCCGCGCCGCCGCCGATCGCGGCGTCCGATCAGGCTGGCGATCGAGATGATCCGGACGAAGCATTAGGACGCGCCGGGCTATAGAGGATCATCGTCGGATTGGGGGCGATCAGGCGACGCCGCACGCCGGCGGGCAGGCGATCGGCCAGTCGGAGCGCGAACAGGATCCGGCCCATCGGGGTCGGCGGCGACGGATAGCGCGCGACGATCGTGGCATCCGCGGGTACGTCGCCTTCCGGCGAAAGATGGAGCGCATCGGCGGATGGGGGCGCCGCGGTGACGGTGTCGATGCCGGCCCAGCGCAGCGGGATCTCGGCGCGATGCACGGTCTCGGCATCGGAACGGATCGCGACGCCGGGATGCGCCCCCGCCGCCTCGACCAGGGCCTCCGCGGGCCAGCGCGGGTGCGCGTTCTCGACCGACAGCATCGTCAGCGACGCGCCGACCGCGATCGCCAGCGCCAGGGCTCGTGGTATCGCGCGCAGTCCGTCGAGCCACGCCGCGACGGTCACCGTGGCGGCGACGGCGGGAAGCATGAAATAGCGCGGGTTGAGGACCAGCTTGGTGTAGAGCGCGCCGACGAGCAGGAAGGTCGCGCACGCCATCGCGACGAGCACGGCGAACCGTCGCGCGCCGTCGGGCAGCAGCCTCCGGTGCACGCCGGCCGTCGCGGCCGCCGCCGCCAGCCAGAACAGCAGCGCGAAATCGTCGTTGACGAGCAACACGAGCAGCGGGTCGATGACGGGATTGACGAGGACGTTGCCCTCCTCGTTGGCGGCGCGGTCGATATGGCTGTCGTGATGGAAGGCGAGCGTCCAGCGATGCAGCGGATCGCCGGTCAGCGCATATTGGTAGAGCGCCTCGCCGCCGATCAGCACCGCGCAGCCCGCCGCCATGACGACGAGCGCACGCCGCGACACCGGGCGGCCGACCAGGAAGAGCGGCACGAAGCCGAACAGCGCGAGCGCCGTGGTCTCGCGGCACAGGATCGCCCCGCCGAAGGCGACGCCCGCCGCGAACGGACGCCAGCCGCCCGGTTCCCCCGCGGCGCTATCGCCGATCAGCCGGATACCGAGGATGAGGAAGCTCGCCTCGGCGAGATCGCACGATACCGTCGTCGCCTGCGCGATCACGACCGGCAGCGTCGCGATGAGGACGACCGCAAGCCAGCCGGCGCGCGGTCCCGCGATCCGGGCCGCGCAGTCGCGCACCAGCATCAGGAAGACGAGATACCAGCCGAGCGCGGTCGCCGCCATCGCGGCCGGTCCCGCGCCGAGCAGCGCCAACGCGGCGGCGAGGCTGAGGATCAGCGGGAAACGCGTCGCCCAATGGTCCGCGCCGGCGACCGGCGGATGCGCGATCCAGAGCTGCGCGGCCTGGTAATAGGCCGCGTCGTCCGATGCGGTGTAGCCGATCCAGCCGATCGCGAGCGCGGCGACGATCGCGATCAGGGCGATCGGCGGCCAGAAGCGGACGGCGGCGGAGCGGGCGAAGCCGGGCACGCGCAGGCGGGCATCGAAGGGGACCATGGTACGGCGTTAGCACGTCGCGGGTTAAGAAGGCGGTGACGCGGTAGACACCGCGATTTCCGGTCCGTTAACTTTCCCGCGGCATGATCCTCGCACGCCCATGTGGGGCGGGGAGCCTCGACGATGCGGTTGGCCGCCACCCTGACGACGATGCGCGATGCCGCGCGCCAGCCGGTCGCGCTGCGCGGCACGTTGCGCGATCCGGGCGAGATGCCACGCGATGTCGTGATCCTCGATGTCTCGGTGAGCGGCTTCCGCGCCGAGTTGCCGGGCGACGTCACGATCGAGCCCGGCACGCGGGTCCGTATCGCGGCGTCCGCATTCGGGGTCCACGAGGCGATCGCGGTGCGCGGCGACGAGGCCGGCGGCTACGGCTTCGCCTTCGCGCGACCGATCGCGCCCGCCGCGCTGGAAGGGCTCGATGGCGAGCAACCGTCCAGCGTCAGGCCGTTCCCGATCGTGCCGCTGCTTTTTCCCGCCGCGGTCGATCCGGCGCCCGCGCTCGCGAGCGATCGTCCGCGCATCTCGGCGCGTGCCAGCCTGGCGATCATGATCGGCATCTCCTGCGCATTGTGGATCGTGCTCGCCGCCATCGTCGCGGCGGTCTCCATCGCCGCCTGACCGTTCCCCGTTGCCCGCCCGACCGACCCGCCTTAGAAAGTGCGGGCGTGATTTGGTGTATTGCCAATCTAACACAGTTATGCGAGGCAGGCGCCTATGAGCGGATCGGACTTCACCTCGATGCGGCGCCTGATGGTGTCGAACCAGCTTCGGCCCAGCGCGGTGATCGATCTCGCGGTGCTGGCGGCGATGGAGGCGACCCCGCGCGAGCGGTTCGTGCCGGACGATCAGATCGGCGTCGCCTATCGCGACAATCTGGTCCCGCTCGGCGGCGGGCGTGCGCTCAACCCGCCGCTCGCCACCGCGCTGCTGCTCCAGGCGGCGTCGCCGCGGCGCGGCCAGCGCGCGCTCGTGGTCGGTGCCGCGACGGGCTACGTTCCCGCGGTGCTGGCGCGAACGGGTCTGAGCGTGGTCGCGCTGGAAGAGGATGCGCGATTGCTCGCGCGCGCCCGGCTCGCACTTGCCGGAACCGCGGGGATCCAGCTCGTCGAGGGTCCGCTGGCGCAGGGCTGGCCGGCGGATGCACCCTATGATCTCGTGTTCTTCGATGGCGGCGTCGCGCACATTCCGGATGCGATCGTCGATCAGGCGCGCGCGTTCGGCGTCGTCGTCGCCGGGCTGATCGATCGCGGCATCACCCGGCAGGTCGAGGGGCGTCGGGTGCACGGCGGGTTCAACGTCGCGAGCATCGCCGATGTCGAGATGGCCGCGCTGCCCGGTTTCGCGCCCGCGCCAACCTTCGCCTTCTGATCGTAGCGGGGCGGGGGGATGCCGGCGTCGGTTGGTCTGCGGCTCGGAGCCGCCACGCTCGGTCTCTGCGCGGCGCTGGGCGCGACGGCGGCGCCGGCGACCACGCTCCAGCAGGCGCTGGTCGCCACCTATGCCAACAATCCGACGCTGACCGGGCAACGCGCCGCGCTGCGCGCGACCGACGAACAATACGGCATCCTGCGCGCCCAGGGCCTGCCGCAGGCGGGGATCAACGGCTCGGTCAACCAGGGCATCCAGAACTATCGCGACATCAACACCTACAACCGCATCGTCACCGCCGGCGCCGCGGTGAGCGTGCCGATCTGGCAGGGCGGTCGCGTCAGGAACGCGCTCAAGGCGGCCGACGCGCGCGTGTCGGGCGGCCAGCAGTCGTTGCGATCGACCGAGGGGCAGGTCTTCGTCTCGGCCGTGGGCGCCTATATGGACGTGCTGCGCGATCGCTCGATCGTCGAGCTCAATCTCAACAACGTCAAGGTGTTGCAGACTAATCTAGACGCCACCAACGATCAGTTCCAGGCGGGCTCGCTGACCCGTACCGACGTCGCGCAATCGGTCGCCCGGCTGGAGGGCGCCAAGAGCCAGCTCGCCGCCGCGCGCGCGACGCTGACCGGCAGCGAGGAGAATTACCGCGCCGTCGTCGGCCAGCCCGCGGGCGTGCTCGAGACGCCGCCGGCGCTGCCGCTGCTGCCCAAGGACGCCGATCAGGCCGAAGCCACCGCGCTCGACGACAACCCGGATATCGCTGCGGCGGCCGAGCAGGTGCGGGCGACCCATTTCGACGTCGAGACCGCGCGTGCCAATCATCTCCCGAGCGTCTCGGCATCGGCGGGCGAGAACTACTATAATTATGCCGATGGCTCGCTCGGCTTCGTCGCGCGGCACGGGCAATATTCCTCGGTCGGGGTGACCGCGACGGTGCCGCTCTACCAGGGCGGACTGGTCGGCGCGCAGACCCGGCAGAGCCAGGCGTTCGAACAGCAGGCGATCGAATCGCAGACCCAGACCGAGCGCGCCGTCGTCGCCAATGCGCACGCCGCCTTCTCGAGCTACCAGGCGTCGCTCTACACCACCCGGTCGAGCGAGGAGCAGGTCAAGGCCAATACGCTCGCGCTCGAGGGCCTGCGGGCCGAGCAGGGGGTCGGGCTGCGGCAGGTGCTCGACGTGCTCAACGGCGAGCAGGAACTGCTGTCGAGCAAGGTGACGCTCGTCTCGGCGCAGCACGACGCCTATCTCGCCGGGTTCCAGCTGCTCAACACGATGGGGCTGGTCAACTACAGGCGGCTCGGGCTCGAGGGCGGGGTGCTCTACGATCCCGACGTCCATTACCAGCGCACGCGCCACGCGCTGAGCGACTATGCCGAAGATCCCAGGCCCGCGCCGCAGGCCAGACCGATCTATGGTCCGGCCTCGCCGACGGCGGCATTTCCCCCCGTGACAGCGTCGGGGAACTAGGGAATAACGGACGCCATGGGGCAGCCGAACCAGGAACCGTCGATGGAGGATATCCTCGCCTCCATCAAGCGCATCATCGCCGAGGACAGCGAGGCGTCCGTCACGCGTGCCCCGCGGTCGCGCAAGGGCCCGGTCGCGGTGCCCGACACGGCGGTGCCCGAGCCGGACGCCGGCGAGCACGGGATCGGGCCGGACAACGAGGCCACGGCGGATGCCGCGCCCCAAATCCACGAGCCATCCGACGTGCTGGAACTCACCAGCCCGCTCGTCGAACCCTATGAGGAGCCATTGATGGCCGCCGCCGCCGAACCCACGCTTCCCTCGATGCCCGCATCGCGCGACGAGGCGTCGGCCCGGTCGATGGCCGCGATCCTCTCCTCGACCGCGGAGACCGCAAGTCGCAACGCCTTCGCCGCGCTGTCCCAACTCCAGGTGCGTGCCGAAGCCGGCCACGAGAACACGCTCGAAGGCCTCGTCGCCGACATGCTCCGCCCGATGCTGCGCGAATGGCTCGATCGCGAGCTGCCCGTCATCGTCGAGCGGCTGGTCGAGGCCGAGGTGAAGCGCGTCAGCGGCCGCGCCTGAGACCGCGAACGAGGCGGATGCTTGGCGACGCGCCGAGCCCCTGCTAACCGCCGCCGCCATGAGCGAGCTGCCCAAGACCTTCGACCCCGCGCAGATCGAGGCGCGCTGGTATCCGCATTGGGAGGCGACCGGCGGGTTCCGGCCCGACCGTCCCGGCGCGGTGCCCTTCACCATCGTCATGCCGCCGCCCAACGTCACCGGCTCGCTGCATATCGGCCACGCGCTCGACAACACCTTGCAGGACATCCTCACCCGTCATGCCCGCCTCAAGGGCAAGGACGCGCTCTGGGTGGTCGGCACCGATCACGCCGGGATCGCCACCCAGATGGTGGTCGAGCGCCGGATGACCGCGCGTGGAGAGAAGCGGACCGATCTCACCCGCGAGCAGTTCGTCGCGCGCGTGTGGGACTGGAAGGCGGAAAGCGGCGGCACGATCACCCGCCAGCTCCGCCGGCTCGGCGCCTCGTGCGACTGGGCGAACGAGCGCTTCACGATGGACGAGGGCTTTTCCAGGGCGGTGACGCATGTCTTCGTCACGCTCTACGAACAGGGCCTGCTCTATCGCGACAAGCGGCTGGTCAACTGGGATCCCGGCCTGCGCACCGCGATCAGCGATCTCGAGGTCGAGACGCGCGAGGCGGCGGGCCAGTTCTGGCATCTCACCTACCGCCTCGCCGACGGCTCGGGCGCGATCTCGGTCGCGACGACGCGGCCCGAGACGATGCTCGCCGACATGGCCGTGGCGGTGCACCCGGCCGACGAACGCTATGCGGCGCTGGTCGGCCGGCAGGTGCGGCTGCCGATCACCGGCCGGCTGATCCCGATCGTCGCCGACGACCATGCCGATCCCGCGCTCGGCTCGGGCGCGGTCAAGATCACGCCCGGACACGACTTCAGCGATTTCGAGGTCGGCCGCCGCGCCGGCATGGCTGCGGGCGAGATGCTCAACATGCTCGATGCCGATGCCCGGGTGGTGCAGACGAGCGATGGCCTGATCCCGGTGGAGTTCATCGGGCTCGACCGTTTCGAGGCGCGGCGCGCGGTGGTCGATCGGCTCGAGGCGGATGGCGTGCTCGAGCGCGTCGAGGATCGCACGATCGCGACCCCCGTCGGCGATCGCTCCGGCGCGGTGATCGAGCCGTGGCTGACCGACCAATGGTATGTCGATGCGGCGACGCTGGCCGAGGGCCCGCTCGATGCGGTGCGCGACGGCCGCATCAAGCTGGTGCCGCAAAGCTGGGCCAAGACCTGGTACAACTGGCTCGAGAACATCCAGCCCTGGTGCGTCTCCCGCCAGCTCTGGTGGGGGCACAGGATACCGGCGTGGTACGATGGTGACGGCAACGTCTTCGTCGCGGCTGACGAAGCTGGCGCGATGGCGAAGGCAGGAGCGGACCGTATCCTGACCCGCGACGCGGACGTGCTCGACACCTGGTTCTCGTCCGCGCTGTGGCCGTTCGCGACGCTCGGCTGGCCCGATGGCGATCCGCGTGCGCTGGGCCGCTACCCCAACGACGTGCTGGTCTCGGGCTTCGACATCCTGTTCTTCTGGGATGCCAGGATGGCGATGCAGGGCATATATCTCATGGGCGATGTCCCCTTCAGGACCTTGTATCTCCACGGACTTGTCCGCGATGCCACGGGCGCGAAGATGTCCAAGTCCAAGGGCAACACCGTCGATCCGCTCGGGCTGATCGACACATACGGGGCCGATGCGCTGCGCTTCACGCTGGCGGCGATGGAAAGCCAGGGACGCGACATCAAGCTCGACGAGAAACGCGTCGAGGGCTATCGCAACTTCGCGACGAAGCTGTGGAATGCTGCGCGCTTCCTCCAGGCCAACGGGGTCGGCGCGTCCGGGCGGATTGAGCCGCCGTCGGCGGTCCTGCCGGTAAACCGCTGGATCGTCGCCGAAACCGTCGCGTGCGTCCAGGCGCTCGATCTCGCGCTCGCCGACCTGCGCTTCGACGAGGCGGCGAATACGGTCTACCAGTTCGTCTGGTCGCGCTTCTGCGACTGGTACATCGAGCTGACCAAGGGGCAGGTCGACGACGAGACCCGGGCGGTCGCCGGCTGGGTGTTCGATCAGATCCTCGTCCTGCTCCACCCGTTCATGCCGTTCATCACCGAGGAATTGTGGCACGCGATGGGCCGCCGCGAAGGCGATCTGATCGTCGCACGATGGCCGCAGGCCGATGCGCGTGCGCTCGATCCCGATGCGGCGCGGGAGATCGACTGGCTGATCCGGCTGGTCAGCGAGATCAGGGCGGCGCGGGCGGAACTCAACGTGCCGCCGGGGGCGAAGCTCGCGCTTCACGTCCACGACGCCGCGGCATCGACCGTGGCGCGCCTGGCACGGCAGACCGCCGCGATCGCCCGGCTGGCACGGATCGATCCGGTCGCAGGCGACGCCGCAGCGGGCGCCGCCGCTCAGGTCGTCGTCGACGAGGCGACGTTCGTGCTGCCGCTCGACGGCGTGATCGATATCGCGGCCGAGAAGGCGCGCCTCGAGAAAGGCAGGGCCGCCGCCGGAAAGGAGCGCGATTCGCTTGCCGGCCGGCTCGCCAATCCGAGCTTCGTCGAACGCGCCAAGCCGGATGCCGTCGACAAGGCGCGCGCCGATCACGCCGACAAGGCGGCGGAAGCCGAGCGGCTGGGGGCGGCGCTGGCGCGCCTCGGCTGATATCGCGCCGCCGGGCCCACCGGGCATTGCGTCCGCGCCGCGCGGCTCGCAAGAGATGGCGATGGACAGCGATACGCCTTCGATCCGCGCTCCCGGCCGCGCCCGCCGCGACCTGACCAGCGGACCGATCATGGCGACGCTGCTTGCCTTCGCGGTGCCGATGCTCGGTTCGAACATCCTCCAGTCGCTCAACGCCTCGATCAACGCGGTCTGGGTCGGCCGCTTTCTCGGGGAGGAGGCGCTCGCCGCGACCTCCAACGCCAATCTCGTCCTGTTCATGATGACCGCGTCGATCTTCGGCTTCGGCATGGCCGCGACGATACTGGTCGGGCAGAACATGGGGCGCCGCGACGTGCTGGCGGCGCGCCGCGCGCTGGCGAGCGCGATCGGATTGTTCGCCGTCGCATCGGTCGCGGTGGCCGCGCTCGGCTGGCGCGCGTCCCCCGCGATCCTCCACCTGCTCGCGACGCCGCCCGCGGCGCAGCCGCTCGCCGAGGCCTATCTTCGCGTCATCTTCATGGCGATGCCCGCCACCTTCCTGGTCGTGCTGATCGGCATGGGGCTGCGCGGCGCGGGCGATTCGGTGACGCCGTTCCTGGTGATGATCCTCCAGGTCGTGCTCGATGCCGGGCTGAACCCGGTGTTCATCCTCGGGATCGGTCCGATCCCGCGCTTCGGCATCGCGGGATCGGCGCTGGCGACCGCGATCGCCGGCTATGTGTCGCTGATCGCGCTGATCGCCATCGTCTATGCGCGCGACCTGCCGATGCGGCTGCGCGGCGCGGAGCTGCGCTGGCTGGTTCCCGATATGGCGCTGCTGCGCTTCGTCTTGCTCAAGGGCCTTCCGATGGGGCTCCAGATGTTCGTCATCTCGGCGGGCGGGCTGGCGCTGATCGGGCTGGTCAATCGCGCCGGCGTGACGACCACCGCGGCCTATGGCGTCACCTCCCAGCTGTGGACCTATATCCAGATGCCCGCGCTCGCGGTGTCGGCGGCGGTCTCGGCGATGGTCGCGCAGAACATCGGCGCCGGGCGGTGGGAGCGGGTCGGCGCGATCACACGCTCCGGGATCATCGCCAATCTGGTGCTGACGATCGCCGTGATCCTGCTGCTGTTCGCCGTCGATCGGCCGACCCTCGGTCTCTTTCTCGGCGACGATGCCGGCACGATCGAGATCGCACGGCACATCAACCAGATCGGCGTGTGGTGTTTTCCGCTGTTCGGGATCACGATGGTCCTGTTCGGGACGGTGCGCGCCAACGGAGCGGTGATCGCGCCGCTGATCATCCTCGTGATCTCCCTGTTCCCGGTGCGCCTCGGCTTCGCCTTTGCGATGATGCCGCATATCGGCGTGGATGCGGTGTGGTGGACGTTGCCGCTGGGCTCGCTGACCACGACGCTGATGGCAGCGGCCTTTTATCGCCACGGATCGTGGCGGCGCGCGCTGGAGACGCCGCGTCCCTCCGCGCTCGAGCTCGAGGAGGAAAACGCCTGCGCCGCTGAACCCGCGGGGCGGCGCCAGCCCGCGCTCTAGCGGCGTCGGCGCAACGCGAACGCCGCCGCGCCGACGGCGCCGGCAAAGAGCACGCCGGCGCCGAGACGGCGCAACTGGCCGGAGCCCGCACCGCGTATCCGCCAGTGCAGCCCGATGCCGCCGTGCGCGACATCCTCGCCGTTCGCCGGCACCGCGATCCGCATCGCGCCGCGCGCGACGCGCGCGGTGACGGGCGTGTGCGCCATCACCTCGCCGTCGATCGAGATCGGCATCGGCTTGTCGGTCGCGATGTGGATCGCGGTGCCGGTGAAGGTGCGCTCCATCGCCTTGCGCGCGGGCAGACGCAGCACGCTTGCCAGCCAGCTCCATACCAGGCCCCACCGGCTGCCGCCGAGCACCGCCTGAACCACGATCCGCCCGGAATCGACACGCGCCTCGTCGACCAGGTCGACGCCGCCATGATAGCGGCCGTTGGCGATGCGCAGTTCGACCACCTCGAGCGGCTCGCCGTCGATCGACACGCGGAACGGCCGATAGCGGACCAGCTGACGCGCCGCCCACAGCAGGTAGCCGGGCCGGCCAAGCCATGACTTGAGGCCGTGCGGCACCGTCTCGGCGATCTGCGGCGCGATGCCGATGGTCGCGCAATTGGCGAAATAGTCGTCGTCGATCATGCCCAGATCGATCAGCCGTGCGCGACCGCCGGCGATCACCGAAACCGCGCCGGCGAGATCGAGCGGCAGGCCGAGCGTGCGGGCGAAACTGTTCGCGGTGCCCAGCGGCAGCACCCCGAACACCGTGTCGTGGCCGACCAGCTTGTCGACCGCGCACGACATCGTGCCGTCGCCACCGCCGACGATCACCATCGGCGCACCGCGCGCGACCGCACGGGCGACGAGGCCGGGCAGCGTCTTGGGCTTGCGCACCGCATGCGCCTCGCTGAGCGTCACGCCGCTGGCTTCCAGGAGACGGACCGCCTCGCGGAACCGGGCGCGTCCCGTGCGCGAGCGCGCGTTGACGATCAGCGCGGCGGAGCGGGGCAGGGTGTCGTCCATCGCACGGGTAACGCCGCACGCTCGTGACGGGGTGCAAACGATCGCGCGGAACCGGATGCGACCGCGCCGGTTCTCATCCGGCAGCGATGGCGAGGGACGAGATGGGCAAGGGTATCCTGTTGTGGCTGGTGGGCGTCCCTATCCCGGTGATCCTCATCCTCTGGCTGGTCTTCCGCTAGGATCGAGCGATGAGGCCATGACGTCGCGCGCGTCCCCGTTCCGGCGTCACGCCGCCACCGGCGATGAAATCGGGATCACCCGCGCGCTCGCGATCGAGACGCCGGTCGCGATCGAGATCGACGGCATCGGCTATGCCGTGATGATGGCGACGCCGGACCGGCTCGACGATTTCGCGGTCGGCTTCTGCCTGGCCGAGCGCCTGATCGATCGCGTCGCGCAGCTGGTCGCCACCGACTGTCATCCGGTCGCGCGCGGGCTGCTGATGCGGATCATGCTGACCGACGATGTCCGCGCGAGGGTCTACGATCGCGTCCGTCATCGCGCGTCGGACTCGTCCTGCGGTCTCTGCGGCATCGAGTCGCTCGAACAGGCGTTTCGTTCCTTGCCGCGTGTACCCGTCGTCGCGGCGCCCGCCCCGGCATCGGTCTTCAAGGCTCTGGCGGCGTTGCGCGCCGAGCAGGCGCTGGGCCGGGAAACCGGTGCCGCGCACGCCGCCGCGGCCTGCGCGAACGACGGCTCGATCCGACTGGTGCGCGAGGATGTCGGCCGGCACAATGCCTTCGACAAGCTGATCGGTGCGATGGCGCGCGCGGGACTGGCGTGGGGCGACGGCTTTGCGCTGCTCACCGCACGCCTGTCGTTCGAGCTGGTCGAGAAGGCCGCGCTGTCGGGGTGCGGCACGATCGTCGCGATCTCGGCACCCACGACGCTGGCGATCGAGCGCGCGGCGGAGGCGGGCATCCGCGTCTTCGCACTGGCGCGCGAGGATGCGCTGCTCGAGGCGTGCTGAGCGCGGGGATTGGCCTGGCGGACGGGTGCCGCTACGCGTGCGGCCATGACCGCATCCTACCCCGCGCTGCGCCTGCGCCGGACCCGCGCCGCCCCCTGGTCGCGGCGTCTCGTCGCCGAGACCGTGCTGACGCCGTCCGACCTGATCTGGCCGTTGTTCGTGACCGCCGGGAACGGCATCGAGGAACCGATCGCGACCTTGCCCGGTGTCTCGCGCTGGTCGCTCGACGGCATCGCCGCACGGGCGCGCGACGCGTCGGCGCTCGGCATCCCGTGCATCGCGCTGTTCCCCAACACGCCCGCGGCGCTGCGCACGCCCGATGGCCGCGAAGCGCTCAATCCCGACAATCTGGTCTGTCGCGCGATCCGCACGATCAAGGATGCGGCGCCGGACATCGGCGTGCTGACCGATGTCGCGCTCGACCCCTATACCGAGCACGGCCATGACGGGCTGGTCGATGCGCGGGGCGACGTTCTCAACGACGAGACGTGTGCCGTGCTCGTCGAACAGGCGCTGGTCCAGGCCGAGGCGGGCGCCGACATCATCGCGCCCTCAGACATGATGGATGGCCGGGTGGGTGCGATCCGCATCGCGCTCGAGGCGGGCGGCCATCGCAACGTGCAGATCATGGCCTATGCCGCCAAATACGCGTCCGCCTTCTACGGCCCGTTCCGCGATGCGGTCGGCTCGCGCGGGCGGCTCAAGGGCGACAAGCGCGGCTATCAGATGGACCACGCCAATTCGGACGAGGCGCTGCGCGAGGTCGCGCTCGATCTCGCCGAGGGCGCCGACACGGTGATGGTCAAGCCCGGCCTGCCCTATCTGGACATCATACGGCGTGTGAAGGACCGCTTCCAGGTGCCGGTGTTCGCCTATCAGGTCTCCGGCGAATACGCGATGATCGAGGCGGCGGCCGCCGCCGGCATGGGCGACCGCGACGCGCTCGTGCTCGAGACGCTGGTCGCCTTCAAGCGCGCCGGCTGCTCGGGCGTGCTGACCTATTTCGCGCCGCTCGCCGCGCGCTTGCTCGGCGCGTGATCGAGACCGAGCGGCTGCTGCTGCGGCCATGGCAGGACGCGGACGGCGCCGAGTTCGGCCGCCTCACCAATACGCCGGCGGTGATGAAGCATCTCGGTGGTGTTCGCACCCCCTATGACTGGAACAGGCTGGTCGCCGACCAGCAAGCCCTACAGGCCGAACACGGCTTCTGTTTCTGGCTGACCGAACGCAAGGCCGACCGCACGATCCTCGGGTTTTGCGGATTGGAGCCCGGCGCCGTCGGCCCGATCACCGGGGACGTCGAGATCGGCTGGCGGCTGCGTGAGGATGCCTGGGGGCGGGGCTATGCCAGGGAGGCGGCGCGGGCGTGCCTTGACTGGGCGTGGAGGCAACTCCCGGTCTCGCGGATCGTCGCGATCACGGTCCCCGCCAATACCGCGAGCTGGGGCCTGATGGTGCGTCTCGGGATGGAGCGGCGGCCCGATCTCGACTTCGGCCATCCCCTGTTCGAGCCCGGGCACCCGCTCCACCGCCACATCACCTATGTCGCGGAGCGACCGGGACAGGACGGCCCATCGCCACCCGCACGGCGGCAACGGTAATCGACCGCAACGGTAATCGACAATGAGAAAGAGCGTACCGCAAGCGATGAACGGCCACGTCTGTACCTGATATGTTCCGATTTGTCAAGACGCTTCAGAGCTTCCCGGCGTCGCCGCTGTCTAGGCACCGATCAGGTGGAGCGCGACCTCACGGCGATGCGGGCGGCGGCGGTGCTCGAACAGATAGACGCCCTGCCACGTGCCGAGCCGCATCCGCCCGTCCGCGACCGGCACCTGCACCGACACCGCGGTCAGCGCGGTGCGCAGATGCGCGGGCATGTCGTCCGGTCCTTCGTCGTCATGCTCGTAGCGCGACGCGTCCTCGGGCGCGATGTCCGCGAAGAACGCCGCGATGTCGCGCTGTACGGCGGGCGCGGCATTCTCCTGGATCAGCAGCGATGCGGAGGTGTGGCGGCAGAACAGGGTCAGCAGCCCTGTCTCGATGCGCTGGTCGGCGAGCCAGGCGGCGACGCGGTCGGTGATCTCGGCCAGCCCCTGTCCGCGGGTTTCGAAGGCCAGCGTGCCGGTGACCTGTCGAAGCGTCGTCTCGGTCATCCCCAGGAAACGCCCCGCCGCGAGGCGCTTTCCTGGCGGCCCTCGGTCACAAGGACCGGAAGTTCATGCCTGTCGGCACGGTGCGTCCAGCTTCGACCCCGCGTGATCCACTCGACGTGCAACGCCGCGGACAGATCGGCGAGACGAGCGGAGCGTGCCGAATCGATGAAGATGGCGACGTCATCGTCGGTGTCCGCCTCCCGCGATCGCATTCCGGGCGCGAGCAGCGCCTGCATGCCGTTATCCGCGTGCCATTCACGTCCGGAGACCGGGCGGAAGCCCCCGACATCGTACAGGCCGATGAAAATGGCACGGCCGATGCCGTCCTCGATGAAAGACGCCATGGCGGTTATCCCGCTCAACCTGGCCGCGAAGCGCAGGCCTTGCGACCCCTGATACGTCTCGAAAAGGCCGGTTTCGCCGTGGACGTCGAGGCGCAACGCCCTGGCGAGGCGCTCCCCCCTCGCCTTGTGGCGAAGGAGAAGAACCTTTCGGGGAGAAAGCCCTGCCTGTTCGAGGAGGTCGTTGAAGGTCGTCATCACCCCGCCATCGCCCCCGGCGCATGGCGGCCGCGCTTGACGAGCAGCTTGTTGAGCGCGTTCACATAGGCGCGCACCGAGGCGACCAGCGTGTCGTGGTGGGCGCCCAGGCCCCGCACGGTGCGGCCGTCCTCCGCGAGCACCACCGTCACCTCCGCCTGCGCATCGGTGCCGCCGGTCACCGCATGGACCTGATAGCGTTCGAGGGCGGACTTGTCGTGCGGCACGATCTCGCGGACCGCGGCGAACAAGGCGTCGATCGGGCCGTTGCCGCGCGTCACCGCGACATGCTCCGCCCCATCGATCTCAAGCGTCAGGATCGCGCGCGCCGGGCCGGTGCCGCAATGGATCTCGACATCCTTGACCTGGATGCCGTCGTGCCCGCGCAGCACCTCGTCGTCGACCAGCGCGACGATATCCTCGTCGAACACCGCCTTCTTGGCGTCGGCCAGCGTCTTGAACCGTGCGAACGCGTCCTGGAAGGCGTTGTCGCCGAGATCGTAGCCGAGCTCCTCGAGCTTGGAGCGGAACGCGGCACGGCCCGAATGCTTGCCCATCACCAGGCTGGAGGTGGCGAGGCCGACGCTCTCGGGCGTCATGATCTCGTAGGTCGAGGCGTCCTTGAGCATGCCGTCCTGATGGATGCCGCTCTCGTGCGCGAAGGCGTTCGCGCCGACGATCGCCTTGTTGGGCTGGACCTGGAAGCCGGTGATCCCGGACACCATGCGCGAGGCGCGGGTGATCTCGGTGGAGACGATGTTGGTGCGGAACGGCATGACGTCATGGCGGACCTTGAGCGCCATCGCGATCTCCTCGATCGCGGCGTTGCCGGCGCGCTCGCCGATGCCGTTGATCGTCGATTCGACCTGGCGCGCGCCCGCCGCCACCGCCGCCAGCGTGTTGGCGACCCCCAACCCCAGATCATTGTGGCAATGCGTCGAGAACACCGCGAGACCGGCGTTGGGGACGCGCGCGATCATGTCGGCGAACAGCGCGCCATAGGTCTGGGGCGTCGCATAGCCGACCGTATCCGGCAGGTTGATCGTCCGCGCGCCGCACCGGATCGCGGCCTCGATCGCGCGCGCGAGAAAGTCCGGTTCCGAACGCGTCGCGTCCTCGGCGGACCATTCGACATCCGGGCAGAGGTTGCGCGCGTGGGCGACGGTGCGCTCGATCTGGTCGAGTACCTCGTCCGGTCTCTTACCCAGCTTGACGCGCATGTGCAGCGGCGAGGTCGCGATGAAGGTGTGGATGCGCGGGTGGCGGGCCTCTTTCACCGCCTCCCACGCGCGATCGATATCGCCGGTCGCGGCACGCGCGAGGCTGGCGACGGCAGCGCGCTCGGCCTGTCGCGCGACCGCGCTCACCGCCTCGAAATCGCCGTCGGACGCGATCGCGAAGCCGGCCTCGATGATGTCGACGCCCAGCGTCTCGAGTTGCGCTGCGACCTTGAGCTTCTCCTCGAGGTTCATCGAGCAGCCGGGCGATTGCTCGCCATCGCGCAAGGTGGTGTCGAAGATCAGGATGGTATCGGTCATGTCGATGCTGCTCCTGCGCCGTCGCGGCGCATCTCTCGCTTGGTCTGGTCGATCAGGCCCTTAGGCGAGAGCGCGGTCGATGGGACACGCGCGCGTTCGACACGCCTAAGGGCGTGTAAGTCGAAGCAGGGCAAGGCGCAGCGGGGCGGTCATGGCCGCGCACTATGCCGGAATCGCCAGCGAAGTCCAGACTGGCGGGGCGGCGCCGTATCCGTCGACGCCGCCCGGCGGGTCAGCCGGTCTTTTCGAACGCCGCGTTGATGATGAGCTCGACCTGGTCGGAAACCATCGGCACGTATTTGGTGATGCCGAAATCGCTGCGCTTGACGAACGTCCGCGCGACGAAGCCGACCGACGGCGCCTTGCTCATCGGATTGACCGCGCTGCCGAACAGACGGGCATAGATCGTCACCGGCCTGGTGACGCCGTGCAGCGTCAGCTTGCCTTCGATCGCCGCGCCCTGGCCGCGGACGTGCACCGCGGTCGACGTGAAGGTCGCGGTCGGGAACCTGGCGGCGTCGAACCAGTCGCCCGAGACCAGTTCCTCGTTGAGCCTGCTACTCGTCGTCATCGCGCTGGCGATCGGCACGACCACGCTGACGCGCGCTGTCTCCAGGTGCGCCGGATCGATCGTCAGGCTGCCCGACGCCTGCGAGAACGTGCCCGAGAACGGCGTGATCCCCATGTGCGAGACCGCGAAGACGACCTGCGTGTGGTTGGGCTCGATCTTGTATGCGCCGGCGGCGACGGGCGTGGCGGTGTCGCCGTGGAGCGTCGGCGGCCCGTCCCCCTGCGACTGGGCGAACACCGGCGCGGCGGCGAGCACGAGAGCGAGCAGGGGAAGGCGGCGCATGGCATGGCTCCTGTTGATCGCGATCATGTCTAGCGCACCCGCCGGGCGACGCCAGCGGGCAAGTTCCGAAAGCCGGCGTGCGACCTTATCGTCAAGCCCGCGTGCGGCTCAGTTGCGCGCCCTGTCGACCAGCTTGCCCGCGCCGATCCACGGCATCATCGCGCGCAGCTTGGCGCCGACCTGCTCGATCGGATGCGCCGCGGCGAGCGTGCGAGCGGCCTTGAGCTCGGGCTGCCCGGCGCGATTGTCGAGCACGAACCTCGAGACGAAGCGGCCGCCCTGGATGTCCGCCAGCACGCGCTTCATCTCGGCCTTGGTCTCCGCCGTGATGATGCGCGGTCCGGTGGTGATGTCGCCATATTCGGCGGTGTTCGAGATCGAGTAGCGCATGTTGGCGATGCCGCCCTCGTACATCAGATCGACGATCAGCTTCACCTCGTGAAGGCACTCGAAATAGGCCATTTCCGGCGCGTAGCCGGCCTCGGTCAGCGTGTCGAACCCGGCCTGGATGAGGTGGGTCAGGCCGCCGCACAGGACCGCCTGCTCGCCGAACAGGTCGGTCTCGCACTCCTCGCGGAAGCTGGTCTCGATCACGCCAGAGCGCCCGCCGCCGATCGCCGAGGCATAGGACAACGCGACGTCGTGCGCGTTGCCCGACGCGTCCTGATGGATCGCTATCAGGCAGGGCACGCCGCCGCCGCGGACATATTCGGAGCGCACGGTATGACCGGGGCCCTTGGGCGCGATCATGAAGACGTCGATGGTCGCGCCTGGCTCGATCAGGCCGAAATGCACGTTGAGACCGTGCGCGAACGCCAGCGCGGCGCCGTCGCGGATGTTGGGTGCGATGTCGTCCGCCCAGATACCGGCCTGGAGCTCGTCCGGCGCGAGGACCATGATGATGTCCGCCCAGGCGGCGGCTTCCGCGGCCGTCATCAC
The DNA here is from genome assembly GCA_964245815.1 of uncultured Sphingomonadaceae bacterium. Taxonomy (GTDB): domain Bacteria; phylum Pseudomonadota; class Alphaproteobacteria; order Sphingomonadales; family Sphingomonadaceae; genus Solisphingomonas. The sequence continues at coordinate 41,565 of CAXTNX010000015.1, read as the reverse complement.
CCTGAAGCCCGCGTCCTCGGCCTTCTTCGCGGTCGCCGAGCCCCGGCGGAGGGCGATCACGACCTCGCCGACGCCGCTGTCGCGCAGGTTCTGGGCATGGGCATGGCCCTGGCTGCCATAGCCGACGATCGCGACCTTCCTGGTCTTGATGAGCCCGGCATCCGCATCGGAATCGTAATAGACGCGCATTCGTATTTCCCTTTACCGGCCTTGGCGTGCTCCCGCGCGGGCGGGAGCCCAGGTCCGACCGCTGGACCGGGCACCCGCCTGCGCGGGTGCACTGGAAAGACTATCACGCCGCCTCGCGGCCGCGTGCCATCGCCGCGACGCCGGTGCGGGCGATCTCGACGAGGCCGACTTCGCGCATCAGCTCGCAGAACTTGTCGACCTTCTCGGGTGTGCCGGTGACCTCGAACACGAAGCTCGAGATCGTCGAGTCGACGACACGCGCGCGATAGACTTCGGCGAGTCGCAGCGCCTCGATGCGGTGATCGCCGGCGCCCGCCACCTTGACCAGCGCGAGCTCGCGCGCGACGTGCGGGCCGAAATCGGTGAGGTCGGTGACACGATGGACCGGGATCAGCCGATCGAGCTGCGCGATGATCTGGTCGATCACCGCGGGCGGCCCTCCGGTGACGATGGTGATCCGCGAGACCGCATGATCCTCGGTGATGTCGGCGACCGTCAGCGACGAGATGTTGTAGCCGCGCGCCGTGAACAGTCCGGCGATGCGCGCGAGGATGCCGGCCTCGTTGTCGACGACGATCGACAGGATATGGCGTTCGGCGGATTCGGGGGCGAGTTGCATGTCAGCGTCCTTCGGGCGCGAGCAGGACGTTGCCGACCATGCCGAAATGCCAGTAGAGACGGCCATCGTCGTCATGACGCGGCCAGCAGATATTGACCGCGGTGAAACCGAAGCCCTCCAGCACCTTGGCGACACCTTCCCCGGCATAGCGCGAGCTGATCCGCACCGTGTCGAACGTCTCCTCGCCGATCCTGGCGGGGCGATCCAGATGGATCACCCAGTCCGAATGGGCAGGGGTCGCCTGCGCGGTCCAGCCGTGCAGATCCGCATCGCCGCCGTTGAGCCTGCCGAAATCGAACGGCTCGGCGACATGCACCACCAGACGCGTGCGCGGCATCAGACCAGTGCCTTGGCCTCGTCGCTGGCCTCGCCGACCACCTCCTCGGCATGGAGGATCATATCAGTGTGCGCGGCCCCGCTCGGGATCATCGGGAAGCAGTTGGCGAGCTGCGCGACGCGGCAGTCGACCATCACCGGGCCATCGATGGCGAGCATCTGCGCGATGCCGTCGTCGAGCGCGCCGGGCTGCTCGATGCGCAACCCGCTCCAGCCCCAGGCCTCCGCCATCTTGACGAAGTCGGGCAGGGCCTCCGAATAGCTTTCGGCATAGCGGCTGGCATAGATCAGCTCCTGCCACTGCCGCACCATGCCCATATACTGGTTGTTGACGATGAAAACCTTGATCGGCAGCCGGTACTGCGTCGCGGTCGACATCTCCTGGATGTTCATCAGCGTCGACGCCTCGCCGGCGATGTCGATCACCAACCGGCCCGGATTGCCGACCTGCGCGCCGATCGCGGCGGGCAGGCCATAGCCCATCGTGCCGAGCCCGCCGCTGGTCAGCCAGCGATTCGGCCCCTCGAAGCCGAAATGCTGCGCCGCCCACATCTGATGCTGGCCGACCTCGGTGGTGATGATCGGGTCGCGATGGCGGGTCGCCTCGAACAGGCGGCGGATCGCGTGCTGAGGCATGATCTCGTGGTCGGACGGCGGGAAGCCGAGCGAGTTGCGCGCGCGCCAGCCGGCGATCCGCGACCACCATTCGGTCAGGTCGCCGGCCTGGTGACCCAGTGCCGACCATCGCGCGATCATCGCCTCGATCACGCGCCGCGCATCGCCGATCACCGCCAGGTCGGCGCGGACGTTCTTGTTGATCGACGAGCGATCGATATCGACATGGATCTTCCTGGCGTTCGGCGCGAACGCGTCGAGCCGGCCGGTGACACGGTCGTCGAACCGCGCGCCGAGGCACAGGATGAGATCGGCCTGGTTCATCGCCATATTGGCTTCGTAGGTGCCGTGCATGCCGAGCATGCCGAGCCAGGCGGGACCGGTCGCGGGATAGGCGCCGAGCCCCATCAACGTCGAGGTGACGGGCGCGCCGGTCAGTCGCTGAAGCTCGCGCAGCGCGACGCTCGCCTGCGGGCCGGCGTTGATGATCCCGCCGCCCGTATAGAGGATCGGTCGCTCGGCCGCCGCCAGCATCGCCACCGCCGCCTCGATCGCCGCCGCGTCGGGCTCGGTCTGCGGGCGATAGGTCTTGTGGCGCAGCGGTTCGGTCGGCGCGGTATAGGCGGCCGCGGCGATCTGGACGTCCTTGGGCAGATCGATCACCACCGGGCCGGGACGGCCGGAGGTGGCGATGTAGAAGGCCTCGTGGACGATCGCGCCGAGGGTCGCCGGGTCCTTCACGAGATAGTTGTGCTTGGTGCAGTGGCGGGTGATGCCGACGGTATCCGCCTCCTGGAAGGCGTCGGTTCCGATCAGCTGGGTCGGCACCTGGCCGGTGATGACGACGATCGGGATCGAATCCATCAGCGCGTCGGCGAGGCCGGTGACGACGTTGGTCGCGCCCGGCCCGGACGTGACGAGCACCACGCCGGGCTTGCCCGTCGAGCGCGCATAGCCTTCGGCGGCATGCGCCGCGCCGCCCTCCTGCCGGACGAGGATGTGGCGGATGCGCTTCTGCCGGAAGAGAGCGTCATAGATCGGCAGCACCGCGCCGCCGGGATAGCCGAACACGACGTCGACACCGAGATCGCAGAGCGCCTCGACGAGGATATCCGCGCCGCTTTTCCTGCCGTCCGTCACTGCCGTCATCATGGGATCGCTCGTTAGCAGAAGCCGCGGGCCGATGGCAGCCGCGCGTCGATGCGTGCCGCTATAAGTAACAAACTAGCGTGTCAACCGCCGAGAGAGAAACAAAATTGCGTTTTCACTCTCTTTGGCATCTATTTTGGATAAGAGCGGCCAATCGGATGGTGGCTGATGGCGGAACCAGGTCCGTTGCCGCTTGGCGTAACGCCGGCTCGCCAGCTGCGCGCGCGCGACCGCCTCGTCGCGCGTCCGCTCGCCGCGCCGCCAGGCGATCAGTTCGGACACGCCGATCGCGCGCATCACGGGCGATGCGGGATCGAGCCGGCGCGCGACGAGCGCATCGATCTCGTCCGCGGCGCCCGCGTCGATCATCGCGAGCAGGCGCCGGTCGATCCGCCGGGCGAGCGCGTCCGCGTCGGGCATCAAGACAAGCGGCGACAGCGTGACCGATGCGCCGATCCCGCCGATACGCGCGCCGTGCCATCCGGCGAGCGGGCGTCCGGTCGCGCGGACCACCTCGAGCGCGCGGGCCACGCGGGTCGTATCCGCGGCGGAAAGCCGGGCCGCCGCCGCCGGATCCTCGATCGACAGCGCGGCATGGGCGACCGCGACGGGAAGCGCGCGCACCGCGGCGCGGACCTCGGGATCGATCGGCGGTATCGGGGCGATCCCGTCGAGGAGGGTGCTCAGATAGAGACCCGAGCCGCCGACCAGGATCGGAATGCCGCCGGCGGCGTGGACCGACGCGACCGTGTCGCGCGCCTCGTTCGCCCACGCGGCGACATTGTGCGGGCACGCGCCGTCGACATGCCCGAACAGGCGATGCGGGACGCGGGCTTCGTCCGCCGGCGACGGCCGCGCGCTGAGGATGCGGAGATCGGCATAGACCTGGCTCGCATCCGCATTGACGATCGTGCCGCCGATCCGCTCGGCCAGCATCAGCGCCAACGCGCTCTTGCCGCTCGCGGTCGGCCCTGCGATGAGGCCCAGCGGCGGGAGAATGCCATCCATGTTCACAGCGACGCTGATAGCAGCAGGTGTGCTCGCCCGCGGCGACATTTCGACCGCGCTCGACGCGCTCGCCGCCGCCGGCTGCCGGCCCGCGCAGGGTGCGTGGATCGACGAGGGCGATGCCGCCGACCTGATCTTCGCACAGGATGCCGCCGCCGGCCGCGCCGCGCTCGAAGGGCTGATCGCGCGCGCGGACGTCGTCGTCCAGCCCGCTTATGGTCGCGACAAGGCGTTGCTGGTCGCCGACATGGACTCGACGATGATCACCGTCGAATGCATCGACGAACTCGCCGACTTCGCCGGATTGAAGGACCGGGTCGCGACCGTGACCGAGGCGGCGATGCGCGGCGAGATCGATTTCGCGGCGGCGCTCGCCGCGCGGGTCGCGCTGCTCAAGGGCATGGACGCCAGGCTGGTCGATCGCTGCCGGATCGAGCGCCTCCGCCTCATGCCGGGTGCGGTCACGCTGGTGCGGACGATGCGCGCGCATGGCGCGCGGACCGTCCTGGTATCGGGTGGCTTCACCGTCTTCGCCGAGCCGGTTAGCGCCGAGATCGGGTTCGACGTCGTGATCGCCAATCGGCTGGATGTCGCGGGGGGTGTGCTCGCCGGCACGGTCGCGACGCCGATCGTCGATGCCGCTACCAAGGTCGCGACGCTGGAGCGCGAGCGTGCCGCGCTGGCGCTCGCCCGCGAGGCGGTTATCGCGGTCGGCGACGGCGCCAACGACATCCCGATGATCCAGGCCGCCGGGCTCGGCATCGCCTACCATGCCAAGGCGCGCACCGCGGCGGCGGCGGCGGCGCGGATCGATCATGGCGACCTCACCGCCTTGCTGTGGGCGCAAGGCATCCCGCGCGCGCGGTGGCGCCGGGCTTAGGGTCCATCGTATCGCGGTTCACCGTTCCCCGGCGAAGGCCGGGGTCCAGATCGACGCGCAGCGCTGGCCCGGCCTTCGCCGGGGAACAGACCGGGATGATCCGGCCGGAGCCAGATCTACGGCGCGACCGGGAAGCAGGCGGCGCCCGCGCCTTTGGCGGCGGCGCACGCGCGTGCCGCGGTGGCGCGATCGGCGAGGCCGGCGGCGCGCAGGCGGACCACCGCTCCCGCCTTCTCGTAGCGCGGCGACAGGCCGCGGAGCGCGGCGGACCTCGCCGACAGGCTGGTCCACGCCGTGCGCGCGCCGGCTTCCGAGCCGAACGCACCGAGCTGCACCATCCAGGCGCCGCCGCTCCTGGCGAGAACGGGCGTCGCCGCGGGCGCCGGCAGCGGCCTTGCGGGCTTGGCGACATGCGGCGGGGGCAGGGCCGGCATCGCCGCGGCCGGCGGCGATGCCGGCATGCTCGCGGCGGTCTGAACCGGAGCGGGGCGGGTCGGCATGCCGTCGTGCGCGCCGTCGGTCACCAGCGACTTGCCGAGCGGCGGCACCGGCTGCGCGGCAAGCCGCGACGCGATCTCGAGACCCTTCTGGCGGTCCTTGAGCGGCAGGAACTGGTCCATCTGCGACAGGCTGGTGGTCGCCTGCGGCAGCCCCGCGGCGGCGGCACGCGTCATCAGCGCATAGCCGCGCGGCCAGTCCTTGGGCGCGAGATCGCCGTTGAACAGCGCGGTGCCATAGACATATTGCGCGCGCGGATCGCCGGCGTCGCTCGCCTTGATGATCCATGGCAGCGCATTCTTGCGGTCGCCGTCCTGGAACAGCAGCAGGCCGTAGTTCGCCGCCCCCTGGGTATGGCCCGCCCGCGCCGCCTGGCCGTAATAGGTCTTGGCCTGCTGGAGGTCGGGCGACACGCCGCGACCGAGCTTGTAGGCTTGGGCAAGATCGAACGCGGCATCGCCGTTGCCGGTCGCGGCGAGCGGCCGCCACGCCTTCACCGCAGCGTCGAAATCGCCGCGCTGCCACGCATCAACGCCGTCCTTGACCGTCTGCGCGCCCGCCGGCATCGCCGATACCGCGAGCAGAGCCGCCACGATCGCCCCCGAAAACCGCATCCGCCAACCTCCTGGTGCGTCGCCCGTGCTCAGCGATAGCACGCGCCGCGCCGCCGCAAAGCGGGAAACCGCCGTCATTAACGCGATCTTAGGTGCCACCATGGGATTTCCCTGAGAAGCGGCATCTGAAGAAGGTTAATCATGCGGGTATTGGCGTTGGCCTCGCAGAAGGGCGGATCGGGAAAGACGACGCTGAGCGGCCACCTCGCGGTGCAGGCGGAGCGCGCCGGCGCCGGCCCCGTCGTGCTGATCGACATCGATCCGCAGGGCTCGCTTGCCGACTGGTGGAACGAACGCATGGCCGAGACGCCGGCATTCGCGCAGACCACCGTGACCCGTCTCGCCGCCGATCTCGAAGTGCTCCGCCTGCAGGGCTTCAAGCTCGCCGTGATCGATACGCCGCCGGCGATCACGATGGCGATCCAGAGCGTCATCCAGGTCGCCGAGCTGATCGTCATCCCGACGCGGCCCAGCCCGCACGATCTGCGTGCGGTCGGTGCCACGGTCGATCTGTGCGAGCGTTCGGGCAAGCCGCTGCTGTTCGTGGTCAACGCCGCGACCCACCGCGCCCGGATCACCCACGACGCGACGATCGCGCTCTCGCAGCACGGCACCGTCGCACCCGTCACCGTCCATCACCGTACCGACTTCGCCGCATCGATGATCGATGGCCGCACCGTCATGGAGGCGGACCGGAACAGCCGCTCGGCGCGCGAGATCGCGGAGCTGTGGACCTATCTCGCCGACCGGCTCGAGAAGAACTTCCGTCGGACCGTGTTCGCGGTGCCCGGTACAGCCCCGAGCGCGGTCCAGCCGCGCCAGCCCGCGGGCGGCTTCGGTCGCCGCGTGATCGCGTCGTGAGCGGCGGCGCGATGAGGAACGGCAAGCCTTTCGCCGCGCTCAGCGCGGGATTGCTCGCCCGCAAGGGCGAGGCGCGTCCGGCGATGCGCGCGCAAGGCTACTCGTCGCCCATCGGCGAGGAGCAGCTTCACGATCTCGGCTGGAACGACATGGGCGACGAGCGGCCGGCGGTGGTCCGCCAGCAGGCCGCGATCGTCCGGGAGTTCGCCGAGCCCGCGGTTGCCGGCGCCCGCAAATCGGCCTTCACCTTGCGCCTCGACGGCGCGCGTCATCTGCGTCTGCGTCTGGTCTGCGCGGCCCGGCATCGCTCGGCCCAGCAGATCGTCATCCAAGCGCTCGACGCGCTGCTTGCCGACATGCCCGAGGCCGAGCGGCTCGCCACCAGCCTCGCCGATGCGGACAAGGCGATGCGCGCACACCGGACTCCTGGGAGGGACCCACGTTCATGACCGACAACACCACATTGGGGCGCGTCGCGCTCGTCTCGCTTGCGCTCGGCACCGCCACGATCGGCTGTACGCCGTCGACGCGGATCGATCACGTCGCCGCGCTGTCCGACGCCGCGGACAAGCAGGGCCCCGTCGCCGCGCGTGCCGCCGCCAGGGCGCGCGCGGCGCTCGTCGCGCACGACGCCGCGACGGCGGTCCGCTGGGCCGAGCGTGCGGTCGCCGCGAGCCCCAACGACGCCGATCATCGCGTGACGCTCGGCCAGAGCTATCTCGCCGCGGGACGGTTCGCCTCGGCGGAGGCGAGCCTGCGCGATTCGCTCGCGCTGGTGCCCGATCAGCCGCGCGCCGGCTACGATCTCGCGCTCGCCCAGATCGCGCAGGGGATGCCGGCAGAGGGGCGCATCACGCTGGCCGGCGTCAAGGGGCGCGTTCCCGACGCCGATCTCGGCCTCGCGCTGGCGCTGGCGGGGGATCGACCGAACGGCATCGCGGTGCTCACCGCTTTGGTCCGTACCGGCCAGTCGGATGCGCGCGCGCGCCAGAACCTGGCGCTGGTGTTCGCGCTCGACGGGCAGTGGAACCAGGCGCGGGGCATGGCGATGCAGGATACCCCGCCGGATCGTCTCGAGGCCAAGCTCTCCGACTGGGCGGTGATGGCCAGGCAGCGTGTCGGCGCGCGCCAGATCGCGACGATGCTCGGCGTGACGCCGGCCGGGTCCGATCCCGGCCGGCCGAGCGCGCTGGCGCTCGCCGCGCCGAGCGGCGGCGCGCCGGTCGCCCTCGCGCTCGCCGCGCCGATGCCGGTCGCGCCGATGCCGCCGCGGATGCTCGCCGCCGCGGCACCGGTCGTCGCGGTGTCGATGCCGCTCGATGCGCCTGTCGCGGCGCCACCCCTGGTGCGGGTGGCGAGCGTTCGGCCCGGCGCTCCCGCCGTTCCTGCGCTGATCGCGTCGCGTCAGGCACCGACTGCGGCGCCGATGCGCTTCGTGCGCGTCGCCCTGCCGTCCGTGGGTGCGCCGGCCGTACCGGAGCCGTTCCTGCGGACCGGCGCAAGCGCGGGCTTCGTCGTCCAGCTTGGCGCGTTCGCGCGGCCGGAGGCGCTCGACGCCGCATGGGCACGGGCGGCGCGCCTCTCGCCGCGATTCGCGGGCTTCTCGGCGGTGCGCGGCAGCATGCGGCGTCCTGGCGGGACGCTGGTGCGGCTGTCGATCGGCGGCTTCGACAAGCGCCGCGATGCGAACGGCGTCTGCGCGGACATCAAGTCGCGGGGCGGCGCCTGCTTCGTCCGCGGCGCGTCCGAGGATCGGCCCTGGCAGTGGGCGAAGACGGACGCGGGGACCCAGATCGCGATGCGCTGAGGATCAGAGGCGCAGCCCCGCGGTCTCGTCGAGACCCGCCATCAGATTGAGGTTCTGGACCGCTGCACCGGCCGCGCCCTTGCCGAGATTGTCGAGCGCGGCGACCAGGCGGACATGGCCCGCGCCGGCATTGGCGAACACGAACAGCGTCAGCCGGTCGCTCGCGCCGACATGCTCGATGGTCAGCCCGCTCCTCGCCGCGCTCTGGTCGAGCGATGCGACCGCGACGGTGGCGCCGCCGGCATAGGCGTCCGCGAGCGCCGCGTGGAGCTGCGCGGGCGTCGTCCCGGCGGCACACAGCGAGAGATGCAGCGGCACCTCGACGAGCATCCCGCGATAGGTCCGCGCCACCGCCGGCGCGAACACCGGCGCCTGCGTCAGCCCGGCATGGGCGCGCATCTCGGGGAGGTGCTTGTGCGCGAGCGAGAGCCCGTAGACGCGGAACGCGGTGCCGGTGGCATCGGGCGACCCGGCCGCTTCGAACGCCGCGATCATCGCCTTGCCGCCGCCCGAATAGCCCGAGACCGCATTGACGGTGAGCGGCGTCGTCGCGGGCACCAGCCCGGCGCGGACCAGCGGCGCGACCAGCGCGAGGAAGCCGGTCGGGTAGCAGCCCGGGTTGGCGACCAGCCGCGCGGCGGTGATCGCCGCGCGCTGTCCCGGCGCGAGCTCGGGGAAGCCATAGGTCCAGTCGGGGTCGACGCGATGCGCGGTCGAGGCGTCGATGAAGCGCACCGCCATGCCGCGGCCGAGCGCGACCGCCTCGCGCGCCGCATCGTCGGGCAGGCAGAGGATCGCGATATCGGCACGTTCGAGCGCGTCGCGCCGCGCGGCGACGTCCTTGCGGCGCGCGTCGGGCAGCACGGTCAGCACGATGTCGGCGCGGTCGCGCAGGCGGGCGACGATCTCCAGGCCGGTCGTCCCGGCGCCGCCATCGACGAACACCCTCACCATGCGAGCCGCCGGCGGGCGACGATGCCGCCACCGGCCGGCTGCCGCGCGATCATGTGGGCGAGCGGCTCGCGCACCACCGCCATCCAATGGGCGTTGGCGTGGACGACGGTTTCTCCGTCCGCCATCATCGCGACATGCCCGGGCAGGAAGATCAGATCGCCGCGGCGCAGTGTCGCGCCGGCCGGCAGCTCGACGCCGAGCGCGCGCTGTTGATCGCTGTCGCGGGGTGCCGCGACGCCGCAGAACGCCAATGCGCGCTGGACCAGTCCGGAACAGTCGATACCGTCGCCCGAGCGACCGCCCCAGCGATACGGCGTCCCGATCAGGCGCTCGGCGACGGTCACCGGATCGGCGGCGCGATCGTCGATCAGTCCGAGATGGCGACGATGGATATGGCCGCCGCTCACCGCGACGAACGCCGCGGCACCGCCCAGGGCGGTCACGCGTGCGCCCATCGGCAGCCGCGCGACGACGCAGCTCTTGATGTCCGCCTCGGCGAAGACCAGGGCTGCGGCGACATCGACGATATGGGTCGCGTCGCTCGTCGCGCCGAGCGCGCCGCAATGGACGTACCCGACATAGCCGTCATGCCGTCCGTAGCCCCAGGCCCAGTCGCCGCTGGCATCGACCAGGGCGAACGTCTCGCCCAGCAGGAGCTCCGATACCGCCGCGGCCTGGTGCGACGGCGCCGCGCGGACCGTCGTCCTGACGTCGGCGCAGTCCCGGTCGAGCGGTCTGGCATAATGCGGGGCGAATATCCGGTCCGCCAGCGAAACGTCGGCGACGTCCCGCCGGACGGCGGTAATGCGTCGATCGAGCGCCGGTGTCGGTCCGCTCAGGCGGAAACGGTTACCCCTGCTCGGCGCGGACGAGCTGGGGACGGCGTTTTTCCTTTCCGGCGATGAGGCGCCTGAACCCTTCAAGGAACTCCGCTCCCACCGTGGTGCGCGTGACGAAGATATTCCGCCGGTCGCGCTCGTCGCGCTCGCGGCGCAGATAGCCGAGACGACCGAGCGTGTTCAAGGCACGCGTGACTACCGGTTTCGAAACGCCGAGAATGCCGGCGAGACCGCGTACCGTATGTGGGCCGTCCGATCGATAGACGAGCAACAGCAACGCCATCTGGCGATTGGTGAGATCCGGTTGTCCGGAACGGACATAGGCGACAAGCGCCTCCATCCAACTGACGAGAGTATCTGTCCGCACGATGCGATCCCGATGCGGCGACCCGTAGGCGCCTTGGCCATGGATCGAAAACCCGCGACGACGCGGATCGTTTCAATGGCGGCGCAAGATGTTGGTCACAGCGACCATCACTGTCGCCTCACGCGACTTGGTCCCGATCCCGGTTATTGGGATCGAGATCATAACGGGTCCGTAGCATCGTCCACGCTGCGCGCAGTCCGAGCGCGTCGCCGCCCTTCGGACGGCCGGGCTTCGCGGACGCGACCCAGGCCCAGGTATCGAGATGCGCCCAGGCGATGCCATCGGGCACGAAGCGCTCGAGGAACAGCGCCGCGGTGATCGCGCCCGCCTGTCCGCCCTCGGGCGCGTTGTTAAGATCGGCGATGTCGGACTTGAGCATGTCGCGATAGCCCGGCCACAGCGGCAGCCGCCACAGCGGATCGCCGACCGCGGTGCCGGCGGCGAGCAGTTCCGCGGCGAGCGCGTCGTCGTTGGCGAACAGCGCGGGCAGATCGGGGCCGAGCGCGGTGCGCGCCGCCCCGGTCAGCGTCGCGAAATCGAGGATCAGCGCGGGCGCGCGGCCATCGTCGCCTTCGCCCGCGCGGACGAGCGCGTCGGCGAGCACCAGGCGCCCTTCGGCATCGGTATTCGCGACCTCGACCGACAGGCCCTTTCTGGACAGCAGCACGTCGCCCGGCCGCATCGCGTCGCCCGCGATCGCGTTCTCGACCGCGGGGACGAGCATGTGCAGCCGCACCGGCAGCCGCATCGCCATGATGAGATCGGCGAGCGCGATGGCATGCGCGGCGCCGCCCATGTCCTTCTTCATGATCCGCATGCCGGCCGCGGTCTTGATGTCGAGCCCACCCGAATCGAAGCACACGCCCTTGCCGACGATGGCGATCGCGGGGTGTGCGGGATCGCCCCATTGGAGCTCGATCAGCCGTGCCCCGCGCGTCGCCACGGCGGCGCGGCCGACCGCGGCGATCATCGGATAGCCGGTCTCCAGCGCGTCGCCGCGCGTCGCCTTGGTGCTCGCGCCGTGACGGTTGGCGATCTCCTCGACCGCGGCCTGCAATTCGGCGGGGCCGAGATCGTTGGCGGGCGTATCGACGAGGTCGCGGACCAGCGCGGTGGCGCGCGCCAGTGCCACGACCTCGTCGATCCGCGCCGGATCGGCGGTGAGCAGCCGGCGCGGCCGCGGCGGCTCGGGCGCGGCGCGGTAGCGATCGAAGCGGTGCTGGGCGAGCAGCCAGCCGAGCGCCAGCGTCGCGGGCAGTGTCTCGGACAGGCGGTAAAGACCTTCGGGCAGCCTGGCGGCGGCAGCGGCGAGATCGAACGGTGCAGGCTCGGGCGCGATGCCGAACAGCGCGGACCAGTCGTCCGCCTTGGTGCCGGGAACCAGCGCGAACTCGCCGGGCCTGCCCTTGAAGCCGGCGGCGGCGACCACCGCGCGCACGCGTTCCGGTTGCGTGGTGAGCCAGTCGTCGAGCCCGTCGGCACGGACGAGCTGGACGACATGCGCGGGCTGGCCGCGATCGGGGACGATGAGGGAAGCGAAGTCGGTCATGCGCGGCTGGTAACGCGCGACAGCGCGTTCGTCATCCGCGCCGCGCCGCGCGTCGCGAAGTTGACGAAGGCGACGGGGTCGGGTTGGTGGTGGCACGAAGCCGCGGCGGCGCGGAGGCGCGCGTGGCGACATGGTCGGACGGATCGATCCCGGCGTCGGTCATCATCGCCTGGATGTCGGTCCTCTCGACGCGCGACGGCCTTGCTCGGCCGGCCGCCAATGTCGGCGTCCAGCAGGTCGATGCGATCGACGCGCACACGAACAGGACTGGCAGTGGGTGATGTCGGTCAACGTCATCGGGGCCGTGAAAACGGCCGGCGCGTTCCTGCCGCGGCTGCGCGAACGCCTCGACGCCGCGGGTCCGCCTGTCGGCCGCGACCGCCTCGGCGCGCTCTCCGTCGATGTCGATCAGCGCGCGCCTGGCGCCCTCGGCCGCGAGAGCCGCGCCGAGGCCCGAACCTGCGCCCGTCATCACGACCGCCTTGCCGGACTATCGCAGTCCGTCCATGCTCCTGGCATCCATCGGTGATACGACGCGTGCCGCGCCTCCCGTCATCGCCACAAGCACCGGCGCTCTCGACCGGCCGTTATCGTCCGGGCGGTCGGACCGTGACACAGGCTGGCGCGAGGCTGTATCCCTGTCGGCACCGTGGTGACGGGGATGGCGCCGCATCGCGTTCGCCGCGGAGAGCAGGAGGCCGAGCATGAGAGTTTTCGTCGCGGGCGCGACCGGCGCGATCGGCCGCCCACTGGTCGAGCAGCTGATCCGCCAGGGCCATCAGGTCACCGCCATGGTCCGGTCCGCCGACGCCGGCGATCCGCTGCGGCGTCTCGGCGCCGATGCCGTTCAGGCCGATGCGTTCGATCGGGACGGCGTGCGTCGGGCGCTGGCGCAGGCGGAAGCCGACGCCGTCATCGACGAGTTGACATCGCTCCCGAAGGACATCAGCCAGCTTGGCGCGGCGCTTCGCGCCGACAGCAGACTTCGCATCGAGGGCGGCGGCAACCTGTTCGCGGCGGCCGAGGCGCTGGGCGTCAAGCGCTATCTCCAGCAATCGAGCGGCTTCTACCTGGCCGCTCGCGACGGACTTGCCGACGAGACGGCGCCGATGCGCATCGATGCGCCGGGCGGCACCGGCGCCAGTGCCACGATGTATGCCGAGCTCGAGCGACGCGTGCGCGCGTCGTCCCGCGTCCGGGGCACCGCGTTGCGCTACGGCTTCCTGTACGGGCCTGGCACCTGGTACTGGAGCGACGGCTCGGCGGCCGACCAGGCGCGGCGCGGCGAACTCGCGGTCCTCGCCGGCGGCACCGCGCTCTGGTCCTTCGTCCATGTCGACGATGCCGCCGCCGCGACGGTCGCGGCGCTGACGGCCGAGCCCGGCACGTACAATGTGGTCGACGACGATCCGTGCGCGGTCAACCGATGCCTGCCGGCGTTCGCGCGCTGGGTCGGAGGCCCCGAGCCTCGTGTCGTCGGCGCGGAGGATGCGCTGGCGGCTGCGGGCGAGGAGGGCGTGTATTACCACACCCGGCTCAGCGGCGCGACCAACGCCAAGGCCAGGGCCATGCTCGGGTTCGATCCCCGGCCGCTCGCCTGGAAGGACGATTGAGGCTCGACACGTCGGGATAGCCCGGGCTGGGGCCGAGGCCGCGTTCCTCGGCCGCTACGCCACCGCCACCCCGAACAGATCATGCTCGTCGGCATCCTCGATCACCACCCGCACGATATCGCCCTGTGCCAGATGCCCGGCATCGCGCAGGTGCACCTCGCCGTCGATCTCGGGCGCGTCCGCCTTGGAGCGGCCGGTCGCACCGTCTCCGGCGACCGCATCGATGATGACATCGAGCGTGCGGCCGATCTTCGCCTCCAGCCTGGCCGCCGAGATCGCGGCCGTCCGCGCCATCAGCCGGGCGTAGCGCTCCTCCTTGACCGGATCGGGCACCGCGCCGGGCAGGTCGTTGGCGGCGGCGCCGGCGACCGGTTCGAAGCGGAACGCGCCCACGCGGTCGAGCTGCGCCTCGTCGAGCCATTGGAGCAGGTATTCGAAGTCCGCCGCGGTCTCGCCGGGAAAGCCGACGACGAACGTCGACCGGATCGCGATGTCGGGGCAGATCGCGCGCCATGCGGCGATGCGTTCGAGCACCTTCGCTTCGTTGGCGGGACGCTTCATCGCCTTGAGCACCGATGGCGCGGCGTGCTGGAACGGGATGTCGAGATAGGGCAGCACCAGCCCTTCCGCCATCAGCGGGATGACGCGATCCACGTGCGGATAGGGATAGACGTAGTGGAGGCGGACCCACGCTCCCAGCCTGCCGAGCGCGGCCGCGAGGTCCGTCATGTGCGCGCGCACCGATCCGCCGCCCCTCAGTGGATAGTCGGCGTGGCGCAGGTCGAGCCCGTAGGCCGAAGTGTCCTGGCTGATGACCAGCAGCTCGCGCGTGCCGGCGGCGACCAGCCGCTCGGCCTCGCGCAGGATCGCGTCGGGGCGGCGGCTGACCAGATCGCCGCGCAGCGCCGGGATGATGCAGAACGCGCAGCGGTGATTGCAGCCTTCCGAGATCTTTAGATAGCCGTAGTGGCGCGGCGTCAGCTTGAGATCGCGTTCCGGCACCAGATCGAGGAACGCGCTCGGCGGCATCGGTGCGGCGTCGTGGACCGCGCCGACGACCTGCTCGTACGCGTGCGCGCCGCTGACCGCGAGCACGCCGGGGAAGCGCGCGCGGATCGTCTCGGCGTCCTTGCCCATGCAGCCGGTGACGATGACGCGGCCATTCTCCGCGATCGCCTCGCCGATCGCCTCCAGGCTTTCCTCCCTGGCGCTGTCGAGGAAGCCGCAGGTGTTGACCAGCACCACGTCGGCGCCCGCATAATCGCTCGACATCGCATAGCCGTCGGCGCGCAACCGGCCAAGGATACGCTCGCTGTCGACGAGATTCTTCGGGCAGCCGAGCGAGACCATGCCGACCTTGGGCGGGGAGGGAAGAACCGTAGCCATCGAAGCGCGGGCATGTAGGGGAGCGGTGTGGCTTTTGCTAGGCGACGACGTCCGCTTCATCCCACGCTTCCGTCAGGGTGAACGGGGTGCGTCTGGCATGACCTGGCCGGCTACTCGGCCACCGTCACCCGGTTGCGGCCGCCGGTCTTGGAGAGATACAGCGCGCGGTCCGCGCGATCGAAGGCGGACGCGAGCAGCGCGTCGGGCGCATCGCGATCGTAGACGATCGCGCCGATGCCGAAGCTCACCGTCACCGGCGCCGGCGCGCCGTCCTCGATGAAGCCCCCGGCGATCGCGATCCGGATGCGCTCGATCGCCTCGCGCGCCTGCTCCGCGGTGCCGTCGACGAGCAGCAGCGCGAACTCCTCGCCGCCGATCCGCGCGACGATGTCGCCCTGGCGCACGCCCTGCTCGAGCTGTCCGGCGATATAGCACAGCGTCCGGTCGCCCGCGCTGTGGCCGTGCCGGTCGTTGATCGCCTTGAAGTGATCGATGTCGGCGAGCACAAGCGTGACCGGCAGGCGGATGCGCTGCGCGGCGGCCAGCGAACGGGTCGCGCCGTCCTGGAAGCCGCGGCGGTTGTAGACGCAGGTCAGCGCGTCGCGCGCCGCCTGCCAGCCGAGCTCGACCGCGAGATCGGAGGCGACGAGCAGGATCGCGGCGACGCCCGAGCACAAGGTCGCCGGTGGCAGCGCGACCGCGATCACGACATGATGGAGATGCTGGAGCAGCGGCACGCCGGGCCACTGCAGCGAAGCCCAGGTCAACAACCCGGTCACCGCCTCGACGCCGGCAAGCAGCAGCAGCGCACCGCGCATCACCCGCTCGGCGGTCTCGGGCGCGCGATCGGGCGGGCGGACGAAGCGCGCCGCGATCGCCAGGCAGCCGGCGGAGAACAGCATCGCGCTGGCCAGCCCGGCGGCGTGGAAGGCGGGCACCAGCGCGCCCGCCATCACCACCGCGCCGGCGACCGCCGCCGCCGCCGCGAAGCGATGCTTGTGCGAGCGCAGCCGCGCGCGCTGGCGCACGCCGATCGCGACCAACGGGCTCGGCAGCACGATCAGGACGAACGCCGCGATCATCAGCGGTGCGGAACCGCCGGTCGCGACCGCGAGCGCATTGACCAGGGTCTGCACCGCGCCGAGCCCGAACGCGATCGCCCAGCTGCGCGCATGGCGGGGATGACCGAAGCTCGCCCAGGCGATCGTCATCGCCGCGCACATCGTCAGGCTGGTGAAGAACAGCGCGAACAGCAGCGCGACCGCGCTCACCACGCTGGCGCCGCTGGCGCGGGTGCCGCACCGGCCCTTCCGCTCACCCGCTCAGCCCCGGTTCGGCAGATAGCGCAGCGGATCGACGGGCGTGCGCCTGTCGCGGATCTCGAAATGGAGCTGCGGCTTGTTGACCGATCCGGTCGCGCCGGCGCGCGCGATGACGTCGCCGCGCTTCACCGCCTGCCCGCGGGTGACGAGGATCTGCTCGGCATGGCCATAGGCGGTGATCCAGCCGTCGCCATGCTTGATGAGGATCAGCCCGCCATACACCGCGATCGCCGAGCCGGCATAGGCCACCACCCCGTCGGCGGCGGCGTGGATCGGATCGCCGCGGTCCGCCGCGATGTTGATGCCGTCGTTGCGCCGCCCGTCGCCCGCCGGGCCGAAGCGGCCGAGGATGTCGCCTCTGAGCGGCCAGTCGAAGCGCCCGGCGAAGCGCGCGGGTTCGGCGACCGCCTGCTGGGTGGGCACCGGATGACGCACGCTCCGCGTCGGTCGCGCTGGCGCGGCATCGACCGCGATCGCCGGCTCGGACCCGGTGACGAGATCGTCGATATCGAGCTGGAACGCCTGCGCGCGCCGCTCGACCGAGCGGCCGGCGACCTCGCCCGAGGACGGCAGCACCAGCCGCTGGCCGTTGCGCAGGATATAGGGCTCCTGCAACTGGTTGAGCGCCACCAGCTCGGACCAGCGCACCGCGTAGGCGCGCGCGATCGCGACGCCGCTCTCGCCCTGTCTCACAAGATGATAGCGGCCGCCCGGGATCTTCAGCCGCTGCCCGGCGCGGACCGCGAACGGCGCGGTCAGATCGTTGGCGCGCGCGATCGCCGCCGATCCCGCGCCGGTCCGGTTGCCGATCGCGCTCAGCGTCTCTCCCGCCCGGACGATGTAGGTCGAGTCGGGGATCGTCGTCGCGTCCGCGGTGACCTTGCGCGCGACCCAGGCGGGCGTCGGCTGGGGCACCGTGTCGGGCAGGGTGACGGTGCGGACGACGCCATCGTCGTCCTCGCGCCCGGGAACGGTCGGCCGGCGCGGGCCCTGGCGCGGCGCGGCGTCATCCTGCGCGCGGGCGGCGGGCGGCGGGGCCCGGCCGTATCCGGTCGGCGGGCCGACCTGCGGGATACAGCCGGTCAGCGCTACCGTCGCCAGCAGTGCCGCCCCGCTGCGCTGCCATGACGCCATGCCCGCTCCCAATACGCCCTGCGATCTTCCTATCCGCGCCGCCCGAGCCTGCCAACCCGCCGCCGGGCCCGGATGGCCCGAACGGGGATCGGGGCGAGCGGCGAACGGGGATCGACGGCGAGGCCGTGCGTCACTCGTACAGCCCGGCCAGCGCCGCCATCCCCGCCTGGCTGGTGAGATCGAGCTGGAGCGATGTCACCGAGATGGCCCGCGCCCGATTGCTCGTCGGCGGGCGCGACCACCCAGACATCGTCGCCGAACGCCGCGGCGAGCGCCTCGGCGACCGCCAGGCCCGGCGCGTGGATGCCGTCGTCGTTGGTCACCAGGATGCGCATCAGGCGGGCTCGATCAGCGTGGCGCCGCGCATGTACGGCACCAGGATGTCGGGGATGCGGATCGCGCCATCGGCCTGCTGGCAGGTCTCCATGACCGCCACCAGCGTGCGGCCGACCGCCAGCCCCGAGCCGTTGAGCGTGTGGACGAACCTGGTCCCCTTGCTCTCGCCCGCGGGCCGATAGCGCGCGTTCATGCGGCGCGCCTGGAAGTCGGTGCAGGTCGAGCAGGACGAGATCTCGCGATACCGCTTCTGCCCGGGCAGCCAGACCTCGAGATCGAAGGTGCGCGCCGCGGTGAAGCCCATGTCGCCGGTACACAGCAGCATCCGCCGATAGGGCAGTCCGAGCGCCTCGAGCACGCCTTCGGCGCAGCGCGTCATCCGCTCATGCTCGGCGTCCGAGGTTTCGGGCGTGACGATCGACACCATCTCGACCTTGTCGAACTGGTGCTGGCGGACGATGCCGCGCGTGTCGCGCCCCGCCGCGCCCGCCTCGGCGCGAAAGCAGGGCGTGAGCGCGGCGAAGCGTAGCGGCAGCTCGGCTTCGGCGAGGATCTTGCCGGCGACATAATTGGTCAGGCTGACCTCGGCGGTGGGGATCAGCCAGCGATCGTCGGTGGTATGGAACAGGTCGTCGGCGAACTTGGGCAGCTGGCCGGTGCCGAACATCGCCTCGCCGCGCACGAGCAGCGGCGGCGCCACCTCGGTATAGCCGTTCTCGTCGACCTGACGGTCGAGCATGAACTGCGCGATCGCGCGGTTGAGCCGGGCGATCCTGCCGATGAGATAGACGAAGCGCGCCCCCGAGACGGTGGCGGCGGTGTCGAAGTCCATGCCGAGCCGCAACCCCAGCGCGTCATGCTCCTGCGCGGGGAGGTCCGGATCGGCCGGCTCGCCCCAGCGCGAGACCTCGACATTGTCCTCTTCGCCGCCGCCATCGGGGACGTCGGCGAAGGCGCGGTTGGGAAGCAGGCTTATCAGTCCGTCGACCGCCTTGCCGTGTTCGGCCTCGGCGCGCTCGGCGATCGAGATCCGGGTCTTGAGTGCCGCGACCCGATCCTGAAGCGCCTCGCCCGCGGCGCGGTCGCCGGCGGCGAACGACTTGCCGATGTCCCTCGAAAGCCGGTTGCGCTCGGCCTGCGCGTCCTCGGCGCGGCGCGCGGCCTCGCGTCGTGCCCGTTCGTTCGTTTCGAAGATCATCGCCTCGAACGTCGCGCCGCGCCGCGCCATGGCGGCGGCGAAATCCTCGGGATCGTCGCGGATGAGGCGGATGTCGTGCATGGCCGCGCGCTATGACCGCGCCGCCGCGGGCGCGCAACCCTGACCGCCGCCCGGCCGCTACGAGCCGCTCGTCATCGTCGCCGCACCGCACGCCCGATTTCACGCGCAAGCATTGCCCCATGATGGTGGCGGACCGGATCATCGGCGAGGTCGGCAACGGCCTCACCGGACGACCGGTCGAGGCGATCGGGAAGATGACGATCCCGCAACGACGCGCCAATTCTCGCCAGGCGGACGGCGGCGACGGCGCTCGTCTTGGTCGCGCGGAGGAACAACACGTCGGCTTGCGATGTTGATCGGGTTCAACTGGAACGAAGGAACCAGCGACATGACCATCACCAGGATCCTGGCGGCGACGTCCGCGATCGGCCTGATCGCCACGTCGTGCGCGGCATCGGCGCAGGCCGGCGCGACGTCGGCCACGCCGTCGACCGCGACCACCGCCGCGCCTGCGCCCGCGTTGGCACAGGGCGCGACCGTCTACGATCCGCAGGGCGGCACCGTCGGTACCGTCGAGAGCATGCAGGGCGAGTTTGTCGTCCTCGCCACCGCCAAGAGCAAGGCCCGATTGCCCAAGAGCAGCTTCGGCGCGGGCGCCAAGGGTCCGGTGATCGCGATGACCGCGACGCAGCTCGATCAGGCGGCGGCGCAGGCCGCCCCGGCGGCGGGCGCATCGGCATCCGCGGGCACGGCCAAGCCGGATGTGGCCAAGGGCGCGCAGGTCGCCGACACGCAGGGTGGCGCGGTCGGAACGATCGCCGAGGTCGACGCGCAGTTCGCCACCGTCACGCTGACCACGGGCGGCAAGGTACGCCTGCCGGTGACCGCGTTCGGTGCGGGCGAGAACGGCGGGCTTCGCGTCGCGATGACCGCGGCGCAGCTCAGCGCGGCGGCCTCGGCCGCGGGCGGCCAGACGACCGGGGGCTGACCTCGTCTCGCCTGTCGTCGAATGAGAAAGGCCGCGGCACCTGAGGTGTCGCGGCCCTTTTCCCGGTCGGGCGGATTATTCGACGACCGGGCGCCGGCGGCGGGCCAGGGCCGAGCGCGCGACGATCGCCGCGGCGGCGCCGCCGAACAGGATCAGCATCGGCGGCGCGGGGACGTCGCTCGGCGGGGGCGGCGGACCGCCCGAGGTGCCGCTCGACGTCGAGCTCGACGATGACGTCGAGGAGGAGGTCGACGACGACGTCGAGGACGACGTCGACGTCGCGCCGCTGGAGGTCGATGTGGAGGTCGCCCCGCTCGACGTCGAGGTCGACGTCGCGCCACTGGAGGTCGATGTCGCGCCGCTCGACGTGGATGTGGAGGTCGCTCCGCTGGACGTCGACGTTGCTCCGCTGGACGTCGATGTCGCGCCACTCGACGTCGATGTCGCTCCGCTCGAGGTGGAGGTCGCTCCGCTCGAGGTCGAGGTCGACACGCCGCTGGAGGTCGACACCGCGCCGCTCGACGAACTGGACGAGGTCGAGGAGATCATCCAGCCGCCGCTCGAGCCACCGCCCCAGAAGCCGCCGCCGCCGAAGAAGCCGCCGAGACCGCCAAAGCCGCCGCCGATCACCGCAGGCCCGACCGGGCCGATCGCACCGCCGGCGACGGGCGCCGCGAACGGCACCGGTCCCGGCGCGGATGCGATCGTCACCGTGCCCGGCGTGCAGGTCGTCGTCGTCCGCACCGTCCGGCGGATCGACGCGACGCGGCGGACCGCGGGTGCGCGATGGGCGACCACCACGCCTTTGTGCATGACGCGCTCCACCGCCGGCTTCTCGGCATAATGAACCGCGCCGCCGCCGACCAGAGCACCACCGGCAGCGGTGGCGCAGAGTTTCGACAGGGCCATCCGAACAGACATTCCACTCGCCCCTTGATCGGCTCCCATCTCGCCGCCTGGCGGGGAGGGAGCACCGTCTTGTGTCTGTACAGACCAATGCAAAAATATCCCTTAATCGCAAGCGACGTACGCCGCCGCGGCGATCGGGTCGTCCCGAAATGGGGCCGAAAACCAAGGCTTCATGGTTAAGCCGGCGGATTGGGCAGCGATGTCGCAGTGTTGCGCCACGGACACGATCGAGGCACGAGCGTCCACCGACGCGGGGCGGGACCCGTCCCGGCTTGTCGGCGCTCGGACCCGTCGATATAGGGCCGGCTCGGGTAAAGGGGCGTCCTGCAGTGCGCCATTGCGGCGCCGGCTCAGCACGTTCAGCGGCTCGGAGGCGACATGGCGACGGCGGTGGAGACCCTGAACGACGGCGAGGAGAGCGATGCGGTGGTCCTCGCCGACGATTACCGGCCGGGCGGCGACGAGCCGTTCATGGGACGCCGGCAGACGGCCTATTTCCGACGCAAGCTGCTCGCCTGGAAGGACTCGATCCTGATCGAGGCGCGCGAGACGCTGGCCCAGCTCCAGGTCGATTCGCTGCGCGAGCCCGACATCACCGATCGCGCGTCGAGCGAGACCGACTGGTCGATCGAGCTGCGCACGCGTGATCGCCAGCGCAAGCTCATCGCCAAGATCGATGCGGCGCTGCGCCGCATCGACGATCGCGAATACGGCTATTGCGAGGTGACCGGCGAGCCGATCTCGATCGCGCGCCTGGAGGCGCGGCCGATCGCGACGATGACGGTCGAGGCGCAGGAGCGCCACGAACGCAACGAGAAAATCTCGCGCGACGACTGATCGCGGGACAGCCGACACCGTGGTTTAATGGTTTATCCATCGCCGGGCTGCTACGCTCGTGTGCGATCATCATTCGGCGACGACCGCCGCGGAGCGCAGGGCAGACAGGTGGAAGAGAGTCCGATCGGCAATCATACGCAGGACGGGACCGAGGCGCAGCGTCGCGACGAGCGCGACAGCCTGCTCGTGCTGGCGCGCATCAAGGTCGACGGCGCGCCGGGCGAGGGCGAGACGGTCCGCGTGCGCAACGTCTCGTCGGGCGGGCTGATGGCGCAGTCGACTGCCGACTATCGGATCGGTGCCACGGTGATGGTCGAGCTCGACGGGATCGGCGCGGTGCGCGGTACGGTCGCGTGGACCGAGGCGGGCCGGATCGGGATCGCCTTCGATCATCCGGTCGACAAGGCCCGCGCGCGAAAGCCGAAGCCCGAGAAGAAGTCCGACGTCGCCGAGACGACCGTCCAGTCGCTCGCCCGCGATTACCGCCGGCCGCCGCTCAAGCCGCGTTGACGGGTGGTTGCGCGACCGGCGGTCCTGCCGGCGTTCCGGTATGCCGCCAGCTCCCCGGTCGCGGACCGGGGAGGCCTCGCTCAGGCTTTCCCTAGAAGCGGGCGAGCGCTTCCTTGATCTTGAGCTTCTGCTTCTTGAGGCGGGCGAGGACGGACTGATCCGGGGACGGGCGTCGCGCCTCGTCGGCGATGCGGGCATCGAGCCCGGCGTGACGGGCGGTCAGGCTGGTGGAATGCGAATTGCTCATTCGGGTCCTCCTCGCTGGTGGTCAGTGGAAGACTGATTAAATCACCAATCCCGAGTCGTGTCCCACGCGACATGGTCTAATGCGGCCAGCCGCGCGGTATTTTGCGACAGTCCGGTGACGACCGCATAGGGGTTGCACGCCGGGGCGGGGCGGGGCATCCCCGCAGCCGGCCCCGGACAGGCGCGGGCGGCTGGGCGAGAACGATGGACGGCGAGGACGGCGATCGACGGCTGGCGGTGCTGCGGCTCGAGCATCGCGATCTCGACGCTGCGATCACCGCGCTCGCCGCGGTGCCGCAGCCCGATCAAATCCAGATCGCCCGGCTCAAGAAACGCAAGCTCAGGCTCAGGGACGAGATCGAGCAGCTTCACGACACGCTGCTCCCCGACATCATCGCGTAGCGGCCACCCCGATCGACGACCAGGCAAACCATCGAGACGCCAGCCCGATCGCCCGGGCTGGCGTCTCCCCTCACGCATTCAGGCCGCGGCGCGAATGTCCGTCGACAGCGCCCCGGCTTCGATCGCGGCGCCGTCGATCGCGATACGGCGCGGCTTCTTGTGCTCGGGCACCTCGCGGGTCAGCTCGATGTTGAGCAGGCCGTTGTCGTAGCCGGCGGCCGTCACCTTGATCGTGTCGGCGAGCTGGAAACGACGCTCGAACGCGCGCTTGGCGATGCCGCGATGGAGGAACTGGCGCTCGCCGGTTTCCGCGACGGGCTCGGCCTTGCCGACGACGATCAGGACATTGTCCTGCACGACGAGCTCGAGCTCGTCGCGATCGAACCCGGCGACCGCCATCGAGATGCGGTAGCCGTCGTCCGAGACCTTCTCGATATTGTAGGGGGGGAAGGCATCGGCATCGCCGCGGGTCGCGAAATCGACCAGCCGGTTGAGATTCTCGAAGCCGATGGAAGAGCGCAGCAGGGGCGCGAAATCAAGCGTACGCATAGGTTCAAACCCTCTTGGCGAGTGAACATGTGAAGACCCGCGGACCATCCGCCGGGCCGGCCTCGGCGCCCCGGATGGCGACGCCTCGACGCGGCGCGAGATGGTGAGCGCGGGACGCGTTTCAAGAGCGCCGCGACAGGTGTCTTGGCGCGGGACGGAGCGGGTGCGGGGAGCGGTTCCGGCGCGCCGCGCGTCATGCCATCGTGCCGCGCATGGTCGCCCCGTCCGATACCAGCCTCAGCCGGCGTCTCGCCGAGTCGCTCTACACCGAGGCGATGCTCCTCGCGGACGAGGCGCGCAGCTATTTCGACCGCATCGGCCGGACCGAGCGCGACATGCTCCCGGCTCTCGCGCGGGTCGGTTTCTCGTGCGAATCGCTGCGCGTGACGACGCGGCTGATGCACGTCATCGCGTGGCTGCTGAACCAGCGCGCGGTCGTCGCCGGCGAGATCACCGCCGCGCAGGCCGCTATGCCCGAGCGCCGGCTCGGTCCCTGCCAGGCCAGCGATCCCGAAATCGTCGCGACGCTGCCCGATTGCGCGCGTGCGCTGATCCGGGCGAGCGAAGAGCTCTACGCCCGCGTGCTGTGGTTCGACCGGCGACTGGAGGGCGCGGTCGCGGCGGGCAATCCGGTGAGCGGGCTGATCGCCCGGCTCGAGAACGCGTTCTGACCCTTATCGTCATCCCGGCCGATTCCATCTCGTCGTCCCGGCGGACGCGACCGCCGGGATGACGATCTCAGCGCAGGCGCCCCGCAAGACAGCAGCGCCGCGTCACCCCGCCGCGGCGTCGATCACCCGGGCGAGCGCGATGTCGTGCCTGGAGAGGCCGCCCGCGTCGTGCGTGGTCAGCAGGATGTCGACACGGTTGTAGACGTTCGACCATTCGGGGTGATGGTCCGCCTTTTCGGCGGCCAGCGCGATGCGTGTCATGAACGCGAACGCGCCTGCGAAATCGTCGAAGACGAAGCGCCGGCTGAGCGCATCGCGCGCCGGATCGTGGCTCCAGCCGGGCAGGTCCGCGAACGCGGCCTTGCGTTCGGCATCGCTGAGCTTGGTAATCATCGGTCAAGCATGCGGCATCGCTGGCGCGGCGGCAAGCGTGGCGATCAGGCGCGCGCCATCCGCTCCGCCTCGCCGCGCGCGCTGCCGACCAGCTCGGTGGCGCGCGCATAGGGCACCGGACGACCGAACAGATAGCCCTGCATCTGGTGGCAGCCGAACTCGGTCATCCGGCGGTAATCGTCCTGGGTCTCGATGCCCTCGGCGGTGATCGTCATCTGGAAGCAGTTGGCGAGCGTGACGATCGCCTGGATGATCGACACGGTCTCGGGCCGGGTCGCCGAATCGCGCACGAAGCTGCCGTCGATCTTGAGCTTGTTGAAGATCGTGCGGTTGAGATAGCCGAGCGAGGAATAGCCGGTGCCGAAATCGTCGAGCGCGATCCGCACGCCGAGCGCGCGGATGCGGCGCAGCACGTCGAGCGACGCATCCGAATCGCCCATGAACACGCTCTCGGTGACCTCCACCTCGAGCCGGTTGGCGGACAGCCGCGCACGGGCGAGCGCGTCCGAGATCATCGCCGGCAGGTGGGCGAGCTTGAGCTGGAGCGGCGACAGGTTGACCGCGACCGACACCGCGGCCGGCCAGGTCGCGCAATCCCGGGCGGCGGTGCGCAGCACCCACTCGCCGATCTCCTGGATCAGCCCCGCCTCCTCGGCGAGCGGCACGAACACCGCGGGCGAGATCGCGCCGCGCGTCGGGTGCTGCCAGCGCAGCAGCGCCTCGAAGCCGACGATATCCTGGCTGCGCGCCGCGATCAGCGGCTGATAGGCGACATGGAACTGGCCGAGCGCCAGCGCCTGGCGCAGGTCGTGCTCCAGCTTGAGCCGGTTCTCGGCCTCGGTCTGCATGCTCTGCTCGAACGCCCGGTAGGTCCGCCGGCCCGCCGCCTTGGCCTCGTAGAGCGCGAGATCGGCCTTGCGGATCAGCTCGTCGATGGTGTCGCCGTCGAGCGGGCCGCTCGCCGAGCCGATGCTCAGCCCGATCCGCACCGCCGCCTTGTCGAGCAGATAGGGCTCGGACACGGTGGCGACCAGCGCGTCTGCGAGATCGCGCACGGCACGGCGGCTGCGCGCGTCGTGGAGCACCACGCCAAACTCGTCGCCGCCCAGCCGCCCGACGATGCCGAGCGACCCGACCGCCGCGACCAGCCGGCTGGCGACGGTCTTGAGCACGGCGTCGCCCTTGGGATGGCCGAACGTGTCGTTGACGCGCTTGAACCCGTCGAGATCGAGCATCATGATGCAGCACGCCTGCCCGGTCGCCCGCGCGGAGAGCAGCGCCTCGCCGAGCAGCTCGCGCATCCGCAGCCGGTTGGGCAGCTCGGTCAGCACGTCGAGGCTGGCGAGCTGGCGCAACCGCCGCTCGGAGCTGCGCGTCACCGTGATGTCGCTGCAGCTGCCGCGATAGCCATGGAACCCGCCGGTCTCGTCGATCGCCGGCGCGCCGGTGAAGGCGATCACGCGGCGGTGGCCGGCGGCGTCGATATCGATCTCGATGTTCGAGAAGGGCGCGTGCGAGGCGAGTGCCGCCCCCAGCGTCTGCGATCCGCCGATCAGCGCCGGGAGCGTCATGCCGACAAGCTGCCCGCTCGCCCGCCCGACCAGCGCGGCGATACCGGGCGAGGCGTAGGTCAGCGCATGGTCGGCGCCGGTCTGCCACAGGAAGCTCGAGCCCTGTTCCTCGTATTCGCGCATCAGCCGGGCGGCGGCGGCGGCCTCGCTCTGGGTCTGGGCGAGCCGCTCGGCATGCGCGCGCGACAGCCCGTGGATGCGGTGGACGACGACGAAAATGAAGCCGCAATGCAGCAGCACCGAAAGCGCCATCGCCAGCCAGTAGCGGTCGCCGCCCGCGATCACGCCGATCGCGAGCCCCGCGGTCAGCGTCGCCGCCCAGCCCATCGCGACGATCGGCGCGGTGGCGATCGCCAGCGCGCCGCACATCATCGCGCAGACCGTGCCCGCGACGATGGTCTGGAGATCGTCGGGCAGGTGCGCGTAGAGCGTCACCGGCAGCGATGCCCACAGCGCCGCGAGCAGCGCCATCATCAGTCCGTTCTCGATCGCGATGCGGTTGGGCACGTCGCGCCGCACATGAAGCAGCGCGTTGCCCTGGATCCGCCGCGTGACCAGCCAGGCGGTGGCGATCGTCAGCAATGTCCAGGCACTCAGGATCACCGGCCGCTCGCACCGCCAGAGCGTCGCGGCGATGACCACGCTGCTCAGCACCGCGGCGACGGCGAGCAGGGGGGCGAACTGGGCGAGCGCCTCCAGCCGCAGCCCGCGCAGCTGCGCCGCCGCATCGAGCGGCGCGGGCGCGGTGATCGCCACCCCGCCGGCGGTGACGAGGCTACGCTTCTTCATCGGCGTTGCCTGCCCCAGCAGCATGCCCGTTCAATCCTCGCAGAAGTCCCATGAAAGCTAGGGCGACAATCTTGCGATGTTCTTAAAGGGCTTGGCCGGGGCGCGTCCCTTGCGCGCACCCGGGGCACGATTTAGGAGCGCCGGGGCCAGGGGAGTGTCCGCGTGCCCGATCCGGATCGCGAAAGCGTATTGTTCATCACGCTCGATTCGTGCCGGCTCGATACCTTCCGGGCGGCGCGGACGCCCGTGCTCGACACGATCGGGCCGCTGCATTCCGCGCAGGCGCCGAGCCACTTCACCTTCGGCAGCCACGCCGCGATGTTCATGGGCTTCACGCCCTGCGCGACGACCGCTCCCGTGCCGCTGCTCAATCCCAAGTTCGCCAAGCTGTTCAAGCTCAAGGGCGCGGGTTTCGGGGGCAAGGGCGGCGAAGGCTATGTGCTGCGCGGGCGCGACATCGTCGACGGTTTCCGCAACGCCGGCTTCGCCTGCTACGGGACCGGTGCCGCCGGCTGGTTCAACACCGCCACACCGGTCGCGCAGTGGCTCACCGGCAGCTTCGACGCGTTCCACTATCCGGGCGACACCTGGTCGGGCGCGCGCCAGATCGCGTGGCTGACGGAGCGCGTCGCGGGTGCCGAGGGCCGCCCGGTGTTCGCCTTCCTCAATCTCGGCGAGACGCACGTCCCCTATTGGCACGAGGGCGCCGCCTGGGCGCGGGACGACAATCCGTGCCGACCGTTCCAGACGGTCGATCGGCACGAGGATTGCCGTACGCGGCAGACCGCCTGCCTCGAACATGTCGACGGCATGCTGACCGCGCTGATCGACACCTTCGCGCACGCGACGATCCTCGCCTGCGCCGATCATGGCGATTGCTGGGGCGAGGACGACATCTGGGAACATGGCGTCCCGCATCCGATGACGCTGACCGTCCCGATGATGATGCGGCTGCGCGGAAGGCCGGTGGGATCGGGCGGGTGAGGCTGGTGATGACGCTCCTCGTGCGCGACGCCGAGGACCTGCTCGCCAAGAACATCGCGTTCCACCGCGCGCAGGGCGTCGACTTCTTCGTCATCACCGACAATGCCTCGGTCGATCGCACGGCCGAGATCGCGCGCGGCTTCGTCGAGCGCGGGCTCGCCCACCTGATCCATGAACCCCAGGACGATTACAGCCAGGCGGTGTGGGTGACGCGGATGGCACGCCTCGCCGCCACCGACTTCGCCGCCGACTGGGTCATCAACAATGACGACGACGAGTTCTGGTACGATCCGGATCGCGATCTCAAGACCGTGCTCGGCATGGTGCCTGCCGGCCGGGCGGCGCTGCGGGTCGCGCGCAGCAACCATCCCGCGCTCGTCGGCGTCGCCGCGGGCGATTTCCAGGACACGATGATCTATCGCGAGCGCGATCCCGTCAACGAGTTCGGTGCGCCGCTGCCCGGCAAGACCTGCCACCGCGGGTTTGCCGACATCGCGGTGGCGCAGGGCAATGCGCGCGTCTCCCGCGCCGGCGCGCCGCTCGCCGTCGCCCGTCTCGACGGGATACGGATCGCGCATTTCCCGCTGCGCGACTATGCCGCCTA
This sequence comes from uncultured Sphingomonadaceae bacterium, assembly GCA_964245815.1. Classification (GTDB taxonomy): domain Bacteria; phylum Pseudomonadota; class Alphaproteobacteria; order Sphingomonadales; family Sphingomonadaceae; genus Solisphingomonas. Next base: position 12,817 of record CAXTNX010000015.1, on the reverse strand, counting down.
CGAACGCAAGGTCGTCTCCGGCGGCGCCGCCTATGCGCGCAACACCACGCTGCCGCCGACGATGGGACGGCGCTGGCGGTCGCTCCACGCGCTGTGGCGGGAGGGCGGCCTGCGCGACTGGTACGAGCGGCGCCTGCTGACCCCCGGTCAGGTCGAGACGCTGCTTGCCGAGGGCGCGCTGATCCGCGACGAGACCGTCGCGCGGGTGCTGCGCGAGACCCTGGACAGCGATGCGGAAGGCGGGTGCCCTCGATGACTGGACGCGGGATCGTCACGCTGTGCGACGCGAACTACTATGCCGGGCTGCGCGGTCTCCACGCCTCGATCCAGTCGAGCTTCCCGCTGCCGGTCGCCTGCTTCGACATCGGGCTCAGCGACGTGCAGCGCATCGAGGCCGCGACGATACCCAATCTCGTCATCCTCGACCTGCCCGACGATCCGCTGATCGAGGAGATCCGCCTCGCGACCGCGCAGGCCGGGCCGCTCAAGAAGGCGGGCAAGCGCGTCTGGCCGCTGTGGATCTGCCCGCTGCTGATCGCCGCGGCGCCGTTCGACGAGGTGTTCTGGCTGGATTGCGACCTGCTCGTGCTGCGCGGGCTCGACGACCTGTTCGCGATGCTCGGCGACGGGCCGGTGCTCACGCCCGAGAACAAGGCCCCGCACGCCACCCCGAACGCGCCGCGGCTCTACGAACTGATGCCGATCGCGCGCGATTTCGATCCGCTGCTGCCGTGCGTCAATGCCGGGGTCTCGGGCTGGCGGCGCGGTCGTGACGAGGCGCTGCTCGCCGCCTATATCGAGCCGGTCCGTCGTGCCGCGCGTGATCCCGAGGTCCGCGCCGCGATCGCGTGGTGGGACCAGGGCGCGCTGATCTGGGGCATCCAGTCGACCGGCCTGGAGCATCGCGTGCTGGACAGCTGGACCTATAATCTCTGCGTTTCCAACGCGTCCGTCGCCAGATCGGTGCTGCGCTGGGACGATGGGCTGGCCGATCGGCTGCGCATGGCGCTGCCCGATGTTGCGATCCTGCACTGGAACGGGCTCAAGGCGCCCTGGCTCGCCTGACATGCCGATCGATCGCGACCGCGGCGTGCTGTTCGTCCATGTCCCCAAGACCGGCGGCACCGCGATCGAGACCGCGCTGGGCCTGCGCGGCGACTGGCGGATCGAGGATCGCGCGACGCTGTTCGGGATGATCGCCTCGCCCGATCTGTCCGCGTCCGGGCTCGGCTCGGCGTTCCTCCAGCATCTCACGCTGGCCGAGGCGGGCACGGTGCTGGGCGGGCTCGACGGCCTGTTCAGCTTCGCGGTGGTGCGCAATCCGTGGGACCGTCTGGTCTCGCTCTATCATCGCCCCGACCCCCATCTCGTCGAGACCGCGCGCGCGGCGGGCATCCCGCTGGGCGGGCTGGGCTTCGCCGCCTTCGCCGAGCGCTGCCTCGCGGTCCGCCATGCGCACACCGTGCCACAGGCGCGCTATGTCGCGATCGACGGCGCGATCGCGGTCGACCGGCTGTGCCGCCACGAGACGCTCGCCGCCGATCTCGCCGCGATCGCGCCGCGGATCGGCCTCGCCACGCCGCTGCCACGCGTCCATCCGGGCAAGACGCGGCGCCACGCGGATTATCGCGACTATTACGACGCGGCCCTCCGCGACGCGGTCGGCCGCGCCTATGCGGAGGATTGCGCGCTGTTCGGGTATCGCTTCGATGCCGGACGCTGAGCGGGAGTGGCCGCGGCGCTAAAGCGCGACGACTTCACCTTGATGCGGTGGATCAGACCGGGGTCATCATGCTCTAATCTCCAGCGCCCGTGCGACCGTCGCCCAGCAGCAGCTTGCCGCCGGTCTCGCGCACCATCGCCGCGATCGGGCCGGCGAGCAGCGCCAGCATCGGCGGCAGCGCGATCGTCGCGCGGATCAGGGTGTCCTCGACATCGAGCAGCACGCCGATCGACTGGCCCATCGCGCGGACATCGACCGCCATGCGATCCTCCCCCGGCCAGGATGACGAGACCGCGGCGCCGCCCGGGATCTTCGAGGCGAGATCGCCGATCCGCGCGCGCATCCGCCGCTTGGCCTCGGCGCGGCCGAGCGCATGCGGGATTTCGACAATCAAGGGAGACGCCATGACGGGTGTTCAGGCTGCCGTGCGACGCCGGCGCAGGCGGCGGGCGTTGCCGGTCACGCGCGAATGGATCGGGGCGAGCGCGTTGGCGGCGAGCCGGGAGCCGCTTTCCATCGCGGCGAGCATATAGTTGGTGCCGCGCGTCGACAGCTCGGTCATCTCGGCGATCGTCGGCGGGCGGCCGCGCAGCGCCATCGCGCCGATATGGCTCGCTTCGGCGAGCATCGCCGCCTGCATCGCGACGAGCTGCGTCATCACCGCGACGCCCGACTGCGAAATCGCGGCGACCTTCTCGGGCACCATCATCGCGAGCTCGGCATGATCGGCGGTGGCGGGCGAGCGGATCGCCGACTCGATCACCGCGCCGCGCGCCGCCAGCACGTCGAACGCCGCGGCGATGGTCTCCCCGGTACGCATTCCGGTGTGCGCGAAATCGAGCGAGGCCGCGAACATGCGGTTCCACGACGTGAAGGGATCGACCATGTCCTTGCTTGTGGGCGCGTTTACCGGCGATGACAATCCCGGGCCGCGATCGTCGACGGCAAGGCCGTCGCCCGCGCGCCGCGACGGCGGTGGCGTTGACGGGCAGTCGTCCGATACGCGATAGGCGCGGCGCGAGCCGGGCGGCGGAGCGTGGCGCGCACCGAAATCCCAGCAGGAGCGACAGCCGTGCAACTCAACACCATTGCCGCGCTCGTCACCGGCGGTGCCTCGGGGCTGGGCGGCGCCACCGCCGCGATGCTCGCCGCGCACGGCGCGAAGGTCACCATCCTCGACGTCAATGCCGAGATCGGCGCGCCGGCGGCCGCGGCGATCGGCGGCCATTTCGTGCGCACCGACGTGTCGGACGACGCCAGCGTCGCATCCGCGATCGCGGACGCGCAGGCCAGGCACGGCGTCGCGCGCGTGCTCGTCAACTGCGCGGGGATCGCGCCCGCCATCCGCGTCGTCGCCAGGGACGGGACCGCGCATCCGCTCGACGCGTTCCGCAAGGCGATGGAAGTCAACCTGATCGGCAGCTTCAACACCATCGCCAAGTTCGCCGCCGCGCTGATCGCGGCGGGTGTCGAGGGCGAGGAGGCGGGCGTCATCGTCAACACCGCGTCGGTCGCCGCCTATGACGGGCAGATCGGGCAGGCGGCCTATGCGGCGTCCAAGGGCGGGGTGGTCGGGATGACGCTGCCGGTCGCGCGCGATCTCGCCCAGCATCGCATCCGGGTGATGACGATCGCGCCGGGCATCTTCCTGACCCCCATGCTGATGGGCCTGCCGCAGGCCGCGCAGGACAGCCTGGGCACGCAGGTCCCGCACCCCTCGCGGCTTGGCAGGCCGGGCGAATATGCGCAGCTGGTCGAGAGCATCCTCGCCAATCCGATGCTCAACGGCGAGGTCATCCGCCTCGACGGCGCGATCCGCATGGCGCCGCGTTAGCCCGGTCGGTCCTCGAACGGAGAACACGGGGCGACGTCGCCCTACTTATACCGCACCCCGATCCACAGCGTGCGCGGCGTTGCGCGCTCGACCACGTCGTCGCCCGAGATGCCCGCCTCGACGCGCGTGCCGGTGACGTTCTCGGCGCGGCCCTCGACCGAGAGATGGCGGGTCACCGGCAGCCGCGCGGTGGCGTCGAGCGTCACCGCGCCCCTGAGCGTCTCGGTGTCGAGATCGTCCTCGAACTGCGGCCCGACATAGCGCAGCGTCGCGCTCAGCGCGGGGCGCCCCGGCGGCGTCCAGCCGATCGTCGCCGAGGCCTGGTGCCGCGCGGTCTGCGCGGGACGCAGGCCGTCGAGCGGGGCGGCGGTGGCGCGGGCATGCACATGCGCGTCGGTATAGGCGTAGGAGGCCGACAGGCTCCAGTCGCGCAGCGTCACCCGGGCATCGAGCTCGGCCCCGACCGAGACGATCGCGCGGACATTCTCGCGCACTTGGTAGCGCCCCGCCGCCGCGACGAAACCGACATCGGGGAAGGTGCCCGGCCCTTGCGCCATGGTGACGTTGGCGATCGCATCGGACAGCCGGTTGGCGAAACCGGTGACCGCGACATGGAGGTTGGGCAGCGGATCGTAATCGATCCCGCCGTCGAGCCCGCGCAGCCGCTCGGGCGCGAGGCCGGGATTGGCGTCGATCGCGTCGGCGCCGACCCGGTAGAGCCGGTACAGCTCGTTCAACGTCGGCAGCCGCCAGCCGAGATAGGCGGCGGCGCGCAGCGTGATCGCGCCGTCCCGCGGCCTCCAGGCGACGCCCCCGCGTGCCGTCGGCCGCATCCCGCTCCGTGTCGGATAACGGGCGGCGGTGAGCGGTACGGCGGTCGCCAGCGTGCGCTGGTCGAGGAAGCCGTCCGTGATCCGCCATCGGTCGATGCGTCCGCCGGCGGTGAGCGTGAGGCCATCCCGAGGCGCGTAGCTCGCCTCGCCGAAGCCGCCGACGGTCAGCGTGCGGCCACCGGCCTCGCGGCCGCGTGTCGGGTCTCCCGCGACATAGCTGTACAGCTCGTCCGTCTCGCCGACGACGAAACGGGTATCGGCGCCGAGCCGGAGCTGGAGCCGCTCGCCGGTCGGCGGCCGCAGCTCGATCCGGCCGCCGAGCCCGGTCGAGGGGACGCTGTACTGGTCGAGCGTCCGCGTCGCGATCGTGCGCGCGGCGTTGATCGAGGCGAAGCCCGCCGAGAACGTCCGCGCCTGGACATAGCTCAGCGCCTCGTAGCCCCAGCGGCCATGACCGACGAGACGCAGGCTGGCATCGCCGCCCTGGGTTGAATTGGGGGTGAAGGCGGTGCCGCGGGTGCGGCGGTCGGTGAAACCGGAGATCGCGCCCTGCAACTCGGCGTCGGCCCCGACCGGGATCACCGCGCGGCCAGAGACGCTCGCCTGGCGGTAGGGCGCGGCGACGTCGACCGGGCCGCGATCGGCGGCGACGATCGGGACGAAGCCATCGCCGCGATCGTAGCGCGCGCTCAGCACGCCGCTGCCGCCGCCGAGCCTCGCGGCCAGCAGGGCATCCGCCTCGACCGCCTTGCGGCTGCCGTAGAGGATGCCGGCCGACACGGGGGCGAGTTGCGCGGCGGTGGCGCTGTAGAGCTCGATCGTGCCGGCGAGCGCGCCCGGGCCGGCCACCCCCGATCCGCCGCCGCGGACGACGCGGACCAGTTGCAGCCGCTCGGGATCGATCGCGGAGAAGCTCACCCAGCCGCCGAACGGATCGCCGAGCGGCACGCCGTCGAGCAGGACCAGCGCGCGGCTCGACGCGTTGCCGCCAAGTCCGCGCAGCGTCGCGCCCTGGCTGGTCGGCTGCGCCGAGGTCGAATCCGAGCGGCGATATTGCGCGAAGCCGGCGACGTCGCGCAGCACGTCCTCGAGCCGCCCGCTGGCATCGTCCGTCAGCCGCGCGCGGTCGATCGTCGCGGTATCGTAGGCGGCCGCGCCCGGCGGCTGCGGCAGCCCGGCGCCGGTGACGACGATCTCGTCGGGCGCGGCGGCGGGCAGGACGGCCGCCAGCGCGAGGAGAGCCAGCACTAGCCTTTTATCCCTCTCTCATCGCGTTGGTCCACGAACCGGGTCCGTTCGGGTCGAGCGAAGTCGAGACACCGGCGCCACCTTCAAGACGGCCCCTCGACGTCGCTCGGGACGACCGGTATTCGGGATCGTCCGCTCAGTGCGGGATCGTCCTCAGTGCAGCGCGCGACGATACAGCGCCAGCATCCACGCCATGCCGGCGAGGAACAGCGCGGGATCGTGGCGCGGCCCCTCGTCGCGCAGGAAGGCGTGCTGGGCGTTGACCTCGTGCCACTCGTACGTCGCGCCGACCGCCTCCAGCCGGGCGCGGATCGCCTCGCGCCCGGCATAGGGGACGTGCGGGTCCTGCCGTCCCCAGACGAACATCGTCTCCGCCCTGAGATCCGCCATCCGCGCCAGGCTGTCGTCGGACTTGCCCTCGCCGAGCGTACCCGAATGGATGTCGGTCGCGTAGAAGCACGCCGCCGCCGACACCGCGGGATTTAGCGCGGCCCGGTAGGCGAGATGGCCGCCCAGGCACACGCCGAAGGTGGCGAGCCGGCCGGTGCACGCCTCGTGTGCTTCGAGCGCGGCGAGCCCGGCGCGCGCATCGGCATCGTAGGCGGCGACGGGCTTGGCGATCTTGAGCGCGTTGCCGCGATCGGTGCCCGCCGGATCGTAGCCGAGCACGGTGCCGGCGGGCTCATACTCGTGATAAACCTCCGGCACCGCGACGACGTGGCCGTTGCCCGCCAGCATCGCCGCCAGCCGGCGGATCGGGGCGGTGACCTGATAGATCTCCGAGAACATCAGCACGCCCGGGAAGCGGCCTGCGATCGCCGGTCGGACGATATGCATCCGCATCGCGCCGCTACCCGGCACATCGACATCCAGCGTCTCGTCGCCGCGCAGGATCATCGCCTATTCGCCCTGTACCGCGATGGTCGGCGGCGCCCAGCCGGCGATGCCCGCCCGCCAGCGGATGAAGCCGAGGATATCGGTGTAGAGCTCGTCGTTCTGCGTCTTGTTCGAGCCGATGCCGTGCCCGGCATCCTCGTCGACGCGGAGCAGCACGGGCCTGGTCGTGCCGCTCGCCTGGAGGCGGGCCGCGAACTTGGCGGGCTCCCAGGTGGCGACGCGCGGATCGTTGAGGCCGGTGGTGATGAGGATGGCGGGATACTGGGTGCCGTCCTTGACATGGTAGAGGCTGTCCATCGCCAGCAGGTTGCGGAAGCCCTGCTCGTTGGCGATGGTGCCGAACTCGGGGATGTTGCCGGGGCCGTTGGGGCTGAACTCCTGGCGGAGCGGGTTGGCGGCGGGGACCTCGTCGATCACGCCGGCGAACAGGTCGGGCCGCTCCTCCAGCGCCCTGCCCATGGTGATGCCGCCCGCCGAGCCGCCCACGATGAACAGCAGGTCCTTGCTCGTGTCGCCGCGCGCGATCAGCGTCTCGGCGCACGCGATCAGGTCGCGCCAGGTGTTGGGCTTGTCGGCGTCCTTGCCGCCCAGCCGCCACGCCTCGCCGAGCTCGCCGCCGCCGCGGACATGACAGGTGGCGTAGTCGACACCCTCGCCGACCATGAAGTTGATCCGCGTCGCGAAGCCGGGATATTGCGCGAAGCCATAGGAACCATAGGCCTGGAGGAGCAGCGGACGCGGCTTCTTGGCGCCGGCGGCCGAGACGTAGCTGAGCGGGACCTTGACGCCGTCCTTCGCGGTCGCCTCGAGATCCTGCACGACCAGCTTGGCGGGATCGAACCCGCTCGGGCCATGGCCGAGCCTGAGATCGGTGATGCGACCGGCCGCGTCGATCGCGTAGGTACCGGGCCAGATCGTCCAGCTGTTGAACGCGACCAGCGCGCCGGGCTTGCGCGGATCGGTCGCCACGCCTGCGATCGATCCCCTGGCCGGCAGCGCGACCGGCTGCGCGGCGCCGCCCGCCAGCGGCAGCCGGAGCAGCTCCGAATAGACGCCGTGGCGCGTACCGGCATACACCCCGTCGGCGGCGCCCGCGATCGATTCGATCAGCCGGTCGGGTCGCGCCGCGACCGCCGTCCTGGCCGCCGACAGCGGCTCGCCGAGCTTGAGCGACAGGATCTTGAAGGTCGGCGCGTCCTTGTGGCTGAGCAGGAACAGACGGTCGCCGACCAGCGCATAGTTGGTCACGCCGTCCGCCCGCGAGGTCAGCCGCGTCCAGGGCGCGCCCGGCCGGGTCGCGGCGGCGACCGGCGCGGTCCAGATCTCGAGCTCGTTCTGCACGCCGTTGATGTTGAGCGCGAGCGCCAGCGACGAGCCCGGCGACAGGATGATCGCGGGCGACTCCTCGGGCGTGAAGCGGATCGGACCGGGCAGCGGATTGCCGAGGATCGCCACCGGCGGCGCCTTGAGGTCCCAGAAATGAACCTTCACGTTCTTGTACTTGTCGATCGAGCTCTCGCCCGCGGCGAGCGGATTGAGCAGGTCGAGCACCATCGTCGCGCTGTCGTCGCTCCACTGCACGCCGTCGAACTGGGCGCGCGGGATCGGCCCGGCGATCTGCGCTCCGCTGGCCGTGTCGTAGACGATCAGCGACGAATCTTCCGAGCCTCCCGCCGAGATCGCGACCGCCACCTTCCTGCCGTCCCACGACGGATGGAAATAGTTGATCGCATACGCCGCGCCGCCATGCGCGGCACGGATCGCGGCGACATCGACCAGCTTGCGGACCGTCCCCGAGGCATCGCGCACCATCAGATCGAGATTGTCGCCGCCCGTCGCGCGCTCCTGGTAGAATACATAGTCGCCGAACCGCACGACCGCGGACACCGGGTTCGAGCTGCCGGTGAAGGCGGACATCCTGGCGAGCAGGCCGGCATGGCCCGGCACCGCATCGAACAGCGAGCGCGTGTAACGGCCCTGTGCCTTGAGCCAGGCGGTGACCTGCGGGTCCTTCTCGTTCTCGAAATAGCGATAGGGATCGGTGACGGTGGTGCCGAAGATCGTCTCGGTGAAGGGCTTGCGCGGCAGCGCCGCCGGAGGGGCGGCAAGCGCGGCGCCCGCGCACAATGCCATCACGCTTGCCACGCACGTCCGTCGTATCATCGAGCGATCCCCCCGGTTCTCTTTGTCTCACCTTGGCACGTCGGGCCGTGCCGGGCAATCAGGCGGCGACGAGCGCGATCGTCATGAAGAGGCTGTTGGGATCGGCGCGATAGTCGCCGAACGGTCCGCACTCGACGAAGCCGTGGCGTCGATAGAAGGCGTGTGCCGGCGCGAAATAGGGTTAGCTCCCGGTTTCGAGCGAGACGCGCTCCAGCCCGGCCTCGCGTGCCTGCGCGATCAGGTGGCGGAGCAGCAGCCCGCCCGCGCCGCCGCGCCGCGCCGCCGCCACGGTGTGCATCGACTTGATCTCGCCGAGCGTCGCCGAGAGTCGCTTCAGCGCGCCGACCGCGCGCAGCGTCTCGCCGTCCCACACGCTCCACAGCGCGATGTCGGGCGCGCGCAGCGCATCGGGATCGAGCGCGTGCGCACAGCCGCGCGCGGTCTCGGCGCGCGCGGTCTCGGCGTGGAGGACGAGCAGCGCGCGCAGCCGTGCGTCGTCGAGGTCGCCGGGGCGGATCTCCATCATTGCTCCTCCGCGATGATCTTCAGGCGATAGATCAGATCGAGCGCTTCGCGCGGGGTCAGCGCATCGACGTCGACCGCCCCGAGCGCCACGCGCAGCGGATCGGGCGCCGCGTCCGCCGCGCGCTCGGCGGCGGCGGCGAACAGCGGCAGGTCGTCCAGGCCCGCGGCAATCCCGCCGGTGCGGTCGCGGCCTTTCTCGAGGCGGGCGAGCACATCCTTCGCACGCGCCAGCACGGGCCGCGGCAGTCCCGCCAGCCGCGCCACCGCGAGCCCGTAGCTGCGATCCGCCGCCCCGGTCGCAAGCTCGTGGAGCAGGACGAGATCGCCCTTCCACTCGGTCGCGCGGACGTGATGGAGCGAGAGCGCGTCGAGCCGCCCGGCAAGCCGGGTCAGCTCGTGATAGTGCGTCGCGAACAGGCACCGGCAGCGATTGGTCTCGTGCACCGCCTCGACCACCGCCCACGCGATCGCCAGCCCGTCATAGGTCGAGGTGCCGCGCCCGACCTCGTCGAGGATGACGAAGCTGCGCTCGGTCGCCTGCGCGAGGATCGCGGCGGTCTCGATCATCTCGACCATGAAGGTCGAGCGCCCGCGCGCGAGATTGTCGGACGCGCCGACCCGGCTGAACAGGCGATCGACCAGGCCGAGCGAAGCGCTCGTCGCGGGCACGAAGCTGCCGGCCTGCGCGAGCACCGCGATCAGCGCGTTCTGGCGCAGGAAGGTCGACTTGCCGCCCATGTTGGGGCCGGTGACCAGCCACAGCCGCGAGTCCGCCGACAGGCGGCAGTCGTTGGCGACGAAGCGGTCGCCGGCGGCGGTCACCGCCATCTCGACGACCGGGTGCCGGCCGCCCTCGATCTCGAAACAGGCGTGCGGCATGATCGCCGGCCGGCACCAGCCGCCTTCGATGGCGCGCTCCGCCAGCGCGGCGGCGACATCCAGCCGGGCGAGCGCGTCCGCCGTCGCGCAGATCGCGTCGCGGGCGGCGAGCGCGAGGGCGGTCAGCTCCTCGAGATGTGCCTGCTCGGCGGCGATGGCCTGGGCGCCCGCCTGCGCGACCTTCTGCGCGTGATCGTGGAGCTCGGGCGCGTTGAACCTCACCACGCCGGCGAGCGTCTGGCGATGCGTGAAGCCGCTCTCGGCGCGCATCAGCGGATCGGCGTGGCGCGCGGCAACCTCGATATGGAAGCCGAGCACGCCGTTGTGGCGGATGCGCAGCGCGGCGATCCCGGTCTGATCGCGATAGCGCGCCTCCAATGCCGCGATCGCGCGGCGGCCCGCGCCCGACAGCGCGCGCAGCTCGTCGAGTGCGGCGTCGTAGCCCTCCGCGACGAACCCGCCCTCGGCCCCGTCGACCGGCGGCGCGGGGACCAGCGCGCGGCGCAGCTGGTCGACCAGCGCGCCATGTCCGCGCAGCCGCGGCAGCAGCGTGGCGAGCAGCGCGGGGGGCGCATCGAGCGGCGCGAGCAGATCGTGGACGCCGCGCGCCGCATCCAGCCCGTCGCGCAGCGCGCCGAGATCGCGCGGACCGCCGCGTCCGGCGACGATGCGGCCGAGCGCGCGGCCGATGTCGGGTGCGGCGCGCAGCGCCGCGCGCAGCCGCTCGCGACACGCGCCGTCCGTGACGAAACGGTGGACCAGCATGAGCCGCGCCTCGATTCCCGCCGCGTCGTACAGCGGCGCGGAGATGTCGGCGGCGAGCAGCCGCGCCCCCGCCCCGGTCGCGGTGCGGTCGACCGCGTCGAGCAGGCTGCCCTTGCGCTCGCCCGCCTGGGTGCGGGTGAGTTCGAGGCTGTCGCGCGTCGCCGCGTCGATCGCCATGTGATCGGACGCGGCGCGCGTGGCGGGCGGCTGGAGGAAGGTCGCCGCGCCCTGCGACGCGCGATCGAGATAGGCGAGCAGGCCGCCCGCCGCCGCCAGCGCGGCGCGATCGAACATGCCGAACGCATCCAGCGTCGCCACCCCGAACCGTGTCTTCAGCATCCGCTCGCCGACGCTGGCCGAGAAATCCGCGCGTGGCGACGGGACCCCCGCCAGCGCCGAGCCTTCCGCGACCACCTGCTCGGCGGCGGCGAGCCGGGCGAGCTCGGCATCGAGCGACGCGGGCGCCACCGAGCCGAGCTCGAAGCGGCCGGTCGAGATATCGCAGGCCGCGATGCCGACCTGTCCGCCGGCTTCGGCGAGCGCGACCAGCCAGTTCGACGCGCGCGCATCGAGCAGCGCCTCCTCGGTCAGCGTGCCCGCGGTGACGAGCCGGACGATGCGCCGCTCGACCAGCGCCCTCGCGCCGCCGCGCTTCCTCGCGGCGTCGGGCGTCTCGACCTGCTCGGCGACCGCGACACGGTGCCCGGCGCGGATCAGGCGCGCGAGATAGCCATCGGCGGCGTGGACCGGCACGCCGCACATCGGCACCCCGTCGCCGCGCGCGGTGAGCGCGATATCGAGGCAGGCGGCGGCCACCCTGGCATCCTCGAAGAACAGTTCGAAGAAGTCGCCCATCCGATAGAACAGCAGGCAATCCGGCGTCTGCGCCTTGAGCGCACGATATTGCACGAACATCGGCGTGACGGGTGGCGGGGGGCTCGCTGCATCGGCCATGCCGATGCCGATAGGACGGATCGCGCCGTCAAGGAACCGGCCGCGTCGCGCTTGCCGCCTGGGCCTTGATGACGCATGGGAGGCGCGGCCGACTAGGGGAGCGCCGCGATGGCTGACCGCCTGCAATTTTCCGAGCGTGAGGCGTTGCTGTTCCACTCGCAGGGCCGGCCCGGCAAGATCGAGGTGGTGGCGACCAAGCCGATGGCGACGCAGCGCGATCTCGCGCTCGCCTATTCGCCGGGCGTCGCGGTGCCCGTACTGGCGATCGCCAGGGATCCCGACACCGCCTACGAATATACCGCCAAGGGCAATCTCGTCGCGGTCATCACCAACGGCACCGCGATCCTGGGCCTGGGCAATCTCGGCGCGCTGGCGTCCAAGCCGGTGATGGAGGGCAAGGCGGTGCTGTTCAAGCGCTTCGCCGACATCGACTCGATCGACATCGAGCTCGCCACCGAGGACGTCGATCGTTTCATCGACGCGGTCGAGCTGATGCAGCCGAGCTTCGGCGGCATCAACCTGGAGGACATCAAGGCGCCCGAATGCTTCGTGATCGAGCAGACGTTGCGCGAGCGCATGAACATCCCGGTGTTCCACGACGACCAGCACGGCACCGCGATCATCTCGGCGGCGGGCCTCATCAACGCCGCGTACCTCACCGGGCGGCGGCTGGAGGACATCAGGATGGTGGTCAACGGCGCCGGCGCCGCCTCGATCTCGTGCACCGAGCTCGCCAAGGCGCTCGGGGTGCGCCACGTCATCATGTGCGACTCCAAGGGCGTGATCTACCGGGGCCGCACCGAGGGGATGAACCAGTGGAAATCGGCGCACGCCGCCGACACCGATGCGCGCACGCTGGCCGATGCGATGAAGGGCGCCGACGTGTTCTTCGGCCTGTCGGTCAAGGGCGCGCTGACCGGCGCGATGGTCGCGACGATGGCGCGGCGGCCGATCATCTTCGCGATGGCCAATCCCGATCCCGAGATCACGCCCGCC
>CAXTNX010000014.1:25217-59627 GCA_964245815.1 uncultured Sphingomonadaceae bacterium | reverse complement strand
CACCACACGCATCCTCCCCTGGACGCGATGACACGAAGGATGCCCGGACGATGACCGTCGCCTCGTCGCACGCTCCCCGCGCCGATCGCGCACCGCGGCTCGGCCCGCTGCTCGCCGGGACCGCGGTGCTCGCGTTGGTGCTCGGCGCCGGCATGGCCCGCGGCCAGACCTTCATCGGCAACGGCGTCGCCTTCCAGGGCAGCGCCGCCGCCGCGCTCGGCAACGTCACGCTGGCGAGCACGAACACGACCGACACGCTGACCGTCCACACCCCGACCGCGATCGTCGACTGGACGCCGTACGATACCGCGAGCGGCACCGCACCGATCATGTTCCTGCCGGGCGGTTCGACCGGCATCTTCCAGAACGGCGGCGAAGTCGCGGGCTTCACCGTCCTCAACCGGATCAATCCGACCAGCGGCCGGCCGATCGAGCTCGACGGCCATGTCATCAGCCAGCTCGTCGACTCCGCCGGCGCGGTCACGCGCGGCGGCAACGTCTGGTTCTACGCGCCGGGCGGCCTCATCATCGGCTCGACCGGCGTGTTCGACGTCGGCAGCCTGATCCTCACCACCAACGCGATCGACACGAGCGGCGACACCGCGCTGCCGACGCCCACCGGAGGCCTGCGCTTCACCGGCGTGGGCGGCAGCACCGCGGCGGTCGATCTCCAATCGGGCGCGCGGATCACCCAGACCGCGCCGGGCAGCTATCTCGCGATCGTCGCACCGCGGATCGACCAGGCCGGCACCGTCACGGTCAACGGCTCGGCCGGCTATGTCGCGGCGCAGGCCGCCGACATCACGATCGACGCCGGCCTGTTCAACATCACCGGCGCGATCGGCTCGACCGTGGCGGCGGGCGGCGAGACGACGCTGAGCCACAGCGGCGCGACGACCGGGCCGGCGCAGGACAGCGCCGGTTCGCACCAGATCTACATGGTCGCGATCCCGCAGAACGACGCGGTGACGATGCTCGTCTCGGGCACGGTCGGTTATCAGGCGGCCGCCAGCGCGACGCAGGTCAACGGCACGATCGTGCTCGACGCCGGGCACGGATCGACGCTGCCGGGCGACGTCCAGCTCGGCACCGGCAGCTACAGCTCGGGCATCACTGCGAGCGCGACGCGCGCTTTCACGGCCTCCACCGCCACCGGCGCGATCAGCCTCGCTTCGCTGACCGCCACGGGCCAGCAGCGGACGGACATCGCGGTGACGGGATCCGGCGACCTCTCGGCCGGCACGATCACGCTCAACCAGACCTTCGGCGGCACGTTCAACGTCGGCCGCGAGGCGACCGTCACGGTCGATGCCGGGCGTACCCTCGCCGTGACAAACCACCTGACCATGTATGGCGGCGCCCTTCTCGATACGACCACGAACACCAACGTCGGCGGCGACACCACCCTTTCGATCGCGGGCACCGCGACGATCGGGCACAATCTGCTGGTCAGCTCGGCCCAGGACTATACGGGCTCGCCGCGCAACTCGACCGGCGGCAACGCGAATGTCGAGATCGAGGGCGGCGCGCTGACGGTCACCGGCCTGACCACGATCGACGCCAACGCGACCGGCGGCATAGACACCGGTTCAAGCGTCCATACCGGCCGAAGCGGCAACGCCGGCATCGCCAACCTGTATGCGCGCGGCGACGGCGCCATCGCCAACCTCATCGGCGGCACGCAACTCTATGCCAACGCCGCGACGGCCGGCAGCGCGGGCGTCGCCGGCGGCAGCGCGACCGCCGGCAACGCCACCCTCCAGGGCGAGGCCGGCGGAACGGTGAACGCGGGCGGCCAGGTCATCGTCGAAGCCAATGCGACCACGTCCAGCAACGCCACCACGCTCGGGACCGCCCGCGCCGGGCTCGCGCGCATCAGTGCCGATCAGGGCACCGTCAACCTGACCTCGGCCTCCTCCAGCATTGCGGTCGCCGCGGATGCCAGTGGCGGCAACTCGACCGGCGGCGATGTCGGCATCGTCGTCGCCAACGGCGGCATCTTCACCAGCGCGAGCGTCATCAATCTCGACACGCGGGGTCTGAGCGGGACGGGTGCGACGATCGCCGGACGCGGCGGCGCCGCGACGATCCAGGTGACCGACGGAAGTTTCTCGACCAGCGCCGGCATCTCGATGCTCTACGGCGGCGAGGCGTTCGCCGCCACCACGCTGGTGCCGGTCAACGGCACGGCGCTCGTTTCGGTCGGCGATGGCGGCCAGTTCACCGCCGGCTCGCTCGTCACCGGCGCCTTCGGGAACGGCGGCGAGGCGACCGTGTCGATCACGGGATCCGGTGTCGGCCGGATCAATGGCACGCTGACCCTGCAGGCCTATGCCTCGCCCGATTCGTTTTCGACCGGATCCCGCACCGGGGGCGTTGCCCGGATCATCGCCAGCGGTGGCGAACTCACGGTCACCGGCGCCACCGCGCTCTATTCCCGCGCGCAGAACACCGACATCGGCGGGACGGCGACGGGGGGCGATGCGACGATCGACGCGGTGTCCGGCGGGACGATCACCCTCGCCGACACGACCATCGACGCAAGCGCCTATGCCAATCCGGCGGCCGCCACCGCGGCGACCGGGGGCATCGCCACGCTGAGCGGAGGCAGCGGCGGTACCGTCACGATCGGCGGCTCCCTGGCCATCGCCGCCGACGCGACCGGATACGGCGCCGGCACCGCGATCGTCCGGGGCGGCACCGCCGGAATCGACGCGGACGGCGGCACGGTCAGGCTCACCGATACTCTCGTCACCGCAAACGCGCTGGGCGGCGATGCCAGCGGCGGAGAGGCCTTTCTATACGGCGAGAACGGCGGCGTGCTGGCCAGCGACGGCATGATGACCCTCGCCGCGATCGGCCAGAACGGCGCGGGTGCCGGCCAGGCGGCGCTCGGCGGTACGGCGCGGATCGCGGTGACCGGCGGCACGCTGAGCATCGGCGGCACGACGACGATCGACGCGCGCGGCATCGCCACCGCCGCCTCGGGCACGGCCGCTCCTGCCGGCTACGACGCGACCGGCGGGACCGCCGGGATCACCGTCGGCGAGACCGACGGCACGCTGGCGAGCAGTGCCACGTTCAGCGGCCTGTCGACGGTCCTCGGCGGCGCCATCGCCTATCAGAGCGAGGCGGTCGCGACGGGCAGCGCGACGGGCGGCACCGCGGCGGTCGATGCCGCTGCCGGCGGTTCGGTCGCCTTCAACGGCGGCCTGCTGCTCGACAGCTCGGCGGCCGCGAACGCCACCGGCACCGATCCCGGCCTGATCTCGACCGGGGGGCGATCGCTGATCGATGCCGCCGGCGGGACGATCGCGCTCGCCGACACCTCGCCGACGCTGCAGAGCGAAGTGTCGGCGGATGCGGGCGGCGGCACCGCGACCGGCGGCACGGCGGGGCTGAGCGCCGGCGGCGGGGGTTCGATCACCGCGACCAACACGCTGTTCGTCCATGCCAGGGGCACCGGCGGCGAGGTCGAGAACGGCTCGATCCCGGGATATGACGGCACCGGCGGCACCACCTCGGTCACCGCCGCCGACGGTACGATCGCGCTCGCCGCCGTCGACCTCGACCCGACCGGGACGGGCGGCGACAGCGCCAGCTTCGAGGGCGGAGCGGGGACCGGCGGCACCGCATCGATCGCGACCACCGATCCCGCCGGCCGCATCGTCATCGACGACTACGCCAACCTCCAGCCGTTCGGCTATGCGGGCGGCGGCGCCACAGGTGCCGCGAACGGCCGCGGCGGGACATCCTCCGTCACCGCCACCGGCGGCTCGATCAGCTTCACGGGAGACGGCACCAACCCGACCGACGACGCCCGTTATCTCGGTTACGCGCTCTACGCCATCGCCGACGGCCTGGGCAGCAGCGCGCTTGGCGCGGGTCGCGATCCGGCGACGTCGGGGCTCGGCTATGGCGGCACGGTCAGGCTGACCGCCGACGAGGGCGGCACGATCGCGATCGCCGACAACGCCTATCTCTCCCCATACGGGACGGCCGGGTTCAGCAGCGTCTCCGGCGCGAGCAGCGACGCGATCGGCGGCAGCGTCACTCTTGCCGCGCTGAACGGCACCGGACAGCCCGGCACGATCAGCTTCGGATCGCTGTTCATCGACAATGGCGCGTTCGGCTATGACGGCGGCGCCGCGACCGCGGGGACGAGCGACATCCGCGTCGCGCAAGGCGCCGCGATCACCGGCACGACGCTGACCGCGCAGACCTATGCGCGCGGCGGCGCAGCGGAATCAGGCGGCGCCGCGCAGGACGGCGGCGCGGCGACCGGCGGAAGCACCACGGTCACGATCGATGGCGGCACGCTCTCGATCACCGGCGATGCCGCGGGCAACGGCCTGGAGGTCAGCGCGTTCGCCGAAGGGGGCGCCAGCGTCCTCAGCGGAACCGGCGGCGCCGCGACCGGATCGACCGCGTCGGTGACAGTCAATTCGGGCACGCTCGCCACGTCGACGCTGATCGTCGATGCGACCGACACCGGCGGCGCGAGCGGGGATGGCGTCGATGCGATCGGCGGCACCGGCGGTGCGGCGAGCGGCGGCAGCGCGCTGCTGGCGGTGGGGGCGGGCGACCCGGCGCGGGGCATAGCCGCCGGAACGGTCTCGGTCGGCTCGCTGGAGATCGGCACCGCGGTCGCCGGCGGCGGGGGCGGCGCGGGCGCGACCTTCTTCGACGACCCGACTGCGCCCACCTCGCCGCAGAACGGCTTTGCCGGCGGCGACGGGGGAGCGGCCAGCGGCGGGACCGCGACGCTCGCCATGACGGGCGGCGTGCTGACCGCGACCGAGCTCGGCGTCACGACGACGACCATGGGCGGCAATGGCGGCCGTGGCGGCGACGGCGCCGGCGCGAGCACGGACGGGCCGGCGCCTGGCGGGCCCGGCGGCGCGGGCGGGACCGCGACGCTCAACGGCGCGACGCTGTCGGTCCTCGGCGGAACGGTGACGGCGGCGGCGACCACGGTCTCCTCGAGCGACAATGGCGGGACCGGCGGCGGCGGCGGCCTGGGCGGAACGGATCCGATCAGCGGCGCGCGAACGCAGGCCATGGCGGGCCTCCCCGGAAACGCGCGCGGCGGCGGCGCCACGATCGAGACCGATTTCGGCGGCAGCGCGCGCCTCGGCGCGACCACGCTGACGGCGGGCGGCGTGCTCGCCGGCACGACCGAGGCGGGTACCATCACGCTCGCCGCGAACGACAGCGACGGCAATGCGCCGGCCACGCCGCTGACGCTCGACAGCCTCACCGCGACGATGATCGCCAATCTCACGACGACCGGCGATCTCGTCCAGGTCACGGCGGCGGCGCCGATCGTGGTTGCCGGCGACGCGACCATCGCGGGCTTCACGCTTTCCCGGTTCGACACGAGCGGACCGGGCACGCTGGCGGTGGGCGGCGCGCTGACCGTCGATACGCTCGAGGTGATCGGCACCCAGACCGCGCCGACCGTCGGAACGATCGCGATCACCGCGGGCAGCGCCGCGATCGATGCGCGCTTCGCCGGCGTGACGCTCGCCACGCTGACCACCACGGCGGGCGATCTCGACCTGACCGCGGCGCAGCAGATCGCGGCGACCGATCTCGTCGCCGCCGGCAACGCCACGCTCGCGGCGGCGGGCAGCATCGGTTTTGGTGACCTGACGGCGGCCACCGACATCGACATCACGGCCGGCGGCGCTCTTTCGGGCGTGACGCTGGCGAGCACGCACGGCGCGATCGACGCCACGGCCGCCGGCTCGATCGCCATCACCACGGTCACCGCCGGTGGTGGGATCACGATCGATGCGGGCGGTTCCGCGCGGTATGGCGCCGTCACCGGAGGAACCGATCCGGCGAGCGGCGAGAATGACGGCGGTACGGACTTCGGCTCGGTCGCGCTGCTCGCCCAGGGCGATCTCGCCATCGACGGCGGTGTCTCGGCTTACCGGAGCATCGGGCTGGTCGCGGGCGACGCGCTGTCCGCGCCGAGCCTGGTCGCCGCGAACGGCGGCAGCGTCGGCGTGATCGCCGGCGGCGCGATCGATCTCGGCACCGTCGCGGCGCCGGACCTGTTCTATGTCGGCGGGCTCGGCGCGGTGGCCGGTCTCGATCCCGACGCGAGCGCGGGCGCGATCGTCGCGGCGCTCCGCGCGGCGGGGCCGGTCGCGAGCGGGGATGCGGTGTCGATCGGCGGCGCTGAGGCGGGCAGCGCGATCGTCGACGCGGGCGGCACGCTCGCCATCGCCGACGCACTCGCCACGACGGGCGATGCCACCGTGTCCGCGACCGGCGCGATCGACGCGGCGACGCTCGCGATCGGCGGGTCGCTGACCCTGGCCGGCCAGTCGACCACCACGATCGGGACCGTGACCGCCGGGACCGATCTGTTCATCACGTCCCGCGACGACCTGTCGATCGATACGGCGACCGCGGGTCGCGACGCCGATATCTATACCGTCGTGCCGGCGACGGACGAAACCGATCTGCTGACGCGCTCCGCCCGCATCGGCAGCGTCACGGCCGGTGACGACGCGACGCTCGGCGCCTGGAACACGCTGACCGTCGACACGATCACGACGACCGGACTCGGGGCGGACGGGACGACACCGGGGGGCTATCCCGACGTGGCCGGCAGCGGCGTGACGCTCTATGGCGGCAGCGGCGTCCATGTCGGCGCGATCGTCGCGCAGTCGAGCGTGCTCGCCGACAATTTCATCCAGTCGATCGACGGCGTCGAGCAGGCGCACGGCCTTGGCGGCGTGACGCTCGACAGCGTCTCGGCGGGCGGCACGGTGACGCTGACGTCCGCCGCGGACGCGGTCTCCGCGACCATCGTCGCGGCGGGGCCGGTCACCGCGAGCGGGACCAGCGTGACGCTCGCCGCGCCGAGCGCCTCGCTGGAGATCGCGCAGGCGACCGCCAGCGCCGGCGACGTCACGATCGATGCGGGCGGCGACCTGACCGCGACGGGCGCGATCACCAGCGCGACCGGCGATGTCGACCTGAGCGCCGGCGGCGCGGTCGATCTCGTCGCGCTGTCGGCGGGCGACAGCGCGACGGTCTCGGCCGGGACGACGCTCCATGCCGGATCGATCACGGTCGGCACCGACGCCACGAGCGCGGCCGATGACGGATCGGGCGTGTTCGGATCGCTCGCGCTGATCGCCGGCGACGCGATCACCGTCGATACGCCGTTCGCGGTGACGGGCAGCGTCGGGCTGGTCTCGCGCACCGCCGGCATCGATCTCGACTCGCTCGCGGCCGGCGCCAACGGCAGCGTCGCGGTGCTGGCCGGCGGCGACATCCGGCTCGGCGCGGTGACCGCGCCGAGCCTGCTCTATGTCGGCGGCCCGGCGGCGATCGCCGCGCTCGGCGACGCCCCGAGCGTACCCGAGATCCTCGGCGCGCTGACCGCCGCCGGCCCGGTGGCGAGCGGCGGCGCGGTATCGATCGGGCAGGCGAGCGCGGGCAGCGCGACGATCGCCGCCGGCACGACGCTGACCATCGGTGGTCCGCTCGTGGCGTCGATCGGCACCGCGACGCTGGTTTCGTCGGGCGATCTCGCGGCGCAGGACGTGACCGCACCTGGCGCGGTATCGGTGGCGAGCAGCACCGGCGCGGTGACGATCGGCACGATACGCGCGGGCAGCGCGACGCTCTCGGCCGGGACGACGCTGCTGGTCGGTGGCCCGCTCACCGCGACCGCCGGCGCCGTGACGCTGGCCTCGGCCGGTGATCTCGGCGCGCAGGACGTGACCGCGACCGGCGCGGTATCGGCCGCGAGCCGCGCCGGCGCGGTGACGATCGGCGCGGTCGCGGCGGGACTGCCGACGATCGCCGGCGGGATCCGCCTCACCGCGCCGGAGACGGTCACCGCCGGGCCGCTCGCCGCATCGGGCGCGGTCGCCGCGGCCAGCACCGCCGCGGGGCTTGTGCTCCAGGACGTCACCAGCACCGGCGGCGGGGTGACCGCCACCGCGGGCGGCGGCGACATCGCGCTCGGCGCGGTGCGCGCGGCGGGCTCGATCACGATCGCCGGCACCGGCCGCATCACCGCAGGCGATCTCACCGCCGGCACCGGCGCCCTGCTCGCGGGAGAAAGCGGCGGCGGCGCCGGCAGTCCCGATCCCGCCACCGGCGGCATCGCCGCCGGCTTCGACGGCGTCGCGATCAACCGCTGCGACGACTGTTACACCGACGGCATCACGCTGCCGTTCACGGTCAACTATTTCGGCACCAGCTACGCGACCACCTATGTCAGCAACAACGGGTATCTCACCTTCAATACCGGCCAAGGCACGTATACGCCGGGCGGGCTCGGCACCGGCTATTTCGGACAGCCGATCATCGCCGCGTTCTTCGCCGACGTCGACACCAACAATCCTCTCTCCGCGCAGGTCACGTATGGCAGTGGTACCTTCGCCGGGCGGCAGGCGTTCGGCGCGACCTGGAACGGCGTCGGTTACTTTCCCAGCGCCGCCGACAAGCTCAACAACTTCCAGATCGTCCTGACCAATCGCGCGGACACCGGCGCGGGCAATTTCGACATCTACTACAACTACACCAATATCGGGTGGGAGACCGGCGCCGCCTCGAGCGGGGTCAACGGCTTTGGCGGGATCTCGGCGGCGGTCGGCTACAATGCCGGCGTGGCCGACAGCCCCGCCGGCACCTTCTTCGAGCTGCCGGGATCGCGTGTGCCGGGCAGCTTCATCAACGGTGGCACCGCACCGCTGGTCGCCACCACAAACGACGGCATCGCCGGGCAATTGCTGTTCACGGTGCGCAACGGCCAGGTCAGCGCCGGGGTCGCGGCCGAGCCGCCGACCATCCATGTCAGCAATCTGAGCGGGACCGGCACGTCCGACATCCAGCTCGGCGCTCTCTCGGCCGAGGGTGCCGAGGTCCATGGCACCGGGCGGGTGACGGTCGGGACCGTCAGCGTCGGGGATCGCGGCAGCGGCGTGACCGCTCCGGGCCAGGCGTTCGCGACCGTGCTCGACGCCGGGCTCGGCCTGTCGGCGGGAGACGTGTCGAGCACCGGCCTGATCGCGCTCGGCTCGCGTACCGGCGACGTCAGCGCGGGCACCGTCACCGGCGGCGCGAGCGTGATCGCGCTCGCCGACGGATCGGTGACGCTCGGCCGGGCGACCACCGGCACCGGCGCCACGGACACGCTGTATATCGGCGGCGCGGCGACCGATGCGTTGACCGGCTTCGACTTCGCCACGCTGCTGTCGGGCCGCGGCTTCGATCCCGCGACGCTCGCCAGCCTCGCACCCGTGGCGGCGGGCGGTGCGATCGCGATCGCCGGGCCGGTCACGACCGGCAACCTTCGTGCCGCGGCGACGGGTACCGTCACGCTCGGCGCCGCGAGCGCGACCGGCGCGATGCTGATCGACGGTGGCGCCGGCCTGGTGACCGGTGCGCTGAGCGCCGGCGGGACGATCGATCTCGCGGCGTCCGCCGGCGGCATCTCGACGGGCGCGATCGCGGGCGCCCGCGATGTCACCGCGACCGCCAGCGGCGATGTCGCGCTCGGCGCGGTGACCGCGGCCGATCTCACGGCGACCTCGACTGGCGGCGCGCTGGCGCTCGGCGCGACCGATGCGACGGGATCCGTCGCGCTCGCCGCGGCGGGCACGCTCTCGCTGGCCTCGATCGACGCGACCGATATCACGCTCGCGTCGTCCGACATCGCGATCGCGTCCCGGGCCGCGATCGGCTCGGCACGGACGACGACGCTCGCGTTCCTCGATACCGGCCGGGGCCGCACCGTGATCGGCGACGGTGCCGGCGCCGCGGCCGGCGATTACGCGCTGTCCGCCGCCGAACTGGCGGGCGCGCATGCCAATGCGATCAGCGTCGGATCGCAGCCGGCGACCGATGGCGCCGGTCCGGACACGCTGATCGGCACCCTGGCGCTGAACGGCGCCGCGTCGAGCAACGCCAATCTGCTCGGCGCCAAGGCCGCCTTCACGGTGACCGGCGCGGGCACGATCCGGGTCCTCGGCGCGGCGCGCTTCACCGGGCTCGCCGGCGACGAGACGGTGACGCTGCGCTCGACCGGCGGCGATATCGTCGGCGTGCTGCCGGCGGGATCGATCGCGCTCGACGATGGCCGCGGCCGGCCCGCAGGCACGCTCGCGCTCGATGCGCGGACGATCCGGTTCACGACGCCTGCCGCGGCCGACGCGCTCATCGCCGCGACGACGCCGGCCGCGATCGACGCGGCGCTCGGCGATCCCGGCGGCCTGGCCAATCCGGCCGGCTATCTGCGCGCCGACACCGTCTCGCTGCGCTTTTCCAACGCGCTCTATACGCAGAACAGCGGCGCATCGGCGGCGATCACCGACCGCGCCGGCGTGACCGCGGGCAACGGCGGCATCCTGCTCGTGCCGACCACCGCGGATGCGGCGGCGCCGGCGAACCTCGTCCTCAACGCCACGCTCGAGCAGGGCGGCGCGACGCTGACCGGCAACCAGGTGTTCCAGGCGCTCGCGCTCCAGCCGACCGGCTTCGCCGCCGGCGCGACGCTCAACGCATGCCTGCTCGATGCCTCCAACTGCGGCGTCACGACGACGATACCGGAGGGGCCGGTCAGCCCGGCCGACATGGCGGTCACCGCGCTCGTCCAGGTGATCCAGCCGGTCCAAGATGTCGTCTCGCAGGTGCAACTCGCCTCGGGCCTCGGCAACGCCGTCGCCTACAGCTTCACGTCGCCCTCCCTGATCTCGTCGATCGATCTCAGCCCGCCGGTGATCGACGACCAGATCGACGAGCCGGTCACGGGTGCGGGCAACGAATCGCTCTGGGTCAATATCGGCGTCGGCCGGGAGCTGGCGCCGATGGGGGGCAAGCCGGGGGACGCCGTCAAGCCTTGAGGGTGGCGGCGTCCGGTCGGATCGTCGGGCTATCGGATGACCCCGCACGCCACGCGCGCGCCGGCGCCGCCGATCGGCTGGGTCATGTAATCGTCCCTCATCGCGTGGATGACGAGCGCCGAGCCGTCGGCATCCAGCAGGTCGGCGCGCGCGCTGCCGGCATGCAGCGCGACCATCGGCGCGAAGATGTCCGCCATCGCGGTGCCGTCCGCGGCGGCGTGGATGTTGGGCAGGTCGCCCTGATCGGTCGCGCCGGCCATCAGCAGGCCATGGATCGCGGGCGTCGTGCCCGCCATGTGGACATGACCGCCCGCCATCTTGAACGCGGCATCCGAGCAATCGCCCTTCTCGTGGAAATGGATCGCGTGCCAGCCAGGCGTGAGACCGCTCGCCTCGACATGGAGCAGCACGCCGCCCGGCGCATCGGTGAGCGTCGCGGTGCCGGCGGCCGCGCCGGCCGCGCCTTTCAGCATCACGGTCGTGCCGACCGGCGTCAGCGGCGCCTGCGCCTGGCCGATGCCGGCGACGGTGGCGGCGGTGGCGAACAGGGTGGCGGTGGCGAGGATGCGCATGTCGGTTCTCCCCTTCGGGGGCGCGTCCGCGATCGGCCGCGCGAGTCCCGCCATCATGGTACGCCCGCAACAGCGCCGCGCCAACGTGGGCGCGACCCGTCGCCATGACGCCGCCCGGCTGCTAGACGCGTCGCCATGGCCGGGAACCACCTCTATCTCGTCGATGGCTCGAGCTACATCTTCCGCGCGTACCATCGCCTGCCGCCGCTCACCAACCGCCACGGCCAGCCCGCCGGCGCGGTGTACGGCTTCACGACGATGCTGTGGAAGCTGCTCACCGACCTCTCGGGACCCGAAGGGCCGAGCCATCTCGCGGTGATCTTCGATGCGGGCAGCCACACCTTCCGCAACGACATGTACGATCGGTACAAGGCGCACCGCCCGCCGCCGCCCGAGGATCTGGTCCCGCAGTTTCCGCTGATCCGCGATGCCACCCGCGCCTTCTCGGTGCCGTGCATCGAGACCCCGGGGCTCGAGGCGGACGACATCATCGCCTGCTATGCCAGGGCCGCGCTCGCGCAGGGCTGGGCGGTGACGATCGTATCGTCCGACAAGGACCTGATGCAGCTCATCGAGCCCGGCCTGGACATGCTCGACACGATGAACGATCGCCGCATGGGCGCGGACTATGTCGTCGAGAAGTTCGGCGTCGGGCCGGACCGGCTGGGCGACGTGCTCGCGCTGATGGGCGACAGCGTCGACAATGTCCCCGGCGTGCCCGGCATCGGCCCCAAGACCGCGAGCCAGCTGATCCAGCAGTTCGGCGATCTCGAGAGCGTGCTCGCCGGCGCGGCGACGATCGCCAAGCCCAAGCTGCGCCAATCGCTGATCGAGCATGCCGAGATGGCGCGGCTGTCGAAGCGCCTCGTCACGCTGGAATGCGCCGCGCCGCTGCCCGAGCCGCTCGGCGATCTCGCCTTGCAGGGCATCCCGCCCGAGCCGCTGCGCGCCTGGCTGGAGGAGATGGGGTTCCGCTCGCTGCTCGGGAAGCTGGGCGCGATCGAGGCGGCGCCGGCGCCGATCGCGTCGCTGCCCGACGATCCGCCGTTCGCGCACGAGACGTACGAGACGATCCTCGACGCGGCGGCGCTCGACCGATGGATCGCGGACGCGACCGCGCAAGGGCATCTCGCGATCGACACCGAGACGACGCACCTCGACGCGACGCGGGCCGAGCTGGTCGGCATCAGCCTGGCGCTGGCACCCGGTCGCGCCTGCTACATCCCGTTCGGCCATCTCGGCGAGGGCGAGGGGCTGCTCGCCGAGGTGCCGTACCAGCTGCCGCGCGCGCTGGTGCTCGACCGGCTGCGGCCGCTGCTCGCCGATCGCTCCGTGCTCAAGATCGGGCAGAACATCAAATACGACCTGCTCGTGCTGGCGCGCGCCGGGCTGACGATCGAGTCGTACGACGACACGATGCTGCTCAGCTACGATCTCGATGCCGGGCGCCAGAACCACGGCATGGACGATCTGTGCAAGACGCATCTCGCGCACAGCACGATCGCCTTCAAGGACGTCTGCGGCGCGGGCCGGAACCAGGTCACGTTCGATCGCGTCGCGCTGGATCGCGCGACGCACTACGCCGCCGAGGATGCCGACGTGACGCTGCGGCTGTGGCGGCGGCTGAAGCCGCGCCTCGCCGCCGAGGGCGTCACGCGGGTCTACGAGATGGTCGATCGCCCGCTGGTGCCGGTGGTCGCCGCGATGGAGCGCGCCGGCATCCTCGTGGACCGCGCCGAGCTCAAGCGGCTGTCGGCGGACTATGCGGTCGAGATCGCGCGGCTGGAAGCGCTGATCCACGCCGCGGCGGACGGCCCGTTCACGATCGGCAGCCCCAAGCAGCTGGGCGAGGTGCTGTTCGAGCGGCTCGGCCTCAAAGGCGGGCGCAAGGGCAAGTCGGGGGTCTATTCGACCGACGTCACCGAACTCGAGCGGCTGGCGGCGGACGGCATCGAGGTCGCGCGCCTGGTGCTCGACTGGCGCCAGCTGACCAAGCTCAAATCGACCTATACCGATGCGTTGCAGGAGCAGATCAACCCCGGGACCGGCCGCGTCCACACCAGCTTCAGCCTCGCGGTCGCGCAGACCGGGCGGCTGTCGTCGACCGATCCCAATCTCCAGAACATCCCGATCCGCACCGAGCTCGGGCGGCGCATCCGCGACGCGTTCGTCGCGGCGCCGGGCAACGTCATCCTGTCGGCGGACTATTCGCAGATCGAGCTCAGGCTCGCCGCGCACATGGCCGACGTGCCGGAACTGCGCGAGGCGTTCCGCACCGGCGCCGACATCCACAACCTGACCGCGCAGGAGCTGTTCGGCGAGATCAATCGCGAGACCCGCGCGCGCGCCAAGACGATCAACTTCGCGATCCTCTACGGGATCAGCGCGTTCGGGCTGGCCGGGCGGCTCGGCGTCGATCGCGGCGAGGCGCAGTCGATCCTCGACCGTTACTTCGCGCGATATCCCGGCGTCAGCCGCTACATCGCCGATACGGTGACGAAGGTGCGCGAGCGCGGTCATGTCACCACCCTGTTCGGGCGCAAGACGTGGCTGCCCGGTATCCGCGGCAAGACCCCCAACGAGCGCCAGGCGGCCGAGCGCCAGGCGGTCAATGCGCCGATCCAGGGGACGTCGGCCGATCTCATCAAGCGCGCGATGGTACGGATGGGGCCGGCGCTCGCCGCCGCCGGCCTGGCGGAGGTGCGGATGCTGCTCCAGGTCCATGACGAGCTGGTGTTCGAGCTGCCCGAAGGCGACGTCGAGGCGGCCACCGCGGTGATCCGCGCGGTCATGGCGGATGCGGCGGGCCCCGCCGTCACGCTCTCGGTGCCGCTCGGCGTCGAGGTCGGCACCGGCGCAAGCTGGGGCGCCGCGCATTGACATGCGACGATACGGAGGGGCCGGGCGACATCGCGCAGCTCGCGCGCGGCGGGCGGACCAATTTCTTCGGCTTCCTGCTGCGGCTGGCGGCGCGGCTGCCGTTCCTGTTCATCGCCGGGCGGCTTTATGGCGCGGCGGTGCTCGGGCGGTTCGCCTATGCGACGATCATCGTCGAGTTCGTCGGCCAGATCGCGACGATCGGCCTCAAGCGCGGGCTCGCCCAGCAACTGGCGCTGACCAAACGTCCCCACGTCCATGTCGTGTGGGACGGGCTGCTCGTCGGCTGGCTGGTCTCGGCGCTCGGGGCGGGCGTGCTGATGCTGTGGCCGGTGCTGCTGTTCCCCAATTCGGGGGTCAACCCGCTCGACTGGCTGCTGCCGCTGACGATCTTCGGCTGGGCGGGATCGGACATCGCGCTCGCCGGGCTCGCCTATCGCGGCGATATCGGCGCCACCGTCCGCGCGCGCTCGCTGGTCGAGCCGTGGACGATCAGCATCGCGGCGGCGGCGCTCGTCTTCTATTCGCGGCGCGACGGGCTGATCCTCGCCTATGCGCTGTCCGCGACGACCGCGCTGATCGCGTCGATCGTGCCGCTGGTGCGCAGCTACGGCCTGCCTGAGGGCTGGCGGCCGCGCCCGGTCCGGCTGGTCCGGATGATGCGCCGCAACGCGCCGCTCGCCGGCGCGGATGCGATCGAATGGGGATCGCGGCGGCTCGACATCGCGATCCTCGGGCTGTTCTTCTCGCCCGCGATCGTCGGCATCTATTATGTCGCGCAGCAGGTCGCCTCGCTGCCGCAGAAGCTCAAGACCAGCTTCGATCCGATCCTCGGCCCGGTCATCACCCGCGAGCTCGCCGACGACAACCGGACCGCGGTCGCCAGGCAGGTTCGGCAGGTCGGCTTCTGGATCATCGCCGCGCAGGTCGGGATCGCGCTCGCGCTCGGCATGACCGGCGGCGCGGTGATGGGGCTGGTCGGGCCGAAGTTCGTCGGTGGCGCCGGCGCGCTCGGCGTGCTGCTCGCCGCCGAGGCGGTGGCGGCGACCGCGGTGGTGAGCGAGGCGGCGCTGATCTACATCGCGCGCAAGCGCAATCTCGCGATCTCGATCGCGATGATCGCCGGCCAGACGATCGCATCGGTGCTGCTGATCTGGGCGATCCGCGCGATCCATCCGGTCGCCGATCTGCGCGACGACACGATCGCCGCCGCCGGCCCGGCGATCGCGCTGCTGCTCGCGCTCGGCGCCGCCTCGATCGCCAAGGCGGGCCTACTCGCCCGGCTGCTGCGCGCGCCGGTCTCGGGCTGGCGCTGGACCCTGCTACCCGCGGTCGCCGCCGCCGTTGCGGTCGGCGCGACCGCCACGCTGCTACCCGAATGGCTGGAGCTCGCCATCGGCGTGCCCGCGATCCTGGCGGGCTATGGCGTCGTCATCTGGTACAAGGCGTTCGGCGCGGACGACCGGATGCTGTTCAGCCTCAGGCGAGGCGAGGCGGTGGCGGCGCGAGGAGCCTGATCCTTCTTATCCCCGCTCGCCCTGCGCGACGGCGAAGGGCCGGTCACGGCTTCGACTTCGCTCGATCCGAACGGGGATGTCCTTCGAAGCGGCTCTCAATGCCTGAAGTGTCGCATGCCCGTGAACACCATCGCCAGCCCCGCTGCGTCGGCCGCGGCGATCACCTCGTCGTCGCGGATCGAGCCGCCGGGCTGGATCACCGCGGTGGCGCCCGCCTCGACCGCCGCCATCAGCCCATCCGCGAACGGGAAGAAGGCGTCGGACGCGACCGCCGAGCCGATCGTGCGCGGTTCGCTCCACCCCGCCCTGTCGGCGGCGTCCCGCGCCTTCCAGGCGGCGATGCGCGCGCTTTCCAGGCGGTTCATCTGGCCGGCGCCGATGCCTGCGGTGCTGCCGTCCCTGGCGTAGACGATCGCGTTCGACTTGACGTGCTTGGCGACGGTCCAGGCGAACAGGCAGTCGGCGAGCTCCGGCTCGCTCGGCGCGCGCCTGGTCACGATCTTGAGATCGTCGCGCGCGATCCGGCCGTTGTCGCGGGACTGGACGAGCAGGCCACCGGCGATCGCCTTCAGCCCGAAGCCATCGCGCGCCGGATCGGGCAGGTCTCCGGTCAGCAACAGCCGTAGGTTCTTCTTGCGCGCGAACACGGCACGCGCCGCGTCGTCCGCATCCGGCGCCGCGACGACCTCGGTGAAGATGCCCGAGATCGCTTCCGCGGTCGGCCCGTCGAGCGGTCGGTTGACCGCGATGATACCGCCGAACGCGGACACGCTGTCGCACGCCAGCGCCGCT
This sequence comes from uncultured Sphingomonadaceae bacterium, assembly GCA_964245815.1. Taxonomy (GTDB): domain Bacteria; phylum Pseudomonadota; class Alphaproteobacteria; order Sphingomonadales; family Sphingomonadaceae; genus Solisphingomonas. The sequence continues at coordinate 42,992 of CAXTNX010000014.1, read as the reverse complement.
TCATAGGCGGCCGTCAGCGTCGCGCCGGTGGCGACGCCGCACGGATTGGCGTGCTTGACGATGACCACCGTCGGCGGACCGTCGCGGAACTCGGAGACCAGCTCCAGCGCGGCGTCGGCGTCGTTGTAGTTGTTGTAGCTGAGCGCCTTGCCCTGCACCTGCGCGGCCTGCGCGATGCCGCGGCCGAGCATCGCGCCGGTATAGAGCGCCGCCTGCTGGTGCGGATTCTCGCCGTAGCGCAGCGTCTCGCGCAGCGTGAAGGCCAGCGGCATCGTGGCGGGGAACGGCGTCGCGGCGAGCGCGTCCGTGCCCGCGGGATGGGTGAAGGCGTCGGTATAGGCGAACCAGTTGGCGATCGCGGCGTCGTAGGCGGCGGTCTGCGCGAAGGCCTTTGCGGCGAGCCGGATGCGGGTGACGGCGGTGGTCGCGCCGCCGCGCGCGTCGAGTTCGGCGATCAACGCGCCATAGTCGGCCGGGTCGGTGAGACACGCGACATCGGCGTGGTTCTTGGCCGCCGAGCGCACCATCGACGGGCCGCCGATATCGATATTCTCGATGATCTCGTCGCGCTCGGCACCCTGGGCGACGGTCTGCGCGAAGGGGTAGAGATTGACGACCACCAGATCGATCGGCACGATGCCGTGATCCACCATCGCCCGCGCATGCGCCGGATCGCCGCGCACGGCGAGCAACCCGCCATGGACGTTGGGGTGCAGCGTCTTGACCCGTCCGTCCATCATCTCCGGAAAGCCGGTGAGATCCGCGACGTCGCGCACCGTCAGCCCCGCCTCGCGCAGCGCCTTCGCGGTGCCGCCGGTCGAGACCAGCTCGACGCCGTGGCGGACGAGCGCCGCACCGAGCCCGGCGAGCCCGGTCTTGTCGGAGACCGACAGCAGCGCGCGCGCGATCTTGACGTCGGACATGTGTAAACCCCCATTGCTTGCGTCAGGCGGCGCGCCGGAACGTCCAGGACAGGCTGGTGCCGCCCGGCGGCGTCTCGCCCGAGACGACGAGCTGCGCGGTGGTCACCGGACGGCCATGGCCGTCCATCCAGATGCTGTCCTCGATCGCGAGGCCGCCGCCGCGGCAGCGGAACTGCCAGAGCGGACCGCCGTCGATGCGCAGCAGCGCGGCCATGCCATCCGCGGTCGCGGTCGCCTCGATGCCGGGTGCGAGGTGGAAACGCGCCGCGAAACCGACCGTCGCCGCCCCGCGACCGCCGCCGGCGGGCAGCAGCACGTCCTCGCCGGCAAGCTCGCGGCCGTCCGCGGCGAGCGCGAGCTTGCGACAATGGGCCAGCCCGAACCGGCGGACATAGCCGTCGTGCGTCGCCTCGATGCGGCTCGCGCTCTCCTGCTCCTGCCGGTCGAGCTCGACTTCGGTGACGCCCCTGCCGAGCGAGCCATCGGTGTGGATCGCGGTCGAGTTCGAATCCGCAAGCGTCAGCGTCGAATGCGCGGCGGTGGTGCGCAGCGCTTCGCCGATCGCGCGCGGCAGCGCCGACCACGGGCGGTCGCCGCCGCAATTGACGACGATGCGATGCGCGCCGTCGGCGAGTTCGAACGCCAGCGTCGAGGCGCAGCCGCCATGACCCAGCCGGCTGGCGGGCGGCGGCGCGCAGTCCGCGACCACCACGGTCGCGCCGCCCGACAGACGCTGGAAGCCCCAGTCGCGCGACTGGCGCTGCGGCCGGGTGCGGATGCGCGATCCCGCGACGACGCGCGCGATGCGATCGGCATCGAGCGGGCCGCCGCCCTGCCAGCTCGACAACCGTCCGTCGCCGAGCGTGACGCCGAGCAGCGCGGGAACCGCCTTGGCCAGCGCGACGGCGAGCGGCGGCGGCGGCTCGCGCCGGCGTTCGGCGTAGACCGCGACGAGGCAGCCGAGCAGCTCGACCAGCAGCAGCAGATCGACCGGCGACCGGCTGACGACGCCGCCGTCCGCATTGATCCCGCTCGCCAGCGCGCGCGCCATGCCCTGCTCGCCGCGCGCGATGCGCTGCTCGCCACCGGGGATCATCAGACCGGCGGCGATCAGCCCGGCATGCGCGGCGATGCGATCCAGCCCGATCGGCGCCTTCTCGGCGACGCGATCGAGATGCCGCGCGCCGCGGGCCAGCGCATTGAGCACCGCGGAGCGATAGACCAGGTCGGACGAGGAGAGGATCAACGGCGCGTGCGCGAGCCAGGCGAGGATGCGCCGCCCCCACAGGTCCGCGCGCCAGCCCGTCTCGTCGATCGTCTCGGCATGGCCGGCGAGCCAGCGCCGCATCACCGCCTCGGCGATCGGCGCGCCGGTCTCGCGCGGGGCGGCGGCGGCAAGATCGCGCAGCCACGCGAAGCTCTGGACGTGATCGACCAGCCCCGCACCGTGCGCGCCGTCGGTCAGCGACATGTCGAGCAGGTCCGCCCGCACCCGGCCGACGACGACCTCGCCATCGAGCAACCCGGCGCCGGCGACGGGATCGCCCGCGACCGGATCGGCGGGCACGCCGAGCAGCTTGAGCGGGAAGCGGCCACGCAGCCGCATCGTGTGCAGCGGCATCCGCCACGACAGCCGCTCGACCTGGGCGAGGATCCGCTCGGCGAGCGACACGCCGCGGTCCGGCCCGAGACGGACCAGGCTGCGGCCGGGCGTCACCGCCTGCTCGGCAGGTTCGGGCGCCGCCCTGGCGGCGCGCCGTGCGCCGGTCATTCGCCCCTCAGGCGCCGGATATTGTCGGCATAGGCGGCCGTCCCGCCCCGGAAGGTCGCCGTGCCCGCGACCAGCGCATCGGCACCCGCCGCGATGCAGAGATGCGCGGTATCGTGGTCGACGCCGCCATCCACCTCGAGGTCGATGGCGCGGCCGGTCGCATCGATCATCGCGCGGATGCGCTCGATCTTGCCGAGCTGCGAGGCGAGGAAGCTCTGTCCGCCGAAACCGGGGTTGACGGTCATCACCAGCACCAGGTCGACGATGTCGATCAGATAGTCGAGCGCGTCCTCGTTGGTCGCCGGGCACAGCACCACGCCGGCGCGCTTGCCCAGCGCCTTGATGCTCTGCACCGTGCGATGGACGTGCGCGCCGGCCTCGGGATGGACGGTGATGCAGTCCGCCCCGGCATCGGCGAACGCCTGGAGATAGGCGTCGACCGGCGCGATCATCAGATGCACGTCGAACGGCCTGGCGGTATGGGGACGGATCGCCTTCACCACCGCCGGGCCGATCGAGATGTTGGGCACGAAATGCCCGTCCATCACGTCGACATGGATCCAGTCGGCGCCCGCCTCGTCGATCGCGCGGACCTCCTCGCCCAGCCGCGCGAAGTCGGCGGACAGGATCGAAGGGGCGATGCGCACGGGTTTCTGCATGTGGCCCGGGCCTAACCGGCTGCGCCCCGCGCTTCAAGTCCTGCGGAAGCGCGCGATGAAGAAGCCGTCGCATCCGCCCCGATCGGCGAGCGCGCCGGGGCGGATGCGCAACCGGCCGCGGTCGTCGGGAACGAGCCCCGCCGGCAGTTCGCCCGCGTCGATCGGATCGGGGGCCAGTCGCGGATCGGCGAGGCGCTCGACGACGCCTTCGCCTTCCTCGCGCTCGAGCGAGCAGACCGCGTAGACCAGCCGGCCGCCGGGCTTCACCCAACCCGCCGCGCGCTCCAGCATCGCGCGCTGCGTTTCGGCGAGTGCGGCGATCGCGCGCGGGCGGACGCGGTGCAGCACGTCGGGATGGCGGCGGAAGACCCCGGTCGCCGAGCACGGCGCGTCGAGCAGCACGGCGTCGACCGCGGCCGGGGGCTGCCACGTCGTCATGTCCGCCACGATCGTCTCGGCGACGAGGCCTGCCCGCGCGAGGTTGCCGGAAAGTCGTGCGAGACGCGTTTGCGCCAGCTCGACCGCGATCGTCTCCCAGCCTGCCGCGGCGAGTTGCAGGGTCTTGCCGCCCGGCGCGGCGCACAGATCGAGCGCGGCGCCGGCGCCCGGCCCGAGCAGGCGCGCGGCGAGCGAGGCGGAGAGATCCTGCACCCACCACGCGCCCTCCGCATAGCCGGCGAGCGCGGTGACGTCGGCGACCGGGGCGCGGCGCAGATGCCCGGGCGCGAGGCTCACCGCATCGAGTCGCGTGGCCCATATGCCGGTGTCGGCGGGGTCGCGCAGCGTGATGTCGAGCGGCGGCCGCCCGGCCAGTCCGGCCCGCGCCGCCGCGACCGCGTCCGTCCCCCAGGCCGACTGCCAGCGCTTCGCCACCGCAGTGGGGAAGTGTGGCGGATCGGGCAGCGTCGCGCCGCGGCGCATGAGCGTGCCGAACACGCCATGCACCAGCCGCCGCGGACCGCCGTCGACGAGCGGCAGCACGGTGCCGATCGCCGCGTGCGGCGGCGTGCCCAGGATCAGCGCCTGGACGAGCGCGATGCGCAGCGCGAAGCGCGCCTTGGCGTCGGACGGCAGTGGCCGCGGCGTCGCCGCGTCGATCAGCGCATCGAGATCGCCGAGCCGGCGCAGCGTCTCGGAGGCGATCGCGCGCGCCAGGCCGCGATCCTCGGCGCGGTCCAGCCCCGCCGCCGCGCCGTCCAGCGCGGCCTCGAGCGGCAGGCCGCGACGGAGCACCGCATCGAGCATCCGCAACGCCGCGAGCCGCGCCGGGGCGCCGATGGGTTGCGCCGGACGCGCCGAGCGCCGATCTGTCATCCAGTCATCGCCCAGGGAGCCCCATCATGGCCGATCAGCGCCGCCCCCCTCACGTCAAGCCGCCGGCGCACCTGTCGGAAAGTCCCCCGGTGCCGGTGCCCGGCCCGGCGCGCACCGGCGGCGAGGGCGGCGGTCCCAAGGGGCTCGAGCCGACCCGCTATGGCGATTGGGAGGCCAAGGGCATCGCGATCGATTTCTGACCGTGCCGCTTCTTGCTGATGACGCGCATCCCCCCGTTCGGGCTGAGCGACGTCGAAGCCCTGCGCCTGCCCTTCGACTTCGCTCGGGGCGAACGGAGCGGGGGTAGGGACGAGGGCGCAGGCCATCTTCCTCACACCGTCTCGGCGCGACGCGGGCGGGCAAGCAGGCGCTCGATGACCGTCGCGACGCGCGCCGAGCCATCGAGCAGCGCGCAGACCGCCTGGCTGATCGGCATCTCGATCCCCGCCGCCCGCGCGGCTTCCGCCAGCACGGGCGCGGTCGCCGCGCCCTCCGCCACCGTGCGCCGGCCGCCGAGCAGGTCAGCGATCGCCTCGCCGCGGCCGAGCCCGACCCCCAGGCTGTAGTTGCGCGAGGCGGTCGATGAGCAGGTCAGCACGAGATCGCCGAGCCCCGAAAGTCCGGCCAGCGTGTCGAAGCTCGCGCCGCGCCCCGCGCCGAACCGCGCCATCTCGGCGAAACCGCGCGCGATCAGCGCGGCGGCGGCGTTGCGCCCGAGCCCCGCGCCCGCGACCACGCCGCACGCAATCGCAAGCACGTTCTTGACCGCGCCGCCGATCTCGGCGCCGATCACGTCGTCGCTCGAATAGGGCCGAAAGCTCGGACGGCCGAGCCGCGCCGCGAGCCGGTCGCCCCATGCGGCGTCGGCGCAGGCCAGCGTCACCGCGGTGGGCAGCCCGGCGGCGACCTCGTGCGCGAAGGTCGGTCCCGACAGCACCGCGAGCGGCGCGCCCGGACGGAGCGCGGTCGCGACTTCGGACATCAGCAGCCGCGATCCCGCCTCGATACCCTTGGAACACAGCACGAGCGGCTGCGCGGTCCGGGGCATCGCCGCCAGCACCGATCGCATCGCCTGCGCGGGCGTCACCAGGAGCAGCGCGTCGCAGCCGGACAGCGCGGCGAGATCCGACGTCGTCTCGATGGCGGGCGAGAGGGCGACGCCGGGCAGATAGGCGGCGTTCGCGCGCGTGGTCGCTATCGCGCGCGCGAGATCGGGCGAGCGCGCCCACAGGACGACCGGCCCGTTGGCGACCGCGACCTGCGCCAGCGCGGTTCCCCAGGCGCCCGCGCCGACGACACCGATCCTCACGCCTTCACCCCCGCGCCGCGCACCCGCCCGGCATCGGGATCGAGCGGCCAGCGCGCGCGTGCCGGCACGTCGAGCGTATCGTGCAGCCCGGCGGCGAAGCGCTCGGCGCCCGCCCAGGCGATCATCGCGGCATTGTCGGTGCACAGCCACAGCGGCGGCGCGACGAAGCGCAGCCCGGACCCGGCCGCGAGCGTCTCGAGCGCGCCGCGCACCGCGCCGTTCGCGGCGACGCCGCCGGCGACGACCAAGGCGGTCGCCTCCGGCGCCCGCGCGATGGCGCGGCGGGTCCGGTCGATCAGGCAATCGACCACCGCCTGCTGGAACGAGGCGGCGATATCGTCTGCGCGGTGGGTGCCGGTGTCGCGGGCGCGCAGCACCGCGCTCTTGAGGCCGGCGAACGAAAAATGCGGCTCGGCCGATCCGAGCAGCGGGCGCGGCAGCGGCACGGCGCGCGGATCGCCGGTCGCGGCGGTGCGCTCGACCGCGGGTCCGCCGGGGAAGCCGAGGCCGAGCAGCTTGGCGGTCTTGTCGAACGCCTCGCCCGCGGCATCGTCGATCGTCGTGGCGAGCCGGGTGTAGCGCGCGACGCCCGCGACGAGCAGCAGCTGGCAATGCCCGCCCGAGACCAGGAGCAGCAGATAGGGGAAGGCAAGCGTCGGATCGGCGAGCCGTGGCGAGAGCGCGTGGCCTTCGAGATGATTGACCGCGACCAGCGGCTTGCGCGCGGCCAGCGCCAGCCCCTTGGCCATCGACAGCCCGACCATCACCCCGCCGATCAGCCCCGGACCTGCGGTCGCGGCGATCGCGTCGACCTGGCCCAGCATCACGCCGGCATCGTCCAACGCGGCCTCGACCAGCGGGCCGAGCGCCTCGACATGCGCGCGCGCCGCGATCTCCGGCACCACGCCGCCGAACGGCGCGTGCGCCGCCTCCTGCCCCGCGAGCCGATGCGCGAGGATGCGCCGATCGCCGTCGACCACTGCGGCCGCAGTCTCGTCGCACGAGGATTCGAGGCCGAGGATGAGGGGCACGGCTTCCCTGTATTGGGTTTGGTCCCTAGAGCAACCATCCGCATGGCCACGCTCTCCCGCCCGCTCCGCCTCGGCACCCGCGGCTCGCCGCTGGCGCTGGCGCAGGCGCGGATGGTCGTGACGGCGTTGCGGGATGCGCATGGCTGGGGCGAGGACGCGATCGAGATCGTCGTCGTCCGGACCACCGGCGATCGCATCCAGGACCGCCCGCTCGCCGACATCGGCGGCAAGGCGCTGTGGACCAAGGAGCTCGATCAGCGGCTGCTCGACGGGACGATCGACATCGCGGTGCATTCGATGAAGGATGTCGAGACGATCCGGCCGGACGCGCTGCGCATCGCCGCGATGCTGCCGCGTGCCGACGTCCGCGATCGGCTGGTCGGCGCCGACAGCATCGCGGCGCTGCCGCACGGCGCGCGCGTCGGCACCTCGTCGCCGCGCCGTGTCGCGCAGGTGCGTCATCGGCGCCGCGATGTGGCGATCGTGCCGTTCCGCGGGAATGTCGACACCCGGCTCAGGCGGCTGGCCGATGGCGAGGCGGACGCGACCCTGCTCGCCGCCGCCGGGCTGGTGCGGCTGGGACGCGACGGCGTCGGCATCGCGCTCGCGACCGATGCCATGCTGCCGGCACCCGCGCAGGGTGCGATCGGCGTCGAAGCGCGGCGCGAGGATGCCGCGACGCGCGTGCTGCTCGCCGCGATCGATCATGCCGTCACCCATAGCTGCATCTCGACCGAGCGCGCGCTGCTCGCCGCGCTTGGCGCGGATTGCCGCTCGCCGGTGGCGGCGCTCGCCGAGGTCGAGGGGTCGACGATGCGGCTGCGCGCCGAGTTGTTGAGCGAGGACGGCGCGCTCCGCGTCGCGGACGAGATCGGGATCGCCGCATCGGGCGCCGCGGCGGCGTTCGCCGATCGCCTGCTCGCCAGCGCGCCCGAACCGCTGGCGCGCCTGTTCGCGGGGCGATGAGACCGCTCGTCGTGCTGCGTCCCGAACCCGGCGCCGGTGCGACGCTGGCGGCGGCGCGGGCGCTGGGGCTGGATGCGGTCGCGGCGCCGCTGTTCGACATCCGCGCGCTCGACTGGAGCCTGCCCGGCGATCCGCCCGACGCGGTGCTGATGACCAGCGCCGCGGCCGCCCGGCTGGGTGGCGCGGGCCTCGCCGCGCTCATCGCGCTCCCGCTCTATGCGGTCGGCGCGGCGACCGCAGCGGCGGCGCGCGGCGCGGGCTTTACGCGCATCGTCGCGGGAGCGGGCGATGCCGATGCGATCGTCGCGCGTGCCCGCTCGGACGGGATCGGCACGCTGCTTCATCTCGCCGGGCGCGAGCACCGCGTTCCGGCGGAGACGATCACCATCGTGCGCCGCATCGTCTACGCCGCCGATGCGGTGGCGTTGCCCGATCTTCCCGCCGATCCGGTGGTCCTGCTGCATTCGCCGCGCGCCGCCGCGCTGTTCGCGTCGCTGGTGCCCGACCGGCGGGCGATCGCGATCGCCGCGATCAGCGCGGCGACGCTGGCAGCGGCGGGACCCGGCTGGCGCGCCACCGCGGTCGCGGAGCGGCCGGCCGATCCGGCGCTGCTGGCGGTGGCCGCGAAGCTGTGCGATCAGTGAACGGGTAGGCAGGGGCGACGGCGATGGACAGCGACTTCGACGGCTATCGGCCGCGCCGGAAATGGCCGTGGGTGCTGTCGCTGACGGCTGTCGCGTTCCTCGCGGGCGTGGCAGCGGCGGGCTATGCGGTGACGCGCAGCCCGCGGATCGCCGGGTGGCTCCATCTCGAATCGAGCGATCTCGCCGCGGCGCGGCTCGCGCTCGCCCGCCGGATCATCGTCACGCCGCCGCCGCCGGGCCCGCCTGCCGCCGTGCCGCCATCGAACGATCCTGCGCTCGCCGAGCAGGTGTCGACGCTGTCCGAGAAGGTCGACGATCTCGAGATCCAGGCGCGTGCCGCGACCGGCGACGCGAGCCGCGCCGAGGGCCTGCTGGTCGCCTTCGCCGCGCGCCGCGCGCTCGATCGCGGTGTCCAGCTCGGCTATATCGAAGGCCTGCTGCGCGAGCGGTTCGGTCACGGCCAGCCCGAGGCGGTGGCGGCGATCCTGTCCGCGGCGCGACAGCCGGTGACGCTGGCGGATCTCCAGAACGGGCTCGATCAGATCGCGCCGACGCTCGCCACGAACGGAGATGTGGTTCACGACAGCTGGTGGCAGGGCCTGCGCCGCGAACTCGCCGGCATCGTCGTGATCCGGCGTGCCGACCAGGCATCGCCGCTGCCCGCCGATCGCGTCGCCCGCGCCGGGCGGATGCTCGAGGCCGGGCAGGTCGATGGCGCGCTCGCCGAGGTGTTGCGGCTGCCCAATCACGACAGCGCCGCCGGCTGGATCGTCGGTGCGCGGCGCTATCTTGCCGGACGCGGCGCGCTGGACCGGATCGAGACCGCCGCGCTGCTCGAACCCGCCGTCGCCGTTGCGTCGCCCGGACCGGACAGGTCTCCCGCGCCGCCCGCGACGACCGCCACCCCCGGTGCGGCGCCGATCGACTGACGATGCGGCGCGCTCCGGCAATCGCTGCGTGGCGTCCGGAGCAGTTCGGGTGCCTTCGATGATGGTCCTGGCGCTGGCGGGACGCGCCGCGCACGAATTGGCGCTGTTCGCCGCATGCGGTTTCCTGATCGGCGGGATCGACGACTTGGCGATCGACCTGATCTGGATCGGGCGGACGCTGTGGCGGCGGCTGACCGTCTATCGCCGTCATCCGCGCGCCACCGCCGCCACGCTCGGCCACGCGATCCCCGGCCGTTTGGCGGTCTTCGTGCCGACCTGGCGCGAGGAGGCGGTGATCGGCGCGATGATCGAGACCGCGATCCGCCGGCTCGGCCCGCGCGACTGGCGGCTCTATGTCGGCACCTATCCCAACGATCCGGCGACGGCGACCGCGGTCAGGCGCGCGGCGCGCGGCGATCCGCGCATCCGCGTCGTCGTCGGCGACCGGCCGGGGCCGACCACCAAGGCCGGTTGCCTCAACTGGCTGTGGCAGGCGTTGCGCAGCGACGAACGTGCCGAACGGCGCTTCGTCAAGGCGGTGATCCTGCACGACGCCGAGGATGCCGTGCACCGTGACGAGCTGGCGGTGTATGACGCGCTGATCGATCGTTTCGATCTTGTCCAGCTCCCGGTTGAGCCGGTTGCCGTGCGCGGGCAGGGCTGGTGGCGACGGTTCGTCTCGCTCCATTATGCGGGCGAGTTCGCCGAATCGCACCGCAAGCATGTCGTCGTCCGTGAGGCTCTCGGTGCGGCGGTGCCGTCCGCGGGCGTGGGCTGCGCGATCGGCCGGCACGCGCTTGCGTTCGCGGCGCGCCACCGCGACGGCCCGTTCGATCCCGCCAGCCTGACCGAGGATTACGAGCTCGGCCTGCGGATCGGCGAGGCGGGCGGGCGCGGCGCGTTCGTGACGGTGCGCGCGGCCGACGGCGACGGGATGGTGGCGGTCCGCGCCTGCTTCCCGGCCACGATCCGCGCGGCGATCCGGCAGAAGTCGCGCTGGGTCACCGGCATCGCGCTCGCCGGATGGGACCGACTCGGCTGGCGGGGCGGGCTTGCCGAGCGCTGGATGCGGCTGCGCGATCGGCGCGCGCCGCTGGCGGCGATGGTGATCGCAGCCGCCTATGCCGCGTTCGTCCTGTGGCTGGCCGGACTTGGCCTCGCCTGGTTCGAGGGCGCTCCGGCGCCGGTCGTGCTGCCGGCGCTGCTGGTCCGGATCAACCTCGTCCTGCTGACTTGGCGGATCCTGGTTCGTGCCGGCTTCACCGCGCGGGTCGACGGAGCGGCGCTGGCCGCGCTGACGCCGGTCCACATGCTGCTCGGCAACGTCGTCGCGATCGGAGCGGCGGTCCGCGCGATCGGCATGTATCTCGGCATGGTGCGCACCGGCCGCGTGTGGTGGGACAAGACCGCGCACGTCTTTCCGGCCGCGTCGTGATCCTCGCCGCGAACAAGGCCGCGCCGCTGCGCTTCCTGATCGTCGTGACGATCGGCTGGGTGTCGGTACGCGGCCTGATGATATCCGGCTGGAGCCCGGACTCGACACCCGAAACGCGCTGGTCGCAGGGGCCGAGCTGGCTCGATCGGACGATGCAGCCGTGGCGGACGGTCGTGTCGAGGCGGGTGTGGCCGGTCGTCACGGCGACGCGGACGCTCGCCGCTCCGCCAGCGCGCCGCGGCATATCCTTCGGTCACCGGCCGATCCCGGGCGGTCCATGGCGCGTCGGCGCGCCGATCGACGCGGTGACGATGCAGTATCTCGCGCTGGTCGGCTACGACCAGCCTAACCGGACCTATTATGCGCGCGCCACCGCCGCGCAGGAGGCCGCCGCGGCGATCGCTGCCGACGCGATGCCGCCGCTGCTGGCGGCACGCAGGAGATCGCGCTGGTCGGGCGCCGGCTGGGCGTTCGTGCGCGGCGGCGGCTATGCCACGCCGCTGTCGCCCGCCGGCCAGATCGGCGCCGGGCAAGCGGGCGTCCGCGTGCTCTACCGGCTGGCGACGGGCATCTCCGCCTCCGCTCGGATCTCGCGCACGATCGGCGGCCCCGACCAGACCGAGGCGGCCGCGGGGATCGACTGGCAGCCCGCGCCTCACGTCCCGGTCCATCTGACCGTCGAACGTCGCGTCGCGATCGATCGCGGCGGTCGCGACGCCTTCGCGCTCGGCGCCGCCGGCGGCGTCTATGCGGTGCCGCTGGCGCCCGGCTGGCGGCTCGACGGCTATGCGGAGGCGGGCGTGGTCGGCGCGCGGCGGCGCGATCTCTATGCCGATGGCGCGCTGCGCGCCGGCCGCGCGCTCGATCTCGGCGACGGTCGTTCGCTGACGCTCGGGCTCGGCGCCTGGGGTGCCGCGCAACCGCGTGCCGCACGGCTCGATGCGGGGCCGAGCGCGGTGCTGCGATTGCCGGTCGACGGCCGCACCATCGCGGTCGCGCTCGACTATCGCGCGCGCCTCGCCGGCGATGCGCGTCCGCATTCGGGCGTCGCGCTGACCGTCGGGGTCGATTTCTAGGCGGGCATCGTTCGTGCGCCGCGAGCCTGTCGCCCGCCGCCGGCATCGGCTAGCGTCGGTATCGGTATGGACATCTATCTGCCGATCGCCGGACTCTCGGTGAACATGATCGTCATCGTGCTGCTCGGCGGCGGGGTCGGGCTGCTGTCGGGCATGTTCGGGGTCGGCGGCGGCTTCCTGACGACGCCGCTGCTGATCTTCTACGGTATCCCGCCGACCGTGGCGGTGGCGTCGTCGGCGACGCAGATCACCGGCGCGAGCGTCTCGGGCGTGCTCGCGCAGGTGCGGCGCGACGGGGTGGATTTCCGGATGGGCGGCGTCATGGTGGCGGGCGGCATCGTCGGTTCCGGGCTCGGCGCGCTGCTGTTCCGCCTGCTCGAGCGGCTCGGCCAGATCGATACCGTGATCGCGCTGACCTACGTGTTCATGCTCGGCTCGATCGGGCTGCTGATGGGGCGCGAATCGATCGGCGTGATCGTCGCGCAGCGGCTCGGCCGCAAGCCCGCGCGCGCCGCACGCCGCCATCACCCGCTGATCGCCTGGCTGCCGCTGCGCTGGCGCTTCTACCGCTCCGGGCTGTACATCTCGCCGCTCGCACCGCTGCTGCTCGGCGTGCTGACCGGCGTGCTGACCGTCTCGCTCGGCGTCGGCGGCGGCTTCGTGATGGTGCCGGCGATGATCTACCTGCTCGGCATGTCGGCGCAGGTCGTCGTCGGCACCAGCCTGTTCCAGATCCTGTTCGTCACCGCCGCCACCACGATGATCCACGCCGTGACGACGCGCGCGGTCGACATCGTGCTCGCGCTGCTGCTGCTGATCGGCTCGGCGGTCGGCGCGCAGATCGGCACGCGGTTCGCGATGCGGTTCAAGCCCGAATATCTGCGGCTGATGCTCGCGCTGATCGTGCTCACCGTCGCGTTCCGCATGGCGCTCGGACTGACCTGGCGCCCGGGCGAGCTCTATTCGATCGCGGCCGGATGAGGCGCGCCGCGCTCGCCCTGCTCTGTCTCGGCGCGGCGCCGCCGGTGCTGGTGCCCGACGTCTCGGACAGTCAGGTGCGCATCCTCTACAGCTTCACCGGCGCACGATTGCTGCTGTTCGGCGCGATCCTCTATCCGCGGGGGCGCATGCCCGATCGCGCGGCGGATATCGCGGTGGTCCTCAAGGGACCGATGCGATCGATCCAGGTGCGCGAGAAGAGCCGGGTCGCGGGCATGTGGATCAATGCCGGCAGCGCGCGCTTCCTGTCGGCGCCGTCCTTCTACGCGATCGCCACCTCACGGCCGCTCGACCGGCTGGTCGATGCCAGGACCGCGGCGATCTACGAACTCGGGCTCGACAGCCTGCAGATGTCGCCCACCGGGGGGGCGCCGCCGGCCGAGCAGCGCCGTTTCGAGGACGGGCTGATCGATCTGCAACGCCGCGCCGGGCTCTATGTCGAGGATGAGGGCGGCGTGCAGATCCGCGACGGCGTGCTGTATCGCGCCGGTATCGCGATCCCGGCGCGCGTGCCGGTCGGGCGCTACACCGCGGAGACCTTCCTCATCCAGGACGGTCATGTCGTGGCCGGCGCGGTGACCGACGTCCGCATCGCCAAGGGCGGCTTCGAGCGCTTCGTCGCGACCGCCGCGCAACGCTGGTCGGTGTCCTACGGGCTCGCCGCGGTCGCGCTCTCGGTCGGGATCGGCTGGGCCGCGGGCGTCCCGTTCCGGCGGCGGAGCTGACCCGGCCAAAGCCGGGGCCGACCCGGCAACCGTCCGAAATCTTTACCGTTTCGCGATACCTCCCGGGCGTGATGCAACAGGGGCAGGCGATGGACGGGATGGCGTGGCGCGGTTTCGCCGCCGATGGCGGCGGCGGAGCGTCCCAGGGCTCGGTGGCCCCCGCGACCGAAATCGGCGGCGTCCTCGATATCGGCGGCGGCAGCGCCCGCATCCTGCTCGATCCGCGCGCGCTCGAGACCGCGCATTGCGATACGGCCGGCCAGGCCGGCGCGGCGATGGCGGGCGAAGTCGGCAGCCAGGTCAAGATGCGCGTCGGGATGCTCTGGCTGGTCGCCAATATCCGCGCCCTGCGGCTCGAGTCGATCGCCGGCGAGCATATCGTCGCGGACATCGACTTCATCGGCGAGGGCCGCCAGGGTGGCGACGGCGCGCTGCTCGACTTCCGCCGCGGCGTCACGCGCTACCCGCTGCCCGGCTGTCGCGTCTATCCCGCGGGCAATGCCGACATGCGCCAGATCTTCGCCGCCGACGACCGCGCGCATATCGAGATCGGCACCGTCTATCCGACCACCGACGTGCGCGGCGCGCTCTACACCGATTCGCTGCTCGGTCGCCATTTCGCGCTGGTCGGCTCGACCGGCACCGGCAAGTCGACCAGCCTCGCGATGATCCTCCACCGGATCTGCGAGGCGGCGCCCGAAGGCCATATCGTGATGATCGATCCGCACGGCGAATACCCGGCCGCGTTCGAGGGCCGTGGCGAGCTGTTCGACGTCGACAATCTCAACCTGCCCTACTGGCTGATGAACTTCGAGGAACATGCCGAGGTCATCGTCGGCTCCGAAGGCGCCGAGCGCCAGCGCGATCTCGACGTGCTCGGCAAGTGCCTGCTCGCCGCCCGCCTGAAGAGCCGCGCCGCCGAGGGGATGAGCAAGGTCACCGTCGACAGCCCGATCCCGTACCTGCTCTCCGATCTGCTCAACTTCATCGTCCAGGACATGGGCAAGCTCGATCGCGCCGGCGACACCGGCCCGTACATGCGGCTCAAGACCAAGCTCGAGGAACTGCGCACCGATCCGCGCTACGCCTTCATGTTCTCCGGCATGCTGGTCGGCGACACGATGGCGGCGACGATCGCGCGGCTGTTCCGCCTGCCCACCGAAGGCAAGCCGATCTCGATCGTCGACGTGTCCGGCGTGCCGTCCGAGATCACCTCCGTGGTCGTCGCGCTGATCGCGCGGCTGGTGTTCGATTATGCGATCTGGTCGCGTCACGAGGCGACGCGGCCGATCCTGCTGGTCTGCGAGGAAGCGCACCGCTACATCCCGTCCGAACGCGTGACCTCCGGCGCCGCGGTCCGCCGCATCCTCGAGCGCGTCGCCAAGGAAGGCCGCAAATACGGCGTCTCGCTCGGGCTCGTCACGCAGCGCCCGTCCGATCTCGCCGAGGGCGTGCTGTCGCAATGCGGCACGATCATCGCGATGCGGCTCAACAACGAGCGCGACCAGGCGCATGTCCGGGCCGCGATGCCCGAGGGCGCGCGCGGCTTCATGGATGCGATCCCCGCGCTCAGGAACCGCGAATGCGTGGTGTGCGGCGAGGGCGTCGCGATCCCGATGCGGATCGCGCTCGATACGCTGGAGGAGAACAGGCGCCCCGCATCGGGCGATCCGCTGTTCTCGCTGTTGTGGAAGGAGACCGGCGGCGAGCCCGAGATGATCCACCGCGTGATCGGGCGCTGGCGCCGTCAGGGGCGGTAATCGCCGGACGCGTCGTCCCGGCGAAGGCCGGACCCCTCGGGATCGGCGCGGTCTCATATCCCGAACGCGCCCTTCAACCCGTCGATGACGAACTGCGCGGCGAGCGCGGCGAGCAGCACGCCGAGCAGCCGGGTGATGACCCCTTCCACGCTCTCGCCGACCAGCCGCATCAGTGGCCCGGCGGCGAGCAGCGCGCCCAGCATCAGCACCAGCACCGCGACCAGCGCGGCGATCACCGTCACATGCTCGATCGTGCCGTGGCTCTTGCCCATCAGCAGCATGGCGGACGCGATCGAGCCCGGCCCCGCGATCATCGGCATCGCCATCGGAAAGACCGAGATGTCGGCGATCGGCTCGGGACGCTCGCGCACCTTGTGGACGCGCTCGGCGCGACGCTCGGTCCGTTTCTCGAACACCATCTCGAGCGCGATCAGCGCCAGCATCACGCCGCCGGCGATCCGGAATGCGTCGAGGCTGATGTTCAGCATCTTGAGCAGGGGTTCGCCGAGCAAGGCGAACAAGAGCAGGATGGCCGCCGCGATCAGCGTCGACCGGATCGCCATCGCGCGGCGCTGTGCGTCGCCCGCCCCGCCGGTCAGCCCCGCGAAAATGGGTGCGCAGCCGGGCGGATCGATGACCACGAACAAGGTGACGAAGGCCGAGAGGAAGTGCTGGAGCACGTCCTACGAGGCGCCCGCATAGGCCAGCCCGGCATGGCGGTGCGCGGCGACCAGCGTGTTGCGCATCAGCATCGCGATCGTCATCGGACCGACGCCGCCCGGCACCGGCGTGATCGCGCCGGCGACCGCAAGCGCCTCGT
This sequence comes from uncultured Sphingomonadaceae bacterium, assembly GCA_964245815.1. Taxonomy (GTDB): domain Bacteria; phylum Pseudomonadota; class Alphaproteobacteria; order Sphingomonadales; family Sphingomonadaceae; genus Solisphingomonas. Next base: position 26,631 of record CAXTNX010000014.1, on the reverse strand, counting down.
CGAACGCGACGTCGCCGACGAGGCGTGTCTTGTCCCCGCCCGCGTCGACGCGGTTGATGCCGACGTCGATCACGGTCGCGCCGGGCTTGATCCAGTCGCCGCGCACGAAGCCCGCGCGACCGACCGCGGCGACCACGATGTCGGCGCGGCGGACGATGTCCGGCAGGCCCCGGGTGCGCGAGTGCGCGATCGTCACGGTGCAACTCTCGCCCAGCAGCAGGTGCGCCATCGGTTTGCCGACGATGTTGGAACGGCCGACCACGACCGCGTCCAGCCCCGCCAGGTCGCCCAGCCGGTCCTTGAGCATCATCAGGCAGCCAAGCGGGGTGCAGGGCACGAAGCCCGGCTGCCCGATGCCCAGCCGCCCGACGTTGATCGCGGAGAAACCGTCGACATCCTTGTCGGGATCGATCGCCGCGATCACGCGATTCTCGTCGATCTGCGGCGGCAGCGGCAGTTGCACGAGGATGCCGTCGACCAGCGGGTCGGCATTGAGCCGCGCGACCAGCGCGAGCAGGTCGTCCTCGCCGATATCGGCGGGCAGGCGATGGCTGAAGCCCGTCATCCCGGCCGCCTCGGTGGCGATGCGCTTGGCGCGGACATAGACCTCGCTCGCGGCGTCCTCGCCGACCAGGATCACCGCGAGCCCCGGAACGCGGCCGACGGCCCGCGCGAAGACCGCGACCTCGGCGGCGACCGTCTCGCGCACGCGTGCGGCGAACGCCTTGCCGTCGAGGATCGCCGCGCTCACCCCGCCCCCGCGAGAGCGACCGAGTACATGTTGTTCTTGATGACGATCTCAAGACAGATGATGAGCAACAGGACGACCATGGGTGCGAAATCGAGCCCGCCGAAATCGGGTAACACGCGCCGGATCGGCCGATAGATCGGCTCGGTGACCGCGTTCAGTCCGCGTACCACCTGGCGCACGAAATCGCTGCTGTGATTGATGACGTTGAAGGCGAAGAGCCACGAGAGGATGATCTGGATGATGATGATCCACCGCAGCACCGACAACAGGAGCAGGAGGATTTGAAAGATCGAGAGCATGCGAGAACCTCCGGAGACACGATCCCTCTAGCCGACGCGCGGGCTGGTTGCCACCGCGCGCAACGCCTGCGCGCACGAGCGCGGGAGCAACGCCTATCCCGCGCGCACCAGCGTCCCCGCGCCGCGGGTCGTGAAGATCTCGAGCAGCATCGCGTGGCGGTTGCGGCCATCGAGGATGACGGCGGCGTCGACGCCGGCCTCGACCGCCTTCACGCAGGTCTCGACTTTGGGGATCATCCCGCCCGCGATCGTGCCGTCCGCGCGCAGCCGGGCGATATCGGCGGGCGTCAGGTCGACGAGCACGTAAGAGGCCGACGGACCGCTCCGCTGCGTCACCGATGCGACCACGGCGCCGGTCGAGAAC
>CAXTNX010000014.1:0-25207 GCA_964245815.1 uncultured Sphingomonadaceae bacterium | reverse complement strand
ATATCGGCGGGCGTCAGGTCGACGAGCAGCCGCTTGTCCCTGTCGAGCACGCCGGCGACATCGGTCAGCAGGAAGAAGCGCGCGGCGCCCAGTGCGGCGGCGATCGCCCCCGCCATCGTGTCGGCGTTGATGTTGTAGGTATGACCGTCCGCGCCGATCGCGATCGGCGCGACCACCGGGATGAAGCCCGCGGTCATCAGCGTGTCAAGGATCGTGCGATCCACCGCGTGCGGCTCGCCGACGAAGCCGAGATCGACGTGGCGCTCGATGCCCTGCAACGGATCGGGCGCATCGCGCCGGACCTTCTCCGCGATGACCAGCCTTGCGTCCTTGCCCGACAGCCCGACCGCCTTGCCACCGGCCTGCCCGATCCAGCCGACGATCTCCTTGTTGATCGATCCGGCGAGGACCATCTCGGCGATGTGCGCGGTTTCCGCGTCGGTGACACGCAGGCCGTCGACGAAACGCGATTCGACGCCGAGCCGCCTGAGCATCGATCCGATCTGCGGGCCGCCGCCGTGGACCACCACGGGATTGATGCCGACCGCCTTGAGCAACACGACATCGTCGGCGAAGCTGCGCGCCGCCGCCGGATCGCCCATCGCATGCCCGCCATATTTGATGACGAAGGTCGCGCCGGCATAGCGCTGGAGATAGGGCAGCGCCTCGGTCAGCGTCTGCGCCTTGGCGAGCATCGCGGGATCGGGCGCCATGTCGGTGGTCGGGATCATGCACGCGGCATAGCGGGCGCCCGAAACGATGTCTCGCGCCGTTCGCACGCTCGAGGTCGCTCGCGGCGGACGGATCAGGCGACGGGCATGCGATCCAGCCGCCGCCCCAGCGCCACGAACGCCGTGATGAGCCCCGGCACCAGCACGATCGACAGCGCCACCTTGGTGAGCATCTGCCCCGCCATCAGCCCGAGGATCGGCCGCTCGCCGACGAACGAGATGGTGATGAACAGCACCGTGTCGACGATCTGGCTGACGATGCTGGCCACCATCCCGCGCAGCCAGAGAAACCGACCCTCTCCGCGCGACATCCGCGCGAAGATCAGCACGTTGAGCGTCTGCGAGGTGCCGTAGGAGATCAGCCCCGCCACCATCATCCGCGCACCCTGCCCGAGCACGATCGGGAAGGCGGGGATCGCCGGCGGGTACATGCCGGGATCGGTCGGCAGCGCGAGGACGAGCTGGATCAGCAGCGCGGACGCGATCAGCGGCACGAAGCCGATCCGCACCAGTGCATCCGCCGTCGCCTTGCCGTGCAGTTCGGCGGTCGCGCTGCCCATCGCGACGAGCAGCAGGAAGGCGAAGATCCCCGCCTCGACGGCAAGGCCGCCGAACGCGACCTGCTTCACGCCAAGCACGCCCGCCATGCAGACCATCCCGCCATACAGCAGCGCGAAGACGAACAGCGAGCGCGGCATGACGGACATGGGCGGCATCGTGCCGGGTGCGGGTTCCATCGGTTCTGGCTAACCGCTTTCGGCCGCGCGTCAAACGCGCGCGCTCAGGCGGTCGCCACCGAGACGACCTCGATCGCATCGGGCTGGTCGTTGAAATCGGCGATCTCGCCCGCGGTCAGCCCGATCACCGCCCGCGCCAGCGGGGCGGCGAAGCCGATCAGCCCGGCGTCGGGATCGGCCTCGTCATGGCCGACGATCGCGAACGTCCGCTCGCGCCGGTTGAGCCGGATCGTCACCCGGCTGCCGATCCCGGCCGCGCCCGCGACGGGCGCGGGCGCCAGTATGGCGGTCGCGAGCCGGGTCCGCCAGTAGCGCAGGTCGCGCAGCACCGGGACGCGCTCGGCGCCGTCGAGCGGCGCAATCTGCGTCTCGAGCGCGGCGACGCGCGCCTCGATCAGGGTCAGACCGCGCGGGGTGACGAGATTGGGACCGGGCGGGATCGGCAGCTCGAAGCGGGGCTCGAGATGCTCGTCGTCGCTCTCGCGGCGGAAGGCGACGCTCATCCGCGGTCTCCGAACAACGCGGTGCCGATGCGGACATGCGTCGCGCCGAGCATCGTCGCGGTCTCGTAATCGCCCGACATGCCCATGCTCAACCCGCCAAGCCCATGGTCGCGCGCCAGCTTGGCGAGCAGCGCGAAATACGGCGCCGCCTCGGTGCCGGCGGGGGGCACCGCCATCAGGCCGACGACCGGCAGGCCGGCGGTCAGCGCTTCGCGCAGCAGCGCCGGCAATCCGGCGATCGCGACGCCGCCCTTTTGCGGCTCCTCGCCGATATCGACCTGGACGAAGCAGGGCGGCCGCCGGTCCGCCTTGTCCATCGCCCGGCCAAGCGCGGCGACCAGCGACGATCGATCGACCGAGTGGATCGCATCGAATGTCGCCACCGCATCGCCCGCCTTGTTCGACTGGAGCTGGCCGACGAGATGCAGGGCGACATCGGGATACGCCTCGCGGAGCGTCGGCCACTTGGATTGCGCCTCCTGCACGCGGTTCTCGCCGAACGCGCGCTGCCCGGCGTCGAGCAGCGGGCGGATCCCCGCGGCGGCGATCGTCTTGGAGATCGCGATCAGCGTCGTTGCCCCGGATGAACGCCCGGCGAGCGCGGCGGCACGCGCGATGCGGCCGCGCACCTCGGTCAGGCGATCCGCGGCGGGGGAGGTTTCGGGCGTCGGCATCCGCGGTCTATAGGGAGCGGGATGCCGCCCCGCCACCTCCCCACGCTCTGGCTGATGACCGACGAGCGCAGCGGGGATGCGCTGTGGCCGGCGCTCGATGCGCTGCCGCGTGGCGCCGGCGTGGTGTTCCGGCATCATGCGGCGTCCGACCGGCGCGCGCTCTACGAGCGCGTGCGGACGATCGCGCGGGCGCGGCGGCTGGTGCTGGTGCTCGCCGGGCCGCCGCGCCAGGCGGTCGGCTGGCGGGCGGATGGCGCGCACGGCCGTTCGGCGCATGTCCGCGCGAGCCGGCCGCTGCTCCGCACCGCGCCGTGCCACCGCCGCGCCGATCTGGTCGCCGCGCGGGGTACGGACCTGCGCTTCGTCTCCCCGGTGTTCGCGACGCGCTCGCACCCCGGCGCGGCGGCGCTCGGGCCGGTACGGCTGGGTCTGATGATCGTCGGCCACCGCCACCGCCACCGCCTTGTCGCGCTGGGCGGGATGACCGTGCGTCGGAGCGCGGGGCTGCGCCCGCTCGGTATCGATCGCTGGGCGGCGATCGATGCGCTCACCGGTCAGAAGCGGAAGGCGGTACCGATGTAGACGGCCTGGCTGTCGCGGCGATCGTCGGCGATCTGCTCGAGCCGGTCGTGATCCATGCGGTAACGGACGCCGCCGGTCAGATCGAGACGGTTGTTGATCGAATAGGAGCCGCCGAGATCGACCGAGACGTTGCGGTCCGGGCCGAGCGTGCGCGGCACGTCGCCGAGCGCCCGATCGGCGGCGAGCGCGAGACGGGTGCTCCACCGCGATCCGCCATAGCTGACCGCGACATCGGCGCTCTCGCGGCTGCCCGGCATCGGCCCGATATCGACCTTGGCGTAATCGCTGGTGATCGCGAACCGCTTCCAGCCGACCGCGACGCCGAGGTTGTAGGCATAGGGGTTGATCGCGCCCAGCGCGACGCGCTCGGCCTCGCCCGTCGTCGCCGCCCGCGCGCGTACCGCGACGGTGACGCGGCGGCTGTTGCCCGGCGTGCTCGACGGCGTGAAGCGGAACCCCGAGGAGGCACCCAGCCCGCCCCGGCCGAAGCTCGCCGCGAAGCGCGGATCGGCCGCGGCCGGCGTGAACGAGCCGATCGACGGCGCCAGCGCGGTGGCGCGGGCCGGATGGCGATGACGCAGGTCGCGGGTCGTGGCCGCAGGCGCGACGGCGCAGATGCCGGATAGCGTCGCCGCCATCCCGCCCCACAAAGCCACGCTTGTGCGACTCATCTTCATTCCGCGTCCAACCATCCCTTACGACCGCCGCCTATCATGCAGATAACGCCGCCGCCATGGGCGCGCCGCATGCGTCGATGCGGAATAGCCCGGCGTGTTGCATATCGCCCACAGCGTCGCCGGCGTCGGGCGACGCGCCATCCCGCGCACCGCCTTGCGGGGCGCTCCCGAGCGTCTATAGGATGCACGCAAAACACCGCATCCGCGTTTGAAGGCCCGACCTTATGCTCGCATCCGCCCGCACCCTGCGACCGCTCCTCCCCCTCGCCGCCGCCGCCCTGCTGCTCGGCGGATGTGCGCACCGCCATCCCAAGGCCGCCGCCGAGATCAAGGTGGCGCCCTCGCGCATTACGCAGATCGGCGTCAACGCCTATCTGTGGCGCGCATCGCTCGACACGGTGTCGTTCATGCCGTTGGCGCAGGTCGATTCGAACGGCGGCGTGATCGTCACCGACTGGTACATCAACCCGCGCGCGCCCGCCGAGCGGATGAAGCTGACCGTCAGCATCCTGGACCAGGACCTGCGCGCCGATGCGGTGCGCGTCGCGGCCTCGCGCCAGGTCAACCAGAACGGCCAGTGGATCGACGCCCCCGTCGCCGCGCAGACCACGCAGCGGCTGGAGGAGATCATCCTCGGCCGCGCGCGCGATCTGCGTCGCGGCGTGTCGGGCTGAGCCCGCCCGCGCGCGTCATGGACACCCCCGCGATGGACAGGCGCTTCAATCCGCTTGCCGCCGATGCGCGATGGCAGCGGGCCTGGGACGAGGCGCAGACCTTCCGCGCCGACGACGACAGCCCCAAGCCCAAGAGCTACGTGCTCGAGATGTTCCCCTATCCCTCGGGGCGCATCCATGTCGGGCATATCCGCAACTATACGATGGGCGACGTGCTGGCGCGCTTCCGGCGGATGACCGGCCATGAAGTGTTGCATCCGATGGGCTGGGACGCGTTCGGCATGCCCGCGGAGAATGCGGCGATGGAGCGCGGTGTCCATCCCGGCGACTGGACCCGCCGGAACATCGCTGCGATGAAGGCGCAGCTGAAGCGGGTCGGCTTCGCGATCGACTGGAGCCGCGAATTCGCCACCTGCGACCCCGCCTATTACGGGCACGAGCAGGCGCTGTTCCTCGACCTGTTCGAAGCCGGGCTCGCCTATCGCAAGGAAAGCGACGTCAACTGGGATCCGGTCGACAGGACCGTGCTCGCCAACGAGCAGGTGATCGACGGTAAGGGCTGGCGATCGGGTGCGCCGGTCGAGCGGCGCAAGCTCAGCCAATGGTTCCTCAAGATCACCGATTTCGCCGAGGAGCTGCTCGACGGGCTCGAGGCGCTCGGCGACTGGCCCGACAAGGTGAGGCTGATGCAGGCCAACTGGATCGGCCGGTCCAGGGGACTGCGCTTCGGCTTTCGGCTCGACGCGCCCCTCTGCGGCATCGAGTCGATCGAGGTCTATTCGACGCGGCCCGACACGATCTTCGGTGCGAGCTTCGTCGCGGTCGCCGCCGATCATCCGCTCGCGCGCGCCCTGGCCGAGCGCGATCCCGCGCTCGCCGCCTTCGCCGACGAGTGCCGCCGGACCGGCACCGCTGCCGCGGCGCTCGAGACCGCCGAGAAGAAGGGCTTCGATACCGGACTGTCCGCCGTCCACCCGCTCGATCCGTCGCGCGAGCTGCCCGTGTTCGTCGCCAACTTCGTGCTGATGGGCTATGGCACCGGGGCGGTGATGGGCGTGCCGGCGCACGACCAGCGCGACCTCGACTTCGCGCGTCGATACGCGCTGCCGGTGCCGCGCGTGGTCGGCGACCCGGCCGCGCCGATCCATGACGAGGCCGATACCGGACCGGGCATGCTGGTGAACTCGGACTTCCTCGACGCCAAGGGCGCCGTGATCGCGCGTGCGCAGCGCGATGGCTGGGGCGAGGGCACCACGGTCTGGCGGCTGCGCGACTGGGGCGTCTCGCGCCAGCGTTACTGGGGCACCCCGATCCCGATCGTGCATTGCGATGCGTGCGGACCGGTCGCCGTGCCCCGTGCGCAATTGCCGATCGTGCTGCCCGAGGACGTCACCTTCGATGTGCCCGGCAATCCGCTCGACCGCCATCCGACGTGGAAGCACGTCCGCTGCCCGGTCTGCGGCGCGGCGGCGACGCGCGAGACGGACACGCTCGATACCTTCGCCGATTCGAGCTGGTACTTCATCCGCTTCGCCAGCCAGCCCGAGGACCGGCCGTTCGATCCGGACGTGGTCGCGCGCTGGCTGCCGGTCGGGCAATATATCGGCGGGGTCGAGCATGCGATCCTCCATCTGCTCTACGCGCGCTTCTGGACGCGCGCGCTCCAGCGGATCGGCAAGCTCGGTGTCGCCGAACCGTTCGCCGGGCTGTTCACGCAGGGCATGGTCACGCACGAGACCTTCAAGGCGCCCGACGGCCGCTGGCTGGCGCCCGACGAGGTGCGCGACGGGATCGTGACCGCGACCGGCGAGACGGTGACCCGTGGCCGCGTCGAGAAGATGTCGAAATCGAAGCGGAACACGGTCGATCCGACGCCGATCGTCGAGCAGTACGGCGCCGATGCGGCGCGCTGGTTCATGCTGTCCGACAGCCCGCCGGAGCGCGATCTCGAATGGTCGGAAGCGGGCATCGAGGGCGCTTGGCGCTTCGTCCAGCGCGTGTGGCGGTTGGCGACCGATCGCGCGCCCGCGACCGGCGCCGATCTCGAACTCGATCGCCGGCTGCACCGCACGATCGCGGGCATCGCCGAGGATATCGAGGCGCTGGGTTTCAACAAGGCGGTCGCCAAGCTCTACGAACTCGCCAACGCGCTGGAAAAGGCGCCCCCGTCCGCGGCGCGCACCGCCGCGATCGATACGATGCTGCTGCTCGTCGCGCCGATGATCCCGCATCTCGCCGAGGAGGCGTGGGCGGCGCGTGGCCATGCCGGCCTGATCGCCGACGCGCCCTGGCCGGCGGTCGATCCCGCGTTGCTCGTCGACGACGAGGTCACGATCGCGGTCCAGGTCAACGGCAAACTGCGCGATACGCTCACCGCACCGAAGGGCGCCGACCGGGCCGCGTTGGAGGCGATGGCGCGTGGGTCCGAGAAGATCCTCGCCTTTCTCGACGGCAGGGAACCGCGCAAGGTGATCGTCGTGCCCGATCGCCTGGTCAATCTCGTCGCATGAAACGGTTCGCGGTCCTGCCGCTGGCGCTGGCGCTCGCCGGGTGCGGATTGCAGCCGCTCTATGGCGGAGGTGCGCATGGCGCGACCGGCATCGTCCTCGGCGAGATCGAGGTCGGCCCGATCGGCGGCCAGCAGGGCTGGCTGTTGCGCGCCGCGCTCAGCGACCGGTTGCATGCGGCGGCGCATGGGCAGGCACGCTACCGGCTCGATGTCGAGCTCGACGATCAGATCATCGGGCTCGGCATCAACAACCAGAACACCGTCACGCGGGAACGCCGCACGCTGCGCGCGCGCTATCGGCTGGTCGATCTCGCCCAGGCGAGCACCGTCGTCCTCGATGCGACGGCGGGCGCAGACACCGGGCTCGACGTGACCAGCTCGGACTATTCGACGCTCGCCGCCGAGCAGACCTCGCTGGAGCATCTCTCGGACGAGGTCGCCGACCAGATCGTCGCGCGCGTCGCGCTCTACGCGCGACGGACCGCGACGAAATAGCGGTGTCGGCGCGCGACCTTGCCGAGATCGAGCGCGCGCTCGACCGGCCCGGTCCGGAGGTGCGCTGCTACCTGCTCCATGGCGCCGACGAGTCCGGCTCGCGCGCGCTCGCCGCACGGCTCGCGGCCGCGCTCGGCCCCGATGCCGAGCGGATCGACCTCAGCCCCGCGCAGCTCAAGGCCGATCCCGCGCTGCTTGCCGACGAGGCCGCATCGTCGTCGCTGTTCGGCAGTGCGCGGCATATCCGTGTCGAAGGCGCGAACGAGGATTGCATCGCGGCGGTCGAGGCGCTGCTCGACGCACCCGTCGCAGGCAATCCGGTGGTGTTGATCGGCGCCGCCTCGCTCAGGAAGGACGGCAAGCTCGCCAAGCGGATCGTCGCGGATCCAAGGGGGCGTGGCTATGCCAGCTACGCGCCGGAAGGCCGCGATGCCGAACGCATCGCGATCGCGACCGCGCGCGATCATGGGATGCGGATCGATACCAGCCTCGCCCGGCGCCTTGCCGAGACATGCAACGGCGACCGCGCGATCCTCGCGCGCGAGATCGAGAAGCTCGCGCTCTACGCCGATGTCGCGCCGGGCGCGCCGCGCGACGCGAGCCACGCGATGCTCGACGCGATCGGCATCGATGCCGGCGAAGCCGACATGGCGCGGCTGCTCGACGCGCTGTTCGGCGGCGATCTCGATGCGCTCGACCGGGAGATCGCGCGTGCGGCGACGGAGGGAGAGGAGGGCATCCCCCTCACGCGTGCAATCCTTCGTCGCGTGCTGCCGATGGCGATGGCGCGCGCCGAGCTGGATCGCGGCGCTTCGCCCGATGCGGCGATCGACAAGGTCGCGCGTCACATGTTCTGGCGTGACCGCAAGGCGATCGCACGCGACCTGCCGCGCTGGTCCGCGCTGCGGCTCGCCGCGATGATCGATCGGCTGACGGCGCTGGAGCGCCAACTCAAGTCGAGTCGCGGCCCCGGTCCGATCGCCGCCGATCACCTGTTGTTCGCGATCGCCCGCTCCGCCCGGCCGGGCTGACTGGATCAGATCCGTTCGCCGCTCAACCGCTGGCAGATCATGTCGAGCTGATCGAGCGAGGAGTAGCGCAGCGTCACCGCGCCGCCCTCCCCGTCATGCGCGATTTCGACGGCCAGGCCGAGCATGTCGCCGAGCTGGCGTTGGAGCGCGACGATATCGGCATCCGGGCTGGCCGGCTGGCGTGGCGCCGCGCGCGATCGCGGTGCGGTCTGCCCCCTGGCCTGGCGGGCGAGCCGCTCGGTCTCGCGCACCGACAGCCCGCGTCGCGTCACCTCGATCGCAAGTGTGTCGGGATCGTCCGCGGTGATGAGCGCGCGGGCATGCCCCATGCTGAGCGCGCCCTCGGCGACGCGCTGCTGCACCCCATCGGGCAGTTCGAGCAGGCGCAGCAGATTGGCGACATGGCTCCGCGACTTGTTGACGAATTTGCCCAGCGCCTCCGGGCTGTGACCGTATTCGCCGATCAGCCGCTGATAGGCCTCCGCCTCCTCGATGGCGTTGAGGTCCGCACGCTGGATATTCTCGATGATCGCGATCTCGAGCGTTTCGGCATCGGTGAGCGTTCGCACCAGCGCCGGTATCTCGTGCAGGCGCGCACGCTGCGCCGCGCGCCAGCGTCGCTCGCCCGCGACGATCTGATAGCCGTTCTCGATCTTGCGGACCACGATCGGCTGCAGAACGCCGCGCGCGGCAATCGATGCGGCGAGCTCGTCGAGCGCTTCCTCGTCGAAATGGCGGCGTGGCTGGCCGGGGTGCGGATGAATCTCGGCGACCGCGATCGGGCGGGCACCATCGCCCGATGCGGCGTCGCCTTCGATCGGCGCCTCGCGCTCGACATCGCCGAGCAGCGCCGACAGCCCGCGCCCCAGTCCCCGCCGTGGCGGATCGGCGCTCATGCCGCGATCCGCGCGGGCGCGGGAAGCCGGCCCATCAACTCGCGCGCCAGGGCGATATAGGCTTCCGATCCCGAGCAGCGGTGATCGTAGATCAGCGCCGGCATGCCATGGCTCGGCGCCTCCGACAGGCGGACGTTTCGCGGGATGATCGTGTCGAACACGAGCTTGCCCAGGCAGGCGCGGACATCCTGCGCCACCTGTTCGGAAAGACGGTTGCGGCGATCGTACATCGTCAGGGCGACGCCCAGGATCTGAAGCTCCGCATTGAACCGCGCCCGGACGCGCTCGATAGTCTGCAGCAGCTGACTCAATCCCTCCAGGGCGAAGAACTCGCACTGCAACGGAACGAGCAGCGATTCGGCAGCGGTCATGGCATTGATCGTCAGCAGGCCGAGCGAGGGCGGACAGTCGATCAGCACGACATCCCAGCGACCGTCCGGCACCGAGGAAAAGGCGAGATCCAGACGATGCGCGCGCCGCTCCATCTCGACCAGCTCGATCTCGGCGCCGGAAAGATCGACCGTCGATGCGACGATATCCAGTCGCGGCACCCGCGTCGGGATAGCCGCATCGATCACCGACGCGGCGCCGACCAGCAGATCGTAGCTGGAATGCTCCCGGTCGGCGCGATCGATACCGAGCCCGGTCGATGCGTTTCCCTGTGGATCAAGATCGAGGATCAGCGCCTTCCAGCCGTTCGCGGCGAAAGCCGTGGCGATGTTGATGGCGGTCGTCGTCTTGCCGACGCCGCCCTTCTGATTGGCCACCGCGATACGAATCATGGCGCGCGTCTCCGATGCACGTTCGTTGCGAGCACGATCCGGGCGTCCGGATCCGTGATGCTCGGCACCAGCTCGAAGTCACCCTGCCACGATCGCCGTGCAGTATCCAGTTCGCTCTGCGCGCTGCGCCCCTTCGGAAGAACCCATCGCGTCCCGACGGCTGCCACGGACTGTGCTGCCGCGAAGATGTCGTCGAGCGACGCGACCGCGCGAGCGGTGATCGTGACCGCGCCCCGCAGCGGCGCTTGCTCGATCCGGCATTGCCACACCGTCGTCATCATATTGAGCCCCAGCGCGTCAACCGCGTTTCGAAGAAAGGCCGCGCGCCGCGCCCGAGGCTCGACGAGATGGACGGGGTCGTCGCGGCAGCACGCCAGGACAAGCCCTGGAAATCCGGCTCCCGTCCCGATATCGATCAAGGGTCCCGGGAGAACATGATCCAGCAGCTGAAGCGAGTCGAGCACATGCCTGACCTCGATCTGATCGATGCTCTTCAAGGCGACGAGGTTCTGATGGGCATTCTCCGCAATCACCAGGTCGCAGAGACGGTCGAGCTTCGCCCGTGTTTCACGTGGAACGGCGCTCAAGCGGCTCAGCGCCTCGTCGCGACGAGCAACGCGGTGATCGCCGCCGGCGTGACACCGGGGACTCGTGATGCCTGGGCGATGGTGAGCGGCCGTGCCGCGTTCAGACGCTCCGTCATCTCGGTCGACAATCCCTTCACGGATGCGAAATCGAACCGAGGCGCGATCGGCAGGTCGAGCGATCGATCCCGGTCGATTTGCGATCTCTGGCGATCGACATAGGGCCGATAGTAGCGATCGGCCTCGATCTCTCGCAGCAGGGTCTCGTCGCCGGGTGACGGTGCGGCAGCACCGGGCGCTGCTTCAAGCGCCTCCTTGCGCGAAGATCGGCGGCGGATCCACGCCTCTCCCTGCGCATCCAGCACGCCGCTGGATATTGCGAGCGCTCCGAGCCGCGTCTCTGCATTGTCCGCTCGAAGCGACAGGCGGTACTCGGCGCGCGCCGTAAGCATCCGATACGGCTCCGTCACGCCGTGTACCGTAAGATCGTCGATCATCACGCCGATATAGCTTTCATGACGCTCGAACCGGATCGGCGGCTCGCCTCGTATCTGCGCCGCGGCGGCAAGCCCGGCGACCAGCCCCTGCCCCGCGGCTTCTTCATAACCGGTTGTCCCGTTAATCTGGCCGGCAAAGTACAGCCCGGCGACATCCCGGGTTTGCAACGATGAGGTCAAACCACGCGGATCGATATGATCGTATTCGACGGCATATCCCGGAACCCGAATCTCCGCATGTGCCAGCCCCGGGATATGCCTCAGCATCTTCGCCTGCGTCTCGCTCGGCAGCGAGGTCGACAAACCATTGGGGTAGATCAGTCGCCCGTCGCAGGTCTCCGGTTCGAGGAAGATCGGATGGCCGTCGCGATCGCCGAAGCGGACGATCTTGTCCTCGATTGACGGGCAATAGCGCGGACCCTTGCCTTCGATAGCACCGGTGAACAACGGGGATCGGTGCGATGCCGCCCGCACGATGTCGTGGCTTGCGCGCGTCGTGCGTGTGATCCCGCAGAACAGCACGGGGTTTGTGCGCCGCATCGCGCTCCGCGGCGACATCGTCCAGAACGTGCTGTCGCTCGGCTGGCGATCGATCGAGGACCAGTCTATGGTGGTCCCGTCGAGCCGTGGCGGCGTCCCCGTCTTGAGACGACCAGTCGCCAAAGCGAGATCGCGGAGTTGCTGAGCGAGCCGATGCGCACCGGGTTCGCCGAGCCGCCCTCCATCAAGTCGTTCCTCGCCCCGGAAGAGCTTGCCGCCCAGGAACGTGCCGGTCGCGAATATGACCGCGGCGGCGCCGATCTCATCGCCGCTGGCCAGACGGACGCCGCGCGCGGCACCGCCGCTCAGAAGGACCTCGACGACTTCGCCCGACGTGATCGACAGCGAAGGAAAGGCGGCCAGGCGCGACCGGACGGCAATGCGATAGCGCGTTCGGTCCGCCTGGACGCGTGGCCCCTGAACGGCGACGCCTTTGCTCCGGTTGAGCATCCGGTAGTGGATTGCGGCAGCGTCGGCGCTCGTCGCGATGATGCCGCCAAAGACATCCACCTCACGGACGATGTGCCCTTTTCCGACACCGCCGATCGCGGGATTGCAGGACATCGCGCCAATACCATCGGAATCGATGGCGATCATCAACGTCCGACAACCGCGACGCGCGGCGGCCGACGCCGCTTCGCATCCGGCATGGCCACCACCGACGACGATGATGTCGAAATTCGCGCTCATTCCCGTTCCACGTGAAACACGCTATTTGCCAAGGCAGAAACGCGAGAACAGCGTATCGAGAACATCCTCGATCCCGGCGTTCCCCGTTAGCAGATCGAGAGCGTGGCGTGCAGCGATAAGGTGCTCCGCGACAAGCAGAGGATCTTGCTCGCCGACGGCTGACCCGAGCGCTTCGGCTGTCGCGACCAGGCCCGCGCGATAGCGGTCGTTCAGCGTCACCTCCCCGTCCGCCGGGAGCATGACGCCCGCCATGGCGACCAGCATCGCACGCAGCTCGGCCAGACCATCGCCCGTCTTCAAGCTGATTGGCAGCCCCGAGGCGGCGCCGCTCGCGAGATCGGCCTTCGCGGCGATGATGATGCGATGCGCGCCGGCGACGGCGTCCTCGCTCAAATCGATCACGATGTCGGCGGACGCTGCGGCGATCCGTGCGCGCTCGATACCGATGGACTCGACGACATCGTCGGTCTGCCTCATCCCGGCCGTATCGATGAGGACAAAAGCGACTCCGTCCATGACGACCGGCCGTTCGATCGCGTCCCGCGTGGTTCCGGGCAGCGGCGTGACGATCGCCGCCTCGCTTCCGACCAGAGCATTGAACAGTGACGATTTGCCGGCATTGACCGGTCCGACGATGGCGACGCGGATGCCATCGCGCAGGCGATCGGCCGTCGGCCGCGCGAGTGCCGCGGCGATCTCCGCGCGCAGTCGATCGATCGATGGCCCGATGTCGATCCGGAAATCCGCCTCCTCGTCATAGTCTATCGCGCCTTCGATATCCGCGGTCATCTCGAGCAGCCGCCGCGTCCAGCCCGCGAGTTCGCGCCCGAGTGCTCCCGTCGCGCGCAGCGTCGCCTCGCGGCGCTGGGTTTCGGTCTCGGCCGCGAGCAGGTCGGCCAGACCTTCGGCCTCGTTCAGGTCGAGGCGCCCGCTCAGCACCGCCCGCCGCGTGAACTCCCCGGGCTCCGCCCGCCGGAGCCCGATATCGGCCAGGGCGCGGGACACGGCGGCGACCACCGCGATCCCGCCATGCAGATGCAACTCGGCGATGTCCTCGCCGGTCGCGCTTGCCGGTCCTGGAAACCACAGGATTAGTGCGCGATCGAGGAGACCGCCCGACGCGGACCGCAACGTCCGCAGGGTCGCGATGCGTGGCGGCGGGGCCGCACCCGCCAACGTGACCAGCGCCGCGTGCGCGCGTGTGCCGCTGATCCGCATCACGGCGATGGCGGCCGGCGGACGTCCGCTCGAAACCGCGTAGATCGTGTCGTCGAACACCTATTTCTCTGCGGTGCCGCCGCTCATGCGGTCAATCATCTGCCGCCAGACCGTCATGCCGGCCTCGCCCATCGGACCCCAGGCGCGCATCATCGACTGGATCGTCTCGGGCGTTAGACCCTGCTCGATCGCGCCACGGATGCGCGAGAGATAGGCCTCGTGCACCGGCGCCATGTCCGGCAGACCCATGAAGCGTCGGGCCTCCTCGGGCGTGCAATCGACATCGACGGTGATCTTCATGCTAGGAGCGTACTCCACTGCGTCGATCGCGCCAAGCGGGGGAACCGGCGCTCGCGACGACGGCACGTTGAACAGAGGACCGATCTCATGGACGCATGGCACATCGTCGCGCATCGAACCGGCGGACCGGAAACACTCACGCGCGAGGCGTTCGAGCCGGGTATGCCGGGCGAGGGTGAGGTGTTGCTCGAACATCGCGCGATCGGGCTCAACTATATCGATACCTATCACCGGTCCGGCCTCTATCCCGTCGCGCTGCCGCTCGTTCCGGGCAGCGAGGCGGCGGGCCGCATCGTGGCGCTCGGCGACGGGGTGACCGGGTTCGCGATCGACGATCGCGTCGCCTATGCATCCGGTCCGCCGGGAGCCTATGCGACGCACCGTGTCGTCGCGGCCGATCGCCTGGTGCGATTACCCGACACGATCGCCGACGAGGCGGCGGCGGCGATCCTGCTCAAGGGCTGCACGGTGGAGATGCTCGCCGAACGCTGCGCCGCCGTCCCGCCGGGCCAATGGGCGCTGGTTCATGCCGCGGCCGGCGGCGTCGGCAGCCTGCTCGTGCCATGGCTGGCCGCGCTCGGCGTCCGCGTGATCGCGCATGCCGGCAGCGCCGACAAGGCAGCGCGCGCCAGGACCTCCGGCGCCGAGGTCGCGCTGTGTTGTGCGATGGACGATCTCGCCGCGGCGGTCCGCGAAGCCACGGGCGGTGCGGGTGTGCGCGTCGCCTATGATGGTGTCGGCCGCGCGAGCTGGCAGGCGACGCTCGCCTCGCTCGGCCGGCGCGGCATGCTGGTCAGCTTCGGCAATGCATCCGGAACGCCGGCGCCCTTCGGCGTGCTCGATCTGATGCGCGCGGGCTCGTTGTTCGTCACCCGCCCGACCCTGGGCGATTATCTCGCCACCCAGACCGAGCGCGACCGGTCCGCCGCCCGCGTGTTCGATATGGTGACCCAGGGCGTCCTGAGCGCCGAGCCCGGCCGGAGGTTCGCGCTCGCGGACGCCGCACAGGCGCATCGCGCACTCGAGGCGCGCGAGACGGTCGGCCCTTCGGTACTGATTCCCTAGGTGATGCTGAGGACGTCGCCGAGCGTCAGCGTCGCCAGGAGCCGTGTCATCACCGGACGCTCGATCGCGATGCAGCCCGCGGTGCTGTCGCCGGCGCGGATGTGCAGGAAGATCGCGCTGCCGGCATCGGGTACGGGCGGCGCGTCGTTGTGACCGAGCGTCACGATCGCGTCGTACAGCGGATCGTCGCGCCAGAGCCGTTCCGCGGAATGGCGATGCGGATGAGTGACCGGACGATTATAGGCCGGATCGTCCGGATCGTCGGACCACCCGTCGCTGCGCCGCAGCCAGCGCCACGGCACTCGGGCCGGTGGTGCGATGCCGCGGTCCGGACGGAGCAGCACGGCGCGGATCGGCCAGCGGCCGATCGGTGTCCGGCCATCACCCTCCCGCTTGGCGCCTGCGTCGCACGTGCCACCGCGCCCGCTCGCGCAACCGTATCGCTCACCGGCGATGTCGATCGCCCCCGTCCCGGTGTTGGCGGTGAGGATCACAGGCGGTGCCCGGTACGGTCGCGCTTGGCGTTGAGATAACCGGTGTTGTGGATATTGGCGGCGATCCGATGCGGCAGCTGCTCGATCACCGCGATCCCTGCCGCGGTCAGGCCCGCGACCTTTGCCGGATTGTTGGTGAGCAACCGCACGCGCACGACGCCGAGCAGATCGAGCATCCGCGCCGCCGTCCCGAAATCGCGGCTGTCGATGGCGAAGCCGAGTCGCAGATTGGCGTCCACCGTATCGAACCCCTGGTCCTGCAGCGCATAGGCGCGCAGCTTGTTGACCAGCCCGATGCCCCGCCCCTCCTGGCGCAGATACAGCAGGACGCCCGATCCTTCCGCCACGATCGCGGAAAGTGCGTGATCCAGCTGCGGCCCGCAATCGCATTTGAGCGATCCGAACACGTCCCCGGTCAGGCACTCGCTGTGCAACCGGACCAGCGGGACGCGGTCGGCATCGGGGGTGCCGATCACCAGCGCGACATGCTCGACCGCCTCTTCCGCCGAGCGGAAGGCGACGATCTCGGCCAGCGCGCCGCTCGCGATCGGCAGTCGCGCCCGCGACGCGATCTCGAGTCGGGATGGCAGATCGTAATCCTGGATCGCGCGCGCGGAAACGCGCGCGGCGTCG
Organism: uncultured Sphingomonadaceae bacterium; assembly: GCA_964245815.1. Lineage (GTDB taxonomy): Bacteria > Pseudomonadota > Alphaproteobacteria > Sphingomonadales > Sphingomonadaceae > Solisphingomonas. The sequence goes on along the minus strand of CAXTNX010000014.1, from coordinate 8,895 downwards.
GCAGGCGCCGCGTTCCCGATGAAATAGGCGGGCAGCAGCCCGGCGAGACGGGCGAGCTTGATCGCGGCCGCCGCCGCCTCGTCGCCGCCCGTCGCGATCGGGCGCAGCGCACCGCGCGCCGGCCGGTGGCGATCGAACCCCGGATCCGCCAGCGCGCTGGCCGCATCGAGATCGAGCCATGGCGCCGCCGCCAGCCGGGCCGCGCCCGGGGACGCCACGCCGGCCAGATCAAGCGTCGTGGCGCGCTCTGGCGAAAGCAGCACGTCCGCCGCGTCGCCGCCGGGCAACACGGCGAGCCGTGCGGCATCGCTGGTCTCGACCGCGAGCAGCACGAGCGTCCCGTCGGCGCCCTCGATCGCCACCGGCCAGCCCCGCCGGCAGGCATCGATCGCGCGCGCCACCGCGCGGAACGCGCTCACCAGTCGAACTCGGTGAGGATCGGGACATGATCGGAGGGCTTGAGCCACGATCGACACGCCTCGTAGACGCGATGCGCGCGCGCGGTCGCGGCGAGGTCCGGGCTCGCCCACATATGATCGAGCCGCCGCCCGCGATCGGATGCGGCCCAGTCCCGCGCGCGATAGCTCCACCAGGTGAACAGCCGCGTCGGCGCGGGCATGAAATGGCGGCCGAGATCGATCCAGCCATGCGCCGCCTGGAGGCGCGCCAGCGCCTCGACCTCGACCGGCGTGTGGCTGACGACGTCGATGAGCTGGCGGTGGCTCCACACGTCGCACTCCAGCGGCGCGATGTTGAAGTCGCCGACGATCACGGTCGGCTGCGCGAGCGTCCCGGACCATGTCGTCATCCGCTCGACGAACGCCAGCTTCTGCGCGAACTTGGCATTGAGCGCGGGATCGGGGATGTCGCCGCCCGCGGGGACATAGACATTCTCCAGGCGGACGCCGTTGGGCAGCACCGCCCCGACATGGCGCGCCTCGCCATTGTCCTGCCAGTCGTGACGACCCGGATCGGCGAGCGGCAGCTTGCTGAGGATCGCGACGCCGTGGTGCATGCGCTGTCCGTTGACGGCGCGATGGACATAGCCCAGCCGCTCGAAGATCGGGTGCGGGAACAGCGTGTCCTCGACCTTGATCTCCTGCAGGCACAGGATATCCGGCGCGATCGTGGTCAGGAACTCGGCGACGATGTCGATCCGGAAGCGGACCGAATTGATGTTCCAGGAGGCGATCGTCACGGTCATGGCAGCCGCGATGTAAGGCCCCCGAGGCGCAAGCGCCACCGATGGAAAGGCCCCCGCTCCGGGGGCGTGGAGCGAGGGCCGACCTGGCGTTCGTCACGCAGGCTAAGCCACAGGGTGGTCCGCTCCGGATAACAGGGGGAAGTCCGGAACGGCCCCGTGGCCGCGCCTCGATCCTTATGGCCGTAAGCCTGTCGGCAACATGAACGATGGCGTCCGCGACCGGACGACCGATCGCGTCACCGCTGTCGACGCACGGATGACCGTCATCGTCGCGGCCCCGTCGGCCGCGGATCGGTCCATCGGAACGCGGAGTCCGCGATCGCGACGTGGAACCGCTGGTCGGCCAGGCGGACGGTCGTGCGATTGCCCTGGGCATCGAGAACCGTCCATCCGATCGGGATCAGCCCGGCGGGCGCCCCGGTCTGCCGATGGAACGCGACGGTGATCGTTCCGTACTCGCGATGCCTGGGATCGCGCCCTTCGATCAGCAGCGTGTCGGCGCCGCCCGAGGGCACGACATGCGCGAAGGCCGCGATATCGCGGTCGGGATCGAGGAGCAGCGCGAGCGGGGTGTTGCCGATCGGCCAGCGCGACACCTGCTTGACCTGGTAGTCGATCATCGTCAGCGCCCTGCCGTCCCCGACGACGAGCAGCGGCACGCCCTTCTGATACTGGAAGCGGATCCGCCCCGGCCGCTTGACCTGGACCGTGCCCGACACGCTGCGCCCGCGCGCATCGGTCTGCACGAACGCCGCGGTCATCGTCCGCACCGCGCGAAGATGCTGATGGACCTGCTCGAGATCGGGAACCGGCTGCGCGGCGACGATCGCGGGTATCAGCGACAGGGCAATGGCGATCGTCGATCGAAGCAGGGGCATCCAGGACTCCAGGAGAAACAGACCATATTGCGAGCCGGGCATTGAACGCCTGCTGAACCCGGTCACGTAGACGTTGATCCCGCCCTGATCAGATGACGTCAGAGCGTAGCGTCTGCCGGCGGCGCGAGGCTTGTCACGCTTGTGCCGCAATCGACGGTCACTCTTTTCGCCGTGACGCTCTCCGTTCTGATCCTCCTCCAGGCTGCCACGGCCGGCGTTCCTACGGGCGGAGACTCCGATTGTTCGAGCCGCGGGGACGAAATCGTGGTCTGCCACAAGGCGATCGATCCGGACCGCTACCGCCTGCCGTTGCGCGGCGACGATCTGCCGGCGGCAGTCGCGCCGCCGCGCGCCGAATGGGGGGTCGGCGGTGGCATGCGCATGGGGGTCGCAGCAGAAAGCCAGGCGATGCCGCAAGGTGCGATCAGCAACCGCGCGATGGTGAAGGTGAAGATCCCGTTCTAGGGTACGATGACCTCAGCTTGATCCATCCGTCTCGAGCGAAGTCGAGACACCTGCTCCTGGAACCGCGTCTCGACTTCGCTCGACACGAACGGTGTACAGTGAGTCGATGATCGAAGTCACCGTGCTCTAGCAAGGTCAGTTCGGCTTGAATCGTCCAAGTCCGTGCGGGCTGACCCCTTCGACTTCGCTCAGGCCGAACGGAGGACCGGATGAATTCAGCCTGTCACAGTCGCAGCGCGTGCCCGCCCCGCTCACACCGGCTGTCCGTCGCGGTCGATCAGCACCTCGCGGCGGCCGACATGGTCGGGGCTGCCGACCTTGCCCTCCTTCTCCATCCGCTCGATCAGCCGGGCCGCCGAATTGTAGCCGATCCGCAGCTGGCGCTGGACGTAGCTGGTCGATGCCTTCTGCGACGAGGCGACCACCTCCACCGCCTTGCGGTAGAGCGCGGCGTCGGGCGAATCGTCGTCCGCCGGCGCGCCGTCCATCGCGAAGCTGCCGTCCTCGGGCTCCTCGGTGACCGCGGAGACATAGTCGGGGGCACCCTGTCCGCGCCAATGGTCGGCGACCGCGCGCACCTCCTCGTCGCTGACGAACGGCCCGTGGACGCGCGCCACCTGCTTGCCGCCCGGCATGTAGAGCATGTCGCCCTTGCCGAGCAGCTGTTCGGCGCCCTGCTCGCCCAGGATGGTGCGCGAATCGATCTTGCTGGTCACCGAGAAGCTGATCCGCGTCGGCAGGTTGGCCTTGATGACGCCGGTGATGACGTCGACCGACGGGCGCTGCGTGGCCATGATGAGATGGATGCCCGCCGCGCGCGCCTTCTGTGCGAGCCGCTGGATCAGGAACTCGACCTCTTTGCCCGCGGTCATCATCAGGTCGGCGAGCTCGTCGACGATCACCACGATCTGAGGCAACGTCTCGAAGTCGAGCTCCTCCTCCTCGTAGAGCGGATGGCCGCTGTCCGCGTCGTAGCCGGTCTGGACGCGCCGCCCGAGCCGCTGGCCCTTGCCTTTGGCGACGCGCACCTTGTCGTTGAACGAGGCGAGGCTGCGCACGCCCACCGACGACATCATCCGGTAGCGCTCCTCCATCGTCTCGACCGCCCATTTGAGCGCGCGCACCGCCTTGGCGGGTTCGGTGACGACCGGGGAGAGCAGGTGCGGAATGCCGTCGTAGATGCTGAGCTCGAGCATCTTGGGATCGATCATGATCATCTTGCACTGCCGCGGCGTCAGCCGGTAGAGCAGCGAGCAGATCATGCAGTTGAGGCCCACCGACTTGCCCGATCCGGTCGTGCCGGCGACGAGCAGGTGGGGCATCGGCGCGAGATCGGCGACCACCGGATCGCCGAAGATGTTCTTGCCGAGCACGATCGGCAGCTGCGCGCTCTCGTCCTCGAACGCCTGGCTGGCGATGAGCTCGGACAGCATCACCGATTCGCGCCTGGCGTTGGGCAGCTCGATGCCGATCACGGTGCGTCCCGGGATCGTCGCGACACGCGCCGACAGCGCCGACATGTTGCGCGCGATATCGTCGGCGAGCGCGATCACCCGGCTCGCCTTGATGCCCGGCGCGGGTTCGAGCTCGTACATGGTGACGACCGGGCCGGGCCGGACCTGGGTGATGGCGCCCTTGACGTGGAAGTCCTCGAGCACGGTCGCGAGCAACTGCGCGTTGCGCTCGAGCGCGGCCTTGTCGACGACCTGGCCGGCGACCTGCGGGACCGGGGCGAGCAGATCGATCGGCGGCAACGCGTATTCGTCGCGCAGGTCGAGCGAGCTTTGGCGATTGTCGTCCGATCGCTTGGCGGCGGCGGGGCTGCGATCCGCGATCACCGGTGCCTTGGCAGGGACGCGCGCGATCTTCTTGGTGCGTACGGGCGCGATCGTCGCCGGGCGGGGTTCGGCAGGCTCGTCGTCCTCGTCTCCGGGCGCGGTCACCCCGGCGCCGCGCCGCAGCGGCCGGGTCGAGGCACGGCCGGCGCGTGCCAGCCATTCGCGCTCGTCGGCCCTGAGCCCCAGCGCGCGCAGCCACAATGCGACGCCCGCGGCGGCGAGCAGCACCAGCGCCCCCCAGTGCAGCGGCATCGTGAAGCCGGGCGCGCCCAGCAGGGCGATACCCGCCTGCACGCCTGCCGCGCCGGCCATGCCGACCAGCCCGCCCCACCCCGCCGGCAAGGTCAGCGACGTGCCCTCGGCGAACAGCGCGACCGCGCTCCCGGCCAGCGCCATCGCGACGATCGTGAGGATCGCGGCGCGGATCCAGTGCCCCGAATCGCGCCCGCGCAGCATCCGGACACCCGGAACGAGGATGACCGGCACCCACCCGATGCCGACCGCGCCGAACAGGGTGAGCGCAAGATCGGCGAGCCAGGCCCCGGGCAGACCCATCCAGTTGAGCGTCGGGCCGCCCGCCGCGGTGTTGAGCGCGGCATCGGCACGATGATAGCTCGCCAGCGCCAGCGCGAGCACGAGCGCGGCGACCACAAGCGCCGCCCCCCAGGCCATCCCGCCGCCGCGCGCGGTCGCCTGCGTCAGCCGCTCACGCCAGACCGGGGCACGCATCGTCGTGGCCATAGCGATATCCCCCGTACCTGATTGGTTCGTACGTACCCGGATTGTTCCAACAGTACAAGACATCGAATTGCCTGTCCGGCGGTGGCGACGCGCGCCGGCGTGCGCTAGGACGGCGCCTGGAAGGACCTGGCGACACGATCACGTCGCCCAGTCGCGCGGCGCGGCGGTCCTGCACCACGAGGCGCGCGAGGCCGCCAGAGGAGGATCGCATGAGCGGCACGATGCGCAGCGACGTCGTCATTCTCGGCGCGGGGCTGGTCGGCTGCGCGCTCGCCGTCGCGCTCGCCCGCGGCGGCGTCACCGTCGCGCTGATCGATCCCGCGCCGCCCGAGCAGATCCGCGACACGTGTTTCGACGGGCGCGCGAGCGCGGTGTCGAGCAGTTCGTGGCGGATGTTCGAGGCGACCGGTATCGCGCCGCGCTTCGCCGGCGATGCCGGCCCGATCGAGCGGATCGAGGTCGGCGAGCGCGGCCTGCGCGGACTGCTCGCGTTCCAGCCCGACCTCCGGAACGACGGTCCGCTCGGCCGCATGGTCGAGAACCGTCACCTGCGCATCGGCCTGCGCGAGGCGGCGGCGGAGTCGGACGGCGTGACTCTGCTGATGCCCGCGCAGGCCGAGCGGATCGAGCGCGACGCGTCCGGCGTCCGCATCACGCTCGCCGATGGCAGCACGCTGGCGGCGGCGCTGCTCGTCGGCGCCGAGGGCCGCCGCTCGCCGGCGCGCGAGGCGGCGGGCATTCCGGTCGCGCGCTGGCACTACGATCATCGCGCCATCGTCGGCATGATCGATCACGAGGCCGATCACGGCCAGGTCGCGCACGAGCTGTTCTATCCCGCCGGTCCGTTCGCGCTGCTGCCGATGCGCGGCGGCCGGCGCTCGGCGCTGGTGTGGACGGTGGCGGAGCGCGATGCGCCGGGCATGCTGTCGCTGTCGCCCCGCGCCTTCGTGGCGGAGGCGGACAAGCGGATGGGCGGCATGTACGGCGCGCTGTCGCTCGCCGCGCCGTTGTCGAGCTATCCGCTCGGCTTCCATCATGCGGCCAGGATCGTCGCCGAGCGGCTGGCGCTGGTCGGCGATGCCGCGCACGGAATCCACCCGATCGCCGGCCAGGGCGTCAATCTCGGCTTCCGCGACGCCGCCGCGCTCGCCGAGGTGCTGGTCGAGGGCGTCCGGCTCGGGCTCGATCCTGGCGACGCGCAGCTGCTCGCGCGCTACCAGCGCTGGCGCGGGCTCGACACGCTGCTCGTCGCGGTCGCCACCGACACGCTGACCCGGCTGTTCGGCCTGCCGGGCGAGACCGCGAGCCGGGTCCGCCGCTTCGGCATCCGCGCGGTCGAGCGGCTCGGACCGCTCAAGGACCTGTTCATGGCGGAGGCGCGCGGCGAATCGGGTACGCTGCCGCGACTGCTGGCGGGGCAGGCGATCTGAGCGCACCATCCCACGCCCGTTCGCCCTGAGCGAAGTCGAAGGGCCGGTGCAGGGCTTCGACTTCGCTCAGCCCGAACGGGGTGGGGCGCTTGGAATCAAACCCGCCGCGCCGCCTCGATCAGCAGGATCGGTACGCCGTCGCGGATCGGATAGGCGAGGCCGGCCTCGTCGCTGACGAGTTCCCGCGCGTCGTGGTCGTAGCGCAGCCGGGTGCGCGTCGCCGGGCAGACCAGCATCCGCACCAGCGCGGGATCAAGGCCGCCCGCCAGCCTCACCCGCCGGCGCTCACTGGAGGGTGGCTCCGTCCTCGTCGTCGCCGAGCCGGAAGAAGCGCAGGAACTGCGCGACGAGATCGGCACGGTCGCGGAGCAGCGGCGCCTCGAGCAGCGCCTGCTTGGCGGCGACATCGAACGGCGCGACCTGGGCGACGGCGCTGACCAGCGCCTCGTCGTCGAGCCGGCCGACCGCGTCCCAGTCGATCGCATAGCCCCGCGCCTCGGCGAAGCGCCGCGCTTCGCGCTCGATGTCCGAACGCAGCGCGAGCGGCAGCGGATCGGCCTCGTCGACATCGCCGGCGAACCCGTCGAGATCGGCGTCGATCTGGCGGAACGGCGTCGCGACATCGAGCTCACGCAGCATCCGGAAGCGCGCCCGCCCTTCGAGCACCAGGTTGAAGCGCCCGTCGTCGAGCGCCTGGACGTCGACGACATGGCCGATGCAGCCGACCTCGAACAGGGCCGGCATCGGCCCCTGCTCGCCGGGGCGCGGCTGGATCATGCCGATCCTGCGATCGCGCGCCATCGCGTCCGAGACCAGCGCGCGATAGCGCGGCTCGAAGACGTGCAGCGGCAGGTGCGAGCGCGGGAACAGGATCGCGCCGCCGAGCGGAAAGATGGAGAGCCGCGCCACCTCAGGTAAACAGGATCGCGGAGAGCCGGCGGCGCTGCGCCGACACCCATGGATCCTCGAGACCGACCGCGGCGAACAAGGTGAGCAGCCGTTCGCGCGCCGCGCCCTCGTTCCAGGTCCGGTCGGCGGCGATGCTGGCGAGCAGCTGGTCGGCGGCGCCGTCGCGGTCGTTCGCCGCCATCAGCGCGCCGGCGAGCGCGTATCGCGCCTCGTGATCGTCCGGCGCGGCGGCGACGCGCGCCTCCAGCGCGGCGACATCGCCTCCCGGCCCCGCCGCGCGCGCCAGCGCGATTCCGGCTTTGGCTTGGGCGAGCGCGGGGTCGCTGGCCTTGTCCGCGGGCAGCGCGTCGAGCGCCGCCGCGGCGTCGTCGATCCGGGCGAGCGCGATCAGCGCCCGCGCCCGCGCCGCGATCGCATGGACATCCTCGGGTGCCATCTCGGCGACCTGATCGAGGATCGACAATGCGCGCTCCGCATCGCCGGCGGCGAGCACCTCCTCGGCCATCGCGACATAGTCGGCGATCTCGGCGGCGAGATCGGCACCGGCGGACTTGATCGGCAACTGGGCGAGCAGCTGATCGAGCGTCCGCCCGAGCTGGGCTTCGGTGCGCGCCTGGGTGAGATCGGCGACCGGCTGACCCTGGAACAACGCATAGACCGTCGGGATCGACTGGACGCGGAACTGCGCGGCGATGAACTTGTCCTTGTCGACATCGATCTTGACCAGCCGCACGCCCTTATCGGCATAGGCGGCCGCGACCTTTTCGAGCACCGGGCCGAGCTGCTTGCACGGCCCGCACCATTCCGCCCAGAAATCGACGATGACGAGCTCGGTCATCGAGGGTTCGACCACGTCGCGCCGGAACGCCTCCACCGCCTCGCGATCCGCCGCGCTCATCCCCACCGTCGCCACCTGGTCGTCTCCATCCGTGTCCCTGCCCCCTTATGTGGGCTTCCGGGGCCGGCTGCCAAGCCCGCGGAGAATCGGCTTGCCCGCCCCGGACCGCTTCGCTAAGAGCGCCGCTCACCGTCGGCCACGGGCCCGCGCGGACACGCCAGAGCGGGCGTAGCTCAGGGGTAGAGCACAACCTTGCCAAGGTTGGGGTCGAGGGTTCGAATCCCTTCGCCCGCTCCAGACGACCACCAAGGTCATAGATGCAAAAACCGAATTAGCCGGGGGCCAAGGGCTTGGGCGACTTGGCTTTTCTTTCACGCCGCGCCCTGGTTTCCGGCTGGCCATGGTCTTGTGACCCTGGGCCTGAATTACCCGATTGGGTTCGGGTAACCCTCGGGTAACTTACTGCGATGGAAGAAACGCGAGCGATGGCTGGAGCCGCGACTGATATTAGCACCCCAGATACCGCTGCGCTGGTTTAGTGTCCGTCTCGAATCTCATGCGTAACGAGCAAGGCGCCGGATGAGCATCATCG